>NZ_JAAKPE010000001.1:0-882025 GCF_049171775.1 Aeromonas sp. 603404
GAAGGATTCGAACCTTCGAAGGCAGAGCCGTCAGATTTACAGTCTGATCCCTTTGGCCGCTCGGGAACCCCTCCACAAGTGCGAGGCGCATACTAACAGATCTTCCGGTTTTGTGAACCCCCAAGCAGGATTTTTCCATTAAAAGAATTGGATTTGTGGCCGATAACCAGTGAAATCGCCATTTTCGAGAGTTATCTCATGCTGCCCAGTTCAATCCGTAATCACCTGCTCGTCGATGAGGGCCAGTTGGGACAGCGCCTCAACCGTGACCTGCAACATGGCGATCGGGCGGATTTCCGGTTGCATCTGGCCCTGCTGACCGACGCGGTGGAGGAGCAGCCCTGGTTTGATGCCAAACCGGCGGCCACTTCCCAGAGCCGTGACTGGCGTATGCACTTTGACCTGAGACCGGCAGAGGTGCTGGTGGCTGAAGGGGCTGGGAGTGACTGCAGTGCCATCAATGAGCGGTTGCAACAGGGGGGAAGCATGGTGGATGTGCGGCTCTGGCTGGCGCTGCAAACGCCGCCGCTGGCGGTCAAGCAATCCTTGCTGGATGAGGCTGTCTACGACAACCTGTCACCGCTGGCGCGGGAGCGGTTGCAAGGAAAGCTGGCCGATGTGCCGAGGCAGGAGGATCCGCTGGTATTGCTGCCGATCCTCGATCGTTTGCAAGAGGGGGTGGATACCCGGTTGCACTGGCTTAGTTGATGGCGCCTGTTCACTGGTGTAACGCGATGCTTGTCGGAAAATCACAGGCAACAAAAAGGCGGGTAACCCCGCCTTTATGCTCTTTGGAATTTTTAGCCTTGCGGCATGCTATCAAGCGTCAGCTTCATCCGGTTGCGGCTGTTCTTTGAGCGCGGCATTGGCACGACGGGCAATCGGCTTTTCGGTGTGACGGTTGAGTTGGCGCTCCAGTTTTTGCCCCAGTTCGTTGATGGCGGCGTAGAGATCCTCATGCTCTGCCTGGGCAAACAGTTTGCCGTTGGGGATGCCAGCACTGGCTTCGACAGTGAACATCAGACGCTCTTTGGAAACAATCACATGGGGTGTGATGAGAGGCACCTGAAGACGTTCGAGCTTTTCAAAACGGGATTCGATGCGCTCGCGGATAGCCGGGGTGATGTCGATGATTTTGCTGGTAATTTCGATTTTCATATTGGCCCCCTTCGGGTCGTCTTGCTTGTGTCTTCACCTTCAGATTACTCATTGGTAAAGATTGAAATGTGATCCATGTCACATAACCTTCCCTTGGCTATTCAGCAACTTATAAATTGTGATCTTTTCCGGTTTCGTGCCAAAAACAGCTTGAGCTCCATGAAACTGGCAGGCAGTATGACGGGAATAGGATCGTTTCTGTCCCTTCTTGGCAGCACTTCGTGTCGACCTCATGTCCGGTTTCCACTGCTTGATATCGCATGTTTGTACTCTTTCCTCGCAACCTCTGATCTGATGAGCGGATGCAGGGGGCGTTGCTATGCCTGATTGGACATCAAACGTGGTTGGTTGTTGTGTTGGAGTGGTAAATGAAGCAGCAGGCCACGCAAGTCATGTGGTTTTTCGATCGGCAGCATGATCAGTGGAGTCTCTCTGATCAGGGGGCCTACCAGCAGTGGCAAGGGGAGGGCAATCATCCCTGGGCCGCTAGCTTGTTACCGGAAGACGAGGCAGGCTTTGCCGACTTTCTCGTCCGGCTTCATGAATCACATCTGCCTGAACAGTTTATCGGTCATCTGAAAGATGATCAGGGGCAGCTCAACCATGTGCTCTGGAGCGGTCAGTTTGTGCCCACCCAGCAGATCTGCTGTGGCTGGCTGGCCCCTCTTGATACCGCCAACAGTGCAGTCTCCTCCCTCAACCTCTCTTTGCCATTGCTGCAAACCACCCTGCTCACCCAGTTGGCGCAGGCGCTCTCTGCCCGCACCGGGCTCGATTTCTTCAATACCCTGGTTAGCCAGCTGGCTCATATCCTCAAGGTGGATGCGGTCTGGGTGGGTGAGTTGTGCGGTGCAGATCGGGTCAAAGTACTGGCCGCCGACGGGCTGGCGCAGAAGGACTATCCGCTGGCGGGCTCCCCCTGTCAGGAGCTCTACAAGCAAGGGGCCATCTGTTTCGAGGTGATCGATGAGTCGCAGGAGTATCAACCCTGGCTGGCGGCCGGGCAGACTTACTACGGTCAGCCGCTGTTTGATGCCAGAGGCCAACTTCTGGGCCATCTGGCGCTGCTCTATTCGGCCCCGGCAGATACCAGCAATCTCACCTCGGTGCTCAATACCTTCTCGGTACGGATGGTGGCCGAGCTGGAGCGTCTGCAATCCGATGCCCAGATGCGCCTCTCTGCCGTTGCATTCGAGACCCACGAAGGGATCATCATCACGGATCCGGGGTTCAAGATCCTGCGGGTCAACAACGCCTTCAGTCAGATCACCGGCTTTGACAGCCAGTCGGTGCTGGGCCTGCATCTGGAAGAGGATCTCTGGCCAAATCTGGGGGGGCTCGGCTACGAGCTCAATACCCTCAGCCGCTGGCAGGGGGAGACCCAGCGTCGCCATGTCGATGGTCACACCTATCCCCAGTGGGAGATAGTGACGCCGGTGCAGGACGAGAAGGGGGTGATCAGCCACTTTGTCATCTGCTTCGAGGATATCTCCGAGCGCAAGGCGGCCGAGCGACGCATTCAGGATCTCGCCTATTACGACGAGCTGACCGGATTGCCCAATCGCCGTCAGCTCCACGAGACTCTGGTGCAGGCCTTCAACGAGGCGACCCGCGATGGCTTGATTGGCGCGCTGCTCTTTATCGATCTCGATCACTTCAAGACCATCAACGACTCCCTCGGCCACGCCACCGGTGACTGGCTGCTCAAGGAGGTCGCCGCCCGTCTCAAACGGTTGGTGCGACAGGGGGATTGTCTGGCCCGCCTCGGTGGTGACGAGTTTGTTCTGTTGCTGCCATCGCTCTCGGCCAGCCCGCCCCAGGCGGAGATGCAGGCCGATATCATTGCCGAGCGGCTCATCACCGAGATTGCCGCTCCTTATACCTATGTGGGGCAGGTGCTGCACATCGGTGCCAGCGTCGGCATTACCCTGTTTCCGGATCGGGAGCAGGGGGTCGATGATCTGCTCAAGCAGGCGGATACCGCCATGTATCAGGCCAAGTCCGCTGGCCGCAAGACCCGTCGCTTCTTCGATGCCTCGATGCAGCAGCAGGCGGATCGCCGTCTGCTCATTCACAACGAATTGCGCAACGCCCTCAGCCAGCAAGAGCTGACCCTCTACTATCAGCCCCAGCATATGGTCGATGGCGGCGATATCATTGGTGTCGAGGCGCTCATTCGCTGGCAGCCAGCCGGTCGCTCGCTGGTCTCGCCGGCCGAATTTATTCCCATTGCCGAGGAGACGGACCTGATTGTCGATATCGGCAACTGGGTGCTGCACGAGGCGTGCGCCCAGTATGTGCTGTGGGAGGAAAACGGCATCCACATTCCGCAGATCTCGGTCAACGTCAGTGCCAAGCAGTTCCATGCCACCGATTTTGTCGAGCGGATCCACGATGTGTTGGCGCAAACCGGCATGGATCCGGCCTGCCTCAATCTGGAGATCACCGAGTCCGTGGTGCTGGGTCATGCCGAGGACACCATCAGCAAGATGACCGAGCTCAAGGAGCTCGGCATCAGCTTTGCCATCGACGATTTTGGCGCCGGTTACTCCTCCCTGAGCTACCTCAAGCGGCTGCCTGCCGATGAGCTCAAGATCGACCGCTCCTTCATTCAGGACATCCCGAAAGATGGCGACAACATGGCCATCGTCGAGGCGGTGATCGCCATGGCTCGACATATGGGGTTCAACGTCACGGCGGAAGGGGTGGAATCCCGCCAGCAACTGGAGTTTCTCAAGGCGCAGGGGTGCAGTTTCTATCAGGGCTATCTCGCCTCCAAGCCGCTGCCGGTGCCCTATCTGGAGAAATATGTACAGCGGCTGACCAGACCGGAGCAACTGCGTGAAATGCAGCTGAGCGAGGCAGAAAAATAGTCCCTGCTCCCCGCTGTAGCGCTGCCCGGCAACGGGTAGAATGAGAGGCAGTAGACCCACCGCCAGCGGGCGGTGTATTGCCCTCAATGGAGATGCTCAGTGAAAGCTGTATGGGGAATTGTTTTGTCGGCGCTGTTCGTGCCGACCCTGATGGCGCAGACTGCCGACCAGACGCTCTACCGTCAGGCGTATGACGCCGTACGGGCCAATGATCAGGCCCGTTTCCAGCAAATTCGTGCCCGGTTGACCCATTACCCCCTGCTCCCTTACCTCGATTACTATCAGCTCGCCTTTCGTCCGGGGGCGGCGGATTACAACGATGTGACCCGCTTTATCCGCCAGCATGGAGATACCCCCCAGTCCAACCGGCTGGAGCGCAGCTATCTGACCTATCTGGCCCAGAGCCAGCAGTGGTCGCAGTTCCTGCGCTTCTATCCGGCCAAGCCGAGCTCCACCGATCTGCTCTGCATGCACTATCAGGCGCTCTATTACACCGGCAAGCCGAAAGAGGCGTTGCAGGGGGCGGGCAAGATCTGGATGAGCGGTCAATCCCGTCCCGATGCCTGCTCCCCGCTGTTCCAGCTGTGGCAGGCATCCGGTCAGCGAACCCAGGAGAAGATCTGGCAGCGGATGACGCTGGCGTTCGAGGCGGAAAACCCCAACCTGATCCGCCACCTTGGCGCAACCCTGGGTAGCGGCTTGCAAAGCTATGGCGATCAGATGGTGACCCTGTTCGAGCAGCCTGCCAAGGCGATGAACCCGGCCTATTTCAGCAGCAATCCTTATTCTCGCAAGCTGCTCTCCCTCGGTTTGACCCGCTATGCCAATCAGGAGCCGGAGTCGGTGCTGCGCCAGCTTGCGCTGTTTCGCAGCCGTTTCGGCCTGACCCAGGCCGAGGTGAAACCGGTAGAACGTGCCATTGCCCGCCGCCTGCTGCTGGATCGCTCCATTGCCCAGCGTAGCTGGGTCGACAGCACGGTGAAAAAGCTGGCGGATCCCGACATTACCGAGCTGCGGGCGCGACTGGCCATCTGGGAGCAGGATTGGCGTGGCCTCTCCGGCTGGGTGAAGATGATGCCGATGGCCCGTCAGAAAGAGGATCGCTGGCGCTACTGGATGGCGCGCTCCCTTGAGGTGCAGGGGCAGCAAAAACCGGCGCGGGATCTCTATCTGGAGACCGCCAACCTGCGCGGTTTCTACGGTTTCATGGCCGCCCAGCGCACCGGCGTGCCCTATCGCATCAAGAACCAGAGCGTCAAGCATGTACCGGACTGGCGCACGGCCAGCCAGCGCTGGCCCTTCCTGTTGCGGGTGCGCGAATTGCTCTCGATGAACGAGATTGCGGCGGCCCGCTCGGAGTGGATCCACAACATGGATCGCAATCCGGTGGCCCAGCGCATCGAGTTTGGTCATATCGCCCTCAATCAGGGGTGGCACGAGCTGGCCATTCTCGCCAGCATTCGCGCCGAAGCGTGGGATGCCCTCGACCTGCGCTTCCCGCTGCCGCTCAAACGCACCTTCTCCCAGATGGCGCAAGAGCGCACCATGAACACCAGTTTGCTCTATGCCATCTCCCGTCAGGAGAGTGCCCTCTATCCGCTGGCCCAGTCGCCGGTGGGGGCGCGCGGTCTGATGCAACTGATGCCTGCTACTGCCAAAGAGACTGCCGGCAAGCTGGGGGTGCCCTATCGCAACGAGCAGCAACTGTTTGATCCGACGATGAATATTCGTCTGGGGAGCGCTTATCTCAAGCGCTTGCTGGATGTCTATGATGGCAACCGGATCCTGGCGGCGGCCGCCTACAACGCCGGGCCGGGACGGGTAAAACGCTGGCGAGAGCAGAGTGACAACAAGCCGATGGACGTGTGGGTCGAGAGTATCCCCTACAAGGAGACCCGCAACTACGTACAAAACGTGTTGTCGTTCGATCTCATTTATCAGCACAAGCTGCAGCAGCCGCTGCGCTTCATGTCGGAGCGGGAGCTCAATCACGCCTATTGAGTCGGGGGCCGCCAGCCGGCCCCTGTTTTCAAATTTCCTTGCTGCCGGGTATCATCGGGTAAGGTTTTGTTACCAAAGGAAACATGCCTGGTGACCTGGCTCCGGGAATTGCATCAGGCCGCAGGGTATACTCAGGCGTCGGCACCGACAGGTTCCCCCACAATAAAGGAATGGATAGTGGCAACGATTAAAGACGTTTCTCAGCTGGCAAATGTGTCTATCTCCACCGTGTCGCGGGTTATCAATAACACGGCACAGGTAGCACCGGAAAAGCGTGAGGCCGTACTGGCGGCCATGAAGGAACTGAATTTTCGACCCAACAGTTTTGCCCAGGCACTGGTCAGCAAGCGTTCCAACTGCATTGGCGTGCTGGTTGGCGACCTCTGCGGCGGCCCCTTCTTTGCCCAGATGATGCGTGGCATCGAAACCATGGTCGATCAGGCCAACAAGTTCACCATCGTCATGTCTGGCAACCACGATATCGCGCGCGAGCGTCATGCCATTCAGGCGCTGCTGCAGCGCCAGTGCGATGCGCTGATCCTCCACAGCAAGGCGCTCCCGGACGAGGAGCTGAGCGAGCTGGCGGCAGGCTCTACCCCCATCGTGTTTATCAACCGTCAGGTGCCGGGCTTTGAGGATCGCTGCGTCTGGCTCGATAACCAGGCGGGGATCACCACCGCGTGCCAGCACTTGCTGGATGCCGGTCATCGCAACATCGCCTTTATCACCTCCGATGATGAAGAGTTTGTCGATGGTCAGCAGCGGATGGCCGGTTACACCCAGACCCTGGCCAGAGCCGGGATCGCCTTTGATCCTGCACTCGTCAGCCGCGCCTTTGCCGACGAAAATGGCGGCTATGTGGCGATGAGTGAACTGCTGGCCCGTGGTGTCGAGTTCACGGCCGTGCTCGGTTTCAACGACGGCATGGTGGCGGGGGCGATCTCTTGCCTGCTGGAGCGGGGTTACAAGATCCCGCAGCAGGTGTCGGTGGTGGGGTTCGACGATATCCCCTACGCCCGCTACATCTATCCCAAGCTCACCACGGTGCGCTACCCCATCGAGGAGATGGGCAGCCGCGCTGCCGAACTGGCGCTGCGCCTGCTCGATCACAAGCCGGTAGACGGCCTGGCGCTCAAGTTTGAAGCCCAGCTGGTGGAGCGTGAGTCAGTCGCCTGACGTGCGTCAAACAGCGAACAACAAGGTGGCCCCATCGGGGCCACACTGTTTTCTGAGTTATCTCTCTAATCCGCCATTTATCCCGCCAGGGCGATCCGCTGCTGGCGGCGTGCCTCCACCCCTTCTGCCACCATATCGAGCAGCCGCCTTGTCTGTTCCCAGCCGATACAGCTATCGGTGATCGACTGGCCGTAGCGCAGCGGTTTGCTGCCGATATCCTGACGCCCTTCGCAGATAAAACTTTCCACCATGATGGCGGCGATGGCATGGCTACCAGCACCCAGCTGGTCGGCAATGTCACGGGCAACCAGCAGCTGGCGGGCATGCTGCTTCTGGCTGTTGCCGTGGCTGCAATCGATCATCAGCCGGGGTGACAGATGATGCTGGCGCAGCAGTTCGCCAGCCTCTGTCACATGATTGCTCTGATAGTTGGGCTGGCGGCCACCTCGCAGGATCAGGTGGCAGTCGGGGTTGCCATGGCTGCGCACCAGTGCCAGCTGGCCATCACCGGAAGGTTGGGTATAGAGGTGGGCCGCCCGGCTGGCGAGGATCGCCTCGACCGCGATCCGGATATTGCCGTCGGTGCCGTTTTTAAAACCAATGGGGCAGGGGAGGGCCGAGGCCAGTTGGCGGTGGAGCTGGGATTCGGTGGTGCGGGCACCGATAGCGCCCCAGCTGATGAGATCCCCCAGATAGAGCATGCTGGTGAGATCGAGAAATTCGGTGGCACAGGCGAGCCCTTCCTGTCCAAGGGCCAGAAGTAACTCCCGGGCCAGCGATAGGCCCTTTTCCAGCCGATCGCTGCCATCGAGGTCGGGATCGAAGATAAATCCTTTCCAGCCGAGCGTCGTGCGCGGCTTTTCGAAATAGGTACGCATCACCAGTTGCAGCTGCTCCCCGTATTGGCCCTGTAGTTCAGCCAGCCGGCCACCATTGTCGCGGGCGGCTGCCGGATCGTGAATGGAGCAGGGGCCGATCACCAGCAGCAGGCGATCATCCTCTCCCTGCAGAATATGGCGGGCTTGCTGGCGGCTGCGTGCGATCTGGCGAGCGAGCCGTGCCGGACAGGGTCTGGCCTTTAACATCTCGTCAGGGGTGGGCAGGGTGGCAAGGGGTGAAGCATTCAGAAGTGAGGTGAACATGAGCGATCCTGATGAAAATGGAAATCTGCATGCTCTTTGCTGTCCAGTGGGGATCTTCCCCTTATTCTCTTGGTTAACAGAGCGCGGGCATGAGCCCGCGCTCTGTTATATCGGCCTTGGCTACTTTAGAAGCGGGCTGAGCCGCTGACGTAGTAGCTGCGACCCGGTTCGACGTTCTGGAAGAGGGTATCTTTCTCTTGCAGGCGCACGTCGGTCAGGTTGTTGATCCCCAGTCGCAGGTCAAAGTTCTCGGTGACCTTGAAGCCGGTGCCGAGATCGAAGGTTTGATAGCTGGGCAGTTTGTGCAGTACGACAACCTTGTTGACGGTCTGCTCGGCAAACTGGGTGCCGGTGTAGGTGGTGCCGACAAAGGCATTTACCCGCTCGGTGGCCTGCCAGGTGATCTTGGCGTTGGCCTTGTGCTCCGGCCGCTCGGGCAGAGCCTGACCCTGATCGCCTTCCGCCTTGAGGTAGGTGTAGTTGGCGCCAAGGTTGATATCGTCGGTCAGATCGAGCTTGCCGGTCAGCTCCAGCCCCTTGGTGGTGGCCTTCTCCAGGTTGTACCAGGTGCGGTCAGTGGAGTTCGGCAACTGCTTGAAGGTGAGCATGTCGTCGATGTCGGAGTAGAAGAGGGTGGCGCTGGTTTCCCAGATCCCTTCTCCTGCGATGACACCCAGCTCGTAGTTGGTGCTGGTTTCCGGCTTGACCTTGTCGCTGCCATAGATGCGGCAGCTGCCGCCGCAGCTCTCGATGCTGTAACCGTTGGAGTACTGGTGCGGCGCCGGTGCCTTGAAGGCCTGGCTGACACCGCCTTTCACTGTCACCACATCGTTCATCTCATAGACCAGATAGCCGCGCGGGGTGAAGTGGCTGCCGTAGATCTCGTGGTGATCGTAACGGCCGCCCAGCGTGAAGGTCAGGCTGTCGGTCAGGCCGATCTCGTCCTGAGCGAACAGCGCCTCCTGGGAGTGACTCTCTTTGCCGCCGATATCCTTGTAGCTCACCGCATCCACCAGCTCCCGATCCAGATATTCACCACCCAGGGTCAGGTAGTGGTTGGCCAGCGCCAGGTTGGTATAGCCCTTGAGGGTCAAGGTGTTCTCTTCCAGCTCCCGCTGTTGCGGGGCAGAGTAGCTGGTGTTGAAGTCGTCGATCTGGGAGCTTTCATAGTTGGCCATGACGGTGGTGTCACCCCAGCTCCAGTTCCCCTTGTGGGTCAGACCAAACAGGTTGCGATCGTTTTGCTGCTGGCGGCTGTGCACCTTGTTGCCGGTTTTGCGGAAGATATCGAGAGGCCGCTCATCCTGGTTGTAGAGGTAATCCAGCTCGAAGCGTTGTTGCTCATCCACCAGCCAGCTCAGGGTAGAGGCGAAGTTGCGGGTCTGTTTGGCTTCGATAAGGGGGATGCCGTCAGCAGCTTCGGTGGGGGTCCAGGCTTGACGGTCATACACCTCGCCGTTCATCCGGATCAGCAGGTTGTCGGTCAGGGGGCCGGTAAAGCCCAGGTTGGTCCTGTGCTGATCGCCGCCATCCTTGCCCTCGATGGCCTTGAAGTCGGCATCAGCCGCCCCTTGCCAGGTTTTGCCCGGCTGTTTGGTGATGATATTGATGACACCACCGATGGCATCGGAGCCGTAAAGTGCTGACATGGGACCACGGATCACCTCGACCCGCTGGATCATGCCAAGGGGGACCGGGGTGTTGTCGAAGTTGCCGCCGCGCCACAGGGCATTGGAGGAGGAGAGGCGTTTGCCATCCACCAGTACCAGGGTGTACTTGCCGGACATGCCACGAATACCGATATCGCTGCGGCCATTGGTGTCAGCTTCAGCCTGAATGCCCACTTCGTGGCGCAGCAGGTCGGCAAGGTCATTGACCGGCGCTGCGGCGATCTGTTCGGCCGTGATGACAGAGATAGAGGCCGGTGCCGAGCGGGTATTGTGCGCCGTGGTGGTGACGGTGATCACCTCATCGGCTTGAGGGGCGTTGCTGGCGGCGATCGCTTGCTGGGTCAGCAGAGTGACGATGGTGGTGGCCAGCAGGCTGGGAGCAATAAAACGGGAGGTTGAGGATTTCATTATTTACATCTTCCATAATATACAAATGATAAGCGTTATCATTATCAAATTGAATTTGCTCCGATCGCAACCCTTTTTTATCGGCGAAGCTCAGTTTCGTTCGTCACTCTCTTTTGACTAAAAAGAAGTTAATGAAATTGATTCTCATTTGTATTGATCGTTTTTTCGCTCCTTGTTAGGATGCCGTTCACCCTGATATCTGGTGAGTCAAATGACTCACCTTAAGTCGTGTCAGGCAGTGATTCATTCCAAGGAGTAGCACCGTCATGTGTGACCATGCACTGGAAGGAGAGTGGCCCGCCACAGCGGTCGGGTTGGATAAAGTGTGCTGTTTTGCCAGCGGTGACAGGGTACTTGTCGCCTCCGGTATCCACGACAGTTTTACCGGCATCCAGCCGGAGACGCTGCTCGCCCATCTGCGTCAGTTGCGCCAGCAGGGGATGATCAATCCCATCGCCATCGGCGCCATTCCGTTTGATACCCAATCCCCCTGGCATCTGGTGATCCCGGCGCAATCGCAGTGGGTCGCAAGGGATGCGATGTTGCCCGCCCGCTGTTGCCAGCTCCATGGCGAGGTGAGTGAAGTGACCGGCTCAGCCCACTATCAGGGGGCGGTGCGGGCAGCGCTGCAGCAGTTTAGCGAGGGTCAGCTTGAGAAGGTGGTGCTGTCGCGCGCCATCGACGTGCAGAGCGCAGAGCAGACCTCCCCTGCACACGCCTTTGGCTCTCTGCTGGCTCAGAATCCGGGTGCCTATGTGTTCCAGATCCCGCTGCCGGAGGGGGAGACCCTGCTTGGTGCCAGCCCCGAGCTGCTGGTATCACGCAACGAGATGGCGGTGGTGAGCAATCCGCTGGCGGGCTCCCGTCCGCGCCTCGCTTTTCCCGATCAAGATGCAGCCAGTGACGAGCTGCTGGGGGCGCAGAAGGATCGCTATGAACATGCGCTGGTGGCCGATGCGGTCGCTGAGGCCCTCGCTCCCTTCTGCCGCGAGCTGGACGTCCCCCCGGAGCCGCAGGTGATCGCCACTCCTATCATGTGGCACCTCTCGACCCGCATCGCCGGGCGGCTCCATGAGCCATCTCCCGTGCTGGCTCTGGCGCTGGCGCTACACCCGACACCGGCGGTGTGCGGCACGCCGCTCTCGGCAGCGCGTCAGGCCATCGCCCGGCTCGAGGGGTACGATCGCCGCTTCTACTGTGGCGCCGTCGGCTGGATGGATGCCGATGGCAATGGCGAGTGGGTTGTCACCATCCGCTGTGGCGTGCTGGCCGGCAGGCAACTGCGGCTCTATGCCGGCGCCGGGGTGGTGGTGGGCTCCTCGCCGGAAGCGGAGTGGCAGGAGACAGCCGCCAAACTCGGCACCATGCTGCGGGCGTTTGGCCTCGAGAGCCGGGAGCCGGAGGTAACTGCATGAAGCCGCTGGTGCCCTTTACCCCCTGGCCTGTAGAGCTGGCAGCCCACTACCGTGCGCAAGGGTGGTGGCGTGGGCAACCGCTCACCGCCCTGCTCGATGACTCCGCCGAACGTTATCCCGAGCGCACGGCCCTGATTTGCGGCGAGCGTACCCTCAGTTATGGCCAGTTAAAGCGTGAGGTCGATGCGCTGGCGGCGCGGCTGGCAGCGCGCGGGCTGGGTCATGGCGATACCGCGCTGGTTCAGTTGCCCAACTGCGCCGAGTTCTATATCTGCTGGTTTGCCCTGATCCGCTGCGGAGTGGTGGCTGTGCACGCCCTCTACAGCCATCAGCGGCGCGAGCTGGTGGCCTTTGCCCGCCAGATTGAGCCCGCCTTGCTGGTACTCAGTCCCTCTCATCCCGGCTTTGCCGGTGAAGCGGGAAGCCTTGCGGTCCTTGATGCGCTGGTACAGCCCTCCTGTCAGACACTGCTGTTCGAGCAGGCTGAAGGCCCCGATCTTCAGTCAGGATTTGCATGGCCTCAATCTGAAACCATGGCTCGTGCTGATGGTTCGCCGCTGGCGGCCACTGCGCCAACTCCTACCCCGGCAGATCAGGTCGCCTTTTTCCAGCTCTCCGGCGGCAGTACCGGCACCCCCAAACTGATCCCCCGTACCCACGATGACTATGGCTACAGCGTGCGCCAGAGCGTGGCGGTGTGTGGTTGGGATGAGCGGGTGATCTATCTCTGCGCCCTGCCGGCGCCCCACAACTTTCCCCTGAGCTCCCCCGGGGCACTCGGAGTGTTTTATGCCGGTGGCTGCGTGGTGCTGGCAAAGGATCCCTCTGCTGCAACCTGTCTGCCGCTGGTGCAGCGCCATCAGGTCAACTGGGCGGCGCTGGTGCCACCGGCTCTGGCGCTCTGGCTGGAGGCGGCCAGCCACTATCCGCAGACCTCTCTGGAGTGTGTGCAGGTGGGCGGTGCGCGCCTCAGCCCGGCTCATGCCGAGGCGGTAGCGAGCCGCCTTGGTTGCCGCTTGCAGCAGGTGTTCGGCATGGCCGAGGGGCTGGTCAACTACACCCGCATCGAGGATGACCAGTGGCACATCGTCAATACCCAGGGCCGCCCGATGAGCCCGGGCGACGAGGTCGAGGTGCGGGATAGCGACGGACGCCCCTTGCCCGATGGCGAGTGCGGCGAGCTCTGGACGCGTGGCCCCTACACCTTTCGCGGCTACTTCAAGGCTGATGCCCACAATCAGCGGGCTTTTGACCGGGACGGTTTCTACTGCACCGGCGATCTGGTCTGCCGCTTGCCCAGCGGTCATCTGATGGTGGTGGGGCGCAACAAGGATCAGATCAACCGGGGCGGGGAGAAGATCGACGCCCTCGAGATTGAAGAGCTGCTGCTGACCCACCCGGAGGTGCGGCAGGCAGCGCTGGTCGCCATGCCTGATCCCATGCTCGGGGAGCGCAGCTGCGCCTTTTTGATGTGCCGTGAGCCCCTCAATCTGCCCCGCTTGCGCCGTTTCCTGCGCGAGCAGGGGGTGGCCGATTACAAACTGCCCGATCGCCTGGTGCTGGTGGAGCAACTGCCCCACACCCCGGTCGGCAAGATAGACAAACAGACGCTGCGCGAGCAGCTCGCCAAGGAGTGTGCATGACCATTCAATCCCTCGCCGCCTATCCGCTGCCTACCGCAGAAGAGCTGCCAACCGGGCGGGTGAACTGGCCCTTCGAACCGGGCCGTGCCGCCTTGCTGGTCCACGATATGCAGCACTATTTCGTCGATTTCTACGGGGCGGGCAATCCGCTGATCAATCAGGTTATCGACCATATCGCCACCCTGATCCGTCAGGCGCGAGTTCTTGGCATGCCGGTGGTCTATACCGCCCAACCCGCCGAGCAGAGCCAGGCCGATCGGGCGCTGCTCAACGACATGTGGGGGCCCGGATTGACCCGAGCGCCGGAGCGCCAACCAATCGTCCCGGCGCTGGCCCCCGAGCCGCAGGATACGGTGCTGACCAAGTGGCGCTACAGCGCTTTTTGCCGCTCACCGCTGGCGGAGCTGATGGACGGATGGGGGCGGGATCAGCTGGTGATCTGCGGCATCTATGGCCATATCGGGGTGATGCAGACGGCGGTCGATGCCTTTATGCGCGATATCCGCCCCTTCCTGGTGGCTGATGCCATCGCCGATTTCTCCCGCGAGGATCATCTGCTGGCGCTCTCCTACGTCAGCCGCAATGCCGGTCGGGTGATTACCGTGGCCGAGGTGATGGCGGCCAGCAAGCGCCCCCTGACTCGCGAGTCACTACGTGCTCAGGTGCTGGCGCGGCTGCCCGCCGAGATGCAGCAGGAGCAGCCTGCCGAGAATGACAACCTGCTCGACTACGGTCTCGACTCGCTGGCGGTGATGGGGCTGGTGGAGGAGTGGCGGCAGCAGGGGCTGGTGGTGGAGCTGGCCGAGCTGGCCCGCACGCCGACTCTGGCTCACTGGTGGGATCTCCTCTCCCGTCAGCTTAATGTCAGTCAACCCAATGTCAGTCAGGCCACGGCTTATCAGGTCAACGAAGTTCACGTCAGCGAACCGGAGTGCACCCCATGAGCGAGTGGCAAGGTAGAACCGTCTGGGTAACCGGCGCGGCGCAGGGGATTGGCCATGCGGTGGCGCGTACCTTTGCCGAGGCGGGGGCCAGCGTGGTGGCGTTCGATCTGCAACTGGCCGAGGCGCTGCCCGGCAACGTGAAGGGGGTGACTATCGACGTGAGTGATAGCGAGGCCGTGACCCGCTGCTGCGAACAGCTGCTGGATGAGGGGCTGGGGCCCGATGTGCTGGTCAATGTCGCCGGCGTACTGGCGACCGGCAGGCTCGATGAGGTGGATGACGCCCTCTTGCAGCGCACCTTCGCCATCAACACCTTCGCCCCCTTCTACCTGATGCGGGCCCTGACCCCCTGGTTTCAGGGGCGGCGCAGGGGCGCCATCGTCAATGTCTCCTCCAATGCCGGTCGGGTGCCACGAGTGGGGATGGGCATCTATGGCGCCTCCAAGGCGGCGCTGACCAGCCTCACCCAAACGGCAGGGCTGGAACTCGCCCCCTATGGGGTGCGCTGCAATCTGGTGTCGCCGGGCTCGACCCGAACCCCGATGCTGTACGGCATGTGGCAGGAGGGGGAGGCTGAGCAACGGGAGGGAGAACAGCGCACTATCGCGGGCCTGCCCGGGCAGTTCAAGCTGGGGATCCCCCTTGGCAAGCTCGGGACACCCGACGAGGTGGCAGCCTGCGTGCTGTTTCTCGCCTCTGATGCCGCCAGCCATATCACCCTCCAGGATCTGGTGGTCGATGGCGGTGCCACATTGGGGGTCTAGCCCGCGCGCCGCCAATCTGGCAGGCGTGACACCTTCTTCATGGAGGAGGCCAGGCCTCCTCGCTTTTCAGCCATGCGGGCAGGGGCAAGCCGCTGCCCGCTCGATGTTTGCGCAAGGACATTCCCATGGAACAGACAATGGCGATGCGCGCCACCCACCAGCGTGGTGATCACCCGTGCTGGCCGCTTACCACTGCTCAGGCGGGCATCTGGTTTGCCCAGCAAAAATACCCACAGAGCCCAGCCTGCAATACCGGCGAATACTGGCTGCTGGAAGGGGCGCTGGCTCCCCATCACTTCACCCGAGCGGTGCGCCAGACCATCGACGAGATCCCCGGTCTGCATTGTGCCTTTGTGGCCACTGCCGATGGCCCGCAAATGGTGGCCAATCCCGCCTGCTGGCAACTGACCGAGCGGGATCTGCGCAGCGAAGCCGATCCACTCGCCGCCGCGCAGGCCGAGATGCGTGCGCAGCTGGCCCTTCCCTTCAATCTGGCCGGGGGGCCGCTGTTTGCCACTACCCTCTATCGCCTTGGTGAGGAGCAGTGGGCCTGGTTTATTGCCGTGCACCATATCGCCATCGACGGCTTTGGCCTGAGTTTGCTCTGCCAGCGGGTGGCAAATTGGTATGAGGCGCTTTGTGCGGGCGAGCAGCCAGCCCCCTGCCGTTATGCGACTCAGCAGGCGTTGTTGGCCGAAGAGGCTGCCTATCAGGATTCGCCGCGCGCCGCGCGGGATCGCGATTTCTTCGTGCAGCAGCTGGCCGGGGTGGAGAACCCGGCGTCGCTCTCCCGCCGTCCGGCGCAAGGGCCGGGCCCCACCTATCGTCTTGAGCAGCGGCTTTCTGGCCGCCAGTGGCAGGCATTGGTAGAGCGGGCGAGTCGCTCGGCCTGTCACCCCTACAGCCTGCTGCTGGCGGCGGTGGCCAGCTATGTGCAGCGGATGAGCGGCGCTGGCGAGGTGGTGCTGGGTATTCCGCTGATGGGGCGGCTGGGCTCAGCGGCGGCCGATACTCCCTGCATGAAGGTCAATGTGGTGCCTCTGCGCATTGAACTGAGCGGCACCAGCCGGGTAGGAGAGTTGCTGGCACAGGTCGAGCGGCAATTTGCCGCCCTGCGCCGTCATCAGGGCTGCCGTCAGGAGTGGTTGCAGCAGCGCCAGCCGGGCCAGCCGCTGTTTGGCCCTCAGGTCAATCTGATGCCCTTTGCCCGAACCCTCAGCTTTGGTGAAGGACACAACCAGGTTCGTGGCGAGGTGCAGGTGCTGGCGGCGGGGCCGGTGGAGGAGTGCGCCTTCTACTTTGTCGAGGAGGCTGGCGCGATGACCCTGACCCTCGAAGCACATCAGGGGCGCTTCAGCCAACAGGAGAGCGAACGTCATCTGGCCCGGCTGGTCGCCTATCTGGCGGCCTGGAGTGAGGCGGATGACGAAGCCCTGGCGGTGCGCTTGCCGCTGTTGCTGCCTTGCGAGCAGGCTGAGCTGGCGCGCTGGAACCAAACCGACCATCCGTTGCCGACTACCACCCTGAGTGCACTGCTGGCCGAGGGGCTAGCGGCGGCAGATCAGAGCGCCATCGCGCTGGAGTGTGGCGCCGAGCGCTGGAGTGTGGCCGAGCTGCGCCAGCGAACCCGCCAGTTGGCCAGCTATCTGGCGGGAAGGGGCGTGGGCCCCGGTTGTCGGGTGGCGGTGGTGATCCCGCGCGCTCCTGAGCTTATTCTCGCCCAGCAGGCCATCATGGCGGTAGGTGCCGTCTACGTGCCCGTTGACTCGGACTATCCGGCGGAGCGGATTGGCTACATTCTCGCCAGCAGCGATCCTGCGCTGGTGTTGACCAGCAATACGCTTCAGATGCTGCCCGACGTGGCCGCGCCACTTGTCTGCCTTGATGCCCCCGGTGTGGCAGAGCAGCTGGCGGCGGTAGCACCTTGTGATCTGCCAGCCCCCAAACCGGAAGATGCGGCCTACATCATCTACACCTCCGGCTCGACCGGTCGGCCAAAAGGGGTGGTGGTGAGCCATGGCGCCATCGTCAACCGGCTGCTCTGGATGCAGCACATGTATCCCATCGGCCCGTCGGATCGGGTGCTGCAAAAGACCCCGGCCGGTTTCGATGTCTCCATCTGGGAGTTTTTCTGGCCCTTTATGACCGGGGCGCGGCTGGTGCTCGCCAAACCGGGCGGCCACAAGGATCCCGCCTACCTTGCCGAGCTGATTGAGCAGGCCGGGATCACCACCTTGCACTTTGTCCCCTCCATGCTGCAGATCTTTGTCACTCAGGCCGAGCCTGCCCGTTGCCGCGCCCTGCGGCAGGTATTTTGCTCCGGCGAGGCGCTGCCCGCGGATCTGGTGCAGCGCTGGTATGGGACATTCTCAGCCCCCTTGCACAACCTCTATGGCCCGACCGAGGCGGCGGTGGATGTCACCTGGTATCCCTGCCGGGCAGACGAGGCGGTAACCAGCGTGCCCATCGGCTATCCGGTCTGGAATACCTGTATCCACATTCTCGACCCCTGTTTGCAGCCGGTGCCCCCCGGTGTGGCGGGGGAGCTCTGGATCGGCGGCGTGCAGGTGGCGGAGGGCTACTTTGGTCAGCCTGAGCTCACCGCCGAGCGCTTTATTGCCAATCCCTTCGGGGCGGGACGGCTCTATCGCAGCGGCGATCTGGCCGCTTGGCGCGAGGATGGCGCCATCGAGTATCTGGGGCGCCTCGATTTTCAGGTGAAGATCCGCGGCCAGCGCATCGAACTGGAGGAGATCGAGCAGGTGCTGCTGCGCCATTCCCGAGTTGCGCAAGCGGTGGTGCTGGCCCCCGAATTTGCCCCCGGCGATCGTCGTCTGGTGGCCTATGTGGTGGCCGCAGATAGCAGAGATCTGACGCTGGCCGAGCTTACACCTGCCCTTGGCGCCGTGCTGCCCGACTATATGGTGCCGGGGCTCCTGGTAAACCTGGCCGAGCTGCCGCTCACTCCCAATGGCAAGCTGGATCGCAAGGGGCTGCCGCTGCCCGACATGGCGTCGGCGGTGGGTCAGTCACTGCCGAAAACCTTGCTGGAGGAGCGCCTCTGTCGCCTCTTCGCCGAGATACTGGGGCTGGCGCGGGTCGGCGCCGACGATAACTTCTTTGCCCTCGGTGGCCATTCCCTGCTGGCGGCGCAGCTGGTGGTGCGTATTGAAGAGTCGACCGGACAGGCGCTCACTTTGGCCAGTCTGTTCGAAGCGCCGAGCCCAGCCCAGCTGGCGCGTCGTCTTGGCGGCGAGCGGGAGGCGATGCCTATGCTGTTGCCTCTGCGGGCGCATGGTACGCAGTCTGGCACATCGTGCCCCACCCTCTTTTGCGTCCACCCCGCAGGGGGCCTCGGCTGGTGTTATGCGCCACTGGTGCCCCATCTGCCGACCGACATGGCGGTCTATGCCCTGCAGGCGCGGGCGCTCTGTCAGCCGGATGCGCCGCTGCCCGCCAGTTTCGACGAGCTGGCGCTCGATTATGTGACCGAGCTGCGTCGTCAACAGAGCGAGGGGCCCTACTGGCTGCTCGGCTGGTCCCTCGGGGGCATGCTGGTGCACCGGATGGCCGCCATGCTGCAAGAGCAGGGACAGGAGGTGGCCATGGTGCTGCTGCTCGATGCCTACCCGTGCCAGCAGTGGCAGACCCAGCCGTTGCCCGACGAGCAGCGGATGCTCGATGCGCTGCTGCGGATGGGGGGCATTGCGGTTGCGGACGAGGCGCTCGATTCCCTCACTCGGGGCGACGTGGTGGCCCGATTGGGGGCGGAGGGGAGTGCGCTGGCTATGCTCGACGAGCAGGTGGTGATCGCCATGATTGAACTGGTGGGCCACAACAACCGGCTCATCCGTGAGCCGGTCGACTACTGCTACCACGGGGAGGTGATCTTTATCGAGGCGTCAGCCTCTCGCCAGCCCTGGCTGGATGGACGCGGTTGGGAGTCGCTGACAAAAGGGGAGACCCGCTATGAGCGCTTCCCCTGTCTGCATCAGGAGATGGTGCATCCCGACTGGCTGGCAAAGATCGGCGCCCTTATTGGTGAGCGGGTCGATGGGGTCGGGCAGCAACCGCACATCCGGCAGGAAGGGGATGCATGACCCCGGTTGCCGCCATCCGGGAAGCCTTGCAGGCGGGCAAGCTGGTGGGGCTGGGGGAGCCGCACTGGCACCCGGATTTTATCCGGCGCCAGCACGCCTGGCTGTGTGATCCGGCGCTCTGGGGAATCATGACCGATCTGGTGCTGGAGTGCGGCAACCGCCGCCATCAAGGCTTGCTCGATGCCTGGCTGGCGGGTGAGGTGCGCTGGCAAGGGGAGCCGCTGACGCTGGCGCGGCTCTATCCGGTCTGGCTCGACTCCTGTGCCTTTCCCGCTTGGATGGCCCCCGAGTTTCCGGCTCTCTTTTCCGCTCTGCGCCAGAGCAATCTGGCGCGCCCTGCACATATGCGGCTGCGGGTGCATCTCTGCGAGCCCTTATTCGAGTGGCAGGAGATGAGCCCGGAGCGATGGCAGCAGCACAACAGGGGGCGGGATCAGGCGCTGGCCGACTATCTTCTTGCACTTCCCGCCCGCGGCGTGGTGGTGTTGGCTGGGGCGCGCCATCTGCTCAAAGCCGCAGGGGATCCCCACTTTGCGCAGCCGACGCTGGGTCAGTTGCTGGAGGCGGCAAGGCCGGGTTGGCTGCAGGTGCTTCACCCCTGGCCAATGGTTGCTGGGAAGGGAGATGAGGAAGAGGAGCTGGTGTGCGAGTTGGCCGATATCACAACTGTCGAGCTGTATCCCCACTGGTCGGCGCATCCGCCGCTGGAAACTCTTGTCGACAGGTTGGTGCGCGTGGCTGACCGGGGACGGGAGATGCGAATTTGCCCCACCTTGCTGGCCGAGCCTTGGCGCAGCCGCTTGTTGAGTCGCGCTCACTTGCTGCCAGCTGGCATGGCCCGCCAGCTGCAACATTGGCTGGCGTAACTGCTGGTTGGCGTAACCGCTAACTTGAGTAACAGAAGGGGGAGTAGGCTCCCCTTTTCAATATTTGGCATCCTGCATTCAGTGCTGCAAAGTTGCACCATTTACGGCATACCTTGCCACTCATCGCCGAAAATTCAGCTCCTTCGCTACTTTAAAGAAGTTTCTACTGGTCTTACCTGAGTAAATTCTTTTGCTTTTTATTTAACAAGGTATTTACATCTAAGTGTCACCAGCATCGGTGACGCCTACAACGGCAAGGAGCCAGTTATGACCCATGTCGACATCCCTTTCCTTCGTTACCTCGATGCGGAAGGGTGCCCGGTCGCCACCTTACCGACCTGGCTGGACAAGGCGATACTGCACACCTTTTACCGCAATATGGTGATGGTGCGCAGCTATGACAAAAAAGCGATAGCGCTGCAACGAACCGGCAAACTCGGTACTTTTCCCTCCCATCTCGGCGCAGAAGCCGTGGGGATTGGCATTGGTCTCGCCATGCAGCCGCAGGATGTCTACGTTCCCTACTATCGAGACATGCCCACCCTCTATGTGCGGGGCGTGCCGATGGAGAAAAACCTGCAATATTGGGGGGGGGACGAGCGGGGCAGTTATTTTCTCAAACCCGATGGGACTCCCTCTGAAGATCTCCCCATCTGCGTCCCCATCGCTACCCAGATCACCCACGCCTGCGGTATTGCCTCGGCCTTCAAACTGCGTAATCAACCGCGGGTTGCCGTAGTCACCATCGGCGATGGCGGTACCTCCAAGGGGGATTTTCTGGAGGGGCTCAACTGCGCCGGTGTCTGGCACCTGCCGATGGTCATCATCGTCAACAACAACCAGTGGGCCATCTCGGTGCCACGCAAACTGCAATCGAGCGCTCCTACGCTGGCCCAGAAGGGGATTGGCGCCGGGGTGCGCAGTCTGCAGGTGGATGGCAATGATGTGGTGGCGGTCTACGATGCCGCCCGCAGTGCCGTCGAACGGGCCCGCAGCGGCAAGGGGCCGACCCTGATAGAAGCGGTCAGTTATCGCCTCGGCGATCACACCACGGCCGACGATGCCACTCGTTATCGCGATGGGGCCGAGGTCGAGGCCGCCTGGGCGAAAGAGCCGGTCAAGCGGCTACGCCAGTTTATGCATAGCAAAGGGTGGTGGGATGAGGAGCAGGAGCAGAGCCTGCTGGCGGAGGCTACCCGAGAGGTAGAGCAGGCGGTCGCCCGTTATGAGGCGATGGCGCCCCAGCCGCCGGAGGCGATGCTCGATTATCACTACGCCAGCCTGCCCGCCGAACTCGTGCCCCAGCGCGAGCGAGTGATTGCCAAGGGGATGAAGCAGGAGGTTGGCCATGAGTGAGATCAGTTTGCTGGAAGCGGTCAACATGGCCCTTCACTACGAGATGGAGCACGACCCGGATGTGGTGGTGCTCGGCGAGGATGTGGGGGTCAACGGCGGGGTGTTTCGCGCCACCGTGGGCCTGCGCGACAAGTTCGGTTTCAAGCGGGTGATCGACACGCCGCTGGCCGAGGGATTAATCGCCGGGGTGGCGGTCGGCATGGCCACCCAGGGGCTCAAGCCGGTGGCTGAGTTCCAGTTTCAGGGCTTCATCTTTCCCGGGATGGAGCAGATCATCTGTCAGGCGGCGCGGATGCGAAACCGCACCCGTGGCCGCCTCTCCTGTCCCCTCGTCTATCGCTCCCCGTATGGCGCGGGCATTCATTCGCCTGAACATCACAGCGAGAGCGTCGAGGCGCTGTTTGCCCATATCCCTGGGCTAAGGGTAGTGATCCCCTCCAGCCCGAGACGCGCCTATGGCCTGCTGCTCTCGGCCATCCGCGATCCGGATCCCGTGATGTTTTTCGAACCGGACCGCATCTATCGCTCGATGAAATCCGAGGTGGTGGATGACGGTGTCGGCCTGCCGCTGGATGTCTGCTTCACCCTGCGCCCGGGCCGGGATATCACGGTAGTGGCCTGGGGGGCCTGCATCCAGGAGGTGATGCGGGCGGCGAACCTGCTGGCCGAGCAGGATATCCAGTGCGAGGTGCTGGATCTGGCCACCATCAAGCCGCTGGATATGGAGACCATCCTCACCTCGGTACGCAAGACCGGCCGGTTACTGGTGGTGCATGAGGCGTGTGGCAGCTTCGGGGTCGGGGCCGAAATCGTTGCGCGGGTGACCGAGCAGGCACTTCCCAGCCTCAAGGCGCCACCCAAACGATTGACCGGGGTGGATGCCGCCGTCCCCTACTATCGCAACGAGGCGTATTACCTCATCACCGAGCAGGATATCGCCGATGCCGCTCATCAGCTGATGGAGAACCAGTGGCTATGAAATTTTTCAAATTACCGGATCTGGGTGAAGGGTTGGCCGAAGCCGAGATCGTCGAATGGAAGGTGAGTGCCGGTGATACCGTTGCGGTCGATCAGGTGCTCTTGTCGGTGGAAACGGCCAAAGCGCTGGTGGATGTGCCCTCTCCGGTGGCCGGGGTGATTGCCCGTCTCTGCGGCGCCGAGGGGGATATCCTCCATATCGGTGCGCCGCTGGTGGAGTTCGAGGGGGGCGAAGATGATGGCACCGTGGTGGGCAAGGTGAGCGCCCATCAGCAACATATCGAGGATCACTTCGTGGTGGGGGCCATTGCCCCGGGTGGCGCGCTGGTGCAAGCCATGCCTGCCGTGCGCCTGCTGGCACAAAAACTGGGTCTGGATATCGACCGGATCAAGGGAAGTGGCAGCGGCGGCATGGTGACCGAGCTGGATGTGCAGCAGGCATTCGAGTCACAGCAGAGCAGCGGCAACGAGTTCCTCAAAGGGTCGCGGCGTGCCATGGCCAAGGCGATGGAGCTCTCTCATCAGACTGTGGTGCCGGTCAGCATCACCGATGAGGTGGATTTGCGTCACTGGCGGCCTGATGAGGATGTGACGGTGCGCCTTATCAAGGCCATTGGCGTGGCGTGCCGCGCCGAGCCCTCGATGAACGCCTGGTTTGATGGCGACACCCTTTCACGGCGTCTGTTCAAAGAGGTCAATGTAGCCATCGCGGTGGATTCAAAGCATGGCCTTTATGTGCCGGTGATGGAGAACGTGGCCGAGCGGGAGGGGGCGGATATCCGGCAGGGGCTGGATCGGATGATCGCCGATGTGAAGGCGCGCGCCGTGCCGCGCGAGATGTTGCAGGGGGCGACCATTACGCTCACCAACTTCGGCGCCATCGCAGGCCGCTATGCCAGCCCCATCGTGACGCCGCCGCAGGTGGCCATCATAGGGGCAGGCAAACTGTTCGAAAAAGTGGTGTTCATCCATGGTGAAGCGCGTCCCGTCAGAGCATTGCCGCTGTCGATGACATTTGACCACAGAGCCTGTACTGGCGGGGAGGCGGCTCGTTTTCTCAAAGCGCTGGTCGAAGCGTTGGAAGCAGCGACCTTATAACAGTTTGTGCCCTGCCGTTGGCAGGGCACAAATTTGTTTGCGTAATCTACAAAGCCACGTATAATCCAAACCAGCTTGAAAGGGCGATAGTTATGTCAATGAATACGATGTTTCACATCTTGTCCTGTTGTTCATAAGTTAATCCCGTTTTTTGAGCTTTACCCGCTGAAAAGCATAAGTAATTATTTTGAATACAGGTTTAAAAGATATGTCTAACATGATCACCGGTACCGTTAAGTTTTTCAACGAAACCAAAGGTTTTGGCTTCATCCAGCAAGAAAACGGCCCGGACGTTTTCGTTCACTTCAGCGCCATTCAAGGTAACGGTTTCCGTACCCTGGCTGAAGGTCAGCGCGTACAGTTCTCTGTGACCCAAGGTCAGAAAGGCCCGCAGGCTGAGAACGTAACCGCTCTGTAATTCTTACAGAATTTAAGAAAGCCGTGGTACCTCTGGTGCCACGGCTTTTTGTTTATCTGGCTTCTGCTACTGACTCCCATGTGCTGAATCATGCTGTTATCGCTCCTGCTTGCTGCCACCTTGACTCTGACGTCCGATGCGCCGGTACCGGTTCAATCCGCGATGGAAGCGCAGGTGATCTGCCAGCAATTCGTCCAGGTCCGGATGGGCACTGCACAGCAACCCGATGAGGTGAATGCGCGACTGGTGCCTGAAAGGGAGGGGGAGTGGCTGGTGGATGGCAAAGTAAAAGGACCCGAAGGTCCTTTGCTGTTTGCCTGTCATCTTCACCAAGGGGAGCGCTGGGAGCTACTCAACTTTTCGCTCTGGGCACCACAGCCGGTCAAAGCGGTTTGAGTGCAACCAGCAGATGTTGCAGGTGTTCAACCATGGTCATGCCAAACGGGGTGAGATAGCCGCCATCTTCTGCGCTGATGAGCCCCTGTTGGTGCAGACGGGCTGCCGCCTGGCACAACTCTTCAGACATATCGCTGCGTAATTTAATCCCTAGGCTCATGTTGGCCGGATCAAAGCATGCCAGTATTTTCAAATCGTTCACGAATTCGTTAGAAACCTGGTCGATCCCAATCATGGATTTACTCCTTACGCTAAAGATGTATGCAAACTAGCATCCCCGGATCCACTTTAGTGGGCGCTGGCTCAAATTATTGATCTTTGGCTGGATGCTGCGTTTCAAATGCTGTTTTTTTCGGCGTAATCAGATGGTTGGCTGACAGCTTCGCCAAGGGCCGAGCCGGACCAAACGTGGTAGGATAGGGGAATTCTTTATATCGGACGGTCCATTGGCGGCTGTTCGCCCAGTCCAAGGTATTGCTCATGGTCAAGATCACGCTGGTATCCCTGCTGCATTCACACACCGCCACTTTCCCTGTTTACCCAGTCTCCTTGCTGACCTCCTTGTTGGAGGGCCATGAGGGAGAGGTGTGGCTACCTGCCCGCAAGGGGGGCGACATTACCCATCTTCGCAAACATGCTAAAGGGGCTCGCGCCCGCGAGCTGGCAAATCTCGATGCCGGTTGGTGCGATTTTATATCTGGTCAGGAAGGGGCGACTGCGGAGCTGGATGCGCTGGCCAACTACGACACCGAGATGATGGACAACTTGCAGATGTACTGGCATAGCGCGGGCAAGATCAACAGCCCGATCACAGATAATTTGTTCGAACTTCGTCGCGAAGTGGTGGATGAGGCCCATGGCGAAAAGCTTGCCGCTCTCTGGGAGCAACAACAACAGCAGCGATTTGAGCAGTTGATGAAAAGTGCGGCTGACGGTCGGGATCAACTCTGTTTCGTCGAAGTAGAGTCTGCCTACTGGCTGCGACAGAAGTTGAGCGAGCAACCTGATGTAGAGCTGATCACCCCGACCTTTTAATCCGGTCTGGAAGGTGGGTGAAACGTTTTATTCGCCGCCCTGCTCTATCCTTATGAGCGTTGCTGTTTCCCCGACGGGAGTCAGGAGGCGGCAAGCTGGACAAGCTGACCACAAGATGTGAACATGGCGCCCTTTATCGAGAGAGAGACTTGGCCAATGAGCTATGAACTGAGCGACACCGAGCGCAATGCCGCGCTGCAACTGAACGCTGACTACCGTTACGATCACTTCATCAGCAAGCTGGTCGAGCATGAAGAGCTGTTCGTCCTGACTGACGAGCATGGCGTCATGATGCTGACCACCGACGATGAAGATTGCATCCCGGTATGGCCGCACCCGGAGTACGCCAAGGCGTGGGCCGAAGGTGAGTGGGCAGATTGCAAACCACAGTCCATCACCCTCAAGGTGTGGCTGGAGCGGTGGATTGACGGCATGGAGCAGGATGAACTCTGTGTAGCCGTGTTCCCGACTCCGGATCAGGAAGGTATCGTGCTGGAGCCGGCCGATGTGGCTGATGCCATCGCCCAGAAGCAGGCCAAGCGCGGCTGATCACCGAGCTATTCGCAACATCGGTTGCCAACAAAGACCCCGCTATCTGGCGGGGTCTTTGTTTTAGGTCTGTTTGCCAAATGAGTTGTCGCTATCAGGGCTGGCGATAGGTGGTGTCGATGATGGGCTCGGCCGGGAAAGTCTTGCCACTCTTGATGGCTGCCCTGGTCTCGGATTTTAGCTCTTCATCGATCCACAGCAGACCGCCATAGCTGTAACCGCTGTTGTCGCCACCGAGTGGCCAATAGAGCTGCTCGCTCTTGGGCGTTGCTGGTACTTTTGGCAGTTTGACCCAGCGCCATGCCCCTTCCCGGGTGTAGGGCACCTGATATGCAGGCACGAAGCTTGCCAGCTCATAGAGCCGCTGCTGGATCTGGCGCGACAGCGCCGCTTTTTTGGCGAAGTCGAACTCCTTGTCGAACTGCTCCACCAGAGTCGTGATGGCGTCGTCATCGATGTTCATGATGTTGTTGGTCTGCGGCTTGTTGGCGTTGATCTTGTGGAAGAACTCCCAATAGGCGGGATAACGGCTGCCTGACCAGGCCATCCAGGCGCTCTGGTGCTTTTTCTCCAGCATCGACTTGAAGCCGGCCGAGGCATCCATCAGGTTGAGCTCGAGGTTGAGCCCCGCCTTCTTGGCCTCTTCGCGCAGCAGGGTGAGGCGCTGGGCGTGCTCCGCCGTGGTGTAGGTGATGGCCAGGGTCAGCGGCTGGCCCTGGCTGTTTTGCAGGGTGCCGTCGGGGCCGGGCTTGGTGAAACCGGCCTTGGCGAAGTAGTGGCGCGCCAGCTCGGGATCAAACGGACGGGCCTTGAGATCCGTGTTGGTGAACTCCCCCTGGCCAGAGCCGTAGCTGTTGAGGCGCTGGTAATCCCCCCGCAGCAGGGTGGTGAGCATCTTGTCGAGATTGAGGGCGTGCTGGATGCCGAGCCGCACATCGAGATTGCGCAGCAGCGGATCGGCGGTGTTGAGATAGAGCCCCGTTGGGGGCTGGGGTGTCTGGTTGTAGAACCAGCGCCGCTCGATATACCCCTTCTCGAACTCGGCGGTGTTGGTCTTGTCGTGCCACCAGTTGGGGATCACCAGCGGGAAGCTGTCGAGATCGCCGCGCAGGAAGTGCTGCCAGGCGATGTTCAGATCCCTGAGCACCTTGATCTCGATCCGCGCAGGATTGAAGCGATGCTGGAAGTAGCGCTCGTCATCCCCCCACCAGTTTTCAATCCGTTTGAAGGTGACCGATTTACCCTTTTTCACCTGATCGATCTGATAGGGGCCGGTGACCGGCAACACCTTCCAGTTGTACTCCTTGACCCAGTTGGTGGTGAGCTTGATGGCGTGGCTCGGCTCCGGGCTGATGGGCAGCGATTCGAGCAGATCCTGGCGGCTCTTTTCGGTGCCGCTGGTGATGGCCAGGGTGTGATCATCAAACTTGGTGATGTCTGCTATCTGGGTGCTGTAGTAGTTGTTGTACCAGGGGTCGTTGATCTCTTTGCTGCGCATCATCTTGAGGGTAAAGAGCCAGTCATCGGCGGTGACCGGCTGGCCGTCTGACCAGCGCGCTTTGGGATTGATGCGAAAATAGAGGGTCTTGTGGTCAGGCCCGAAGGCCCACTCGTTTGCCAGCATTGGCATGGGGTTGCCGGTGACGGGATGAGTGCTCAGCAGTGGCAGGTTGGTTTCCCGCACGTAACCGGCAAAGCCGCCGTTGGAGTCGGGGCCATATTTGCGCAGGGTCAGGGGGAAGCTGGTCATAAAGGTGCGAAAGGTGCCGCCGCGTTTGGCGGCCGGATCGGCATAGAGAGGGTCCTGGTTGTTGCTCTCCCACGTCAGATCGGTCGGCAGGGTGGCGCTCCAGCCGTAGTGGCTCAGACAGAGGGTCAGGGCAATGGCACTGGTGCGCAGAAGGCGCGGGATGATGCGGGGGTTTGCAGTGAAGGTCGATGGCATGTCCTTGCTCTCCTGATGGCTGCGTCCTGCAGGCCACTCGCTGGTGGCTCCAGCCCCGATGGGGGCTGGCTCATCATGGAAAGTTTCCCCGCCCTGGTCAATGGCGGCGGGCAAATAAGGATCAGACGGCCTGCTGCTTGAACCAGCGCAGCCGGCCGCCCAGCAGATGCACCACGAATCCCAGCAGCACCAGAGCCGAGCCCAGCCACTGCAAGGGAGTGGGGTGCTCGTCCAGCAGCAGGGCCGCGGCCACCATGCCGACGCAGGGCACCAGCAGGGAGAGAGGGGCCACCTGCGCCACTGGGTAGCGCATCAGCAGCCGTCCCCACAGGCCGTAGCCGAGCCAGGTGGCGACAAAGGAGAGATAGAGCACGCACAGGAAACCCTGCCAGCTGATGTTGAGCAGGCTGCTGGCCATCAGCTCGGGCCCCTCGAACAACCAGGAGAGGGCGAGGAAGGGAAGGATGGGCACCACTCCGCTCCAGGCGATAAGGCTGGGCAGCGTGGTCTGGTAGCGCAGCCCGATCTGGCGATTGATGACGTTGCCAAGGCCCCAGCAGGCGGCCGCGCAGAGGGTCAGCACGAAGCCGAGCAGAGTGAGGTTGCCTTCGCCATGGGTGGCAATGAGATAGAGACCGGCCCCCGCCAGTGGCAGGGCCACCCAGTGGTGGGGTTGCCAGCGCTCACCCAGCCAGATCATGGCGAACAGCAGGGTGAACACCACCTGGGATTGCAGCACCAGCGAGGCCATGCCCGCCGGCATGCCGAACTTCATGGCGCAGAACAGAAAGGAGAACTGCCCCAGACTGATGGCTCCGCCATAGGCCAGCAGCCAGCGCCACGGCATGGCGGGTCTGGGGACCAGCAAGATGGCGGGAAAGACCACCCCGACGAAGCGCAGCGCCCCCAGCAGCAGCGGGGGAATCCCCTCCAGCCCCCACTTGATGGCGACGAAGTTGAGCCCCCAGCAGAGGATGACCAGAGCGGCCAGAAATTTGTCCTTGGTGTGCATGCGGCGTCCTTCGGTCTGTGGCCTCAGGCAGGAGAGGCCAAAAGAGGACGAGCATACCCCAGCCTCGGTGGGCGCCGTCAAGCCGCCAGGCGGGGGAGCAACCCGGCAACGGGGGGCAAGGTGCGATTCAGGCGGCGACGCAGTGCACTGTGATGCCGCGTGCGGTCAGGGTGGCCCGCATGGGGGCGGGCAGGGCATCGTCGGTGACCAACACGCCGATCTGGCCCGGCGTGCCGAGCGGGCTCGGGTGGATGGCGCCGAACTTGCTGCTGTCGGTGATGACCACATTGGTCACCCCCTTGGCCAGCACGCTGTTGACCACGTCGGCCCGCATCATGTCGCGGCCGGTGAAGCCCATCTCGGGATGAAAACCGTCTACCCCGATGAAGGCCTTGGAGAAGTGCACCTGCTCGATGCACAGCCGGGTCAGCGGCCCCACCACGCTCTCGCTCTGATGCTGGAACAGGCCACCGAGCAGTACCACCTGGGCCTGGGTATCGCGCAGCAGGTGGGCGATGTAGCTGCTGATGGTGATGATGGTGACCCGCTTGTGCAGGGCCAGATGACGGGCCAGCAGGGCGTTGGCGCTGCCCCCCTCGATAAAGACCGTCTCGCCATCCTCCACCAGCTGGGCGGCTCGCTCGGCGAGGCGCTCCTTGAGCAGGTAATTGATGTTCATCCGGGCGTCGGGGTCGTCGCTCTCCAGCGCCATGGCCGAGCCGTGCACGCGCTTGAGCAGCCCCTGTTTTTCGAGGGCGGTCAGGTCGTTGCGCACCGTCACCTCCGAGACCCCGGTACGTTGGGAGAGCTCGCTCACGCTCATCTTGCGGGCCTGATGGACCAGGGTGAGGATCAGTTGGTGGCGTGGGTTCATGGGACCTCGCTGGCTGGCAGTGGATAGCGGCAAGCCACCGCGCGGGTGGCTTGCCGGTCATAAAGGGGCACAGCTGCCCCTGGTGGGCCCGTCAGAGACTGTGCTCGGTGCGGGCGATGATATCATCTTGCGCATCGGGGGATAAGGCGGTGAAGAAGGCCGAATAGCCCGCCACCCGCACCACCAGATCCCGATACTGGTCGGGATGGGCCTTGGCGGCCAGCAGGGTTTCGCGCGAGACGATGTTGTACTGCACGTGCCACCCCTTGTGCACCTCGAAGAAGGTGCGCAGCAGGCTCATCAGCTTGGCCTTGTCCCGCTCGTTTTCAAGGCTTACCGGGCTCAGTTTCTGGTTGAGCAGCACCCCGCCGAGAATGGCCGCCGTGGGCAGCTTGCCGAGCGAGTTGAACACCGCCGTGGGGCCCAAGCGATCCGAGCCGGACGCGGGGCTGGCCCCTTCCGCCAGCGGGGTGTGGGCGTGGCGACCATCCGGCGTAGCCATGGTGGCCGCCCCAAACGGCACGTTGGCCGAGATGGAGGAGGTGCCCGCATAGTAGGTGCCGCCGATGGGGCCACGGCCGAAGCGGGTGTTGTGCAGCCCCTTGAGCTCATCGATGTAGCTCTGGTAGGCCTGTACCAGCAGCAGGTCGACCTCGTCCAGATCGTTGCCATATTTGGGGGCCGCGTGGGTGAGGCGCTGGCGCAGCTGCTCACCCTCGAGCCCGGCAAAATCCTGCTCGAGCGCTTCGGCCAGCTCGCGCTGATCCACCACCCCCTGCTCGAACACCAGTTTCTTCAGCGCCGCCAGGCTGTTGCCCAGGTTGGCGATCCCCACCTGCAGGCCGGAGACCCAGTCATAGACGGCGCCCCCCTGCTTGATGGTCTTGCCGCGCTCGATGCAGTCATCCACAAGGGCGCTGCAGAGGATGTCGTGGGCTTGGGCCTCCAGCACGCTGTCGACCACGCAGTCGATCTCGATGGATTTGCGGGTGAAGTAGCGTACCTGCTCGTCCCAGCGGGCCATCACCTCGTCGAAGTGGCCGAACGTGCCTTGTCGCAGTGACTGGGGCTGGGGCTGGAAGACCTTGCCGGTGGTGGCATCGCGGCCGCCATCGAGCGCCGCCAGCAGGATACGGGCGAAGTTGATGAAGCTCATGCCGGTGCAGCGATAGCCCCACTTGCCGGGTACCGCAGTTTCGATGCAGCCGATGGCGGCGTAGTGGTGGGCATCCTCCTCGCTCACCCCGAGCTTGATGAACTCGGGGATCACCACCTCGTCGTTGTTGAAGGCGGGCATGCCAAAGCCGCAGCGGATCACCTGGATGCAGGCGTCGAGGAAATCCTCGCTCATGCCGGCATGGTAGCGCACCGAGAGGTTGGGCTGGGTGGAGCGCAGCTGGCCGCAGGACTCCAGAATCGCGTAGGAGAGGCCGTTGACCGCATCATGGGCCTTGCCATTGCGCCAGTTCTGGCCGCCGATGGTGACGTTCTGGTAGAGCGGGCTGCCGGCGGAGGCCTTGGAGTGGGTGCCTGAGCGGATCTTGTTCACCTCCAGCAACTTGAGCCAGCACCCTTGCAGCAGCTCGACGGCGCGTGTGCGCGGCAGGGATTCCGACAGCTCTACTTCGCGGCGATACCAGGGGTAGAGGTACTGGTCCATCCGGCCAAACGACACCGAGTGGCCGTTGGACTCGATCTGCAGGATGAGCTGGATGAAGTAGCAGAGCTGCAGCGCCTGCCAGAAGGTCTCGGGGGGCCGGTGGGCGATGTGGGCGCAGTTGAGGGCGATGGTCTCAAGCTCGCAGCGGCGCTCTGGGCGCGGCTCCTGCAGCGCCAGCTCGCGGGCCAGCGCGGCGTAACGCTCGATGTGCTGGCTGACGGCATCGAAGGTGATGGCGACGGCCTGCAGGAACTGCTCGCGCTGCAGATCGGCCCAGTCCGCCAGATCGAGCCGGCCGCGCCGCTCGGCCACCTTGGTCTTGAGGCCGTCGAGACCGAGAGCAAGCAGCTGCTCGTAGTTGACCGCGAGGTGCGCATCCCCCGAGGTCATGTTGCCCTCGGCCTTGATGATGCCGCTCTCCAGCAGTCCCTTCTGCTCGTCGGTAAAGAGGCCGTAGCAGCGATCCTGCACCGTCTGGCCGCGCCAGAAGGGGGTGAGGGAGTGGATGGCCAGCTTGTCCGCCTCGCTCACCGCAAAACCGGCGCCGGGGCGATCCGCCAGCTCGTCGATCTCCTTCTCGATCCAGCCCACCGTGTATTCGGGAAAGAGCGGCGCCGCCCGCACCTGGCTGGCCTGGTTGCCGACGATGAGCTCGTCGTGCTTGATCCAGATGGTGCGCTCCTTGAGGTGGTGGGCCAGCGCCAGGGCGCGGCGCACCGGCAGCGGCCGGGCCAGGTGGACCTGATAGGCTTGCGTGTAGTGGCGGGCCCGCTCGGTGCAGACCGGCGGCTGGACGATGTGGATCAGGCTCTCCTTGTGGGCACGGATCCGCGGGGGCAGGGTGGTGAGGTCGAGCTGGGTCATGGTCTTATCCTCTGGTCATTGGGCAGTGAGTGGCGGATGTCATGGGTTTGTTCCTAGCCCCGGGTGAGCGGGGTCAGCCCCTGCGCACGGGCACACTCATGGGCAAAGGCGAGCAGTGCCGGGTCATCGAGTGGCTGCAGGGGCGCCTGATAGGGTTGGTCGAGCAGGGCGTACTTGCCCGCGCCCAGGGTGTGGTAGGGGAGAAAGTGGATCTCCTGCACGGTGCCGAGGCGGGCGGCAGCTTGGGTGATGGCCTCGATGGAGGCGTGGTCGGCATTGAAACCGGGGATGAGCGGCACCCGGATCTGCATGGCCACGCCGCGCTCGGCCAGACGCTTGAGATTGGCCAGGGGGAGGGCGACCTTGCCGCGGGTCCAGTCGAAGAAGCGATCCTCATCCACATGCTTGAGATCCGCCAGCAGCAGGTCGAGGTGGGGGAGGCTAGGTTCAATCTGGTGCCAGGGTACGTGCAGGCAACTTTCCACCGCAGTATGCAGCCCCTCGGCCTTGCAGCGGGCCAGCAGGCTGGCGGCAAACTCGGGCTGCATGAAGGGCTCGCCGCCGGAGAGGGTGACCCCCCCGCCGCTGCGCTCGAAGAAGGGGCGATCCCGCAAGATGGTGGCCATCAGGGTGTCCAGGCTCTCCTCCCGGCCGCACACCTGCAGCGATTCGCTGGGGCAGAGGCCGCGCAGCCGTTCCACATCCTGATTGCCGAGGGTTGAGCGGGCGATCTGGACACCCTGGCTGTCACGCAAGATTGCCGGGCAGGCGTCGCTGCAGAGCCGGCATCCCTCGATGCATTGGCGCCGGTCGAGTAGTATGTCCGGCTTGGGAGAGCGGCTTTCCGGGTTTTGACACCAGCGACAGGCCAGCGAGCACCCCTTGAGAAACACCAGAGTGCGAATGCCGGGGCCATCGTGAGTTGAATATCGTTGCAGGTCGAAAATCATACCGCCTCCTTTTGTATTTGCATTCTATTTGCTTTCATTCGAAAGTTGATTTGATTTCGATCAAGCTGTTTGCAGATGTTTTCTCGCTAGAATGGCGACATATTGAACATCCCGTTAAGGAGTTAGAGATGGAGCTGTATCTCGATACCGCCGATGTGGCGGCAGTGCGTCGCTGGTCACGGATCCTGCCGTTGGCCGGTGTCACCACCAATCCTTCCATTACCGCCGCCGGGGGATTGCCGCTCTGTGAGCTGCTGCCCGCCTTGCGCGATGTGCTGGGGCCCAAGGCGCGCCTGTTTGCCCAGGTGATGGCCAAAACCGAAACCGAGATGGTGCGCGAGGCGTTCGCTCTGCGTGAGCTGGACCCGGATCTGGTGATCAAAATCCCGGTATGCGCAGAGGGGCTGGCGGCCATCAAGAGCCTGACCGCCAACGGTGTGCCGACTTTGGGCACCGCTGTCTATACCCCGCTGCAGGGTTGGCTGGCGGCGGTGGCGGGGGCAGAGTACGTGGCGCCCTACGTCAACCGGTTGGATGCCCAGGGGGGTGACGGCATCGCCACCGTGCAGGAGCTGCAACAGCTGCTTGCGCTGCACGCGCCGAACAGCAAGGTGCTGGCGGCATCGTTCCGTACCCCGCGCCAGGCGCTCGACTGCCTGCTGGCGGGTTGCCAGTCCATCACTCTGCCGCTCGATGTGGCGGAGCAGCTGATGAACGTGCCAGCGGTGGATGCGGCGCTGGTGAAGTTCGATCAGGATTGGCAGCGAGCTTTCGGTCGCTGATTGCCTGATTGCAGTGACAGATGGGGGAGGGTGAGGAGACGCAGGAGGGGATTGGGATTGACCGACTAGACTTGTAATAGGCAGTCAGATGCGCTGGCTGCCTTGCGATCTACCGGAGGTATCCCATGAGCGACCATCTGCTGCTCCCCCATGGTGAAGATCTGCGACGTGCGGTGCGCTGGCTCAGTGAGCACCACCAGTACGATATCGCCGCCATCGAAGAGGCCAGCCAGCGTTTCGATCTCTCGCCGCAGGATGAGGAGTTTCTGATCCGGCACTGGCTCGATAGCCAGCGCCAGTCGTGAGGGCAGAGTTAGAAGAAGTTGGTGAGGTTGATGCCAAACTCTTTGGGGTCGACCGTGCACTCGATGCTCTCCTTCACACTCGATCTGGCCAGATCCAGCCACTGCACATCGAGGTAGTGGCGCTGGGAAGCGTGATAGATCACCTTGACCACCGGCTTGAGCGGCTGCTGCTCGTTGCGCTGCATCACGATGGCCAACCGCTGGTTTGAAAGCTGTACCAGCGTTCCCACCGGATAGACCCCCATGCACTTGATGAACTTGGTGACCAGTTCGGCATCGAAGTGCTGGTTGACTCCCTTTAGCAGAATGCGAAAGGCCTGGGTGGGTTGCATGCCAGCCTTGTAGACTCTGTCGGCAGTTACTGCGTCATAGACATCGACAATACCGCTCATGCGGGTATAGAGGGAGAGTTCATCCCCTTTGAGCCTTAGTGGGTAGCCAGTACCATCGAGCCGCTCGTGGTGGTTGGCGGCTACTTCCAGCATGGTTGGGGTGATGCCGGGGGTATTGCGGAGAATGTCGTAGCTATGCACCACATGCTGGCGCATGATGGCAAACTCCTCGTCGGTCAGCTTGCCCGGTTTGTTGAGCACCTCGTCCGGCGTCATGATCTTGCCCACGTCGTGCAACAGCCCTCCCAGAGTCAACTCCTTGAGCACGCTGCGCTCCAGCCCCAGATAACGGCCGAAGTTGGCCAGCAGGATGGCCACGTTCATGGAGTGCTCCATCAGATAGGCATCCTTGGCACGAATACGGGCCAGGCAGAGCATGGCATCGCCATGGGTGAACATGGTGTCCACCATCTCCTCGGCGACTTCGGCGAGCGGGGTGATGTTGATGGGTTCACCCGCCTTGAGCTGACGAATGAACTTGCCTTGCAGCTCGCGCGCCTCCTGATAGAGGCGGCGGATCTTCAGCTCCCGCCCTTCGCCGTTGGCCCCGACCCGGCGTCCTGCCTGAGCACTGTTGGCATTGAGGTCAGGGGAGGTGATGGCGTCACTCTCGGTACTGCCCAGCTTGCTGCGGGCCAGATCGATGCGTACCGTGAGCACCCCCTGACGCACCAGATTGGCAATTTGCGCCACACTGGTCACCATGCCCATCCGGGCAATCTCCATCCCACCTGTCTGGCTGGCGATAGCAATGACATACATGCCGGGTTTCAGCTGGTTGACGGGAATGACGGGGTAGGATGCTTGAGACTTCATGAGGGCTTCCTGACTCTTATTATTATGAGTATCGTGCGGATGGATTGCACCCGAGAAGTGTAACATCGGATGACCAGTTCGTCATAATTGGCAACCCCTTAACAGTGGCGTTGTCGCCCCCGCCCGATATAATGACGCCCCTTTACTTGTTGGACTCCGAGGTTGTGAATGCGGCTTGATAAATTTCTGTGCGATTGTTCCGATTTGACCCGCTCGCTGGCAGGCAAACTGATCCGTCAGGGTGAGGTCATGGTGGATGGCATTGTGGTCAAGCAGCCTGCCTTTCATATCAATGAGCAGAGCCAGATCGAGTTTGACGGCGTGCTGCTGACGCTGGAGCAGCGCAACCGTTATTTCATGCTGCACAAACCGGAAGGGTATGTCTGCTCCAACGAGGATCCGGATCACCCGACCGTTTTCTTCCTGATGGATGAGCCGGCGATGGGCAAGCTGCACGTGGTGGGGCGCCTTGACCTCGATACCACCGGACTGGTGTTGGTGACCGACGATGGTCAATGGTCCCATCGCATCACCTCGCCGCGTCGCGAATGTGCCAAAACCTATCACGTCTGGCTGGCCGACCCGGTGAGCCCGGATGCAATCGAGTTGTTCGCCGAAGGGGTCTACCTGCGCAACGAGACCGATAAAACCCGTCCAGCCCAGCTGGAAATTCTCGGTGAGTGCGAGGCCAGGCTGACAATTCACGAAGGCAAGTACCATCAGGTCAAGCGGATGTTTGCCTCCATCGGTAACAAGGTCGTTGGCTTGCATCGCGAGCGGATTGGCGGCCTGACGCTGGATGAGACGCTTGCTCTCGGTGAATACCGTGAGCTGACCGTTGACGAGATCGCCCTGTTCTGATCAAGCTTGTTGCCGGGTGTCAGTGAGTGCTGAAACCCAGCACCAGTGCCGTACCCAGGGTGGCAATCAGTGCCCCCACCCAGGCGGCAATGGATGGCCGCTCCCCCGAGTGCCACCACAACAGTGGCAGCAGCAGTACCGGCGTGGTGGAGGAGAGAATGGCCACCATGCCAACCTCGCCCTGCCGTAACGCAATCAGGATCAGCGTCATGCCTAGCGTCATCGCCAGGAAGCCATTAGCGATGATCATAGCTAGGACCCTACGGTTGATAGGGTTTAACGGACGTGCAATAGGCATTCCTGCCAGTCGCAAGCTGCAGTGTGCCAGCAACGCGGTGGCCATTCTGACCCCGGACGCGCTGACGGCATCGACATTGCCGCTCATCATCACAGGTTTGGCGATGATCACACCGAGACTCTGGCAAAGCGCAGCGGTGAGACCCAGCGTGATGCCGATTCCCAGGCCGCCACGGATCTGCTCCCACTCGTTATTGTTGCTGCGCCTGCCAAACAGGATCGCCAGCATCACGCCGACAAAAACCAGCAAGGCACCCAGCAAGCGCCATCCGGTCAGTGGCTCATTAAACAACCAGAGCCCCAGCATGGCTGAGAAGAGGGCATGACAGGAGAAGAGCAGGCCGCTGCGTCTTGGGCCCATCCTGTTCATGCAGGCATAGAGCGCCGTATCACCAATAAAAATGCCGATAAGTCCGGAGAGGGCGAGCAGTGGAAGTGTGCCGGCGGTGAGGGTTTGCCAGCCGCCGCTGAGCAGGCTGATGCTGCCGAGCATCAGGCTGACCAGAAACATGCGCCAGCGGCTGTAGGCAAATGCGCCGAGATGACGGGCCGGTTTGACCGAAATCAGCGCTGCAATTGCCCATAAACTGGCCGAGGCGAGGGCCAGCCACTCATAACCCATAAAAACTCCTGAAAAAAATCTCCCGAAAGACTCCATCTCCCGGGCAAGCCCGATACAATACGGGGCGTTTTCGGGGATAACAAGCGCGGCATCAGGCATTCATAAGGCGAGCCGTCGGCCTTCCCCCTCCTGCAGTAGTTTTATTCGAGGTTTTGTCATGAGGTCTGGTTTCTTCCCCACGCTGGCGCGACGCTGGCTCCCCCCCCTATTGCTTGCCGCGCTGGCCGTTCCACAGGCTCATGCAACAGCCGTTGTACAGCAGCCTCCTGTGGCCGACCGGCAGATGTTGGTCAAAGGCAATGGTGCCGAACCGGAATCCCTTGACCCGGCACTGGTGCGCTCCGGTTTTCCGGGGGAAGCCGTGTTGGTCGATCTTTTTGAAGGGCTGGTCAGTGAGGATGGCCAGGGGCATATCGTCCCGGCTCAGGCACAGCGCTGGGAGGTCAGTGAAGATGGGCTGGAGTGGCGATTTTTCCTGCGCCCCCAACTGAAGTGGTCCAATGGCGAGCCGCTGGTGGCCGCTGATTTCGTCTATGCCTGGCGCCGTCTGCTCGATCCGGCCATCAACTCCCCTTCTGCCGGATTGCTGTTGGCCATGGGGATCAACAATGCGCAATCCATCTATGCCGGCGCACTGGAGCTCGACAATCTTGGCATTGAGGCGCAAAGCGATCAGATCCTGAAAGTCACCCTGGAGCGGCCGGTTCCTTATTTTTTGCAGCTAATAAGTCAGCGTCCCTTTGTACCGGTCAATCGGCAGGTGATAGCCCAGTTTGGCAAACAGTGGACCGAGCCCGGCAAGCTGGTGAGCAATGGGGCGTATCGTTTGGCTAGTTGGGTGCCTAACGAGAGACTCGAAGCCGAACGCAATATCCACTACTGGGACGATCGCCACACTCGCATCGGGCGAGTCACCTACCTGCCGATCACCTCGCAACATGCGGAGCGGCTGCGTTATGAGGCCGGTGAAATCCAGCTGACCAACAAGGTCTCCCTCGGCTATTACCAGAAGATGAAGCGCGGATCCCCGGAGCGGCTCTGGGGCTTGCCGCTGTTTGGTACCTATCTCTATGCATTCAATTTGAAACGCCCGGAACTGCAGGATGTGCGGGTGCGTCAGGCGCTCTCCATGGCGATTGATCGACTGCAGCTCATTGAATCGGTGAGCGGGCAGGGTGAACAGGCGGCATGGTCGCTGTTGCCGGAGATGCCAGGTTACCCCCGGGTGGTATTGCCTGTCGCGCTTGAAGATATGCCGACCCGTCAGGCCAAAGCGGCTGCACTGCTGTCAGCGGCCGGGTATAACAGCGCTAATCCACTCAAGCTGAGCATTACCTACAACAGTGCCGACACCCACAAGCAGATGGCAATGGCCATTGCTGCCATGTGGCAGAAGCTGGGGGTACAGGTCACCCTCAACAGTCTGGAGTGGGGCACCTATCAGGTGGCCAAGGATAGCGGTGATTTCCAGGTGGCCAGAAGTTTCCTGTTTGGCGATTACGTGGAGCCGTCAGCCATATTGGGCAGCTTCCGTTGTCAGGATCTGCGCAACGAGAGCGGCTACTGCAATCCCGATTTTGATCTGCTGCTGGAGCAGGCTGCCAATACGCTGGACAGTGCGAGTCGGGTTGAATTGTACCGGCATGCCGAACAGTTGCTGCTTGAAGAGGCGCCGATCCTCCCCGTGTATCATTACAATCAGATGAGACTGGTTGACCCCACCCTGCGGGGACTGCCCAGCCAGAATTTGAAAGGGACGATTGCCACCAAGGATCTCTATTTCAGCCCGCAGTGAGGAGCATTTCATGAAACTTGCCATCATTTCCGACATCCACGGCAGCATCATTGCGCTGGAGCGGGTGTTGACCCGACTTGACTCCTGGCAGCCGGATCACTATCTGCTGCTCGGCGATCTGCTCAACCATGGCCCGCGTAATCCTCTGCCGGAAGGGTATAACCCGGCGGCAGTGGCTGACAGGCTCAACGAGCTTGCGCCACAGATCATCGCGGTGCGGGGCAATTGCGATTCCGAAGTGGATCAGATGCTGTTGCGCTTTCCCATCACCGCCCCCTACAACCAGTTGCTGATCGATGAGCGGCGCTGGTTTGTCAGCCACGGTCATCTTTATCGCCCGGACGAGGTACAGCTACCGGCGGGTAGTCTGTTCCTGAGCGGCCACACCCATGTACCTGTGCTGGAGTGGCAGGGGGAACGGATATTGATGAACCCGGGGTCAATCTGTTTCCCGCGCGGCGAGCTGCCAGCCAGTTATGGAAGCTATGAGGATGGGGTACTGCGCGTCAACGCGTGTGAGGATGGGCGGGAGTTGTTGCGCCTCGCGCTTTAAAACGGAGAGCAAAAATGCAAGGCCTGATAAGAGATGTCAGGCCTTGATACCGTAGGAGCGGGTGCCAGAGCGAGTATTGCCTTTGGCGTCATAGGTCAGGCTGTTGCGATCACGCAACTGACTCAGAAAGGTTGCCAGACGACGGTTGGAGACGATGCTCAATTCAAGCAAGCGACCGTTGATATCATTTTGTGCCTGGCAGGCATCCAGTTTTGCACGAAGCTGCGCCATCTCGTCGGGATAGGCTGCCAGCTGCAGTGCCAGTTCCGGCATCTCTGCCAGTGTCTTGTCCAGAGTTTCTATCGCAGCAAGCAACTGCTGTTTGCGCTCGGTCAGTGCAGGCAGGGCCAGTGCCTGATGCTGCTCGAGCAAGCTGAACTCCTCTTCCAGAATGCCTTGCATCTGGCTGAGGTAATCATCTTGGGTGTGCAGTAACGAAGGTAAGTCCATCATCCCAGAACTTTGTCCAGATTGGCCTCGAAACTGAACATCTTCTTGGCTACAGCGTCGCTGTTAACCTGATATTCGCCACTCGCGACGGCTTTTTTCAGTCGTTCAACCTTGCTCTCGTTGCCGGTTGAGGCGGTATTGAGGTTCTGTTGCATTTTTTGCAATTGTTGCGCCTCACTGGTCAAGGAGACGGAGTCCAGCTTGACAGTGGTCGCTTTGTTTTCGGGCGATGAGGTGACTGACTTGCTGCCTGTCCCTTGGCTATTAGCGGTATTTTGCAACCGATTATTCGCCAAGTTGTTGATATTGTTGATGGCCATTTTAGTTACCTTCGTCTGCTTTAAGGTTTGCTTACCTGTTTATCGGTGCGGCAGCTCAAAACTTTAGAAAAAAAATTGTTCAGGCTCCGGATATCAAAAAGTGACCGATGCGGCACCGACTGCTGTGACTTTACCTTCCACCGTTTTGCCGGAGCGAATATTGACGAGTTTGATGATCTCTCCGAAACTGCCATCTTGCAAGGCTCGGGCCATGGTTTTGATCTGGAAGTTGCTGTTTTCGGCAGTCAGGGTGACCTGATCCCCTTTACATATCACGCAAACCTGGCTCAAGCGGATGGGCTGTCCCGGTTTGATCTCCCGCTTGCTGCGTACCCCAATCAGAGGGGCCGGGTTGGTCAGATAGTCACCACGGATCAGGGTTTGATCCTGAAACGCCACTACCAGCTTGCTTTCATTCAGCAGATCCCCTTTGGCAATGGGGTCGGTGACAGTAACAAAGGGTTTTTGAATACTGACCCTTACCGGCAAGTAGACATCCCAGGGTTTTTCTTCCTCACACTTCATGTAAATAGTTGTATTACGACGAATTTCCATTTTTGCTGGCAAGCTGATGGTCAACAGATCATCGCAACGGGTTAGCGGGAGTCTCTCATCAAGGGTCGCGGCAGTGACCTCTGCTCTGGCATCCAGCGGCAGATCGAGTTGACCATAAACGAACTCTTGTGCTTGCTCTCTCAGATAGGTTGTGACATCCGAGGCATGGCTCGAGGATATGCTGCCAAAAAAGAGGCTGATGAGTAAAAGTCGGTTAATCATTTTCGCTCGTCGGTCGATAAGTTGTTCACGCATATCACCATATTTAACTATGATTGCTTCAGAATCTGTTTGTTGTCACATCGATAGTCTGACGCAATCCATCACGCATGCATGATTAATGCCAAGCGTTTTTAGGGAGTGTTTATGGCCAGTATCCTGGACTCGGTCAACCAACGTACCCAGCTAGTGGGGCAAAACCGGCTGGAATTGTTGTTGTTTCGTCTCAATGGACGTCAAAGATTTGGCATCAACGTATTCAAAGTGCGTGAAGTGTTGCAGTGCCCCCCCTTGACCGTGATGCCCAAGTTGAACTCCTGTATTCGCGGAGTGGCTCATATTCGTGGCCAGACTATCTCGGTCATCGATCTCAGCATGGCAATGGGCAAGCGCCCCATTGAAGATTTGAGCAAGTGCTTCATTATCATCTCCGAGTACAACCGCTCCATTCAGGGTTTTTTGGTGCACTCGGTCGAGCGCATCATCAATATGAACTGGGAATCTATCCTTCCTCCCCCCAAGGGGGCTGGTCGCATCAACTATATGACGGCGGTTACCGAGGTTGATGGCGAGTTGGTCGAGATCCTCGACGTTGAACGTATTCTCAACGAAATATCTCCGGTTTCTACTGAGGTCAGCCAGGAGCTGGTGGAGGCCAGTGTCGAGCATCCGACCTTGGGACGTCCCGTATTGGTTGCTGACGACTCTTCGGTTGCGCGCAAACAGGTACAGCGTGCGCTGGAGGCGATCGGAGTTGAATGCGTGCTGGCAAAAGATGGCCGCGAAGCATTGAACATGCTGCTGGAGATGACCAAAAATGGCCCTATCAAGGATCAGATTGCGCTGGTGATTTCCGATATCGAAATGCCCGAGATGGATGGCTATACATTCACTGCCGAGATCCGGAATAATCCCAATCTCAAAGATTTGCATGTTATTCTGCATACCTCGCTCAGTGGTGTATTTAACCAGGCTATGGTGCAAAAAGTTGGTGCAAACAACTTTATTGCCAAGTTCCAGCCTGATGAATTGGCCAAAGCCGTACAAAACGCACTCTAATTTAAAGAAGAACAGCTGCATGAAGACACTTTCGGATGACTTATACAAACAGTTCAGCAACTTTCTTGCGGTTCAGAGCGGGATCGTGCTGGGTGATAACAAACAGTATCTGGTGAAGAGCCGTCTTTCACCTTTGATGGCACAGTTTGGCATCGAGAGTCTGTCTGAACTGGTCACCCGTGCAATGAGTGTACGAGAGCGTGACCTGAAAATGGCGGTTGTTGATGCGATGACCACTAACGAGACCCTCTGGTTTCGTGATACATATCCGTTCCAGCTGCTGACCGACAAGATTTTTCCTGAATTGGGCAAAAGTGGTCGCCCTGTCAAGATTTGGTCTGCTGCCTCATCTTCGGGACAGGAGCCATATTCTATCGCCATGACGGCGCTGGAGCAGCAGATGAAGAAGCCGGGTACCTTGCCCGGTGGAGTGCAGATTGTCGGGACAGACATATCGACTACCATGCTGAATCAGTGCAAGGAAGGGGTATATGACAGTCTGGCTTTGGCACGCGGATTGTCGCCAGAGCGCAAGAAGATGTTTTTTGAGCCCTATGGTGACAACAAAATGCGGGTGGTAGAGCGAGTCAGAAAATTGACCACCTTCCGGCCGCTCAATCTGCTGGAGAGTTATAGTCTGCTCGGTAAATTTGACATCATTTTTTGCCGTAACGTGCTTATCTACTTTGCACCGGAAGTGAAGTCAAAAATCCTCAACCAGTTTGCATCCAGCCTCAATCCTGGTGGATACCTGATGCTGGGAGCGTCGGAATCGCTGGCGGGTTTGACTGACCGATTCGAGATGATTCGGTGCAATCCCGGAATTGTTTACAAGGTCAAATAACGTTGCAGCCCATGGTATTCAATGAGTTGTGATTGGTGACATTGTTATAAGAGAAGGAGGCACAGTGCCTCCTTCTCTCTTTATGGCTCCATTCTTATAGCTCCATTCGTGATGGCATTGCACCATGTTCCTATCTATCGCGCAGCAGATCCTTGGACTCCGTCTAAAGGCTTTCATAGCTAGGCTCGACAATCTGGCAACATTTTGAAAATCGTCTGGCACATCTCTTGCAAGAAAAATATACCAAGCAGGAGGTGTGCTATGGCTTTTTCATTCGACAAGGCATTTGGTATCCATCAATACACGCTGGGTGTTCGCGCCAAGCGTGCCGAGGTGTTGTCCAGCAATATTGCCAATGCGGACACGCCAGGTTTTAAAGCAAGGGATATCAACTTTGCACAGGCATTGCAGGATGCCCAGCATAAACAGGGTTTTGGCCTGGTAACAACCAGTGAAAAGCACTTTGCCTTGAATATGGATGCCCCCGGTACTGTTCAATACCGCAATCCGTTGCAGCCTGATACGGGTGATGGCAACACGGTGGATGTGCAGCAGGAGCGGAGCGAGTTCTTGCGCAACAGTCTGGAGTACCAAACCTCCCTGGAATTTATGAATCGCAAGATCAGTGGCCTGCTTAAAGCCCTGAAAGGAGAGCAGTGATGAGTTTGTTCAAGGTCTTTGATATTGCCGGCTCGGCCATGAGTGCGCAGTCCGTGCGCCTCAATACGGTTGCCAGCAATATGGCCAACGCGGACAGCGTAAGCTCCAGCGTGGAAAACACTTACCACGCAAGGCGGCCAATTTTTGCCGCTCAGCTCGATCAGGCCATGTCAGATAAGCAGGGATCGGTCGGCGTTGAGGTGAAGGGGATTGTCGAGAGCAAGGCTCCACTGCTCAAGGAGTACAACCCTAACCACCCTATGGCGGACAAGGATGGCTTTATCTTCAAACCGAACGTCAACATGGTTGAAGAGATGGCTGACATGATCAATGCCTCGCGCAGCTACCAGACCAATGTACAGGTTGCAGATTCGGCCAAGAAGATGCTGCAGCAGACGCTCCAGCTTGGCAAATCCTGATAGGAGGGATGCAACATGGTCGACACCACAAACAGTGTGAACGGCATTGGCCGTACCACGACCCAGACCACAGGCACCACAACGACGCCGAAGAAAGAGCTGGATCAGGCTTCGTTTATGAAACTGCTGACCATGCAACTGTCATATCAGGATCCCTTCAAGCCGGTGGACAATGCCCAGATGCTCTCCCAGATGGCTTCCATGTCTACCTCGGAGGGGATCAGCAGTCTGTCTACCCAGATGGGCAAGCTCAATGAGCAGATGATCTCCAGCCAGGCTCTGCAAGCATCTTCTCTGGTTGGCCAGAATGTACTCTTGCCTAGCAATGTGGGCTATCTGGACAAGGAGGGCCCTGTCTCCGGTGTCGTTCAGGTTGGCACGACCAATCAATACGCGGGTGTCAAGATTATCGTTGAAGACGAGGCGGGTCAGGTCATCAAGGAATTTAGCCTGGAAGGAGAACAGAAGGGCAATGTGGAGATCGCCTGGGATGGCACTGACAAGGCGGGCAACCGGGTCAAGCCAGGCAAATACGTGATCAAGGCCAGTGGTAGTGTGGATGGCAAGGCAGAAACTATTCCCACATACGCTTATGGCAAGGTCGATAGCGTTGCCCTGGGGAATGCAACAAACCCCACAATGCTTAATTTGAAGGGACTGGGTAGCACCCTGCTGAGTTCCGTCCTGCAAATATCAGGCACCAATCCAAACCAGACGGCTACTCCGTCAAAAACCACGTCGACAGCATCGATCTAAGGAGCTGGATATGTCATTTAACAATGCCTTGAGCGGTGTCAACGCGGCACAAAAAGACTTGAACGTCACCGCTAACAACATTGCGAACGTCAATACAATGGGCTTTAAAGAGTCCCGTGCCGAGTTTGCGGATGTCTACGCCAACTCCATCTTTGTCAATGCCAAGACTCAGGTCGGTAACGGTGTGGCGACCGGTGCTGTTGCCCAGCAGTTCCATCAGGGGGCGCTGCAATTTACCAATAACGCGCTGGATTTGGCCATTCAGGGGAACGGCTTCTTTGTCACCTCTGATGGTTTGACCAACCTGGATCGGACTTACACCCGTGCCGGTGCATTCAAGCTCAATGAAAACAGCTATATGGTTAACAATCAGGGCCACTATCTGCAAGGCTACGAGATCAATGCCGATGGCACACCCAAGGCGGTCAGTATCAATGCGACCAAGCCGATCCAGATCCCTGATCGGGCGGGTGAGCCGATCAAAACCAGCAAGATTGATGCAAGTTTCAACTTGCCTTCCACCGCATCGCCCCTGCCTGCAGGTAATGGTGCGGGGGATGCCTCCACCTTTGACCCTAAGGATTCCAAAACCTACTCCTCATCCACCTCAGTGGTGATTTATGACTCGCTCGGTGAACCTCACACTATCACCCAGTATTTTGTCAAAGAGGCAGATCCAACAGACCTGACCAAGCCAGCCAGCCCGACAGCTTGGCGCATGTATCTCTATCAAGGTGACAAGCCGGTCGATATCGTCGGAGGGGTGACGCCAACAATGGCCACAGGGTTGAATCCTGCACCTGCCGGTGCCCGAATTACCTTTGGTGCCGATGGTAAAATGATTACTCCGACCACACCGGCAAACATCCAAACGGAGCAGTTGGGTGCAGCAGGAGCGGGGATTATTACCAATGGTGCGGATCCTACCCAGCAGGTAGATATCACTTTCGGCACTGTGACCCAATATGCCTCACCGTTTGAAGTCAACAAGTTGTCACAGGATGGTTCCACTGTCGGCCGTTTGACCAAGGTCGAGATCACGCCGGATGGGATTGTCTCTGCAACCTACAGCAATGCCACCACCATCAAGGTAGCCATGGTGGCCATGGCCAAATTTGCCAACTCGCAAGGGCTGACCCAGGTGGGTGATACTTCCTGGCGGCAATCCCTGCTCTCCGGCGATGCTTTGCCGGGAACGCCCAATTCAGGCACCTTCGGTACCATCAAATCGTCGGCGCTGGAGCAATCCAACGTAGATTTGACCTCCGAACTGGTTGATCTGATCACTGCCCAGCGTAACTTCCAGGCGAACTCCCGATCTCTGGAGGTCAACAGTTCGCTGCAGCAGACCATCTTGCAGATCCGTTAATTCCTCTCAGGCGACGGGGCACCTTGGGTGCCCCGTTTTTTTATCGTTCTCTACTGTCGAATGGCGTGGCATTCCCCTTCTGTTGGCATCCAAATTGCAGTTCTGCTGTCAGAGTCATCTGTTTGACGGAGAATCCCATGGATCACCTGCTTTATATCGCCATGTCCGGGGCCAAAGAGAACATGAACAGCCTGGCTGTTCGCGGTAATAACCTCGCCAATGCCAATACCACCGGCTTTAAATCCGATTTCGAGCAGGCCCGCAGCATGCAGGCCTTTGGTGAGGGGCTGCCCAGTCGGGTATTTGCCATGACGGAACGTCCCGGCCAAAACCTGCAGCATGGCATGTTGATGACCACGGGGAGGGATCTTGACGTGGCGGTGGATGGTCCCGGCTGGATTGCGGTGCAAGATCCGAAGGGGGGGGAGGCCTATACCCGTATGGGAAATCTGCAGGTCAATGCGACTGGCAACCTGCAGACCTCTACCGGCTTGAACGTCGTGGATGACGGTGGTCAACCCATCGTGCTGCCAATGCCGATGGAGAAGCTGGAGATTAACCGGGATGGCACCATCAGTGGCCGTCCTGAAGGGGCCGCCGCGAATTTGTCGGAAGATTTTCAGCGGATCAAACTGGTTAACCCGGCCGCCGATGCGGTAGAGAAAGGCCAGGATGGGCTTTTTCGGCGCAAAGATGGCCAGAATGAGCCTGCCTCTGCCAACGTTGGCCTGATCGCCGGCTCCCTGGAGGGGAGCAATGTCAATGTGGTGGATGAGATGACCAACCTGATCCGGTTACAACGACAGTTTGAAACCCAGGTCAAGATGATGAAAACGGCCGAAGAGAATGACGAGGCCCAAACCCAGTTGCTGCGTATCAGCTAATCAAGGAGTTACCTATGAATCCTGCACTCTGGATCAGCAAGACCGGGTTGGATGCTCAGCAGACCAATATTTCGGTCACCTCGAACAACCTGGCGAACGCCAGCACCGTTGGTTTCAAGAAATCGCGGGCCATTTTCGAGGATCTGCTCTATCAAAACATCAATCAGCCCGGCGGCCGTTCGTCGGCGGATACCGAGTTGCCCTCCGGCTTAATGCTTGGCGCGGGCGCCAAGGTGGTGGCTACCCAGAAAAACCACAGTCAGGGCAACGTACAGACTACGGATAATTCGCTGGATCTGATGATCAGTGGCCGTGGCTACTTTGAAATTCAATTGCCCGACGGCAGCCTGGCCTATACCCGTAATGGGCAATTCACCCTTAACAGTGAAGGCACCATAGTGACGCCGGGTAACGGTTATCCCCTGCAGCCAGAAATCCAGATCCCGGAAAATGCCCAGAGTGTCACTGTCGGCACTGATGGTCAGGTCTCGGTACAGTTGAAGGGAGATGGTGCTTCTCAAGTGGTCGGACAGATCACCCTGTCAGACTTTGTCAATGCCAGTGGTCTGCAGCCGATGGGTGAGAACATGTTTCTGGAAACCCAGTCCAGCGGTGCAGCCATTCAGGGAACTGCCGGGGCGGATGGCATGGGGGTCTTGAAGCAAGGGATGCTGGAAAGCTCCAACGTTAACGTCACCGAAGAGCTGGTGAATCTGATCCAGGCTCAGCGGGTCTACGAGATGAACTCTAAAGTCCTCTCTGCGGTGGATGGCATGATGTCCTTCCTGATCCAGCGGACCTAATGGGGAGAGCCATGATGAAAAGCGTATGGATGCTGGGGTTGCTGGTGTTGGGGGGGTGTAGCAGTACTCCCAATACACCCAGGCCTGATGACCCCGAGTTTTCCCCCGTATACGGGGAGTCGGAGCCAGTCTCGGTGAGACCGACGGGTGCTATTTTTCAGCCGGATCAGGTTAATGGCATCTATTCGGATATCAAGGCGCACAAGGTGGGTGACATCATCACCATCGAGCTGGCTGAGTCCACTTCCGCCTCGAAGAAGGCAAATACCCAGAGTGGCAAGGATAACAAGTTCAATCTGGATCCGGTGACGCTGGGGGGCGTGCCTGTCACTGCCAGCCCCTATGATCTCTCCGCATCCATCGCTCAAAACAGTGCCTTCAAGGGGCAGGCCAAGGCGGATCAGAGCAACAGCCTGCAGGGCAATATTTCGGTCAGTGTGGCCAAGGTACTGCCCAATGGCAATCTGCTGGTACGGGGCGAGAAGTGGATCATGCTCAACAATGGCAATGAGTATATCCGTATCACAGGTCTGATTAGACCGGAGGATGTCACCTCGGATAACAGCGTGTCATCCCAGAAAGTGGCGAATGCCCGTATCTACTATGGTGGTACCGGCGATCTTGCCAATACCCAGGAACAGGGATGGCTTACCAGCTTTTTCAATGGTCCCTGGTGGCCGCTCTAGGAGATGTTATGAAGTCACTCCGTTTGGTTACTCTGCTCTGCTGTCTGCTGCCTTTGGGGATGGCTAATGCCGCCCGGATAAAGGACATCAGCTCGGTAGAGGGGGTGCGTAGCAACCAGTTGATTGGCTACGGTCTGGTCGTGGGTCTACCCGGTACCGGCGAGAAGAACAACGCCTTTACCGAACAGACCTTCCGCACCATGCTCAACAACTTTGGTATCAAGGTACCGGACAACATCAAACCCAAGATCAAGGATGTGGCGCCGGTGGCAATCCATGCGGATTTGCCGCCGTTTGCCAAGCCGGGCCAGACCATAGACGTCACTGTTTCTGCCATCGGTGAGGCCAAGAGCCTGCGCGGTGGTACGCTGCTGCAGAGTTTCCTGAAAGGGCTGGATGGGCGGGTCTATGCAGTCGCGCAGGGCAGCCTGGTGGTCGGCGGGTTGGGTGCCGAGGGGGCTGATGGCTCCAAGGTGGTGGTCAATACTCCGACCGTCGGCCGCATTGCCAATGGTGCCACTGTAGAGCGAGAGGTGCCCAATGCCTTCAGCCAGGGTGACACCATCACCTTCAATCTCAATCGCCCCGATTTTACCACCGCGCGTCGGTTGGCCGATGTGGTCAACGATCTGGTGGGGCCCAATACTGCGCAGGCACTCGATGCCACTTCGGTCAAGGTTTATGCCCCACGAGATCCGGGTCAACGGGTCTCCTATCTGGCGACTATCGAGAACCTGGAGGTGGATCCGGCCAACGAGGCGGCCAAGATCATCGTCAACTCCCGCACCGGCACCATAGTTATCGGCAGTCAGGTGAAGCTCAAACCGGCGGCCATCAGCCACGGAGGCCTGACGGTGACCATAGCCGAAAACCAGCAGGTCTCTCAACCCAACCCGCTGGCAGGGGGCGAGACCACGGTCACCAACAACTCGACCATCAATGTCCAGCAGGAGCCCGGGCGGATGTTCAAGTTTGATACCGGTGCGACTCTGGACGATCTGGTCCGTGCGGTCAATCAGGTCGGGGTCGCCCCCGGTGATTTGATGGCTATCCTTGAGGCGCTGCAGCAGGCAGGTGCCATCGAGGGGCAACTGGTCATATTGTAACTGGCGGCAAGTGATTGCCACGGGTGGCAATGAGGTAAGCAAAATGGCGGAGTTTGACACCAACAGCGGCATGAATCTCGGGGTGGTGCAGGATATCAAGAACCTGGACCGTCTGCGCCAGATGAGCCACAGCAAAGAGGGACAGGCCGAGGCACTGCAGGGGGCTGCGCGCCAGTTCGAGTCAATCTTTACCCAGATGTTGTTTCAGAGCATGCGTCAGGCCAACGGGGTGTTGACTCAGGACAACCCTATGAACAGCAGCTATACCCAGTTCTATGAAGGGATGCTGGATGAACAGCGAGTGGCAGACATGTCCAGCAAGGGGGGGCTTGGATTGGCTGACATGGTGGCCAGGCAGCTCTCACCGGCGACATTTGTCCATCAGGATGGCCGGGTGCTCAAGATGCCGCAACGGACGGAACGGGTCTATAAACCCTACGAGCCACCCAAGACGGCTGCCACTGATTTGATCTCGGCATCAAAAGTTGGCAAAGATTTTGCTGAAAAAGAGATGACCGAGGGGGTCAAGGAGAGCCACGCACTCACTATGCCCCGTCGACCGCACCGCAGCATTCCGCCCATGGGACGCATGGCCAGCGAAGAGGGCAGTGCCGCCAGTAGTGGGGGCAAAGGGTTCGATACGCCGGAAGAGTTCGTTAATCGCCTGATGCCGCTGGCCAAGAAAGCGGCCGACAAGTTGGGGTTAAGCCCGGCGGTACTGGTCGCTCAGGCGGCATTGGAGAGCGGCTGGGGCAAACGGGTGATCAAGGATGGTGAAGGGCAGATGACCCATAACCTGTTTGGCATCAAGGCCGATCCTCGCTGGGAAGGGCCCAAGGCGGTAGTCAGCACCCTGGAATATGAAGAGGGAGTGGCGTCCCGCCAGAAAGCGGCGTTTCGTTCCTATGGCTCGTTTGAAGAGAGCTTCAACGACTATGTGGACTTTCTCACCTCCGGTTCCCGCTACAAGGGGGCCCTGGCCAGAGTGGACAGTCCGGATCGCTACTTCGAGGCGCTGCAACAGGCGGGTTATGCCACCGACCCGCACTATGCCAGAAAACTGAAACAGGTATTGCGCAGTGATGCCATTGCCCGATACAACGAGATGGAGCTGTAACATATGGCAAGCGATCTGCTTGGAATTGGTACATCGGGCGTGCTGGCACAGCAGCGCCTGCTGCAGAGCACCAGTAACAATATCGTAAACGTCAATAGCCAGGGCTATGTGCGTGAGCGTACGCTGGTGTTTACCAATGCCATCGGTCTTGGCACCGGTGACATCAGGACCGAGCGGGTAATCAACAGCTATATGCAGGGAGAAGTGCGTCGCGATACCTCTGCCTTTTACGCATCCCTGACTCATTACGAGCAGTTGGCCGGCGTGGATCGCCTGCTGGGAGACAGCAGCAATAGCGTAGGGGAGACCATCACCTCTTATTTCAAGTCCTTTCATTCGGCAAATGAATCACCTGCCGAGATCGGTGGCCGCAAGGTAGTGATGACGGAGCTGAGCGGTATGGTGAACCGCTTTCACACACTCTCGGCCCAGCTCGACAAGCAGAGCGATACCCTCAACACCCGTATTGAAGATGAGACCAAGCAGGTCAACAGTCTGCTCACCAGCATCAATGATCTCAACCAGGCGATCATCCGTACTCAGGGGTCTCCCGAAGAGAACCTGATGCTGTTTGATCAGCGTGACGAGGCGATCAGGCAGCTCTCCGAGAAGATGGATATCCGTACCGTAACCCAGGCTAACGGCAGCGTATTGGTCAATATGAGCACTGGTCATTCGCTGATCCTGGATGGGGGCGTTGCCCAGTTCAAGGTGGTGGCGGGCGATCCCGATTCCCGTGATCAGGAGTTGCAGCTGACTCTTGGCGACAATCAGGCTCTCATCGATCACGATACCTTCGGGGGGGCCATGGGAGGGCTGTTCAAGGCGCGTACCGACCTGGAGCCGACCAAGCGTGAACTGGGCCAGCTGGCCGTTGCGATGGCGGATGCCATGAACCAGCAAAACCGTCTCGGGATGGATCTGGACAACGAGTTGGGCAGCGATATTTTCACCCTGCCAACCAGCAAGGGATTGCCTTATGGCGACAACACAGGGTCGGTCGGAGCGAATGTCAGCTTTGTACCCGGCAAAGGAAGCTCTGTAACCCCCTTCGACTATGAAGTGCGCTTTAGCAGTGCGACCGGATATGAAGTGTTCTCGCTGGACAAATCTGGTAATCGCACCTCTGTGGCGACGGGCACCACGCCGCCAGCAACGTTTGAACTGGCTGGCCACGGGATCTCGATCGATCTCACCGGTACGCCAGCGGCAGGAGACAAGCTGCTGCTGCAACCAACCAAGGGGGCTGCTGCCGGGCTGGCTCAGCAGATCAACCGGCCGGAAGACCTGGCCTTGGCTGCACCTCTCAAAGTACAGAAGACTACCAACAACATCGGCAGTGCAGACATCAAGCTCGATGGCATCTTCAATACCGGAACGGGTTCCGGTTTTGGTACCAACAGCCTGGATCCCGCCGCTCCCCAGATCGTCAAGATCGGCAATAACGGCAATTATGAGGTGTATGCCGGTGATGGCACTACCTTGATCGGTGTCGCGCCGGCAGCCAGCAAAGGGCAGAATTTGATGGCCTCGATAGTAAACCCCTTTCCGGGTGGGCCTGCGGTCTACAGCAACCCGAAACAGAGCCCGGGCTACGAGTTCAGCATTACCGGCACGGTAGAACAAACCGACAGCTTCCAGCTTAGTTACAACACCAATGGTTTTGCTGATAACAGCAATGGTCTGGCAATGGCTGAGTTGCAGAACAAGGATCTGGTACGCAAAAGCACCAATGGTGGTACCACCAACGACAAGATGACCTTTAACCAGGCTTACTCCGGGTTGGTGATGGAAGTGGGTAACAATACCAGTCAGGCAAAAACCCTGCTCAAGGCTAATGAATCCAAGCTGATCCAGAGTACCGGGATCTACGAGAGCGTCTCCGGGGTCAATCTGGAGGAGGAAGCGGCCAATCTGATCCGTTTCCAGCAATCTTACGCGGCATCCGCGCAGGTGGTCAGTACGGCCAAAACCATCTTCGATACACTGCTTTCGTCCGTGAGGTAACGTCATGCGCATCACTACAAACATGATCTACGATCGGAATCTTTACTCACTCACAAATACCAACGAGCGACTGGACAAGGCCTATCAGCAGCTGCAAACCGGCAACAAGTTTCAGAGTGCCGGTGAGGATCCGGCAGGCATGAGCCAGAAGATGGCGCTGACCAAAGAGATTGAACTGTTTAAACAGTACGGGGTGAATGGCAGTCTGCTGCAGAACAGTCTGGGGCATGAAGAGACAGTATTGGACTCTCTCAATACTGCGATGCTCAGTGCTCAGACCCTGATCCAGAAATCCAATAATGGTGCCATTAGCCTGGATGACCGAAAGGCCATTGCCAGCGAACTGGAAGGGTTGCAGCAGCAAATGTTTGACCTGATGAACAGCAAGAACTCATCGGGTGAATTTATTTTCGGGGGCAATCAGAGCAAGACCCAGCCCTATGTGAAAGATGCCAACGGTAAATACATTTATCAGGGAGATCCTGGCCAGCGAAATATTCAGGTATCGCCCACAGTGCAAATTGCTGCCAATGACTCCGGACAAGATCTGTTTGAAATCGTAGCAACCAGAAGAACCGCCAGTGCCACCAGTGCGAATATCAAGGTCGGGGTCGGGGATCAGGGGGATTTTGATAATTTCTATAAATCCAGTTACGACCCGGCACTGCCCAGCAACACCTACACAGTCTCCACCACAATTGGCCCGCCCGATACCTATGATATCAAGGATGCGGGTGGCAATACCCTGCAGACAGGTAATTACACTCCCGGTACCAAAATACCGTTCAATGGTCTCGAACTGACACTGGATCAGCCTGCAGGTGGTGCAGCACAGCAGTTTGCTCTCAATCCTCCCAAGAATGACAACGTGTTGAACGGGATGTCAGACTTCATTACGGCTCTGCGTGATCCCAATATTTCAGCCGAGAGTTTTGAGCAAAAAGTGGCCGATGCCACCGTTCATATGAAAAATGCCCGTTTGAACATTGATCATGGGCTGGGTGAACTGGGTGGCCGGATGAACAGTCTGGAGCAGGTGATGGGTTCCAACGAGGGGTTGAGCACCCTCAATGCCGAGGCGAGAGCCAAGGTGTCGGAAGCCGATCTCTATGAGGTAATTTCAGCACTGTCAAAAGAGGATGCGGCATTGAGTGCCTCGCAGCTCTCGTTCAGCAAAATAAGTCGTCTGACGCTATTTGACTATATTCGCTAAGAAAAGGCCCCTATGGGGCCTTTTTGCTATGCATCCCCGGCAGAGTTCCCCTGATATGTTCCGACAATTGTAACAAGCTGTTGCCATACCCTGTTTCCTGGTTGAGGCGGGGTTGACCTCCCTGTGGGATTGGATAATCATGCCGCCCGCACAACAGAGGGTTGTGCATATTATTTGCAGCATCTCGTTAGGCGAGGCTCCTGTATAAACACAGGCCACTGATCTCACGACGTCCAGAGACGCCCAAGATCAGGACAGTTTTCATCGGATTAAGGTGTAAACCCAAGTGGCTTCCGGCATGCCGGATACGTTATGCAGTGCTAAAGCTGGTACGTGGGGATGATGACACGCCGAACGGCGTCATTTCCTGCCTATTACTCGTCAATCAAATTGCTGTTTTCTTTCAGACAGCGAACGGTCTCCGCTCGCGCTCAGGCTTGCCTGAAATCACATGAGGTTCTTTGTGATGAAGAAAACACACACCATTCTCAACCGTCATCAACTGCTCGATCTCGCCAGCCTGCAAGGCTGGCTGGAACACAATCTGGATCCGGTTCAGCGCGCCGATCAGCTGCTGACCCTGCGTCCGGAAGAGCTCAACTGCATCTTTGACACCTTGCCTGCGTCAGAAGGGGCAGAACTGATCGCTTCTCTCTCCGCAGAGAGTGCCGGTCGCCTTTTGCTGCGGCTCCATGGCAGCATCGTCAGCGTGTTGCAGGAGGCTATTCCCCGTCGCGAAATGGTGGCTATCCTGCGCAAACTGAGTCGTCAGGATCGCACCATGTTGCTGGCTCGCTTCCCGACCCAGGCGCAGGCCATCTACTACTCACTGCTGGATTGGCCGCCTGAGTCCGTCGGGGCCAATATGCGCCACGAGTATCTGGCAGTGAGCGAACAGGATTCCGTCGGCAAGGCCAAGCAGCTGATCCACGATGCCTGGGACAATGCCCAGCTGTTCCGCCACATCTATGTGGTCAACGTGGATGGCCGTCTACAGGGGAGTATCTCGCTCAAGAGCTTGCTGATTGCTGACCCCGAGGCCAGTGTCGCTAACCTGATGGACCGAGAGACTGTGCGGATCAATGCCCGTGCGGATCAGGAGCTGGCAGCGCGCCTGCTCATCGACCGCGACCTGTCGGTATTGCCGGTCGAGGATCAGGGACGACTGGTCGGTATTTTCCACGTCGATGATGCCGCCGACATCCTGGAGCTCGAATCCACCGAGGATGCCGAGATGCAAGGGGGCTCATCACCGCTCGATACCCCTTACTTGCAGGCGACTCCCTGGCAGCTGTGGCGCAAACGGGTGGGCTGGCTGCTTATCCTGTTTGTGGCGGAAGCTTACACCGGCACTGTTCTGCGGGCATTCGAGGAGCAGTTGGAAGCGGCCATCGCGCTGGCCTTCTTTATTCCGCTCCTGATCGGTACTGGCGGTAACAGCGGCACCCAGATCACCACCACCATAGTACGTGCCATGGCGGTCGGGGAGGTGAGCCTGCGCAATCTCGGCACAGTGCTGAAAAAGGAGCTCTCCACCGGTCTGCTCATCTCGGGGGCCATTGCCATGGCGGCCTGGGTGCGGGCATGGAGTCTTGGCGTCGGTCCCCAGATTGGCATGGTGGTGACCTTTACCATCATCGCTATCGTGCTCTGGAGTGCCACGGTCGCGTCCATTATTCCCATGGTGCTGCGCCGTTTCCGCATCGATCCGGCGGTGGTCTCTGCGCCATTCATCGCAACACTGGTGGATGGCACCGGCCTTATCATCTATTTCGAGATGGCCAAGTGGTTGTTGCCCGAGTTGCAGTAACCGGGAGATTGAGATGCAAAAGGCAGCCAGTGGGCTGCCTTTTTCATTTATCTTTCCGGTTTAGCCGAGCTGGAACAACAGTGGCCAGCCCTGCTCCTGGCAATAACGATGCTCCTTCTCCAGATTCTGCATCAGGAGACGGTTCTCCTCGCACCAGTCGATCGGCAGGGTCACGACCAACTGATCGCCTTGTACCGCGACTTTCCACTCGGGCAGCAGGTTGTCCTGGCGCTTGTGGTGAGCGGCGACTGCGAGGCGCAGGATGCGGATGCAGCGCAGCACCGTCTGCATGTCGTGGTTGGGCAGGGGAGGCAGCTCGGAGAGCTTGAGTCCCTTGCGCTGAAAGCGTACCAGCGCCGCCAGCAGGGCCTGATCGTCCTGGTTGAAGCCGGGCAGGTCGGTGTGTTGCAGGATATAGGCGGAGTGACGGTGAATGCCGCTGTAGTTGATGGCAAGGCCAATTTCGTGCAGCCGCGCCGCCCAGCCGAGGATGGCGCGATAGGGCTCTATCTCCATCTGCCAGGGCTCTTGCAGGGCATCAAACAGCGTCAGCACGCTCTGCTCCACCCTGGCTGCTTGTTTGCGGTCCATCCGGTAGTGGGTGCCTAGCGCTTGTGCGGTGCGCTCGCGAATATCGTGGTGCTGCAAGCGCTCCTCGAACTCATACAGCAACCCTTCGCGCAGGGCACCATCGGAGTAGTCGAGCCGCTCGATGGGCAGCGAGGTAAACAGCCCGAGCAAGATGGCGACCGCAGCGGCAAACACCTCCTGACGCTCCTCGGTAAGCCCTGTCAGCTTGAGGTTATCGACTCGCTTGCGCTCAATCATCAGCGCCTTGAGCCGCTCCAGCCCCTCCAGCGTAATACTGCCATCGGTCAGCCCCTCACCTTGCAGCACGTCGCGCACGGTGCGGATCGAGCCTGAGCTGCCAAGGCAGCTCTGCCAGCCCAGCTTGCGGTACTGGTTGACGATGGGGGCGAGCTGGTGCTGCGCCTCCAGCACGGCATTGGTGAAGTGCTTGTCGCTCAGCTTGCCGCTGGCAAAGAAGCTCTGGGTAAAGCTGACGCAGCCCATCTTGCGACTGGTGAGGGCCTTGTGCTCAAACCCTTCGCCGATGATGAGCTCCGTGCTGCCGCCACCGATATCGATCACCAGTACCTGGCCCTCGATATGCTGGGTATGGGCGACCCCCTGATAGATGAGCCGTGCTTCTTCCTGCCCGCTGATGATCTCGATGGGGTGGTTGAGCACCTTGGCTGCTTCACTCACAAATTCGCGGGCGTTGCTGGCACGGCGCAATGTGTAGGTACCTGCGATGCGGATCTGATCCGGTTTGATGTTGGTGAGCCGCTCGGCAAAGAGTGACAGACAGGCGAGGCCGCGTTCCATCGCCTCCGGGCTCATCCGCTTCTGCTCATCCATCCCTTCCGCCAGCCGCACCCGCTCCTTGATGCGATCGACGATGCGAAAACGCCCTTCGCTCAGATGGGCGATCACCATGTGAAAACTGTTGGAGCCGAGATCCACGGCGGCATAGAGACTATTGTCCATTGTTTGACTCGATACGTTTGAGATAGTCGTAAATCGCGACCTGAGAGCGGATTTTTCGGCGATTGCCCCGCTTCACATATTCGTTTTTCTGGTCGGCATCGATCACCCGCGCCTTGCAGGTATCACTCAGTTGTAGCTCGAGAATATCCATGATGCGCTGCTTGAGCCGCTCGTCATAGATGGGCGTGCCCACCTCGATCCGGCCGTCAATATTGCGGCTCATCCAGTCAGCGCTGGAGATATAGAGCTGGGGGTTGCCCTTGTTGTGGAACACCATCACCCGCGGGTGCTCGAGGAAGCGGTCGATGATGCTGATCACCTTGATGTTGTCACTCAAACCCGGCACGCCCGGCCGCAGGGCGCACATGCCACGGATGATCATCTGGATCGGCACGCCCGCCTGACCGGCGGCATAGAGCCGGTTGATGAGATCCCGGTCCACCAGATTGTTGATCTTGAGGATGATGCCGCTCGGCTGGCCCGCCTTGGCGTTGGATAGCTCGTTGTCGATGAGACGATAGAGCTGACGTCTGCTGTTGATGGGGGAGACCAGCAGGTGGTTGAATTTGTAACGCTTATAGGGGTACTCGATATATTCAAACACCCCCTCTACTTCGGCGGTGATATCCGGATTGCGGGTCAGCAGCGAGAAGTCGGTGTAGATCTTGGCGGTCTTCTCGTTGAAGTTACCGGTACCGATGTGGGCATAGCGCACTGGCTCGCCATTTTCGTGGCGAGTGATGAGGCATAGCTTGGAATGGATCTTGAGGCTCGGTACCCCGAACACCACCTTGACCCCGGCATCGGTGAGGATGTTGGCCCAGTCGATGTTGGCCGCTTCGTCGAAGCGGGCACGCAGCTCGACCACCACGGTCACCTTCTTGCCGTTGTTGGCGGCATCGATGAGGGAGTGGATGATCCGCGACTTCTTGGCCACCCGATAAATGTTGATGCGAATGGCGCTCACCGCCGGATCGAACGCCGCCTGGCGCACCAACTCGGTGAAGTGGTGGAACTTGTGATACGGGTAGTAGAGCAGAATATCCTGCTTGGTGATGGCATCGAAGGCGTTGACGAAGCCGTCAAAATCGCGGCAATCGAGGGCCGGCAGTTTGGGGTTTTCCAAATAGTCACGGCCCACGTTGGGGAAGCCGATGAAATCCTTGAAGTTGTGGTAACGCCCACCCGGCATGATGGCGTCGTAGGAGCTGATCTGCAGCTTGAGTTTCAGGAAGCTTATCATGGCGGCGGGCATCTCCCGCTCGTAGACGAAACGCACCGGCATGGCGGTGAGGCGCTGCTTCAAGCCGTCACTCATCTTGTCCACCAGGCTCAAGTCCAGCTGGTCGGAGAGGTCGTATTCGGCATCCCGGGTCAGCTTCACCGCATAGGCGGCAATCTCGTCGTAGTCGAAGAAGCCTTTGAAGATCTCGTCGAGGCAGAAGCGGATGACGTTATCCAGAATGATGATCTGCTTCTTGCGGCGGGTCCCTTCCGGCGGCAGCTGGAAGAAGCGGGGCAGGTCGTCGGTCGGCACTTCCACCAGAGCGTACTGGATCACCTGACCGTTCTTCTTCATCTCGATGGCCAGATAGGTGTACTCATCCTTGAGGAATTTGACCGGATTGACCTCTTTGTTGAGCAGGATCGGGATGATGTGACGCAGCACCTTCTCCTTGAAGAAGACCCGCAGCCACTTCTGAATGGCATCGGAGAGCTGGTTCTCGTTGACCAGAAAGATGTTGTGGCGAGCGAGCGCAATCAACAGCTCTTTATAGGTGTTGTCGAACGCTTCACCGAGCGCCATCACTTTTTGCTGGATGGCGCGCAGCAGCACTTTTGCTTCATCGTCGCCACCATGTACTTCATTGATGAGGATGCGGCGCTTGACGTCCGATACCCGTACCTTGAAGAACTCATCCTGGTTGGAGGAGAAGATCCCCAGAAAACGAACCCGCTCGATGAGGGGCACCGTCTTGTCCATTGCCTCTTGCAACACCCGTTCATTGAATGAGAGCCAGCTCAGCTCTTTCTCTTCATACTGCTTGTCGGTGCTCATCTTGTGCCTCTGTTTCAGGTCGCGTCTGCGCGGCAGTTATGGCGTTAATATATGACAAATAAATGACAGTATTGTTACTGCTCGCTGAACGCTTCGTCGATGTCGACGACCAGATCGTCGGAGAGGGATTCCAGCGCGGTGATAAGCGTATCCATCGCGAGCCCGTCGGGCAGGGCTACCAGCGCATGGGCATAGAAGAGCGGGGCGCCGGAGTGGGGAGCCGGTTCACAGCCAGTGGTGAGATCGGCCACATTGATCTCGAGCTGACGCAGGATGCTGGCTACTTCATGGACGATGCCGGGGCGGTCGTTGCCGGTCACCGTCATCATGACTTGATGGGCTGGCTCGGTGGTCGGTGTCCCTTCGGCAAAGCTGATGGTCAGACCCGGTAGCATGGCCAGTGCTTCGCACAGGCTGCGATAGTGCTCATCGGGGACAGAGACATGGAGAATACCGGCAAACTGGCCCGCCAGTTCGCTCATGGCGCTGCCCAGCCAGTTGCCCTGCTCGCGGCTGATGACTGCTGCCAGACTCTCGACGATCCCGGGTTTGTCTGCACCGATCACGGTGACCACCAATTGCTTTTGCATCCTGCTCTCCTTGAAATGGGATTTCTTGCTCTATCCCTATTGTGCCTGCTGGGGCTGGTCATATGAACCCCCGCCTGCTGACAAATAGATAAAAAGACGGGACTTTTCACTTTCTATACACGGGTCTGCTGCCTTGCTCCGTGGCGGCTGTGGTAAAGTAATTCCCCTTTCGTGTCGTGAAATGGATCGTGCTCTCATGAATACCCTTGTCCTATCGGGATTGTTGTTGCTGGCGCTGCTTGTGCTGGCGATCTTCTGGAGCAGAGGCAGACAGCAAAAGCGCCTGCCCTATGATATGCAGGAGACCCTGTTCAGTCCCGCCGAGCGCTCCTTTCTCGGGGTGCTGGATCTGGCGGTGGGTGACAAGGCCCGGGTCTTTGCCAAGGTGCGGGTGGCTGATGTGCTGACGCCGCAGGCCGGGATCGGCAAAAGCAAATGGCAGCAGTACTTCAACAAGATCAGCGCCAAGCATTTCGACTATCTGCTTTGCCACCCCGCTGATCTCTCCTTTATCTGTGCCATCGAACTCGATGACAGCTCCCACCGTCACCAGAAGCGCAAGGCGCGGGATCTCTTTCTGAAAACCGCCTGCGACAGCGCCGGACTGCCGTTGCTGCAGATCCCGGCAAGTGCCAGCTATCTGGTGGAAGAGCTGCGCGAACAGATCCTGCCACTGCTGGTCAAAACCAGCGAACCATTGATCGATGATCTGCCGCACGGGGCGCGGCGCGAGCCGACGTTCAATCCTCTGTTGCTGGACGGCGTGGATGTCGGTGCCGGGATGCGTGGCCGCAATGCCCATGCCGAGGCCATCTCGCCTGCGTCGCTCCACGAGCCCGCCATCCAGGTCAAGGGGATGGTGGAGGCGCCACAGAGTGAGGGTGAGCTGGTCGATAGCCTGTTCGCCGATGTGGAAGATGATGAAGAGCACGAGGTACACCACTGCCCTCGTTGTGATGCACCTCTGGTGGAGCGGGAGGCGAAAAAAGGCCCCCACGCCGGTCGACTCTTCCTGGCCTGTAGTCGTTTTCCCGCGTGTCGTTATGCGGCGCCGCATCACCACCACAGCCACTGAGTTCATCTGACCGTATTGCATGCTGCCCTCTGACGAGGGCAGTTTTCTTTCCGCCATTGGCGGCGTTTGCTAGCGGCGCCAATGCAGAAAATTCCTCGGCAAAATTTATCTAATCTCCCGTTTCTATCGATACACTTAGCCTGAATACGACAATTTTTGACAATGTGTCGGTTTTTTGGCACTTTGTGTGCCTGCAAAAAGACAGTCAGTAGCTGTTTTATTACTAAATAAAACAATAAGTTAGTTCAGGATATCGCGAGGGATGGATATGGTGGAGATGGGCGTGTTGATTGTTGATGCCGATGCGCAGCGGCGCCAGCAGTTGGGAACCGTGCTCACGTTTATGGGGATCCTGTGGCAGGATGTCGCAGAAGGGGACCTGGATGTCGCCATCGAATCTTCTGGCCCACTGCAAGGGGTGCTGGTGGGTGAACTGGCAGGTCGCACCTTGCCCGAGTTACTTGCCGCTTTCCCTCGTACCCCCTTTATCTCGCTGGTTGAGGCGGAACTGCCCAACAGCAACTTTATCGGTGTTGCCCAGGCCCCCTTTACCTATGAGTCGCTGACTCGTCACCTGCACTTCTGTCAGGCTTTTGTCTCTCTCCATCCCCGTCAACAGACCCACGACAAGGGGCAGACGTTGCTGCGTTTGCTGGTGGGCAAAGGGAAGGGGATCCAGGAGGTTCGCCGCCTCATCAGCCAGGTGGCCGAGACCGATGCCAACGTGCTGATCCTTGGTGAATCGGGAACCGGCAAAGAAGTGGTGGCCCGTGCCATTCACGAACTCTCGGCCCGCAGTAGTGGCCCCTTTGTGCCTATCAACTGTGGTGCCATTCCTGCCGAGTTGCTTGAGAGCGAACTGTTCGGTCACGAGAAGGGAGCCTTTACCGGCGCCATCGCAGCTCGTCGCGGTCGTTTCGAGCTGGCGCAGGGGGGCACTCTGTTCCTCGACGAGATTGGCGACATGCCGATGCCGATGCAGGTCAAACTGCTGCGGGTATTGCAGGAGCGGCTGTTCGACAGGGTCGGTGGCGGCAAACCCATTCAGGCCGATGTGCGCATCATTGCGGCGACCCATCGGGATCTGGAAGCATTGATCCGCAGTCAGGGTTTTCGTGAAGATCTCTACTACCGCCTCAACGTCTTCCCCATTGAGACCCCGCCACTGCGGGATCGCATCGATGACATTCCGCTGCTGCTGCAGGAGTTGCTCAACCGTCACGCGGAGCAGCACCACAGTGTGATCCGTCTGACCCAGCGGGCGCTGGAGTCGCTGATGCAGTACCCCTGGCCGGGCAATGTGCGCGAGCTTTCCAACCTGCTGGAGCGGCTGCTTATCCTCTACCCGCAACAGATCGTCGATGTGGCGGATCTGCCGAGTCGTTATCGTCTGTTGCCGAGCGAGCCGCGGGATGAGCGGCTGACCGAGATGGATGAGCGGGATGCGCTGGCGGCGGTGTTCCAGGAGCCGCCGGAGCTGGATCACCCCCTCGCCTCTGCCCGCACCATGCAACTGCCGGAGGAGGGGGTCAATCTCAAGGAGATGCTGGCCGACCTTGAAGTCGAGCTGATCCGCCAGGCGCTGGAGTCGCAGGACGGGGTGGTGGCCCGCGCCGCCGATCTGCTCGGCATGCGCCGTACCACCCTGGTAGAGAAGATGAAAAAGTACGGGATGAGCAAGGACGTTTAAGGGTCAAAGCCTTGACGTTAACATGCAATCTATTGTTTTAATTAACATATTTTAGTGGCATGGAAATTGAATGACCTGACCCAATAGCCAGTTTGAGGTCAGGTTTATGACGATCCAGCAGCAGGACATGCCACTCCAGTCCCACGAAGTGAGCCAGCTCTATGCCATCTTCAAGGCGCTCCCCACCGGGGTGTTGCTGCTTGACGGGGCTGGGGTGGTCACCCGCGCGAATCCGGCAGCCATCTCCCTGCTGGGGGAGCCGTTGGAAGGAGAGCTCTGGCGCCGCATCATTGCCCGCTGTTTTGAACCACGTGAGGATGATGGCCACGAGATCTCCCTGCGCGATGGACGACGGGTCCAGCTTTCTACCCAGCCGCTGCCGGATCAGAGCGGCCAGCTGGTCTTTATCAATGACCTCACTGAAACCCGCAAGCTTCAGGATCGCATCAACCACATGAAGCGGCTGTCGGCGCTGGGCAATATGGCGGCTTCGCTCGCCCACCAGATCCGCACTCCGCTCTCCGCCGCCATGCTCTATGCCGCCAACCTGGCCAACCGTACCCTCAAGCCGGAGTCCCGCAGCCAGTTTCAGCAAAAGCTGATGGCCCGCCTCCAGGATCTGGAGAAGCAGATCAACGACATCCTGCTGTTTGCCCGCAATGGCGACAATCAGGTGGTCACCCCCATCTCGGTACAGGGCTTGCTGGCTGAAGTGCAGGCTGGTGCCGAGGCTTTCTGTCAGCAACAGGGCTGCGAACTGCACATAGAGGCGCCGGAGCCCGATCTCTGCCTGCTGGCCAACAGCAGCGCACTGGCGGGCGCCATCAACAACCTGATCGCCAATGCCCAGCAGGCGGGGGCCACGTCACTCTTGGTCAGCGCGGTGCGCAGTGGTGTCCGGGTGGAGATGCGTGTCATCGACAATGGCAAGGGGATCCCTTCTCACCTGCTTGGTCAGGTATTCGAACCCTTCTTTACCACCCGCTCCCAAGGCACTGGCCTCGGGCTGGCGGTGGTGCAATCCGTCGTGCGTGCCCATCAGGGGGAGGTCGGTGTGGCCTCGGTTCCCGGTGAAGGCACCTGTTTTACTCTGTCGTTCCCCCTGCATCAGCAGCAGGTGCAACTTGGAGGTGCAGCATGAGCCTTGTTAAGGAGCTGTGCCTGCCGAGAGGGAGCCATATCAATGCGGCCAGGTTGGCTGTCGTGGGAGGTGTAGCATGACTCAGGCCCGGATCCTGGTTGTAGAAGATGACAATGGCCTGCGCGAAGCGCTGGTGGATACCCTTTTGCTCGGCGGTTATGAGTGCCGCGAAGCGGACAGCGGCGAGCGTGCTCTGCTGGCCCTCTCCCGTCAGCCGTTTGACATGGTGATCTCCGATATCCAGATGGGGGGAATGGACGGCCTCACCCTGCTGGCTACCATCCGCCAGCAATATCCGCAGATACCTGTGTTGCTGATGACCGCCTACGCCAATATCGACGGCGCGGTGCGCGCCATGCGCGAAGGGGCCATCGACTATCTGGCCAAGCCCTTTTCGCCGGAGGTGCTGCTCAATCAGGTCAGCCGCTATGTGCCTGCTCAGAAGGTGGAAAAACGTGCCGTGGTCTACGGGGATCCCAAAACTGCCGAGCTGTTCCAGCTGGCGACCCGGGTGGCCAGAAGCGAAGCGACCGTGATGGTGACCGGCCCGAGCGGGACGGGTAAAGAGGTGCTGGCCCGTTACATTCACGACAACTCCAGCCGCGCCGAGCAGCCTTTCGTCGCCATCAACTGCGCCGCCATTCCGGAAAACATGCTGGAGGCAACCCTGTTTGGCTACGAGAAGGGAGCCTTCACTGGTGCGGTACAGGGGTGCCCGGGCAAGTTCGAGCAGGCGCAGGGGGGCACCCTGCTGCTTGACGAGATCACCGAGATGGATCAGGGGCTGCAAGCCAAATTGCTGCGGGTGTTGCAGGAGAAAGAGGTGGAGCGGCTCGGCAGTCGCAAGATGATCCCGCTGGATGTGCGAGTTATCGCCACCAGCAACCGGGATTTGAAAAAAGCGGTGCAGGATGGCCTGTTCCGCGAAGATCTCTACTATCGCCTCAACGTCTTCCCGCTGCGATGGTCTGCCCTGAGTGAGCGGCCCGGCGACATTCTGCCGCTGGCGGAGCACCTGCTGGCCCTGCATGCCAGCCAGCAAGGGCTGCCCACCCCGCAGCTGGAGCCGCAGGCGCGCGAGCGGCTGCTCTCTCATCCCTGGCCCGGCAATGTGCGGGAGCTGGATAACGTGGTACAGCGTGCCCTGATCCTTAGCCCCGACGGGGTCATTGATTGTGACCACCTCATTCTGGAAGAGCTGGACGAGCAGGAGATGGAGTTTGTCAGCGTGGAGCGCAGCTATGGCGCCGATCGCCTCGGCAGCGAGCTCAAGCAGCAGGAGCACCAGATCATTCTCGACACCCTGCAAGAGTGCAACGGCAGTCGCAAGGATGTGGCCGACCGGCTCGGGATCAGCCCGCGCACTCTGCGCTACAAGTTGGCCCAGATGCGGGATGCCGGCATCGACTTGCCCGCCTGAATCAGGCTGGTGCCTCAATAGAGGGATGTATCACTGTGTGGGAACCGTCATGGTCTTGATGACGGCTCTCGATTATCATAGGGCCCTTGGCGTTTTGAGCCGGGGCCTTGTTTTTATTGGTAAAACAGGGAATCGCGCCGTTATAAAGGGACCCTTATGATCTCTCATCGAAAATTGGAAACCGTACTGAACCACCTGCTTGAGCCCCACGCCATCAAGGATTACTGCCCCAATGGCCTGCAAGTGGAGGGGCGCGAGCGCATTCGCAAGGTGGTGACCGGTGTCACCGCCAGTCAAGCCCTCATCGATGCCGCCGTGGCTGCCGATGCCGATGCCATTCTGGTTCACCACGGCTACTTCTGGAGCGGTGAGCCGGCCCAGATCACCGGTATGAAGCAGCGCCGCATCAAGACCCTGCTGGTCCACGATATCAACCTGTTTGCCTACCACCTGCCACTGGATGTCCATCCCGAGGTGGGCAATAACGCCCAGCTCGCCAAGCTGCTCGATATCAAGGTGCGTCGCGGTCTGGAGCCGTGGAATAGCAAGAGCGTCGCCATGGTGGGCAAGCTGGAAGAGCCGATGAGTGGCGCCGACTTTGCCAAGCTGATTGCCGAGCGCCTTGGTCGTGAGCCGCTCCACTGTGGCGACAGCGGCCCCGAGCTGATCCGTTCCGTGGCCTGGTGCACCGGCGGCGGTCAGAGCTACATCAATCTGGCGGCGGAGCAGGGCATCGATGCCTTTATCTCCGGTGAAGCCTCCGAGCAGACCATTCACACAGCCCGCGAGATGGGGATGCACTTCTACGCTGCTGGCCATCACGCCACCGAACGTTACGGCGTCAAGGCGCTGGGCGAGTGGCTGGCGACCGTGCACGGGTTGGATGTCACCTTTATCGATATCGACAATCCGGTGTAGGGTCGCTTGGCCGAGTAATCCGACCTAACCGCTGCCATCGTGCGGTAGGTAGAAATGACAAGGGAGGCTTAAGCCTCCCTGTTGTATCTGACATGCAGTTGTTAGCGGTTACTCGCAGGCGTAACCAGCGGGGCCCAGCAGGGCGCCATCCAGTTGCACAGCGCCGTCCACCATCTGCAGCCTGCCTTCGCAGAACCAGCGCACCACCAGCGGGTAGATGCTGTGCTCCTGCGCCTGTACCCGTGCCGCTACCTCGTCCGCCGTGTCCCCTTCAAAGATGGGCACGCGGGCCTGCAGGATAACCGGGCCACCATCCAGCTCTTCGGTCACGAAGTGGACACTGGCGCCGTGTTCACTGTCACCGGCATCTATGGCGCGCTGGTGGGTGTGCAAGCCCTGATACTTGGGCAGCAGGGAGGGGTGGATATTGATCATCCTGCCGGCGAAATGGCGCACCAGATCGCCGCTCAATATCCGCATAAACCCGGCCAGCACCACCAGATCCGGCTGATAGTCTGCCATCAGCGCCAGCAGGGCGGTGTCATACTCCTCCCGGCTGGCAAACTGCTGCTGGGCCAGAATGGAGGTCGCCACGCCAGCTTCTTTGGCGCGAACCAGACCATAGGCATCGGCCTTGTTGCTGATAACGCCGGCCACTTCACCGGCAATCTTGCCGCTGGCGCAGTGGTCGAGGATCGCCTGCAGGTTGCTGCCGCTGCCAGAGATTAGGACGAGGATCCGCATCATTTGATGACGACCTGCTCCTCACCGTCTGCTGCCTTGGCGATATGACCGATGTGCCATGCGTTCTCGCCTTCTGCCTTGAGCAGGGTCAGCGCCTTCTCCAGCTGGTTGGCGGGCAGGGCGATGATCATGCCGACACCGCAGTTGAAGGTGCGATACATCTCGTGACGGGTGACGTTGCCAGCCTGCTGCAGCCAGCTGAACACCGCCGGCCACTGCCAGCTCTGCTCGTCGATCACCGCTTGAGTATTGGCAGGCAATACGCGGGGGATATTCTCCCAGAAGCCACCGCCGGTGATGTGGGAGAGGGCGTGGATCTCGCACTCCTTGATGAGCTTGAGCACAGGTTTCACATAGATGCGGGTCGGCTCCAGCAAGGCATCTGCGAGGGTGCGGTCACCCAGCGGCTGATGCACGTCGGCTTTGGAGACTTCCAGAATTTTACGGATCAGGGAGAAGCCGTTGGAGTGAGGGCCGCTGGCAGCCAGCGCGATCAGGGCATCCCCTTCACCGACCTTGCTGCCGTCGATGATTTCGCTCTTCTCCACCACACCGACGCAGAAACCGGCGATGTCGTAGTCTTCCCCTTCATACATACCCGGCATCTCGGCGGTCTCGCCGCCCACCAGGGCACAGCCTGATTGCTCGCAACCGGCACCGATCCCGGTGACCACCGCGGCTGCGGTGTCCACGTCCAGCTTGCCGGTTGCATAGTAGTCGAGGAAGAACAGCGGCTCGGCGCCCTGTACGATCAGGTCATTGACGCACATGGCCACCAGATCGATGCCCACGGTGTCGTGCTTCTTCAGGTCGATGGCCAGCCGCAGCTTGGTGCCCACACCATCGGTACCGGAGACCAGTACCGGCTCCTTGTAGCCCGCAGGGATTTGACACAAGGCCCCAAAGCCGCCAAGACCACCAAGGACTTCAGGACGACGAGTGCGCTTTGACACGCCCTTGATACGTTCAACCAGTGCATTGCCGGCATCGATATCTACGCCAGCATCCTTGTAGCTCAGTGAGGTTTTGTCAGTCACGAGTATTCCCCGTCATGTAAAGAAGTGGAGGGTAAAATTCGGGGCGTATTCTAACAGTGGCGGTGAAAAACCAGAAAGGAAATCGTTTGCGCGTTTTTGCGCGGAAATGCTCTACAAGTGGTGGCTTTTGTTGTATGATTCCGCGATTTTTTTGCGGCAGGTTAGAGGAGATAATAATGAAAGTCGTTGAAGTCAAACACCCCCTGGTCAAACACAAGATCGGTCTGATGCGTGAAGGCGATATCAGCACCAAGCGTTTCCGTGAACTGGCCAAAGAAGTGGGCAGTTTGTTGACCTATGAAGCGACCTCTGACTTCGAAACCGAGAAGGTTATCATCGATGGCTGGAATGGGCCAGTAGAAGTTGACCAGATCAAAGGCAAGAAGGTAACCGTCGTACCTATCCTGCGTGCCGGCCTTGGCATGATGGATGGTGTGCTGGAGCACATGCCGAGCGCCCGCGTCAGCGTGGTCGGTATCTACCGCGATGAAGAGACCCTGCAACCGGTTCCCTATTTCGAGAAGATCGTCAGCAACATCGAAGAGCGTCTGGCGCTGGTCATTGACCCGATGCTGGCCACCGGCGGCTCCATGATCGCCACCATCGATCTGCTGAAGAAGAAAGGCTGCCAATCCATCAAGGTGCTGGTACTGGTTGCCGCGCCGGAAGGGATCAAGGCGCTGGAAGCCGCTCACCCTGACGTGGAGCTCTATTGCGCTTCTGTCGACCAGGGGCTGAACGAGAAAGGCTACATCGTGCCGGGTCTGGGCGATGCAGGCGACAAGATCTTCGGTACCAAATAAGTTTATGCCTTGACCCGCTTCCCATGTGGAAGGGGTGATCGGAGCCGGCGCATCGCCGGCTCTGCTGTTTGTGGCCGCTTGTGCCAGCCTTGCCGCAGGATGCGCCTTGCCGCTACCATAAGCACACTCTCCCATTTCGAGACTCTGTTCATGTTCAAACGTGTTGTGACCGCCCTCTGCTGCGGCTTGTCATTCATGGCTTCGGCCGCTCAGGTGACCGACCTCTATCAGGGCAAGGCCCCGACCAGTGGTGACATGGTGGCCGCTCAGGGGCAGGCACTGGGTCAGGTGCTGATCAAGGTGACCGGCAAGCGTGACATCCTCACCCAGCCGGTGGTGGTCAAGGCGCTGGCGGCCCCGGGCGACTATGTCAAAAGCTATGGTTATCAGGATCAGGACTCCGTCAAGTATCTGAAAGCCGAGTTCAAGAGTGACAAGGTTAACAGCCTGGTCTCCGAGAGCCAGTTTGCCCTGCTTGGCCCGGCGCGTCCCCAGATGGCGATCTGGCTGGTGGTGGATCAGGGGGAGCGTCGCCTGCTGGCGGATCAATCCAGCGATGGTTGGGCGCAAGCCTTGCGCGAGCAGGCCCAGACGTTGGGGCTGCCCATCAGCATTCCGCTGATGGATCTCGATGACAACATGGCGGTCAGTGCCACCGACGTCTGGGGACGCTTTGCCGACCCGATTTTGCAGGCAAGCCAGCGCTATGGCGCCGAGATGGTGGTGCTGGGCAAGCTGACACCAGAAGGTGACAAGTGGAGCATCGATTGGGGACTCTACGGCCCCAAGGCGGCCGGTGAAGTGGCCGAGCTGACCCGTGGCAATAGCACCGGCACTCAGGCCGAAGTGGCGCAAGGGTTTGCTGATACCCTAGCGGCCTGGCTGGTGAAAAACTACGGTGCCCGTATCTCGGGTCCGGCAACCAGCCAGACCCTGGTGGTAGATGGCCTCTCCGAAGTGGACAGCATGATCGCCGTGCAGAAGATGCTGCAGGGGATGGCCAACGTCAGCAAGGTGGCGATCGGCAAGCTGGAGGGGGACCAGGTCACCTTCAACTTTACCCTGCAAGGAGATCTGGCCGAGCTGGTACGGGCGCTGCAGCTTGAGAGTCGTTTGCGCAAGGTTGACGATAATGGCAGCGGTTTGCGTTACCAATGGTCGCAGCCCTGATTTTATAAGGCTTTTGTAGACCGCCCGGCTTGCCCGGGCGGTTCTCTATCTGTCTTTGCGATGATACACTTAGCCACAAATGTCACAGTCAAAGCCCAACGAGTGAAGCAACCGGCCCAACTGTCTTTAGCCGTACAACTACCGGATGATGAAACCTTCGTCAGTTTTTATCCCGGCACCAATGCTCATCTGATCACCGCCCTCAAAAACGCGGCCATCGGTCAGGGATCACCTTTCCTCTATTTCTGGGGAGCCAAGGGATCCGGACGCTCTCATCTGCTCCACGCCACCTGTGCCGAGGTCAACGCCCGCGATGCGGCGGCGGCCTATCTCTCCCTCGATCAATTTGAACAGCTCGATCCCAGCATGCTCGATGCCCTCGAAAGCTTGCCGCTGGTCTGTCTCGACAGCCTTGAGGCCATCGCCGGCAATGCCGTGTGGGAGCGGGCGCTATTCGATTTCTACAACCGCTGGCAGGAGAAGGGCGAGGGGACGTTGGTGGTCACCGGTTGCAGCGCACCGCGCAAACTGGGGCTGCAACTGCCGGATCTCGCCTCGCGCCTTGACTGGGGGGTGAGTTTCCATCTCGAAGAACTGGATGACGAAGGCAAGCTCAGTGCCCTGCAGCTGCGTGCCGAGCTGCGGGGCTTCAAATTGCCCATCGATGTGGGCCGCTTCCTGCTCAACCGACTCTCCCGCGATATGCGAACCCTGCTCACCACTCTCAATCAGCTCGACAACGCCTCATTTCGCGCCAAGCGCAAGCTGACCATTCCCTTTGTCAAAGAGATACTCGAGCTCTGAGAACCTGGCCACGTTCTTACTGCGAGGCCGTGAGCAAGGCTCATGTGCTGCTCTTCACCTTGCTGACGACCTCTCGTCACAAACCGTGAACCGGTTCTATAGCTTTGTTCCTTCTCCCTTCGGGAGAAGGGCCTTTCAAAAAGAAACCCCGGCATCAAGCCGGGGTTTTGCTATCTCAAGGACTCTCTCAAAGAGTTCTGCCTATCAGTGGAACTGATCTTCTTCGGTGGAGCCGGTCAGCGCGGTGACCGAGGATTGGCCACCCTGAATCACGGTAGTCACCTTGTCGAAGTAACCGGTACCGACCTCCTGCTGGTGGGCCACGAAGGTGTAGCCACGGCTGGCGGCAGCAAATTCCGGCTCCTGCACCATCTCGACGTAGTGCTTCATCCCTTCGCCACGGGCGTACTGGTAGGCCAGTTCGTACATGTGGAACCACATGTTGTGGATACCCGCGAGGGTGATGAACTGATACTTGTAGCCCATGTCGGAGAGCTCCTGCTGGAAGCGGGCGATGGTGGCATCGTCCAGATTTTTCTTCCAGTTGAAGCTCGGGGAGCAGTTGTAGGCCAGGATGCGATCCGGGAACTTGGCCTTGATTGCTTCGGCAAATTTACGCGCTTCGTCCAGATCCGGCTTGGCGGTTTCACACCACACCATGTCGGCGTAGGGGGCGTAAGCCAGACCGCGAGCGATGGCCTGATCGATACCGGCACGCACCTTGTAGAATCCTTCAGCAGTGCGCTCACCAGTCAGGAAGTCTGCATCGTACGGGTCGGCGTCGGTGGTCAACAGGTCAGCGGCGTTGGCGTCGGTACGGGCGATCACCAGGGTGGTGGTGCCGCACACATCGGCTGCCAGACGGGCAGCAACCAGCTTCTGCACCGCTTCCTGAGTCGGTACCAGCACTTTGCCACCCATATGACCGCACTTCTTGACCGAAGCGAGCTGATCTTCGAAGTGCACGCCAGCGGCGCCCGCTTCAATCATCCCCTTCATCAGTTCGAAGGCGTTCAGCACACCGCCGAAACCGGCTTCCGCATCAGCCACGATCGGCAAGAAGTAGTCGATAAAGCCCTCATCCTGCGGCCCAACCTTGTTGGCCCACTGGATCTGGTCGGCACGGGCGAAGGAGTTGTTGATGCGCTCCACCACGGATGGCACCGAGTTAGCCGGGTAGAGGGACTGATCCGGATACATGGTGGAGGACAAGTTGTTGTCCGCCGCCACCTGCCAGCCGGAGAGGTAGATCGCCTCGATCCCCGCCTTGGCCTGCTGCACCGCCTGACCGCCGGTCAGGGCGCCGAGGCAGTTGACGTAGCCTTTCTTGGCGTCGCCGTGGATCAGGCCCCACAGCTTGTCGGCACCGCGCTGAGCCAGGGTGTGCACCGGCTGCAAGCTGCCGCGCAGGTTCACCACATCTTCGGCGCTGTAGCCGCGCTTGATCCCTTTCCAGCGGGGGTTTTCCGCCCAGTCTTTCTCGATAGCCTGGATCTGTTGCTCACGGGTCAGTGCCATATCAGTTCCCTCTTTCATTGATTTCACGTTTCCATTGACTTGTTATTGGCGAGCCCCGCCCGGGGCCCGTGATTCAGAGCCGCTCGTAACCGGGCAGCGTCAGAAAATCGATCAGGGTATCGGCGCAGGTGATCTCTTCCATCAGTTCGCTTGCCTCGGCAAAGCGTCCTGCCTGCCAGCGCGCGGCGCCCACCTCGGCTTTGACCACCTCCAGCTCCTCGGCCAGCATCTGGCGGAACAGCTCCTTGGTCACCACCTTGCCGTTCGACAGGCTCTTGCCGTGGCGGATCCACTGCCAGATGGAGGTGCGGGAGATCTCGGCGGTGGCGGCATCTTCCATCAGACCGTAGATGGGCACGCAGCCGTTGCCGTTGATCCAGGCCTCCAGATATTGCAGGGCAACCCGGATATTTGTACGCATGCCAGCTTCGGTGCGCTCGCCCTCACAGGGTGCCAGCAGGTCGGCGGCAGTGATGGGGGCATCCTGCTCGCGCAGCACGCCGATCTGGTTCTTGGCGCCAGCCTTAATGGTGGCGTTGAACACCGTCATGGCGGTATCAGCGAGGCCAGGGTGGGCGACCCAGGTACCGTCGTGGCCGTTGTTGGCTTCGCGCTCCTTGTCGGCCTTGACCTTGGCGAAGACCTGCTCGTTGGCGGCAGCGTCCTTGGCCGGAATAAAGGCAGCCATGCCACCCATCGCCAGCGCACCCCGCTTGTGACAGGTCTTGATCAGCAGCCGCGAGTAGGCGGAGAGGAACGGCTTGTCCATGGTCACCACCTGACGATCAGGCAGTACCCGATCCGGATGGTTCTTCAAGGTTTTGATATAGCTGAAGATGTAGTCCCAGCGGCCGCAGTTCAGCGCAACGATGTGATCCTTCATCTGATAAAGCAGCTCATCCATCTCGAATACGGCTGGCAGGGTTTCAATCAGCACGGTGGCCTTGATGGTGCCACGGGGCAGGCCGAACTTGTCCTCGGTCCAGGCGAACACTTCGCTCCACCAACGCCCTTCCAGATGGCTCTGCAGCTTGGGTACATAGAAGTAGGGGCCGGAGCCTTTGGCCAGCAGCGCCTGATAGTTGTGCAGGAAGTAGAGGGCAAAATCGAACAGGCCGCCTGGGATGGGCTCGCCATCGAAGGTGACATGTTTTTCCGGCAGGTGCAGACCGCGTACCCGGCAGATGAGCACCGCCGGATTGTGGGTCAGGGTGTAGGCCTTTCCTTCCGGACTGGTGTAAGAGATGGTGCCGTTGACCGCATCTCGCAGGTTGATTTGGCCCTCGATCACCTTATTCCAGGCGGGAGCCAGTGAATCCTCGAAATCCGCCATGAACACCTTGACGTTGGCGTTGAGGGCGTTGATCACCATCTTGCGCTCGACCGGGCCGGTGATCTCCACACGGCGGTCTTGCAGGTCGGTGGGAATACCGCGAATGGTCCAGTCACCTTCACGGATGTGGGCGGTTTCCGGCAGGAAGTCCGGCAGCTCGCCGCCATCGATACGGGCCTGGCGTGCCACACGTTGTTTCAGCAATTCCCCTCTTTGGGGAGCAAAACGTTCCACCAGTTCGGAGACCAGAGCCACCGCGTCCGGCGTCAGAATTTGCGCGTATTCGGGTAGCATCTCGCCCTGGATGCGAAGGCGGGCGCTGCAGTGGGTCTGAGCCGGTGCCGACATAAGGTTCACTCCTTTGAGAATTACATTTTGAACTTACTAACTACGACTAAAGTCGAATCCCTGTTCCTGAAACGTTCCCGCAACAACGGGGTAACACGATTGATAAGGTGCGAAATATTGTTGAGTACGTCAACAGTTTTTTTTAAACACCTGTTTTTTGGATATGGTTAAGTTGATGTTTTTTATTGTTTTATTTGGTTGGTGTAAAAGCTCTACGCAGATGGTTATGCTCCTGCTTTTTCCCATCGGACAACGGCTAATTTGAGCCGTTACCCTGCCCCTCATTTTGTAACTTATTACGTAATAAAATTACAAATGCAAAAACAAATCCCGACCTAACTCCAGGCTGTGCCAAAACAGCCGTATAAAGCGCGTTTGAATGTGGTAATGAATGTTTTGCTAATGCTAGACCTGATTGGTGAACGTGCGTTTTAAACTTGGTGTGGTGATGCAGGCTCTGTTGGCACCAGCGGTTGCAGCGATAGAAAGTGAAGCGCAATAACGTAGGTTTGTATCAGTTGTCGGGGGGAATGCCGGAGAGGGAAGGGGGAGACACATTAGTCAATAATACTGCCATCCTTGATAGAATTAGCAGTTTGTCGTTTTTTGCAGATTTCTCGCCAAGGGCCTGAAACTGAGTGCGTTGAACAGGCGATGTGCTGGTGATTGAGCGGCCATCTGGCCGGGCTCAATAGTCATCATCCGGTTCGGCCAGATCGATCACATCCAGCTGGATGACCTGTTCGTCTTCGCTTTCGGTGTGGCAAGGGGTGTCATGAGGAACGGAATAAAGTGTAATGGCGGGTGCGAAATCGGTGTTCTGGTTCATGCCTGGTCCTGTGTTGCACGCAAGCCGGACAGTGATCCCTTCACTTGTGTTTCCACCTCCCTGTGTTGTCTACCGGCGGAAAGTTGCGCATCTTAATGAGTTCGGCAAAAAGATTCAAGTGGTTCTGAGTGTTTTTTGTTCTTAGTAGGCTGGCGTTGTCAGGAGGATAAATCGGAGGCAAAAAAATAGCCCAGTCGTTTGACTGGGCTATTCTCGGGGAAAATGGTCGGTGTGAGAGGATTCGAACCTCCGACCCTCTACACCCCATGCAGATGCGCTACCTGGCTGCGCTACACACCGACGGAGTCAGACTCGGCTGACGGGGAGGAAGTCTAATAGCATGGCCAAACGGGTGCAACTCCTTTTTTATCATAGAGATGCCGATTGCTTCTTTATTGCTCAGTCGGGATGTGGCTTGGGTCTGACGTGCAGATTTGGCATAATCGCCGCCCTGTCTCCGCGAGCTATCATGCCTGCTATCTATGGAATCATCTGACAGGTATGGATAGCTGGAATGTAAAAAGCACAATTGAACAATATAAAGAGGGGATGGGCGTGAAACCATCAGAGGTCCCAGAAACACTGGGTCAGGCTCCGAGTCAGACCGCGCAGGATGAACAGTGGATGCGCCATGCCATGGCATTGGCCGCCCGGGCCGAAGGGATTGGCGAGATCCCGGTCGGTGCCGTTCTGGTGCTGGATGGTCAGGTGGTGGGCGAGGGGTGGAACCGCTCCATCAGCGAACACGATGCCTGTGCCCATGCCGAGGTGATGGCAATTCGGGCAGCGGGCCAGCAGCTGGCGAACTACCGCCTGCTCGACACCACACTTTATGTGACGCTGGAACCCTGCTGCATGTGTGCCGGTGCGCTGATCCATAGCCGGGTCAAGCGGGTGGTTTACGGCGCACGTGATCTCAAGACCGGTGCTGCGGGGTCTGTGTTCGAGATCTTGCAGGACCCGCGCCACAACCACAGTGTCGAGCTGACCGGCGGTGTGCTGGCCGATGCCTGCTCGGCCCAGTTGTCGGCCTTCTTCAAGCGTCGCCGCGCCGAGAAAAAGGCGGCCAAACTGGCGCTGCAACAATCAAACGATGCCCTTTCCTGAATCATTTGGGGGCAGCACAGGCTGCCCTTGCTGATTATTCTCACAAATATCTCTTTATAAACAATATATTGTGTTCACTTTCCCTCGAAAGGACCCCCGCCCATTTTTCCACTAGCAACCTCGGTTAAAGCGCTCTCGATGTAACAAAACTGTCATGCAACCGCCATATAATGCCGCCAAGCCTAGCTTACATTGAGGTCTTGCATGTCATCGGAATCGTTAAACCTGGTCATGGCGGGCAGTAGAAAACGCCGGATCAAGGATAAATTGGCCAAATATGGCGTCACCACAGGCGGAGCCCTGGTACTGGTGGCGCTGCTGCTTATCTTCTTTTATCTGCTCTATGTGGTGAAACCCATCTTCAATGGCGCCTCCATGGAGCCAACTGCCTCATTTACTCTGCCTGCAGCAGGGAAGACCGCCTGGCTCGGCGTGGAAGAGCAGAACGAGATCGGCTATCGCTTCAGCGATAAAGGACTGGTCAACTTCTTCGCGGTGCAGGGAGATGACAAGATCAAGGTCGGGCAATCCCTTGGTCATGCTGAGGTCACCGGTGATGTCACTGCGGTGGCGCCACCGTCCCCTGGTCAGAAGCTGATCGCCTACGGTTTCGCCGATGGCAAGGCGCAGGTCGTCCAGCCTGCGTTCAAGGTCTCCTATCCCAACGATGTGCGGGTGATCGAACCCAGTCTGCAATATCCCTTTGGCGAGGAGCCGGTAGTGGTCGATCCGCAGGGCAAAGCGCTCAGTGCCATGGTGTTTGAGGCCACCAAGGACAAGATGGCGACCGCCGCCGTGACCGAAGATGGTCGTGGCGTACTGATGGTGATGAGCGGTGAGGAGAACTTCCTCTCCGGCGAGATTGAGTGGAGCAGTGAGAACTACACCATTCCGTCCCTGCCGCGCCATGTGGATCAGATGCTTTTGACCCCCAATCTGCGGATCCTCTTTGTGCGGGAAGGCAATCGTCTCTCTGTCTATGACATTCATGACCTGAGCAATATATCCGTGCGCAACGTGCTGGAGATCAATGCGCCAGATGCCAACGTGACCCGGGTCGAGCTGCTCTCCGGTGCCTCCTCCCTGCTGGTGGGCAACGACAACGGCATCATCTCCCAGTGGTTTGAAGTGGCAAAAGATGGCAAACGCCAGTTCACTCAGATCCGTGACTTCAAGGGCGATGGCGCGGTGGATCTTCTGACCCCCGAGCACTATCGCAAAGCCTTCATCAGTGCCGACAAGGACGGCATCATCAGCTTCTTCCACGCCACTGGCGAGACCAAGCTGCTGACCGAGACGGTGGAAGGGGGTGAACTCTCTGCCCTGGCCATCTCCCCCCGTCACAACCTGTTGCTGATGCAGCAAGGGGAGACCTTCAAGCTTTTCTCGGTGGAGAACGATCACCCCGAGGTGACCTGGTCGGCCCTGTGGCAGAAGGTATGGTATGAAGGGTATCCGGAGCCCCAGTATGTGTGGCAATCCACCTCCGCCAGCAACGACTTTGAAGCCAAGCTGAGCCTGGTGCCACTGGTATTCGGTACGCTGAAAGCCTCTTTCTACGCCATGGTGTTTGCGGTGCCGCTCGGTGTCGCCGGTGCTATCTATACCGCCTACTTCATGTCGGCGGGGCTGCGCAAATACGTCAAACCGACGGTGGAGATCATGGCGGCGTTGCCGACCGTTATCCTGGGCTTCCTGGCGGGTCTGTGGCTGGCGCCCATCATAGAGGGGGCGCTGCCCGGGGTGATCCTGCTGTTGATCCTGCTGCCGATGGGGATGCTGTTGACCGCACTGGTCTGGAACTACCTGCCGGAGCGTGGCAAGTCCTGGCTGCCGGAGGGATGGCACGCCATCCTGCTTATTCCAGTGCTGCTGCTGATTGGCTGGGGGGCCTTCGCCCTGAGCCCGCTCATCGAGAATGCCTTTATGCACGGTGATTCGCGCATCTGGCTGACCCACGAAATGGGTATCAAGTTTGACCAGCGCAATTCGCTGGTGGTCGGTATCGCCATGGGCTTTGCGGTCATCCCCACCATCTTCTCCATCGCCGAAGATGCGGTCTTCTCGGTGCCCAAGCACCTGACTCAGGGCTCGCTGGCGTTGGGGGCTACCCCGTGGCAGACCCTGAGCCGGGTGGTGATCCTCACTGCCAGCCCGGGCATCTTCTCGGCGGTGATGATGGGCCTTGGCCGTGCCGTGGGCGAAACCATGATCGTACTGATGGCTACCGGCAACACCCCCATCATGGACTTCTCCATGTTCCAGGGGCTGCGTACTCTGGCCGCCAACATTGCGGTGGAAATGCCGGAGTCGGAAGTGGGCAGCTCCCACTATCGGGTACTGTTCCTCGCGGCCTTCGTCCTGTTTGTGTTCACCTTTATGTTCAACACCCTGGCCGAGTTTGTCCGTCAGCGGTTGCGTGAAAAATACAGCTCGATGTAAGGGGCGGCTCTGTAATGGACAAGGAATCGACAATGGGTAAGTGGTTTAAATCAGGGGCCCCCTGGATCTGGATGACCGGCGGAGCCGTCAGCCTGAGTCTGGTGGCGGTACTGGGTCTGCTGCTGCTGATCGGATGGCGTGGTCTGGTCTACTTCTGGCCGCACCCCATCTATGAGTGGCAGCTGGAGGACGCCAGCGGCAACAAGAGCGTGCTGATCGGCGAGATCAACGATCGCGAGCTGGTGCCGGTGGAGCGACTGCGCGCCGCAGGTCTGCCGCTGGAGGGGGAAGAGCGCGAGCTGCTGACCCGCTATCTGGTCAAGACCGGCAACCGTGAGTTCGTCGACCTCGATTTTCGCTGGGTATTGGAGACGGACATCAAGTCCCAGAGCCAGCCAGCCGAGCTGGCCATGGTTGAGCGTGCCACCAACGGTAACTTCTACGGTTATATCGTCGGGGTAAAAGAGGATGGCCGCGAGCTGACTTCGGATCTGCATCCTGCCCTGCAGCGGGTGCTGGCGAGAGCCAATGCCCTCTCCGAACAGGCCAACGATCTGCAAAAAGGGGACATCGGCAGCATCAACTATCAGCTGGAGCGGCTGCGCCTGAAAGAGCGCAAGGCCGAGCTGGAAGAGAAGCTGACCGATCAGCTGAAAGCTCAGCTGGAGCGTGAACGTCAGGCCCTTAACGATCGTTATCAGGTGCTGGAAAAAGAGCTCTTCTCACTGCGCAGTCAGGCTGACCGGGACAGCATCACCGTCAAGGATATGCGTGGCGAGCTGGTGACCATGCCCATGTCCAGGGTACTGGATGTGGTATGGCCCAACGACATGAGCCTGCTGGCCAAGGTGGGTCACTGGTTCCACCAGATCGGCAAGTTTGTATCCGACGATCCCCGTGAGGCGAACACCGAGGGCGGCGTCTTCCCGGCCATCTTCGGCACCGTCTTCATGGTGTTCCTGATGGCGATCATCGTGACCCCGCTCGGCGTGGTGGCGGCGGTCTACCTGCACGAGTACGCAGGCAAGAACAGCCTGACCAAGATCATCCGCATCGCGGTGATCAATCTGGCGGGCGTGCCCTCCATCGTCTACGGCGTGTTTGGTCTGGGCTTCTTCGTCTACACGCTCGGTGGCTCGCTGGATCAGCTGTTCTACCCGGAAGCGCTGCCGAGCCCGACCTTTGGTTCACCTGGCGTGATCTGGTCGGCGCTGACCCTGGCCATCCTGACCCTGCCGGTGGTGATCGTCTCCACCGAAGAGGGGCTGGCGCGGATCCCGAGCACCATCCGTCAGGGCTCGTTGGCACTGGGCGCCACCCAGGCCGAGACCCTGTGGCGCATCGTGCTGCCGATGGCGAGCCCGGCCATCATGACCGGCCTTATTCTGGCTATTGCCCGTGCAGCCGGTGAAGTGGCGCCACTGATGCTGGTGGGGGTGGTGAAACTGGCACCGACCCTGCCGATGGATGGCAACTTCCCGTATCTGCATGTGGAGCGCAAGTTCATGCACCTGGGCTTCCACATCTATGACGTCGGCTTCCAGAGCCCCAACGTCGAGGCGGCCCGCCCGCTGGTCTATGCCACCTCCTTCCTGCTGGTGACGGTGATCGTGGGTCTGAACCTGACCGCTATCGGTATTCGTAACCACTTGCGCGAGAAATTCCGGTCGCTGGAACATTGATAGGCCAGCCACCACAGAGACGGGCAGGGGACAGGGTTCCCTGCCAGCCAAGCGTTCCGGCCGCGGGCGATGAGATTGCCCGCCGCCACCGACAGATTTTGAGGTAACAGATGATCAACGTAACGACCACGTCTACCCAGCACACCGCGCTGGACCTGCTTAACCTGAGCCCGGAGCAGACCGCGCTGGAGGTGAAGGATCTCAACCTGTACTACGGCAGCAAGCAGGCGTTGTTCAACGTCAACATGAAGATCCCCAAAGGGCAGGTGACCGCCTTTATCGGCCCGTCAGGCTGTGGCAAATCGACCCTGCTGCGCTGCATCAACCGGATGAACGATCTGGTGGAGATCTGCCGCATCGACGGGGAGATCCTGCTGCACGGCCACAACATCTATGACAAGAGCGTGGATGTCTCCGCCCTGCGCCGTCAGGTGGGCATGGTGTTCCAGCGCCCGAACCCGTTCCCCAAGTCTATTTACGAGAACGTGGTCTATGGTCTGCGCCTGCAGGGGATCAACGATCGCCGCACTCTGGATGAGGCCGCCGAGCGCTCCCTGCGCGGTGCGGCCCTGTGGGACGAAGTGAAGGATCGTCTGCACGACAACGCTTTCGGTCTCTCCGGGGGTCAGCAGCAGCGTCTGGTGATCGCCCGCGCCATCGCCATCGAGCCGGAAGTGTTGCTGCTCGATGAACCGACATCGGCGCTCGACCCCATCTCCACCCTCACCATCGAGGAGTTGATCAACGAGCTCAAAAGCCAGTTCACCGTGGTGATTGTGACCCACAACATGCAACAGGCTGCGCGGGTGTCGGATCAGACCGCCTTCATGTATATGGGCGAGCTTATCGAGTACTCGGATACCAACACCATCTTCACTACACCGGCCAAGAAGAAGACCGAGGATTACATCACTGGTCGCTATGGCTAAGGCGTGGTTGAACCAGGGTTATGGATATGAACATGATGAGCAGCAATAAACAGATTACCGTTCAGTTCAACGGCTAAGGCATAATCGGAGCAATCAAGGATTATTTGTATGGACAATATGAACCTCAATAAACACATCTCCGGTCAGTTTAATGCCGAGCTAGAGAGCGTGCGCAACCAGGTGCTGGTGATGGGCGGTCTGGTGGAGCAGCAGCTCACCGACGCCATTGCGGCGATCCACGATCAGGATCTCGATGCGGCGCGCAAGATCGTGGCCAACGACCACAAGGTCAACGCGATGGAAGTGGCGATCGACGAGGAGTGCACCCGCATCATCGCCAAGCGTCAGCCGACTGCCTCCGACCTGCGACTGGTGATGGCCATCATCAAGACCATCACTGATCTGGAGCGTATTGGCGACGTGGCCGACAAGATCGCACGCATGCTGACCGACAACGCCAACAAGCCGCAGCCGCCGCTGGTGTCGCTGGAGAACATGGGCCGTCGCACCATCAAGATGCTGCACGATGTGCTCGACGCTTTCGCCCGCATGGATCTGGATGCGGCGTTGGCGGTCTACAAGGAAGATGACAAGGTAGACCGCGAGTACGAGTCCATCATCCGCGAGCTGATGACCTACATGATGGAAGATCCCCGCACTATCCCCCAGGTTCTCAACGTCCTGTGGGCGGCGCGAGCCATCGAGCGGGTCGGCGATCGCTGCCAGCACATCTGCGAGTACATCGTCTACTACGTGAAAGGCAAGGATGTGCGCCACACCAAGGCGGACGATCTGGGCACCCTGCTGGGCAAGGGCTAACCGGAAGTGAATAAAAAGGCGCGTGAAGCGCCTTTTTTGTTGCATAACTGGTCGGAGTAAGATAAAGCCCCCAACTGGCTGTTTTCTGATAGAATACTCCCCCTGTGTGAGTCCCGGATGGGCTCACGGTCCGGTCTCCCGGGCCCAGTTTGCCGTCTTGTGCTAAGGCGGGTGTAGCAATAGGTTAATCATGAGTTTTGCCGATAGTTTGTTCTTTTTAATGCTGCTGGTTGGCGGCAGTGTGTTCTTCTCCCTCTCCGAGATCTCTCTCGCCGCGTCTCGCAAAATCAAATTGCAGGTGATGGCGGATGAAGGTAATCGCCAGGCCGAAAAGGTGCTGGCCCTGCAGGCCCAGCCGGGCAACTTTTTCACCGTGGTGCAGATTGGCCTCAATACCGTCGCCATTCTGGGCGGTATCCTGGGTGAGTCTGCCCTCAACCCCGCCATCAAGGGGATTGTCTCCCAGTTCTACCAGGGCCCCTGGCTTGGCGAGATCAGCTCCGGAGCCTCCTTCGTGTTCGTCACCGGCATGTTTATCCTGATTGCCGACCTGATGCCCAAGCGTCTGGCCATGACCATGCCCGAGCAGATTGCCGTAGTGGTGGTGCGCCCCATGCTCTTCTTCGTCACCGTGTTGATGCCGCTGGTGTGGGTCTTCAACGGATTGGCCAACTCCCTGTTCCGTCTGATGCGCGTCTCCACGGTGCGTAACGACGAGATCACCTCCGACGATATCTATGCTGTGATGGATGCCGGTGCCGAGGCGGGGGTTATCCAGCGCGAGGAGCATCAGCTCATCGAGAACGTATTCGAGTTGCAGTCCCTTGGTGTCACCTCCGCCATGACGGCCCGCGAGAGCCTGATCTACTTCACCCTGCAAGAGAGTGAAGAGAGCATCAAGGCGAAGATCGCCGAGCATCCCCACAACAAGTTTCTGGTCTGTGACCACAACCTCGACAGCATCAAGGGCTTTGTCGATGCCAAAGAGCTGCTGATCCGCGTTATCGGCGGCCAGAGCATCGACCTGATCGGTGGCAACCTGGTGCAGAACGTCATCATCATCCCCGATACCCTGAACCTCTATGAAGCGATGGAGTACTTCAAGAATCATCGTGGCGACTTTGCCGTGGTGATGAACGAGTACGCGCTGGTGGTGGGGATTGTCACCATGAACGACCTGATGAGCACCGTCATGGGCGAGTGGGCGACCCACGTGGTGGAAGAGCAGATCGTCCAGCGCGACGAGAACTCCTGGCTGGTGGACGGGGTGACCCCCATCTCCGACGTGATGCGCGCCTTCGATATCGAAGAGTTCCCCGAGAACCAGAACTACGAGACCATCGCCGGCTTTATCATGTATATGCTGCGCAAGATCCCCAAGCGCACTGACTCGGTCAAATACGCCGGTTACAAGTTCGAAGTGGTCGATATCGACAGTTACAAGATTGATCAGCTGCTGGTTACCCGGGTCGAACCGGCTGTGGCCGAGAAGCCAGCTCAGGAATCGTAAAAGGAGCGACATAAGAGTCATGAAGATGCAGTCTCATTCCCGTGCGCTGGCCTGTGTCGCGCTCGCCCTGGCACTGGGTGCCTGTAGCCAGAGTGCGCCGCGCAAAGCCACAGTGGCAGCCAAGCCGGTAGCCCCCAAGCCTGCCGTGGTCGTGCCGCAGCCGGATCCCGATGCGGTGGTGCAAAGCGGGATGGCAGAGCCGAGCCCGGTTTTTGACGAGCAGTATCACGGTCCGGATCAGGGGTCGCTGGAGTCGGTGACCGCCCTGTTTGCCCGTGGCTACATCGAGTCCGCCATGCGCGAGACCATGCTGGCAGCGGTGCACAACGACTATCCGCTGCTCGGCATGCGGGATGTGCGGTTGACCGATCCGGTCTCCAAATTCCTCACCTCCGAGCATGCGGCCACTACGGCCCATGACTACCTCTATGCGGGTGTACAGCGTCGCCTCGGTCGTCCGCTAAGCCCTGCCCAGTGGGAGCAGATCTGGCGCGGTTTGCCGCAGCAGGGTCGGGTCTCCGACTGGGTCAAACAGATTAAGCGAGTGCTGGCCGGGCGTTAAGTTACCAGCGGATCAAGATTGTGATGAGGCCACCTTAGGGTGGCCTCTTGCATTTCTGCGTTTGCCTCGCCGTTTGCACGCTGATTTCTGCTGATACTGATTGCCGCCCGTGGCGCTTTGCTTTATCTTGTTTTGGCCATCCAAACATCTATATGTTTTTATGGCTGAATGGTAAAAGGGCTTCCCAGGATGAAGCAGGACGATCTGCAGCGATTCGATGTGAAACCGCAGATCAACAAAACAAACAGATAAATACGCAAATAAACAACGCACATAACTAAGAGACACGACAGATGGAAACCAGGGAATTGTGGGTGCTGGATGGGGGCATGGGGCGCGAGTTGGCACGGCGGGGGGCACCGTTTCGTCAACCCGAGTGGTCGGCGTTGGCCTTGATGGAGGCGCCAGAGACGGTGCGTGACGTGCATCAGGCCTATGTAGCGAGCGGAGCCCGGGTCATCACCACCAACAGCTATGCGCTGGTGCCGTTTCATATCGGCGATGAGCGTTTCTTTGCCGACGGGGAGGGGCTGGCAGCGCTGGCTGGTCAACTGGCCCGTGAGGTGGCTGACGCGCAGAAGGGGGCCGTGCAGGTGGCGGGTTCTCTGCCACCGTTGTTTGGCTCCTACCGTGCCGACCTGTTCAAGGCGGACAGGGTGAGCGAGCTGGCGACGCCGCTTATCCGGGCGCTATCCCCTTATGTGGATATCTGGCTGGCCGAGACCATGAGCCTGATTGCCGAGCCACTGGCCCTGAAAGCGCTGCTGCCTGATGACGGCAAGCCGTTCTGGGTCTCCTTCACGCTGGAAGATGAGGCGCCGGGCAACGAGCCGCGACTGCGCTCCGGCGAGCGAGTCGCCGATGCGGTGACCGCGCTGGTGGCGGCTGGAGTCGATGCCATCCTGTTCAACTGCTGTCAGCCCGAGGTGATCGAGGGGGCTCTCGAGGTTGCCCGCACCCGATTGCAGGCGCTGGGCCGCGCAGACATTCGCCTCGGTGCCTATGCCAACGCCTTCCCGCCGCAGCCCAAAGAGGCCACCGCCAACGATGGGCTGGACGAGATCCGCGCCGATCTGGGGCCGCTGGATTATCTCGGCTGGGCCGAGCGCTGGCGCGCGGCCGGGGCGAATTTGATCGGCGGTTGCTGCGGTATCGGCCCCGAGCATATTCAGGCGCTGAGCCGCCGGTTGCGCTAAGGAGCACCCATGAAAGAGAGCAAGATCGGGCTCTGGTCCCTCACCGCGCTGGTATTCAGCTCCATGGTGGGGGCGGGGATTTTCAGCCTGCCCCAGAACATGGCCGAGGTGGCAGGCGCCCGCGCCGTGCTGATCGGCTGGGGCGTGACGGGGGTGGGCATCCTGGCGCTCGCCATGAGTTTTCTCTATCTGTCGCGGTTAAGGCCGGATCTCGACGGCGGCATCTACAGCTACGCCCGCGCCGGTTTTGGCGAGCTGGTGGGCTTCTTCTCTGCCTGGGGATACTGGCTCTGTGCCACCATCGGCGTGGTGGGCTATCTGGTGATCGCATTTGCGGCGCTGGGCAGCTTTGTCGATACGCCGGAGCAGATCTGGTTTGGTGACGGCAATACCCTGGCGGCGTTTGTCGGCGAGTCCTGCATCCTTTGGGCGGTGCACCTGCTGGTGGCTCGAGGTGTGCAGCAGGCGGCGCTATTCAATCTGGTGGCGACCCTGGCCAAGAGCCTGCCGCTGCTGCTGTTTATTCTGTTCGCCTGCTACTGGTTCGATCCGGTCACCTTCGTGGCGGATCAGCAGGGTAGTAGCCTGGCGGTGCCGGTTTCCGAGCAGGTGCGCAACACCATGCTGATCACCCTCTGGGTCTTCACCGGTATCGAGGGGGCAGCGGTGCTGTCGGCCCGCGCCAGAAACCGGCGAGATGTGGGCACGGCCACTGTGCTTGGCGTGGTATTGGCGTTGCTGCTCTATGTGCTTATCTCGGTGCTGGCGCTCGGAATATTGAGCCGACCCGAGCTGGCGGCGCTGCCCAACCCCTCCATGGCAGGGCTGATGGCCAAGATGACCGGCTCATGGGGCAAGCTGCTCATCAGCGTGGGCCTTATCGTCTCGGTGCTTGCCTCCTACGTGAGCTGGACCCTCTTCTCGGCCGAGGTGCCGTTCAGCGCGGCACGCCACGGCGCGTTTCCTGCTATCTTCCGGCGCCAGAACCGCAACGGGACGCCTATCGCATCGCTCTGGCTCACCAGCTTGACGGTGCAGACTTGCCTGCTGCTGGTGTGGCTGCTCGGCAAGGGCTACACCAGTTTGCTGCTTATCTCGACCTCGATGATTTTGGTGCCTTACCTGCTGATCGGGCTGTTTTTGCTCAAGCTTTCGTTCAGCAAGGAGGGAGAGTGTGGGCAGGGCCGAGGCCTGATGCGGGCAGTGGCGCTGGTGTCGAGCGGTTACGGCTTCTGGCTGCTTTATGCCGCCGGGGTGGAGTATCTGCTGCTGTCGTTGTTGCTCTACGGGCCGGGCTTGCTGCTGTTTCTCTACAGCCGTCGTCAGCTGGGCACAGATCTTTGTCTGAGCGGCCGCGAGCGGCTGTTGGCCGGTGTGACCTTGCTGAGCCTTATCCCCGCCGTCTGGTCGTTCGCCAATCTCTGACATCGAAGATGTGACTGATCATAAAAGAGAGCGCCACTGTGGCGCTCTCTTGTTATCAGGAGTTGGTTATCAGGGAGTTGCTATTCGGGGCGAAGGTTCAGCGGCTGGCAGGCCCGGCCGGTTTGCCAAACAGCACCGCGAGTTTTTGTCGCCAAGGCTGGCCACGGGCGTCATGCAACATGTCGCGCCACTCGTGGAAGGTGAGGGTGAGGGGGTTGAAGCTGTGGATCGGCTTGGTGATGCCAAAGCGGCACGGTTCGGCCGGATCTTCTTCGACAAAGGTGCCGAACAGTCGATCCCAGATGATCAGCACCCCGGCAAAGTTGCGGTCTATGTACTTGGCGTTGCTGGCGTGGTGCACCCTGTGGTGGGAGGGGGTGTTGAAGATCCACTCAAGTCGGCCGAGTTTGCCCACTACCTGGGTGTGGACGAAGAACTGAAAGCCCAGGCTCAGCAGCACGGTGACGACCACCGCCTCGGGCGGGAAGCCGATGACAATCATCGGGATCCAGAACAGCCACATGCCGGAGATCGGGTACATCAGGCTCTGGCGAAAGGCGGTGGAGAGGTTGAGCCGCTCCGAGCTGTGGTGCACCACGTGGGAGGCCCACAGCCAGCGCACATGGTGGCTGGTGAAGTGGAACAGCCAGTAACAGAGATCCTGCAACAGGAACAGCAGTAGCACACTCCAGAGATTCAGCTCGATATCGAACAGTCGCCAGCCCCAGAGGGTGTCATACAGATAAGCAATGGCGATGGCCGCCAGCGCATCGCCCCCCTGATGCATCAGGGCCAGGGCGGCGTTGGCGAACAGATCCCGCCACTGGTAGGTAGCGGTGGGAAAGGCCGCGCCATGTTTGCGCAGGTAGAGCATCTCCCAGCCGATAAAGGCCAGAAAAACCGGTGAGAGGTAGAGCAGAAGCAGTTGCACATCCATATGCGGCCATCCATTCAGAGCAATTGCTCTCCAGCATAAAGGATGGTTTTAATATTTCATTAACATTTTTCAGCCAACGAAGAGATGGCATGAAATATGGCTCGGCAGCAGAGGAAGGCGCAGTGGATGGCTATGCTTGATGCAGGCTTTTTCAGGAGGTGCTGGCTTATGCGCGTCTGGTGTTGCTTGTTGCTGGGGTTGTGCATGATGGCGCACGCCAAGACCCGGGTCGAGATCTTGGCTGATGCCGCCTATCCCCCCTACTCCTGGCAGGAAGGGGAGGAGGTCAGGGGGATCTATGCCGACATCATCCGTGAGGTGACCTCTGCCATGCCTGACTATGAGGTGGTGCTCAAGCCCATGCCGTGGCGGCGCGGTCTGAGCATGGTGGAGCAGGGGGCCGCCTTCGCTATTTTTCCACCTTACTACATGCCCGATACCCGCCCTTATATGTGGCCCTACTCCCAGCCGATGCTGGATGAAGAGCTGGTGGTGATGTGCGGCGCCAGTGTGGCGGCCAATACCCCGCAGGCTAGGTTTCCGCTCGACTATCACGGTTTGCGTTTTGGCATGAACGCCGGTTTTGCCGTCGGCGGCGATGCCTTCTGGCAGGCGGTAAAAGAGAAGCAGATCGACGTGGAGGAGGTGAAAAGCAATCGGGAGAACCTGCTCAAGATTGTCCGCGGCCGGGTCGATTGCACCATCAATGATCGCCTCTCCCTGCTCTATGAGTTACTCAACATGATAAAGGCCGATCAGCTGGCGGTGGCCGATATGTCCCTGCTCAAACAGGGGCCGGTGCTCAGCAAGGAGCAGGGGTTTCTCGGCTATAGCCGCAAGGGGGAGTATCCCTACAAACAGGTCTTTATCGACCAGTTTGACAAGGAGCTCTATCAGCTCAAAAAACGTGACGGGGTGAAAGTGATCGTGGAGCGCTATCTGGGAAAGTCCCCGCGCTGAGCCGATGAGAGGGGCACTCGGGTTCAGCTGGGTTAAGCCTGCTCAGCGTGACACACAAGAAGAGGGACCTTGCAGTCCCTCTTCGTTTATCCAGCAGAGCGTGTTGGCTACAGCACCTGACTGAGGAACTGGCGCAGACGAGGAGAGGGGGGATTGTCGAAGAAATCGGCCGGTTTTTCATCCACCAGCAGTTCGCCACTCTCCATAAAGAGCACCCGATCCGCCACCTCGCGGGCAAAGCCCATCTCGTGAGTCACCACCACCATGGTCATTCCTTCGCGGGCCAGCCCCTTCATCACATCCAGCACTTCCCCCACCATCTCGGGGTCGAGCGCACTGGTGGGCTCGTCAAACAGCATGATGCGTGGCTGCATGGCGAGCGCCCGAGCAATGGCCACCCGCTGTTGCTGACCGCCGGAGAGTTGGGAGGGATAGCTGGCCGCTTTGACCGACAGCCCCACTTTCAGCAGCAGCGCCTTGGCTCTGTCTTCGGCCTCACGGCGCGACAGGCCACGCACCTTCTGCGGAGCGAGGCAGATGTTATCCAGCACCGTCAGATGGGGAAAGAGGTTGAAGGACTGGAACACCATGCCCACCTCTTCCCGCAGCTTGTTGACATCGCCCGGCTCGGTCAGGCAGATGCCGTCGACCACGATATTGCCGTCGTGGATGGTCTCCAGCTGGTTGAGGGTGCGCAGGAAGGTCGATTTGCCCGAGCCGCTGGGGCCGACGATCACCACCACTTCCCCTTCGGCCACCTGGGTGCTGACATTTTTCAGGGCATGCACTTCGCTACCGTAGAACTTCTCAACGCCGGTCGCTTTGATGATAGGATCAGTTGCTGCGCGCATATTTCGCCTCCAGAAAACGAACCGGGAAGGCGAAGGGGGTGTCGGTGATGGCTGCACTTCTCGATGCCTGTTGCACCTTGATGATGGGATCAGTTGCTGCGTGCATATTTCACCTCGAGACGGCGTACCAGGAAGGAGAGGGTGCCGGTCAGCACCAGATAGAGCAGGGCCACGGTGAACCATACCTCGAACGGGCTGAAGGTGGAGCTCACCACCTCGCGCCCCGCCTTGGTCAGATCGGTGATGGAGATGACCGAGACCAGCGAGGAGTCCTTGATCAGGTTGATGAACTGGCCCGCCAGCGGTGGCAGTACCCGCTTGAACGCCTGCGGCAGGATGACATAGCGCATGGTCTGGGCGGAGGTCATACCCAGGCTGCGGCCCGCCTCCATCTGCCCCTTGTGGATGGAGCTGATACCGGCGCGGACGATCTCCGCCACATAGGCGCCGGTAAAGACCGCCAGCGCGGCGACCCCTGCAGTAAAACGATCGAGGTTCAGCACTGTGCCGATAAAGAAGTAGACGATGAAGATCTGCACCAGCAGCGGGGTGCCGCGAATGAGCTCCACATAGGTGACGGCCAGATTGCGCAGGGCCGGGTTGGGGGAGAGTCGGGCCAGTCCGGCCAGAGTGCCGAGCAAAATGGCGAAGATGCCCGCCACCAGCGAGAGCTTGACGGTGACCCAGACGCCCCAGGCGATGGGGCCTGCGGTCCAGCTCAGTTGGGTGTCGAGGGTATCGCCACGAAAAACGGTATCCCCTTCGGCGACTTGTACGCCGGTACTGGCGATGGCTTGCCGCACATTGGGATCGAGATCGTCTTGCAGGAACAGCTTGCCCTTCTCGGCATCGCTGGTACCTGCAATCACGGTGCCGTCAAATTCGGCCAGATTCTTCTGCTCCGCCTGATAGGCGATGTATTGGGGAATGCGTTCCCAGCGCCAGGTGTAATCCACTGACTGGACAGCCTTGTAGATGCCGAATACGGCAACCAGCAGCATCAGCAGGAAAACCCCATGCCAGAGCAGCTGATTGGGCTGTTTTTCCATCTGTCTTGTCGGTTTAGGTGTGTGCACAGTCACAACCTCGTCTCGTTATTGTGTGGGGAGCTGCGTGGTGCAGGGGCGGCATGTGCCGCCCCCCGGAGGTTATTTGAGCTGGTTCAGCCAGGCGTTGGATTCGAACCACTTCTTGTAGAGACGGTCGTAGCTGCCATCGCCCTTGATCTGGCGCAGGTAGTTGTTGAACCAGTTGAGGGTGTCCTGATCTCCTTTGCGGATGGCCCAAGCCAGCGGCTCGAAGGTGAACGGCTTGTCGAGGTGCACCACGGCGCCCTGATTCTGGGAGGCGAAAATAGCGTTGTAGGGCAGGTCATAGACGAACGCATCGACCTTGCCGTTGATCACCTCCAGCTTGGCGTCATCCTGGGTTTCAAACTGCAGCAGGGTGGCTTTGGGGATCAGGCGCTTGACTGCCTGCTCGCCGGTGGTGCCGAGCTTGACCGCGATCTTGTATTTCGGGTCGTTGAGATCGGTGAAGGATTTGATTTCGCCCGCCTTCTCTTTGCGCAGGACTATGGTCTGGCCGACCACGATGTAAGGATCGGCGAAGTTGACTCGCAGGTTGCGCTGGGGAGTGACGGTCATGCCGCCCATGATGACGTCGAACTTGTTGGTCAGCAGCGCCGGAATGATGCCATCCCAGGCGGTGTTGACGAACTCGACCTTCACGCCCATCTCTTTGGCGACCATCTTGGCGAGATCCACATCAAAGCCGATGTACTGGCCCTGCTTGTTGGTCATCTCGAAGGGTTGATAGCCGGCATCAAAGCCGACTCGCAGCACGCCGCGTTCGAGCACGGCATCCAGGGTGGAGGTAGGGGCTGGGGTCGGGGCCGCCGTGGCGATCCCGCAAAACAGCAGGCTAGAAAGAATCAGTTTTTTGATCATAAGTGACGTCTCTGTCGATGTTGTGTTCGGCCTTGAACCTGATCCCGTGCGACTCCGTGGCACAAGAGACTGCTGCATCCGGCAACAGGCAAGACAGGATGAATGTCTTGAGCGGGACAAAAGCCCCATATGAGATGCTATGAATAGTGGTTGAGTGAAAAATGTACCAAAAACAGATTGTGTCAGAAGACTCAACAGGTTAGAGACATTTATTGCTCATGACTTCATTCATAAAATCACACGAAAACAACATATCTATCTAATGGGGTGGGTTCAAGCCCAAATTATGCCCAAGACATTTTGTTACAAAGCCAGGGCGCCGCTTGCGGCTCTTATTGCACCGATAAGCTCCATAAGAGACTTTTTTCAGGGGCGGAGACAAATACGTATTGATGGGATATCACGCTCATTGCGCTGTTTGTCAGCAAACGAACGGGCTTTATTATGAAAACCATCAAGTCCCACTGGGTCTTGGCAAACGCTTCTCATATACTCAGTTACCCTCTCTGCATGGCTTTGGTATGGACGCCTCACTACTGCTTAAGCTGGATATTTTTACCTTGATGATCATGGCCTTGTGTGGCTATTGTCTCGGTTTCCTCACTCTTACCATCATTCGTGTTACCCACAACGATATTCCCGGTGTCGGGGTCTGGTGGTGGTCCAGTCTGTTTGCCATGCTGGGTCAGGCGGGATTTGCCAGTCTGCTGCTGACCCCCACCCCCTATGGCTCCTGGGTTGGCAATGTCTTTCTGATTTTTCATGTGTCGCTGCTGCTGGTTGCCCAGCGCTGTTTCTTCCGTCAATCGCCAGGCTGGCCTGCCTGCTGGGGATTCATCCTGCTGTTTGCCGCCATTATGACCTGGTCGGTCGCCATCGATGGCCGGATTGCTGTGCGGGTGATGATCAGCAGCGCCACCTTCCTCGTGCTCAGTACGCTCATCATCTGGCAGCTCTGGCGGCACGGTCGACCCGATTATCAGGTGGCAGTCTGGGTACTGATTGGCCTCAATCTGGTACTGATTGCCATGACATTGATGCGGATGTTTACCGTGTGGGGCGAGGTGATCGAAAGCCCGTTCCAGCGTCAGCTGTTCAACGTGTTGCCCTATGTCTCCATGCTGGTGGGCAGCTCCATGCTTACCTTCGGGGTGCTGCTGCTCTGCAACCAGCACCGGGCGCTGGAGCTGCGCTATCAGGCCAGTCATGACCCGCTGACCGGCTTGTTCAATCGCCGTGGTTTTATGGAGCGTCTGGCCCGGGGACGCCCTGCACAACAGGGGGCGTTGGTGGTGCTCGATCTGGATGACTTCAAGCAGATCAACGATCGGCATGGTCATGAGGTGGGTGATCGGGTGCTGGAGCGGGTCGGGTTGGCACTGCGCGAGCTGGAGGGGGTATTGGCGGGCCGCTTTGGGGGTGAGGAGTTTGTGCTGCTGTTTCGCCATGTCGCCGCGGACGAGGCCATCGCCCGTTGCCAGTCACTGCGGGTTCAGCTTGCGGCCAGCGAGGTGGAGGGGATCCATATCACCGTCAGCATGGGTATTGCTTACTGGCAGGGGGAGTGGCACTTTGACAGCCTGTTCAGCCGTGCGGATGACGCTCTCTATCGGGCCAAGCGGGAAGGAAAGAACCGGGTCTGTCAGGCTGCCTGATGCAGGAATAGGTTCAGGAATAAAATCAGGGCGCGGTGATCCGCGCCCTGTCTGCTTGCCGGATATAGCTCGTTAGCTGCCACCCGCTAATCTGCATTCGCTTGAGGGGGTCTCGGTGCCTGCGCCTTGAGGAAGGGGAGCAGCAGCAGGGCCGAGATACCTGCCGCCACCGAGATCACCACGAAGAAGCCGTTCCAGTGCCAGATCTCCATCACCTTGGCCAGCGGATAGCCTGACAGCGCCGCCCCCATGTAGGCAAACAGGCCGACAAAGCCGGTGGCGGCCCCCGCCGAGTTTTTGTGGGAGCACTCCGCCGCTGCCATGCCGATCAGCATCTGGGGGCCAAACACGAAGAAGCCGATGGTAAAGAAGCAGGCCGCCTGCATCACATAGCTGAAGAAGGGCATCAGCCAGAGCGATCCCACCGCCAGCAGGATCCCCACCGCAAAGATCAGGTTCATCGGGCCACGGTTGCCGTTGAACAGCTTGTCCGATCCCCAACCCGCCACCAAAGCGCCGATAAAGCCCCCCACCTCGAACATGGAGATGGCCGAGTTGGCGCTCATCAGATTGAAGCCGCGCTGCTCGGTCATGTAGAGGTTGCCCCAGTCATTGATGGCGGTGCGCACCACATAGACCAACACGTAGCAGCAGGCGAGCAGCCAGATATAGGGGTTGCCCAGCACATATTTGCGCAGGATCTTGCGATGGGAGAGGCCCGCATCCTGAGTCTGCTGGGCTAGCTCCATGGCATCCTTGCGCCACTCGCCCACCGTTGGCAATCCCATGGCACTCGGGGTATCCCGCAGCCGCCAGCAGAGGAACAATCCCGCGATGATGGCGATAAGGCCGGGCACTATCATGCCGTAGCGCCAGCCATGTTGCAGGGCGATGGTGCTGACGATAAGGGGGATGAGCGCGCCGCCGACGTTGTGAGCTGTGTTCCAGGCCGACCACCAGACTCCGCGCTCGGTACGCGAATACCAGCTGGTAAGCAGCTTGGAGCAGGGGGGCCAGCCCCAACCTTGGAAGAAGGCGTTGGCGACCCAGAGGGTGGCAAACATCCAGAGTGCCGACGAGAGGCCGAACAGGATGTTGATAACGCCGGTGGCCATCAGTCCGACACCCATAAAGTAGCGCGGGTTGGCGCGGTCACTGATGATGCCTGAAAAGAACTTGGAGCAGCCGTAGGTGATGTAGAACAGGGTCCAGAGCATGCCGATGTCGGACTTGTCCAGCATGCCGCTCGCCAGCATGTCCGGCATGGCGAAGTTGAAGCTCTTGCGGGTGAAGTAGAACACCGCGTAGCCCAGATACATGGTCAGCAGCAGGTGCAGCCGCCAGTGGCGATAGGTGGCGTCGATCTCGGCCTGATCCCGGATAAGGGGCCGGTGCGGCGCGCTTCTCATAAAACTCAGCACAGGCAGGCCCTCTGGTGGTGATTAGCCATGACTCTCTTCCCGTCTGCGACTGGGCAGGTTGACCGTCAGCTGAGTGCCGTGGATGCAGGAGAGTTGCAGATTGCCCCCTAGGGCCTGTACCCGCTCGCGAATGCCGAGCAGGCCATAGCCCTGTTGCGGGCGGCTTTCCGGCAAACCGCGGCCATCATCTTCCAGCACCAGTTGCAACTGCTCGCCGTAGGCCCGAGCGCGAATGGTGACCGAGTGGGCGTTGGCATGTTTGACCACGTTGTTGAGCCCCTCCTGACAGACCCGAAACAGGGTGACCCGCTGGGCATCCGAGAGATCCCCATCCGCCAGCTGCCACTCCAGACGGGTGACGATGCCGTGACGCTCCAGCTCCAGCTCTCTGAGCAGTGCCCGTACCGCCTGTTCAAGAGTCATGTCGTCGAGTTGGCGCGGGCGCAGCCGCCCGAGCAGACCGCGCACCGCGTCGTAGATCCCGAGCGACAGTGTGTCGATCAGGGCGCTGCTCTGGCCCACCCCGGCATTATCGGGGGCGAGGCGGCGTACGATCCCGGCTTGGGTACGAATGGCGGTGATGGTCTGGCCGATGTCGTCGTGCAGCTCGCGCGCTACCTCCTTGCGGATGCTCTCCTCGGTCTCCAGCAGCCGCTCGGTGAGTTGGCGATTATGGGCGAGTTGGCGGGTCAGCGCCTGATTGAGTTCGCGCTGGCGCTGGATCCCGGCACCCAGCAGCAGGCCGGTCAGGCTCTGGGCCAGCAGGGAGAGCAGCAGATCGAGGGGGTGATCGTGCCAGGCCTGACTGGCCAGCAGGGCGATGGTGTTCATCAGGGTGGCGAGCAGCGCCCCTTGCCAGCCGTAGCGCCACGCCATGGCGATGATGGGGATGGCCAGACAAAACGGGGTGAAGCGTACCAGCGAGTTGGGCAATCCCAGTTGCAGCCAGAGGCTCAATACGAACAGCAGCAGATACCAGACCAGATGGCGAAAGCGCCACTCTACCGGCTGATCCACCAGCGCAGGTCCCAGCGGCACCCAGGTGGCACGAGTGAGGTAGTGCCAGATCAGCATGCAGGTGGAGGTCAGCGTCAGACCGCCGGTCAGGCTGAGCAGCAGGGCCGAGAGGCCATCTTCCCCGGCCAGATGCCAGAGCAGGGCTTGCAGCAGCGCCGCCGCCGTGACGGTGGCGAGCAGCAGCAACAGTTGCTGCCAGTCGTTGCGCACCTGCTTGCGACGGGCAATCAGCAGCGGTAGCAGGGTCAGCAGACTGCCCGCGACCAGCCAAGGCCAGTGGGGCAGCCCCACTTCCAGATTGAGCCAGTAGAGCAGTAGCCCTTCGCACAGCAACAGCGGCGGCCAGTAGTGGCCGGGACTTTGCAGCAGTAACCCGAGGCGCAGGCCGAAGGGGAACAGCAGCACCGCCAGCGCCGGGCCACCCGCCAGATGCAGGCTGATGCTCCAGAGGCAAAACCAGCCGGCGGCAAAGATGAAGCAGGCCGCCAGCGCGATGGCGACATAGCTGGCAAAACGGGAGATCACCAGCTATCCAGCATGCGGTGGGCCAGCTCGACGTTGTTGCTGACCTTGAGCTTGTCCATCAGGTTGGCGCGATGGACGTGAACCGTCTTGGGGGAGAGGCCAAGCTGCTCGGCGATGGCCTTCACCTCTAGCCCCTGTGCCAGCAACTGGGCAATCTCCCGCTCCCGATTGGTGAGGGGATCCCGGCTGCTGCTGGCCAGTTTCTGGGCAATGTCCGGCGTCAGATAACACCCCCCCTGGGCGGCGGTACGCACAGCGGCGATCAGCTCGTCCGGACTGCAGCGCTTGGAGAGAAATCCCTTGGCACCGGTTTGCAGCGCCTGCTCGATGAGGGCGGGGCTGTCGTGCACCGAGAGCATCACCACCGCAAGGCCGGAGGGGAGCTGCTTGAGCAGATCCAGCCCCGATTGGTCGGGCATCGAGATGTCGCAGACGCAGACGCGCGCCCCGCTGCCGGGCAGGCCGGCAAGGGCATCGCTGGCGGAGCCGAATTCGGCGACCACCTGCAGGTCGGGCTCCAGATTGAGCAGTTGGGCAAAACCGGATCGGACGATCTGGTGATCGTCGATAAGGGCAATTTTTATCATGATGTCAGCCTGAAATTCGGTGCGTCATGACCATGACGCGGCCAACAAGATACCTGCCCCTCGAGTCAGGCTCAAGCAGCAGCAGGAAAAGGGGCTAAAAACCGGGGAGCAAGGTGAACAAAGCTTGATCGGGATCAGCTGGCAAGGGCGAGCAAGCGGGCTGATCAACAGGGGATGACCAGCCCGTGGGACTCAGCGGTGCAGCTCGCCGGCGCGCTCCGGCTGATAGACCACTTCCAGAATTTCGACCTCGATGGTGCGACCGGCCGGGCCCGGCCAGGCGATGCTGTCGCCCACTTTCAGACCGAGCAGGGCGCTGCCCACCGGCGCCAGTACCGAGATGTTGCTCTCGTCGCCCTTGGCATCGCGTGGGTAGACCAGGGTGAGGCAGAACTCGTTGCCGCTGCTCTGCATCTTGAAGCGTACCTTGCTGTTCATGGTGACCACGTCCGGCGGCATGTCGGCCGGTTCGCGGATCTCGGCGCGGTCCAGCTCCTCTTGCAGGGCGAGATGCTGCGGGTGGTTGCCGAGCAGTTGTTCGATACGGTCCAGATCAAGGCTGGAGATAACCAGATGAGGTTGTTTCATAAGATATTCCTTATCAATAGCGGATAGGCCCATACCGGCGGGTGCAGGTTGGCCATCACGCAAAGTGTTACAAAAATGGATTCAACAGGTTCAATCGATTGAAAATGCCATGCCCCCAAGCGACTCGCGGCCGAAGGAGCGAGGCGGGGGCTCAGCAGGGTGTGAGCAAATGCGAGGAAATAGCGAGTATTTTCATGGGGCTACCATAACCATTCTGGCCGGCCTTGGCAACCGTGATTGAGTGACTACTCAGGAACCTGATAGTTGTACTGACGGATGATCCGCGCCAGTGTGCCATCATGGCGCATCTCGTCAATCACGGCTTGCCAGCGACGCCCTTCGGTGAAGGGAAAATCCTTGCTGGCCGCGATAAATAACTGGGTACGCATCAAGGATTCGCCTTTTACTATCTCATCGATGGAAAATCCGCCCGTCTGCTGGTTGTAGAGGATGACGTTCCAGGCTGCGACCCAGGCATCGATGCGTCCTCGTTGCAGTTTGAGGGCATTGAGGTCTTCGGTGGCGACGGTTTGGCTGGCGAGATTCAGCCTCTGCTTGAGCAGATACTGGCCGAAGGAGTGACGCAAGGTGCCCACCTTGAGTGAAGGAAGCGCGTTTATCATGAGCGGGGTGGGATGCTTGTGGCGATTGCTGACAATGAGGAACTCTTCATCAAGGATGGGGGAAACCCAGTAGTAGAGATGCTCCCGTTGAGAGCTGCGTACTGGCGGTATCAGCAGTACATCCTTGCGATGGGCGGTTTGGGTGAGGGCTCGGGCCAGCGGCATCAACTCGATGGTGAGCGGTTCTTTAAGGCGTCGCGCGGCCTCTTCCATGATCTCGATGGCGACACCGCTTGGTTTGCCGTGAGAGGAGCGAATGACGTAAGGGGGCAGCTCGGCCGCCACCAGCACAATAGCCTGGGCACCGGTGTGTACCAGCAACAACAGCAGTGCAAAAAAGGGCAGGCAGAGAGCGCGCATCAAGGTCGTGAGCCAGAGTCGAATATGCAGAGTGTAACATTCCTGCCTGCGTTGTCGTTGTGCCCGCTGAGGGGTTGGGATCTCAGTCGAAGAAATCCCGCAGATCGCGCACTTCGTAATCAGCGAGTTGCTGCCAGGGGAGCTGAGCAGGCAGCTTGCGCAGGGTCACCTCCATCCGGTAGCTGCGATAGCCATCGAGACTGGCCGATTCGACCACCAGCGGGATCTGCCACTGACTCGACCAGAGAATGCGGGTTCGTTGCTGCCCTTCGCGCTTTTCATACCAGCGGGCCTGCTCGGGGGCGGCCTCATCCAGCGGTGTCATCCCCTCGATCAGCGCGGGGTTGACGAGATGGCGGATCCGCAGCCAGTCGGGCTTGAAGGCCACCTGGCCATACTCTTCCACCGGCACCTCAACCAGCTGGTTGTGCCAGCTGTCGGCATAGCGTAGCTGCAGCTCACCCTCATCACTGCGGCTGACCCAGCGGGCCGCCATCTGGTGGGTAAAGTGCTTGTGGCCGGGGGTGGCGTCGTGAGTGGCGTGATAGGCTCGGGCAAGGGGGAGGGGAATGAGCCGCTGGCTCCACACCTGATTGCCCACCCGCAGCCACTTCTCTTGCCAGACACTCTCTCTGGCGATGCCATCGCTGCCGGTGTTCCGGTCGTGATAGCTGATCCGGGCGGCGAGATCCGGGGGCGTGTCGTCAGCATGCAGGGGGAAGGCGAGGGTGCTGCCAAGCAGCCATAACGAAAGCAAAAGTCGCATCATCATCTGTCGCTCGAAAGAGCCGGGGCCCGGGCCGCTGAGTCAATTGCTCAGATGCACCCGGGCCCCTGCTGCTTACAGGCCGAGCGCCTCCCGCAGTTTGCCAAACACCTTGGTGTTATCCAGTGTGCCTTTGAAGCGGTTGCTGCCGGCGCCATCGGCAAACAGCATAACATCGCCGCCGCCATGGGTTTCCGATGTCAGTTTGACGCCGGTCTCCTGCAGGTAATCATTGGCCATCACCTGATCGCTGGTGAGGACGGGGCGTACATCGGGACGGTTGGGGCCGTTACCGAACACCAGAGTGGTGAAGGGTTTGCCATCTACGTCGTTCTGGGTCGAGCCATCGCCATTTTTCACCAGATCCAGCACCGGATTGCCCTTGGCGGAGTAGCCGTTAATGGTCATGGTGTGGTCATGGTCGGCGGTGACCACGATCAGGGTATTGTTGAGATCCACTTTACCCAGCGCCGTCTTGACCGCCTCATCCAGCGCCACCGCGTCGGTGAGCGAGCGCTTGGCATTTGTGCCGTGCAGGGCGTGATCGATACGGCCACCCTCTACCATCAGGAAGTAACCCTGACTGTTCTTGCTCAGCAGGTCGATCGCCTTGGCGGTCATTTCGGAGAGGGACGGCTGGGTATTGGCAGCCCCCTTGGCGACCCGATCCAGCTCGTAGTCGAGGTGGGATTTGCTGCTGAACAGACCGAGCACCTTGCCACTGGTGACCTTGGCCAGTTCACTTTGGGTGGTGACATAGCTGTATCCCTGCGCCTTCATCTCGGCGGTCAGGTCGCGGTTGTCATTGCGACCGCCCTTGTTGCTGGCGCTGTAGGGGGTCCAGTGGTTGGCACCACCGCCCATCAGCACATCGACCCCATCCCCCAGCGCCTGGTTGAAACCAGTTCCTCCCGGAACGGCCTGTGCGGCGATGTCATAAGCGGCATCCCGATGGCAGATGTGGGCGTAGGTAGCCGCCGGGGTCGCGTGGGTCAGCTCGGTGGTGGTGACGGCCCCGACCGATTTGCCTGCCGCCTTGGCCAGCTCCAGGATGGTGGGCACCGGCTTGCCATTATCGCTGCTGCAATTGTTGACGGTTTTGTTGCCATTGACGTCTTTGCCGGGGGCGACGGCTTTGGTGTCGCTGCTCATGGCGATCACCTCGTTGTTCATCTTGACCCCGGTGGTGTAGGCCGCCATGGAGGGGGCCGAGTCGGTGGTCTGGGCATCGTTGGAGAAGGTCTTGATGCGGGCACTGCGCGGCAGTTTCATCATCTCCAGATTGCCCTCTTCTCCCACCTTGAACAGGCGGGTGGCGGTGAGCACGGTAGGCCCCATGCCATCACCGATAAAGAGAATGACGTTTTTGGCATCACCGGCCTGTGCCTGGGAGGTTGCGCCCAGTGCACTGAACAGGGCGGCGCAGACCAGCGTGTGCTTGATGGATGTGTTCATCTGTTTGCTCATGAAAGTGCTCCTTACAGCTTGGCCGCAGCCTTGATCTTGCCGAACACGGCGGTGTTGTCGAGTGAGCCATGGAAGCTGTCAGCCCCCTTGCCGATGGCGCCGAGGAAGACATCTGTGCCGCCGTGGGTCTCGTTGCCGATCTCGCCCACCTTGACCACCACTTCCTGGTGGTAGTCATTGGCGGAGACGGTGGCATCGTCGAGCGGGGCGACGCTGCTGCGCGGGCCATCCACCCGGTTGTAGCCGTTGCCAAAACCTATGATGGTGTAGGGCATGCCCTCGCTATCCTTGCTTGGCTCGCCAGTCTCGTAGTTCTTCACCAGCCCGAGTACGCCGGGGTTGTCGGCGGTGGTCTTGCCGGTGCGCTTGGCATAGCCGTTGAGCACGAGCGTATGGTCGTGGTCGGCGGTAACCACGATCAGGGTGTTTTTCAGCTCGGGGTCGCTCTTTTTCACCTCGTCGATGGCGGCCTTGATGGCGTTGTCGAAGGCGATGGTGTCCTGCAGCGCCCGCTTGGCGTTGGTGTCGTGCAGGGCGTGGTCGATGCGACCCCCTTCCACCATCAGGAAGTAACCCTTCTCCTTACCCTTGAGCTGCTTGATAGCGGCCAGGGTCATCTGGGCCAGTGACGGCTCGCTGGCGGGGCGGTCTAGGTCATATTTCATGTGGCTCGAACCAAACAGGCCCAGCAGCGGCTTACCCGCATCGGCCTTGTTCAGCTCATCCAGATTGCTGGCAAACTGGTAGCCCTTGGCCTGCATTTCGCTGATGAGGTTGCGGCCATCCTCCCGCTTGCCCTTGTCAGCTTTGGGCAGGAAGAAACTGCTGCCGCCACCGAGCACCACATCCAGCCCCTCCTTGAGGGCGCTGTTGTAGCCTTTGCCGCCCGGTACCAGCTGGACGGCGATATCCGCTTCCAGATCCCGGTTGCAGATATGGGCATAGGTAGCTGCCGGGGTGGCGTGGGTCACCCGGGTACTGGTTACCACGCCGGTACCGCGGCCATCGGCTTTGGCCAGCTCCAGCAGGGTAGTCACCGGCTTGCCGGCGCTCTTGCTGCAGTCGCTCTCATAGGTGGCGTCGCCGTCCATGCTGATGACGCCGTTGTTGCTCTTGACCCCGGTCATGTAGGCCGCCATGGAGGGGGCCGAGTCAGTGACCTGGGCATCGTGGGAGAAGGTCTTGATAAAGGCCGTCTCTGGCAGGGTATCGATGGTGAGATCACCCTCTTCGCCGACACCGTAGATGCGGGCCGCCGTCAGGGTGTTGAGGCCCATGCCGTCACCGAGGAAGAAGATGACGTTGGTGGGTTGGGCTGCGGGCTTGGTCGCCACCGTGTCATTGTCTGATTTGCAGCCGGCAGCCAGGGCGGCGCCGATCATCACTGCAAGTCCTGCCATTTTTCTCATTGGGGTTCGCTCCTTGTAAAACCTGAGCGCAGCCTAGAGGGGGCAGATGACACTTTTACTGACTATCGGTGACGGTTGTGTGAACAAATGATAAGAATGTTACATTATATCAATGTGTTATCTATCAGTTGAGCTGATTGGTCCGGTCGTTTCCGGCTGCTTTGTTTCGTCTCGACGGTTTGCTGATTTGCTGAGGTGATAGCTAGAATGACCTGTCAAAATGAGCCCGCAGCAGGTAAAATGCGCCCCCTTCGTTCGATGCCCGCGGCAGAGCGCCTGTTGTTCCATGCGCGCGCCCGCAGCCCCCACAGAGAGTAACGGATATGTCCATCAACTGGTTCCCCGGTCACATGCACAAGGCCCGCAAAGAGATTGCCGAGGTCATGCCCCAGGTCGATGTGATCATCGAGATGCTCGATGCCCGCATCCCCTTCTCCAGCGAGAACCCGCTGGTGCCCGAGCTGCGTGGTGATACCCCGGTGATCAAGGTGCTGAACAAGGCGGACCTGGCCGATCCGGCGATCACCGATCTGTGGGTGGCGAACATGGAAAAAGAGAAGGGGATCAAGGCGCTGCCGTTGACACAACAAGAGCCGGAGAAGATCAAGCAACTGCTGACCCTCTGCCATGAGATGCTGCCGGAGCGCAATTTTGAGCTGCGCGGCGTGCGGGCGATGATCATGGGGATCCCCAACGTGGGCAAGTCCACTCTGATCAATACCCTGGCGGGGCGCATCATCGCCCGTACCGGCAACGAGGCGGGGGTGACCAAGTCCCAGCAGCGGATCAAGCTGGATAACAACGTTATCCTGACCGATACCCCGGGTTTCCTCTGGCCCAAGCTCAATCCGCCCTCCTGCGGTTATCGTCTGGCCATCACTGCGGCCATCAAGGACACGGTTTTCGACTATGCCGATATCGCCATGTTCGCTGCCGATTACTTCATCAAGGCCTATCCGGAGCGGATCAAGGCGCGCTACCAGATTGACGAGTTGCCCGAGACCGAGATCGAGCTGCTGGAGATGATCGCCCGCCAGCGGGCGTTTATGCGCAAAGGGGGGCTGGCCGACCTGCACAAGGCGTCCGAGATCCTGATCAACGAGTTCCGCTCCGGCTTGCTTGGCCGCATCTCGTTGGAGACGCCGGAGATGGTGAGCGTCGAGATTGTCGAAGCCGCCGCAGAAGCCGAGCAAAAAGCCAAAGAGAAGGCCGAGCGGGAAGAGGAGCGTCAGGCCCGCGCCCGCCGCAAGTACGCCCGCAAGCGTCAGAAATAGTTATCCTCAGGCGTCCCGAGCTTGCCTGACAACGAGCGAGCTTGTGTGACCGAGAGGACGAAACACGAAGAGGCGACCCCAGGGGGTCGCCTCTTCTGTTTTATCTGGTGAAGTGCCCGCCCGACTCTGATGGGGTGTCCGCGCTATAAAGCCATGCCATCAGCCAAAACGGTGGCGCGCTATTTCAAACAGCGACATATGAAGCGGGATCAGCTGTTGCCAGTCGCGGCGATAGCCGCCACCGGGCACCGCCGCGATGGGCAACCCATGCTTGATTGCACAGTCAAATACCATGGCATCGCGCAGGCGAACCCCTTCATCGCTCAAGGAGAGATAGCCAAGCTCGTCGGCATGATGCACATCGACGCCCGCCTGATAGAGGATGAGATCCGGCGAATAGAGGCGCAGTGCCAGCGAGAGTGCCTGTTGCAGTGTGGTGAGATAGGCATCGTCTGCCATGCCGCTTGGCAGCGGAAAGTCGAGGTGAGAGGCGGCTTTGTGATGGGGAAAGTTGTGCTCCCCATGAAGGGATAGGGTGATGATATCGCGCCGTCCGGCGCACAGGGCCGCACTGCCATCTCCCTGATGCACATCGAGATCGATGATCAGCACCTGTTCACAGCGCCCCTCGTCGAGGCAAGTCTGGGCGGCAATCACCAGATCGTTGAATAGACAAAAACCGCTGCCGTGATCCCGATGGGCGTGGTGGTAGCCGCCGGAGATCTGCAAGCCGCAGCCCTGCTCAAGAGCATGGCGGCTGGCGGCAATAGTGGCACCGACCGAGCGCAAGGTGCGCTCCATCAGCATGGGTGACCAGGGAAAACCGATCTTGCGGATGGCGCGCTCTTCAAGCTGGCCGCTCAGGGCCGCTGCGACATAATCGGCATCGTGAATGCGACAGATTTGCTCCCGGGTGGCCGACGGCGCTTCGCCAAGGGGGTAACCCTGCACCTGCAGGCGCTCAAACAGCCCCTGATACTTGGCCAGCGGGAAGCGATGGCGTTCGGGCAGGGCCAGGGAGGAGTAGAGGGGGTGATAGAAAATATGCAGTGACATCAGGGCATTGTTCCATCGATGCAGAGATGAACCTGGATATGAAAAAGGGGAGCCAAGCTCCCCTTGTCATTCCTGACGGGTCAGGATGATGTTTCCGGATTACTGCTGCTGGATAACCCAGATCTGGAAGGCTTTGCGGGTTTCCGCATCGGCCTTGTTGTACCAGTTTTGCAGTTGGGTCAGGGCTTCCGGATTGCTTTGCGCCTTGCTGGGCGCGGCTTGGGCCGGTGCGCTGGCGGCAGCCATCACGGCAGCAGAGGAGACGGCAACGGTTTTGGGCTGGTTGAAAGCTTTGCCCATGTTGATCAGCTCTTGCTGATAGTCACGGGTCAGCTGGAAGCCCTCTACTTTCGGCATTACGAACTGTTCACTGCTCACTTGCTGTCCTGTGACCTTGTCTTTCAGCGCCACTTTCTGATCTTTCAGGAACTGTTTGGCTTCTGCTTCATTGCGGGGCTTTTTATAGTCCAGCACCAGCTGCTGATTGTCGGCTGCAGTGAAGTTCAGCACCAGCGGCTCGGCGGTCACCAGCTTGATTTCGTTACGGCTGGAGTAGTTGCCTTCAAAGGCGACGACCAACTGGTGCTTGCCGGCAGAGAGGGGGAAGGTGCTGGTTTTGTCGAGCAGCTGGGGGTTGATGGATTGGCCATCAATCAACTGCACGATGTAAGGGGTGGATACTTCCAGTTTGGCATCAGCCAAGGCGCTACCGGCCCACAACAGACCAGCCAGCGCCGGTACCAGAACAGTCAGTTTCATTTCATCTCCTTGAACAGTCAGGCGATTGCCCACTGAAAACAGGGGCTCATTTTTACAGGTTTGGTCTACTGCGGCAATGGCTCTTTCTGGAGGTGTATGTTCGTGCAGTTGTCAGTTCATTTATCAATAACGGCATGCTTATTTATTCGATCCGCCGTGTAAACGGGGGGAGGGCATCAAGTAACCCCTTGCCATAACGTTTGGTCAGCAGACGCCGGTCAAGAATGGTGACTCGCCCCCGATCGGCCTCTTTGCGGATGAGGCGGCCACAGGCCTGGATCAGTTTGCGCGATGCCTCCGGCACCGTCAGTTGCAGAAAGGGGTTGCCTCCTCGCTGCTCCACCCACTCGGCGGTAGCCTCCTCGACCGGCGAGTTGGGCACCGCAAAGGGGAGTTTGGTGATCACCAGATTGGTGAGGTAGTGACCCGGCAGATCCAGCCCCTCCGAGAAGCTGCCGGTACCAAACAGGATGCTGGCTTGACCGCCATCGCATTTCTGCTTGTGCAGGGTGAGCAGGGCATTGCGGGAGGCTTCCCCCTGCACCAGCAGTGACAGTCCCTTGGCTCGCAAGCCAACGGCCACCTCATTCATCTGGCGGTAGGAGGAGAAGAGCACCAGACTCGCCTCCTTGCCCGCCAGAATACGTGGCAGCACGCTGATGAGTTCATTGGTAAAGGCTGGTGAGTTGGGTTCGTGCTCCATCTTGGGCAGATAGAGCTCGGCTTTCTGGTAGTCAAAGGGGGAGCGAAGGCGCAGATAGCGGGTACCGTCGTGCTCCTTGAGCCCCACCTGATGGCGAAAATAACTAAAGGAAGAGAGTGCTGTGAGGGTCGCGGAGACCAGTACGGCTCCCAGACATTTCGACCAGAGCCACTCCTCCAGCAGATAGCCCACCTCTATCGGTGAAGCGTGCAGCCAGATATCGCCGTCATCGCTCTTGGCCATCCAGCGGGCGAGCGGGGTTTTGCCGGTCGGCACATGGCGCCCCAGCATCTCCCAGAGGGCGCAGAAACTCTCCAGCCGCTGCAGATGAAAACCGCTCTCTGCCAACAGGGGTTCGGCCTCCTTGCGGCGGATCTCGCCATCTTTCAGCGCTTCACCTATGGCCCCTTGCATCCGATCCAGCGCTCGCAGCGCCTTCTTGCTCGACTCCTTGAGATTCTCCGCCAGCATGGGCAGGGGATCCGGCAATACCCCTTCGACGAAGCGGTAGTGGGGTTCCGTGCCAAACAGCCGATCGTTGGCGCTGAGCCACTGCTCGACCGCCTTCAGATCAGGCTGGATGGTGGCCAGTGCATCCTGCAGTTTGAGTTGGGGGTCGAGCAGGCTCTCCTTATTAAGAGTCCGCGCCAGCTTGCCTGCACTTTGTACCAGCTTCTCCAGCCAGCGACGCGAGCCTTTGACGCTGGCCGACGCTGCGCCGTGATCCCGGGCGATGGTGGGCAGGTGATGGGCCTCATCCAGCACATAGATGCACTCATCAGGGGGCGGCAGAATGATGCCGCCGCCCATGGTGAGATCGGAGAGCAGTAGCGCATGGTTGACGACCAGCACATCGGCGCTCTCCATGTCGTTGCGGGCGCGATGAAAGGGGCAGTGCTGGTGATGGCTCAGCGCCTTGTTGCAGGTGTGGCGGTCTGCGGCGATGCGATCCCAGCAAGTGTCGGGAATGGGCTCCGGCCAGTTGTCCCGATCCCCGTCCCACTTGCCATTGGTGTAGGCCTGCCACAGCGCCTGGTAGCGATCCTTGTCGCTGTCCGATGGTTTGGATTTGCTCAAACTGCCAAAGTCGAGCTCGAAGTTGGCCATCTCGGCGCCACTGGCTGCCTGCTCCAGCAGATGCTCGCAACAGTAGCGTTGACGCCCCTTGACCAGCATAAAGCGAAACGGAAGCTCGCTGTGGCGGTGGTAAAAAGGAAGGTCTTTGTGGATCAGCTGCTCTTGCAGGGCCACTGTGGCGGTGGAGATCACTAGCTTCTTCTGGGTGAGTCGCGCCACCGGAATGGCGCCCTGCGCATAGGAGAGGGATTTGCCGATACCGGTGCCCGCTTCGGCAACCAGAATACGGCGTTGTTTGTCGTACTCGCCGGTCAGGGTTTTGGCTATCTCGGCCACCAGAAAGTTCTGCTCTTTGCGCGGCACAAAACCGGGTAATCCATCCGAAATCTGGCGATAGGTTTGACGAATGGTTGCTTTGAGGCGAGTAGAGAGCATGAAGAGAAGGCCAGTTAGGGGTTAATAGAAGGACAAGGATACCCGCAACCCCTCGGTGAGGTCGAGGCAACAGCCATTATCACGGCAGTTTTACGCTGATCAGACCACTTTGGTTGTTTATCAGGTAGTTAGCGTTATTTGCATGCAAAATAGACTATTTGAGTCCAAATAATCAGCAGGATTCATTGTAAACGTTTTCCTTTTACCTTGCCGTCAGGTGAGACTTGGCTCACATTTTTGCCTCCATGACTATGGTTTGCGTAAAAAGTTCCAAGTTTTTTCATTGCGGTTCAAAAAATCCGGTGCTAGTCTCGGCGGCATAGTGATGCAAAGAACATCGCTAACACAGGGAATAACAACAACTTAGTGTTTAATTACAGTAGGCATTGGAAACTATGAAAAAGACAATTCTGGCTATTGCTATTCCGGCTCTGTTTGCATCCGCCGCTAACGCCGCAGTGATCTATGACAAAGACGGTACCACTTTCGACGTATACGGCCGTGTACAGGCTAACTACTACGGTGAGCACGATGATACCGATGGCGAGCTGATTGGTTCTTCCCGTCTGGGCTGGTCCGGTAAAGTTGCTCTGAACAACACCTGGTCCGGTATCGCCAAGACCGAGTGGCAAGTTGCTGCTGAAAACTCCGACAAGGGCAGTGACGGTAAGTCTAGCAAGTTCGATGCTCGTCATATCTATGCAGGCTTTGACGGCACCCAGTACGGTAAAATCATCTTCGGTCAGACCGACACTGCTTTCTACGACGTACTCGAGCCGACCGATATTTTCAACGAGTGGGGCGATGCGGGTAACTTCTATGACGGTCGTCAGGAAGGCCAGGTTATCTACTCCAACACCTTCGGTGGTTTCAAAGGTAAAGTTTCCTACCAAACCAATGACGACGTAGCGGTCAAGATCACTGACGTTGGTCAGAAGGTCAAAGAAGATGCCATCTTTGGTTCCGACGTTAAGCGTAAGAAAGCTTATGCCGTTGCCGCCGGTTACGATTTTGACTTCGGCCTGGGCTTCAACGCCGGTTATGCCTACTCCGACCTGCAAAACAAAGTTAATGGTCAGACTGGTAAGAAAGACGAGTGGGCTATTGGCGCGCACTACGCTATCAATGGCTTCTATTTTGCCGGTGTTTACACTGAAGGCGAAGTGAAGAACAAGAGCCTGGGTCTGAAAGATGACGGCCGTGGTTACGAGCTGGCTGCTTCTTACAACGTAGATGCTTGGACCTTCCTGGCTGGTTACAACTTCAAAGAAGGCAAGGCCAACGCTCAAGCTGCCGGTTCTACTTACAAGGATCTGGTTGACGAGACCCTGCTGGGTGTTCAGTACGCTTTCACTCCGAAGCTGAAAGCTTACACCGAGTACAAGATCCAGGGTATCGAGAAGCATGACGACGAGTGGACTGTTGCTCTGCAGTACAACTTCTAATAAGTTGAACAAGAGTAATATCCAGGCTTGAGTCTTTGACCAGGCTACAAATGGCCGAGATAATTTCTCGGCCATTTTCTTTTTTGGCGACAGCGGATTGGCGCCATGATAAATCGCCGGATTGCTGTGTTAAGTGATCTTTGGCAAACCATTTGTCTCGGTTAATCTCTCCTGCTTCCTGCTTCCTGCTTCCTGCTTCCTGCTTCCTGCTTCCTGCTTCCTGCTTCCTGCTTCCTGCTTCCTGCTTATCTCTTTGATGGGGAGGGCACTGCTCTCCTTTACGTCATACAGTCGTTGCTCGCAGCAGCTTGGTTTGACCGTGAGAATCTGGCTGCCCTTGCAAGGGGCGGTGCTATTTGCGCGGATTGTGCGGATATTGAGGGGGCATACATGGTGGATGTGATGCTGCACAGGGGGAGGGGATTGTGAGGCCAATCAGCGGTAGGTGCTTGGTGTGTCGCCGCTCTCGACTGAGTTAGCGTTGAAATTAGTAACAAACAAAAGGGAAGATGCCTGAGTATCTTCCCTTTTTGGTGATATGAGCGTTCCTGCTTTTGCAGGATCAGCCGTGTTGGCGGCGGTCGTTGGCCTGGGCGAGCAACATGCGGCTTTCACGCAGGAACTGGTCGGCGTGTTCGCCGAAGAAACCGGAGACTTGAGAGAAGGCCTCGATGAAACCGTCCCTGTCGCCCCGCTCCAGCAGCCCCAGCGCTTCGCCGAAGTTTTGGTAGTAGCGACGGATCATCGCCAGATTCTGCGGTGACGACAAAATGATGTCGGCATAGAGGTGGGGATCCTGAGCGAACAGCCGCCCCACCATGGCGAGCTCCAGCCGGTAGATGGGGGAGCTTAGCGCCAGCAGGCGATCCAGATTGGCCTGCTCGCGCGCGAGGTGCCAGCCATAGGCAAAGGTGGCGAAGTGACGCAGTGCCTGAATGAGGGTCATCGCCTCATCGTGGGCCTTGGCTTCTACCTGTTGCAAGCGGGCGCCCCAGATAGTCATCTGATCCAGCAGCCACTGGCTGGCGGCGCCGTCGCGCCCCTGACAGCAGACGATCACCTGCTTGGCAAGGCTCGCCACATCCGGCCCGAACATGGGGTGCAGTCCCAGTACCGGCCCTTGGTGCACAGCCAGCATGTGCTCGAGCGGCGCCGCTTTCACGCTGGTGACATCAACCAGCAGGCAATCTGCGGGCAGGTTGCCGAGCCGATCAATGAGCTGGCAGGTGATGTCGATGGGCACTGCCACCATCACCAGTCCTGCGCCCTGCAGGATCTCGTCAGCGCGCGGCCAGTCTGCTTGTTCCAGCGTCTCGACCCGGTAGCCGGAGAGGCTGAACATATGACCGAACAGCCGGCCAAGCTGGCCCTGACCGCCGATGATGACCACCTTGCCAAGGTCCGGCTTCATACACTTGAAGCCAGTATCTTTCTCGCTGGCATAAGATTCACGCATCACCCGGCGCAGCACATCTTCGATGAGATCGCCGGGCACCCCTAACTGCTCGGCCTCGGCGCGGCGGCGGGCCAGCATGCTCGCTTCCCGGTCCGGTGCATAGATGGGCAGGCCGTGGCGGCTCTTTACTTCACCCACTTCTCCCACCAGGGCCAGACGGGCGGCCAGCAGATCGATCAGCTGCTTGTCCACCGCATCTATCTTGTCCCTGAGTACATTCAACTCTTCAGCCATATCCAGTCCCTGCTGGCGCCGCGAGCGGCGGCGCCCTGAAAATCAAGATGCAACAAGGTATCACGGCGTGAGCGGTTTGATGCCACCACTAGTGATACCTCGATTGTTCAATAGGTTACGACAAGATACCACGGCTTACCGTGCAGTTCTGCCCTTGAGGGGGTCAGCCAGCTGGTTGTGGCAGCGGTCCAGCAGGGTAGCGGTGGTGTCCCAGTCGATGCAGGCATCGGTGATGGAGACCCCGTAGCGCATCTGCTCCTTGGGCTGCTCGCTGGACTGGTTTCCCTCGAACAGGTTGGATTCGAGCATCACCCCGATGATGGAGCGGTTGCCCTCCTGGATCTGGTGGATGACGTTGTCGGCCACCTTGGGCTGCAAACGGTGATCCTTGCTGGAGTTGCCGTGGCTGCAATCCACCACAAGGCTCGGCAGCAGGCCCGCTTTCTCCAGCGCCTCTTCCGCCAGCGACACGTTGACCGAGTCATAGTTGGGATGTTTGCCGCCGCGCAGGATCACGTGGCCATCCGGGTTGCCCTGAGTCTGCAGCAGCGCAACCTGGCCCTGCTGGTTGATCCCCATAAAGGCGTGAGGGGAGGAGGCCGCCTGCAACGCATTAATGGCAGTCCCCAGGTTGCCGTCGGTGCCGTTCTTGAAGCCGACCGGCATGGAGAGGCCGGACGCCATCTCCCTGTGGGTCTGGGATTCGGTGGTACGGGCGCCAATAGCTGACCAGGAGAAGAGCTCCGCCAGGTATTGCGGGCTGATGGGGTCGAGCGCTTCTGTGGCCAGCGGCAACTCCAGCTCCGCCAGCCAGCAGAGCAGCTCGCGGGCACGGTGCAGCCCCAGTTCCACATCGAAGGTGCCATCCAGATTGGGGTCGTTGATAAAGCCTTTCCAGCCGACCGTGGTGCGCGGCTTTTCAAAGTAGACCCGCATGACAATGTAGAGAGAGTCCTGATAAGCATCATGCAGCGCTTTGAGTCTGGTTGCGTACTCTTTGGCGGCGTCCATGTCGTGGATGGAGCAGGGACCACAGATCACCAACAGGCGGTGATCGCGGCGGTGAATGATGTCGGCGATGGTATTGCGGGCCCCTTGCACGAATGCCAGCGCCTTGTCGGAGATGGGTAACTTCTCCTTGAGCTGGGCAGGCGTGATCATCACTTGTTCGGACTGGATATGGATGTTGTTCAGGGGATCTCGTTGCATAGCCTCTTCGCCTCGTCAGAGTCAGCACACTGGTTTTGATACCACCAGCTGTAATTTTAAGTTTACGAAAGTACCACTTTCGTTACGTATGGCCATCACAATACCAAGTAAATGCCAACTTTCAAGTGTGAATATGGAATTTAATAGCCTTTTGGCAATATGAAAGTACTGCTCATCGCCAAAGGTTTGGATTAACTGCCAAATTTGTCCATGAAAAGCTACTGCTGTAATTATACATTTACAGCCTAAAAAGGGGAGGTCGAATGGCGGGGGGCAAGTGGCTATAAAAAACGGGAGCCTGCAAGGGCTCCCGTTTTTTGTCGCGATAACAGTGCTGGTCGGAGAGTTATGCCGGTACGGCCTGCTCTACAGCCTGCTTGCGCGCCGTTTTTGCCAGTGCATCCAGCATGGGCTTGGTGACCAGTACGATCCCCTGTTCGGATCGGTGGAAGCGGCGGGCATCTTCATCGGCGTTCTCACCGATCACCATCCCTTCCGGCAGCTTGCACCCCTTGTCGATCACTACCCGACGCAGCCGGCAGCCGGCACCAATCTCCACACCCGGGAAGATAACGGCCTGATCCAGAGTGCAGAAGGAGTCGACCCGTACATTGGTGAAGAGCACCGAGCTCAGGATGAAGGAGCCGCTGACGATGGTGCCGCCCGAAAACATCGAGTTGATGGTCATGCCGTGCTGACCGTTTCTGTCCTGCACGAACTTGGCGGGAGGGGTCATGTTCTGGCTGGTCCAGATGGGCCACTCCTGATCGTAGATATCCAGCTCCGGCGTGACGGAGGCGAGATCCATGTTGGCTTCCCAGAAGGAGTCCACGGTGCCCACGTCGCGCCAGTAGGGACGGCGATCCGGACAGCAACCGACACAGGACATGCCAAACGGGTGAGCGAATGCAGTACCCTCTTTCACCACGCGGGGGATCACGTCCATGCCGAAATCGTGATGGGACTGTGCGTTGGCAATGTCCTCTTCCAGCAGTTGGTAGAGATATTCGGCATCAAAGATATAGACGCCCATGGAGGCCAGCGCGGTGTCGGCCTTGCCCGGCATGGCAGGCGGGTTGGCGGGCTTTTCGACGAAGGCGTTGATCTTGCGATCATCATCCACAGCCATTACCCCGAAGGCGCTTGCTTCACTGCGTGGCACCTCTATGCAGGCTACAGTCACCTTGGCACCCATATTGACGTGGTCGAGCAGCATGGCGGCGTAATCCATCTTGTAGATGTGATCGCCTGCCAGTACCACCACATATTTGGGGGCGTGATCGCGGATGATATCCAGATTCTGGTAGACCGCATCGGCGGTACCTCGATACCAGTTCACCTCATCCACTCGCTGCTGGGCAGGGAGCAGATCGATAAATTCGTTCATCTGGTAGCGCAGGAAAGACCAGCCGGACTGGAGATGGCGCAACAGGCTGTGGGATTTGTACTGGGTCACGACACCGACCCGACGAATGCCGGAGTTGATGCAGTTGGAGAGCACGAAATCGATAATGCGGAATTTGCCGCCGAAATGGACGGCAGGCTTGGCACGGTTGTCGGTTAACTGTTTGAGGCGACTACCCCGCCCTCCTGCGAGTACCAGAGCCATGGTCTCGTTCAGCAACTGTCTGGCTTTTGCTGTATTGGCAGGTTGTAACAACATCTCATATCCCTTTGTAGATAAATCACTACAATGTTGCCTCCTTTGAACCCTCAAGAAAGTGCTTTCAGTCACATTTCAGGGTTTTTGACGTAATAAAATGACCTTTTTGTTATTAAAAATGACGGATTGATCCGTCATTGCTTTCAATATGGTCAGTTGTCAATTGAGGCGACTTGGCCAGTAACAGGAGCGACGGGGATTGGCGGGGGAGGGTAGAAAAAGCCCCTGCCAATGGTTGGCAAGGGCATAGTTGGTAGAGGCTCGATTAGCCGACTCTGGATAGCAAGGGTCAGGCTGCGTTGGCCACTGGCTCCTCGCTCTTTTTCTGATAGGCCTGCGGGGTGAGGCCCAGCAGCTCCTGCACGGTCGAGGCAACGGTAATAGAGGAGACGGTGCCTACCAGGATCCCGGCAAACAGGGTGAAGGAGAAGCCGTAGAGAGCGTCACCGCCAAACAGCAGCAGCGCGCCCACGGTAAACAGGGTGGTGCCCGAGGTGATCATGGTGCGACTGAAGGTTGCCCTGATGGCCACATCGGAGCATTCGTGGATGCCCATCTGGGTACGCGAGCTCAGCAGATCCCGCAACCTGTCCGAGATGACGATGCTGTCGTTGAGGGAGTAGCCGATCACCGCCATCAGACCGGCGATGATGTTCAGATCGAATTCGATCTGAAAGAGTGACAGCAGCCCCAGCGCTACGATAGCGTCATGGACCACCGAGAGCAGGATGCCGATGGCCTGACGCCACTCGAAGCGAAACGCCAGATAGGCCGACATCGCCAGCGAAGCGACCAGCACGGCCAGCATACCCTGCTGGAACAGCTCGGCACCCACCTGAGGACCGACGATGGTGGTGCGCAGCAACTCGACCGGCATCCCCAGCTGTTGGGTCAGCATGGTGGCGAGATCCGCCGCGGGCCAGGGCAGTTCGTGGGGGGGCAGTTTGATCAGCCACTCGCCGGGAATACCGGCCGAGCTCAGCTCAACGGCTCCCGCCAGCGGGGAGACCAGCATGGCATTGAGCTCATGGGCCTCTTTCAGGGTCTGGATATGAAACTCCAGCAGGATCCCGCCGGTAAAATCGAGCCCCAGTGTCAGGCCGTTCACCAGCAAGATGGCGACGCTGGCCACGGTCAGCAGGATGGAAGCCCACAGGCCGATATAACGCCAACGGGTCAGCCCCATGGCAACGATCATTCTCAACATAATTCTCTCCTTGGCCAGCCAGCATCAGGCTGTTGGCCCATCACGACGTGTCGCGACACGCCGGGAAATAGTGTTCTGCTTTGGCCGCTCCGGCCATATCCATGGCCGATGGCGCAGCCAAAGCCGCTCATCAGAGGGATTGCTGTCCCGTTACACCTTCAGCGTGCGCTCGTTGCTGCGTCCCCACAGGGGATTGATGATGGCGCGCGTTCCCCAGATCCCGGTGAGCATGCTGGAGAGCAGACCCAGAATGAGGGTGATGGAGAAGCCCTGCAGCGGCCCGGAGCCGATGGAGTAGAGCACCACGGCGCAGATGAGGGTGGTGATGTTGGCATCGAAAATGGTGTGGAAGGCCGAGCGATAGCCAAAGTCGATGGCGTTGGCCAATGAGCCCCCTTCTCGCAGACGGTCCCTGATCCGCTCGAAGATCAGCACATGGGTATCCACCGCCATGCCCACCGTCAGCACCAGACCGGCGATCCCCGGCAGGGTCAGCACGGCGCCCGGCAGCACTGCCAGCATGCCGACCTGCATCAACAGGTTGGCGACCAGCGCCGTGATGGCAACCCAGCCGAATTTGCGGTACCAGGCCATCATAAACAGCATCATGCCTGCCATACCGAAGGCCAGTGCGGTGAAGCCCGCCTCGATATTCTGCATCCCCAGCGTCGGGCCAATACTGCGTTCTTCCAGGATCTTGAGAGGGGCGGTGAGGGCGCCGGCACGCAGCAGCATGGCCAGCTCTTGCGCTTCCGGCAGACTGCCAATACCGGTGATGCGGAACTGGTTGCCAAGGGCGGTCTGGATGGTGGCGACGTTGATCACCTCGCTCTGGGCGCGCAGTTTTCCCTGGGCGTTGGTCTTGTACTCGGTGAAGACGGTCGCCATCGGCTTGCCCACATGCTGGCGGCTGAACTGGTTCATCTTGCTGCCACCCAGGGTGTCAAGCACGATATTGACCTGGGGTTGACCCATCTCGCCCATATTGGCGCGGGCATCGACGATGTGCTCGCCGGTCAGCACCGGCTTGCGTGCCATGCCGACGGCCTGACCGTTGCGATCGGCGATATAGAAATGGCTATCGGCTTTGGCCTCGTAGAAGGCCAGCGAGGCGGTGGCCCCGATCACCTCTTTCGCCTGCTTGGGGTTGTGCACCCCGGGCAGTTCGATACGGATACCATCCTGCCCCTGACGAACCACCGAGGCCTCGACGATGCCGAGTTCGTTGATCCGTTTTTTCAGGATCGACAGGTTCTGGGTCACGGCGTTGTTGACCAGCAGGGTGCGCTCAGCATCGCTCAGCACCAGTTTCAGATCATTGCCGGAGCGGGTCAGCTTCCACTGATCCTGTCGGGTACCGGCACTCTCCTTGATGATGGCGAGCCAGCTCTCCTGTTCGGCGACCTCCGGCAGGGTGACGGCTACCGCGCCCTGTGCGCTGCGCGTGACGCTGGCGCCGCGCAGATTGGCTTCACGGAAGCGGGTGCGCAGGGTATCCACCAGATTCTTGGTCTGATTGTCGATGACAAAGTCCACGTCCACCCCGATAAGCAGCTGGGAGCCGCCACGCAGGTCCAGTCCCAGCTTGATGGGATCGGCGCCGAGGCGGGTGATCCAGGTCGGCGCGTTGGAGTGAAACTCTAGGGTCAGGGCGGCACTGTCGACCCCTTGCTGCTCCAGCAACTGCTTTGCGCGCTGCTGCTCGCCCTGGCTGGCAAAGACCAGCTCGACCCGCTCAGGTTGCTCAATGACCTTGATCGGGGTCAGGTGCTTGTCGCTCAGCAACATCTGTTGCTGGGGGGTCAGGCGCTGCTGTCCGTGCAGGCCGAGGGAGGGCTGCTCACCAAAAAAGGTGGGCAGGGAGTAAAAGGTAAAGGTCAACAGCATCAACAGCAGCAGTGCGTACTGCCACTTGCTCATGCGGTTGAGAACGGTGCGATTGCTCTTTCTCATGGCAAACAAGCCTCTGTCAGGAGAATGGTGCCCGGGCCGATAGCAACAAGGCTCGGCAAGGCGCAAAAAATGGGATGCATCAGATGCGGATCAGGCAGTCGCCGGATCCGTCAGGAAGAGGAGATGAGCAAACAGTGGATGTGCCAGCCCCTCCGGGGTCAGGCGTTCAGATAGCTCTGGGTGAAGCGGTATTGCAGATGTTGGCGCTGTAGATGGCGCCGATGGATCGCACCGAAGCGATCGCGAAAACTCTGTTTGTGATAGAGCTCGGGGGCCAGCATCAGCCAGCCGAGCAGTAACAGCAGGATGGCCTGGGCCGACCAGCTCTGGATCAGCTCGTAGACCACACTCTTGGGCTGGTTGTCACTGCGCAGGGATTGTTCGAGACGCAGCAGGTGATTCTGATGGCTGCCGACAAACTTGATGATGCCATCATCGCTGTCGCTAAGCTGATTGAACACCTGAGTCTGCTGCTGTTCACTCTGGGGAGATGCGGGTAGCAGCGGGCCTTCCATTCGGGCGATGGAACAAAGCAGGGTGAGGGCGATAACCAGAGTTACCAGCACCAGTTTTACTTTGTCGATAAGGCGCAAAAAGTTAATTCCCGATAAATAGGAAGGGCAAACTACCATAAGCGCCCGGTTTGAACAAGGTTGCCCCGGGCACATGGCACCATTCGGTGCTGGCTGTCAGCTGCCGCTCATCTGCTTGAAGTCGCGGGCATAACCCTTAAGCAGGGAGTAGAGATGGGCCCGCTGAGAGATATCCAGCGACTGGCTCATGGCGCTCAGCCAGTTGACGGTACGCTGGCGCGACTGTTCGGTATAGCCGGTAAAGCGGCCATCCATCAGCCCATCCCCCTCGGCCAGCAGGTTGGTCAGCTCGCGGGTAAAGTCGGGACTCTGGCGCTGCTTCATCAGCCTGTCCAGCTCCTGGGTCCAGGACTCCTGAAACTCGAGCCAGGGGGGCATCAGCTCGTATTGCCATTCGGCCCACTGGGCCACCAGTGGCGCCTGTGCCGGTTTCACCTCGCCAATCCAGAACTCGAGCCGCTTGTTCATCTTGTCGCGAAACTCTGCCAGCATCTGCTCTCTGGGCTCAGTGGCAAAGTCCTTTTGCCGCTCCTGTTGCCGCTTGACCCGATCGGTCATGAAGCGGGCCACCTGCCCGTCGGTCAGGGTGCGCGCCAGCCTGACCGCGCGGGGGATAGTGTTTTCCAGCGTGCGGGTCAGGCTCTGCTGCACCGCATCGAGATTGATCGAGATCTGCTCCGGCGTCATGGGGCTGGCCACTGCCTTGGCCAGCGCGTCGAGATCCTTGGCGTAGCGCGGCAGCTCGTGCTGGCGATGCCAGGCCATCAGCCCCTTCACTTCACGGCTGAGCAGATCCTTCTGCGAATAGGAGAGGGCAAAGTAGTCATCCAGCTGCCAGATGATGGCGGTATCGAGCCAGTAGTAGATCACTCGGGTGGAGCAGCCGGTCAGCAGCAGGCCGATCAGCAGCAGACCCCAGGTTTTCGGCTTGTGCCAGCGCACCTTGTTTATCATCTGTTACTCCAGTCGTTGCCGGTTGATGGCGATCAGGGTGTCATAGTCGAGTGAGGGCTGTTGCTCTGCCATCAGCAGGGCCCAGAGCAGGCCGATATAGTCGACCCAGGGTAAAAATGCCTCGCTCTGAAAATCGGGCCACTGGTGGCGCGGCACGGCCTGCAGATAGTGCGCTTCCAGCTCGTCGCGCCGCTCGGCGGGCCACTCATGGGTGCGCTGGATGCTGGCGAGCTCAAAGCCGGGGTGACCTGCCGCGCCATACTCCCAGTCGATGACCCAGGGTTTGCTTCCCAACAAGTTAGCCGGATTGAGATCATGGTGGCAAGGGCGCCAGCAATCATTTGGCTCACTGCTGACGAGCAAGCTCCGCTCCAGGGCGGGCAGCCAGGAGGGGATGTGTGCCAGTCGGGCGCGATAGCCCGCCGCGTGGGCTCGCACCGCCATCACCACCGCAGGTAGCGGCAGGCGATGGAGCTTGCGCAGCACCTCAGCTAGCAGACGGGGCTGATCGACTGCCGGTGGCGCCGCGTGCACCCAGTTTGGCTCATCGCACCATTCGAGCAGCATCAGACCGCTGGCGGGATCGCCATAGTGGCAAGGCAGCGCTAGTCCTTCGGCTATCGCCCCCTGATAAAGCTGCCACTCGGTGGGACGGTCGATACCAAGGCGCACCGGGTCGGAGTGGCCCTGACGCAAAAAGTAACTGCGCCCCGAGGGGAGGCGCAGTCGATAGTTGCAGTTGGTCAGGCCTAACCCGAGTGGTTCCAGCTGCCCCTCCCGCCAGGGGGCGGGCAGGCTGGCCAGTAGCGGATCACAGTTGCCTGTCACCGGGAGCCTGTTACCAGCCAAAGGTGGATTTCTTCGCCTGTTTGCGGATCTCTTTCTGATCGGCCCACAGCAGTTCGCCGTTTTGCAGATCCATCAGGTTCATGGTCATCTGGTAGTAGACATCCTTCACCTTGCCATTGTCCTTGACGATGCTGGCGAGGTTGCCATAGACCATGTAGCGGGCACCGGTCTGTTTGCCAAGCCGCACCATGGAGGCAGGATCCACCATGCCGCTGCTCTGCTGGTATTCGAGCTGCTGCTTGACTGCGGCCACCTTGCTCATGTCGACGAAGCGGAACTTGCCGGCCCGCAGCAGCTTGGTGCGGATGGTATCGGTGATGGCTTCGGTATCGATGTGCTCGGAGGTCTTGTTGCGGATGGAGTCCATAAACATCACCGGACGACCGCCTGCGGTGATCTCGCTGGTGGCAGGGGAGGCGAGCATGGAGTCCGCCATCTTGTCGGCGATGGCCTGCAGATCGCTTGAGCCGTAATCGACGGTGACGGTTTCGGTTTCAGTGGGATCGCCATAGCTGACGGTGGTGCTGGAGCAGCCGCCCAGCAGCAGCGCGCCGGTCAGGATCAGCAGGGCATGATTCATTTTCATCAGTAGGATTCCTCAATCACTTCGCGTACGTAAATCCGGTAACCCTGCGCCGCCGGGCTGGGCGCCAGGGCCGAGAGGGTGCGGGTCTGATAGCCATGCAGCTTGATGGGGGTCCAGCCGCGGCCATCGCTGGCGACCTCCTGACCAGCCTCATCATACCAATAGAAGATATATTGCAGCTTGTTATCGCCGCGCTGGGTGCTGGCGGCGGCCACATTGACCTGCAGCAGGCCATTTTGCTGGCGGCGGCTCAGCTCGGTCAGGGTAACGTTGACGTTTTGATGCTGCTCCAGCGTGGGTGCACCGCCCGCCGGGCCATAGAGCGCCACGCCGGAGGTGTTGGTGGCGCAGCCGGTCAGCAGCAGCGCGAGCCCGAGGGCCAACCCGTATGCTTTCATCTTGCTCTCCTTAATTGGAGTGAGTGGGGTAGCACTGGGGCTGCCCGGTTAATCGTCTTGCTCATCTCTCTTTGCCGCTTGCTCAGAGCGGCATCACCCGGGTGGTCAGGCCGGCGCCGAGGCGCTGTACCCAGACCAGGGTGGTGCGGCCCTTGTGGATGGTGAGCGGCAATTGCCGCTGCGCCGCCCCCGCGCTCAGGGTGAGGTTGATGTCACTTGCTGGCACCATTCCCTGCCAGCTCGATGCCTGAGCTGGCAGCGTCAGCCAGCTGCGGGTATCGGCCCGCTCGGAGAGGGTGTTGAAGATCCCCACCAGAATATTGCCCACATCCCCTCCCTCTTTGGCGGCGGTGCGGCGCATCTGCTCCTTGGCCACCAGTCGCAGCGCCTGGCGGGTCAGCATGCCGGGCAGCCGCTCTTGCAGATCTTTGGCGGCCAGCGCTTCCAGCCTGACCAGCTCGCTGGTCTGCCAGGCCCGCTTGCCGACTTCCACCGTCAGCGGGCCGGTGTCGCTGGCCCGATTATCGTAATAGGGGATGGCGACGGTAAAGGTGCGAAAATCGCCGCGGGAGGTGGAAATGGGGAGCGGCAGGAACAGTTCTCGCCGTGCCGGGATCAAACCATCTTCAAACAGCACCACCAGTTGGCCTTGATCTTTTGCAAGCGGCGGCGCTTTGCGGCCTATCTTTTTCTCGGTCTCGCGGATCTCGTCCGGTGAGCCACGCAGCCGCGCCAGACGCAACAAGGCATCTTGCAGGCTGCGGTTGTCTGGCGCTATCTGGTAGCCGCGCTGATAGTCGACCCAGGCATCGTTGAGATCCCCGGCCGCCTCATAGAGCACGGCGGAAAAGTAGAAGGTGTAGGCGTTCTGAAAACCGTTCTTGACCTTGCCGATCAACCGGTCGAGATCCGGTGCGCCGCGCGACATCAGCTGGCGTATCTCGCCTTCTGCTTCGGCCTCTTCGCTCTCATCCTTCGCTTTGCGTACCTCATCGGCTCGCCGTTTCAGGGCCTGCTCCTGCACCTGATTGGCCCGGCGTACCTCCACCAAGGCGCCATCGGCATCTCCCCGTTGCAGGTAGTTGAGGGCCAGATAGTGGTGCAGCATGGTGCGTTCGTAATCGGGGGTGAGATAGGCCATCGACTGGTCGTTGGTAAGCAGGCTGCCCACCTGATCGAGCCCGTGACTGAGCCGGTATTCGGCCTGATTGTCTTCCCACTGAAGGCGGCTGTCGGCGGCGGTGAACGCCTGCTTGCTGTCCGCATCTTGCCCCGCCAGCCAGGCGATACGCCCCTGTTCAAGGCGATCGAGGACAAAGGTGTCATCGCCGAGGGTGGAGTCGCGCACTTCGGGCAGCGCCTCGGCGGCATGGCCCAGCAGCAGCTGGTTGCGCAAGGGCACCATCTGGTCGGAGTAGGAGACAAACATATCCTGCCAGTGGGAGGCGCAGCCCCCCAGCAACAGCAGGGCGCCGCAGAGCAACAGGGCGCTGCGGCAGGTTGAGGCGTTGCGATTCATTACAGGCTGAGCAGCGGTCCCAACGGCTCGCCGCCGACCAGATGCAGGTGGATGTGGTAGACCTCCTGCCCACCGTGGCGGTTGCAGTTCATGATGAGGCGGTAGCCATCTTCGGCGATGCCCGCATCGCTTGCCAGCTTGCGGGCCACGGTGAACATCCGGCCAAGGGCCAGTTCATGTTCGGCTTCCACGTCATTGACGGTGGGGATCAGCACATTCGGGATGATCAGGATATGGGTCTTGGCCTTGGGCTGGATATCCCGGAATGCGGTGACCAGATCGTCTTGATAAAGGATGTCGGCAGGGATCTCTTTACGGATGATTTTGCTGAAAATGGTTTCTTGCGCCATGGCTAACTCCCTTATATGAAAAAGAAAATTGAACTTGCATCCCAAGCGGCTCCCGAAAGAAGGCGAGCAGCGCGTCAAGTGTGACACAAGCCGAGATTTGACACAGCTGATGTCCCATTCCCTTCAGTTATTGTTAAGAATACCGATAGCCAGAGGGACGTCATCTGCAGCGCCTGTTCAGGGGTCTGCAGGGTATCAAAAGGACGGGGTACTCAGGCAAGGGACTTTTGCATATACAGCGGGACAATAATGAAACAAACAATGTCGGATCTCTCCATCTTGCAGCGAGTCTACCTTGGCTTCGCGATCCTGGTGGCCGTGATGGTGGCCAGTTCACTACTCACATTTCGTAGTCAGAATACCCTGGGGGGAGCGCTGGAACAGGTGACCCGGCAGTCTATGCCGCTGGTGATTGCCAGCAGCCAGACCCAGATCACCCTGCTTAGTGCCAACAAGTGGCTGGGGGATGTGCTCACCGAGCAGGACCCCAAACTGCTGCCTGCCGAAGTGGCCGAACTGAAACAGGCCAAGGCCGCGGTGGGCAAGAGCCTCGATGCCTTGCGCCAGCAGGTCGCCCACCACCCCGAACTGCAAGGGGAGATGGGCACTCTGAGCCAGCAGGTCGACAGCTACCTGCAACTGACCGATACCCTGCCGGGCGAACACGAGGCGCTGCTCACCCGATTGCACAAGGTCAATCTGGCCAAGGGGCAGTTTCAGGTCAGCTTGCCCCAGTTCAAGAAGAGTCTGGGGGACATGATGATCACCATCGACGACAGCTTCATCAAGATGCTCTCCGAGACCCTGACCACCAAGCTTTCCGCTATCGAACTCTCCACCATGGATGCCCTCAACCAGAGCATTCCGGCCCCCATTGAAGCTGCGCTCAAGCGCAACAGGATGCAGATCGAGGGGTTCAACAGCACCATCAAGGATCTGCAGGGTGAGCTCAAGGATTTCGACAACAACATGGGTCACTACGTCCACGGTTTCGTGCGCGATACGACCGGTAATGAAGGTGTCCTGGCCCAGTATCTGGCGCTGATGCAACAGCAGGAGCAGATGCGGGAGAAGAGCAAGCAGGCGAGTGCGCTCATCGTGGCAATTCAGGATCGGCTTGAGCGGATCACCGATCAGAGCCAGCAACTGATGAACCAGAGCATTCAGCATGCCAAAGCCGCACAGAGCCAGAGCACCCTGACTCAGGGAGCCAGCATAGCGGTCGCCATCCTGATTGCCATGCTGGTGGCTTATACCCTGGGCAAGGCCATTCGCCGTCCGCTCAGGGAGTTGCTGCGGGTGCTGACCGAAGTAACCCAGGGCGACATGACCCAGCGCATCGGTTTTCAGAGCAAGAATGAATTTGGTCAGCTGGGCAGCCAGATCAACCTGCTGATCGCCCAGATGGGGGAGGTACTGGCGCAGCTTTCACAAGCATCGGCCCAGCTTAACGATGCCGCCCACGGCAACCGTCGCACCACCGAATCGGTGCGGGCGGATCTGGAGAAACAGCGACAGGAGACCGCCTCGGTCGCCGCCGCCATGACCCAGATGGAGGCATCGGTGCGGGAAGTGGCGCAGGCCGCCAACCAGACTCTGGAGCGAGTGATGGATGTGGAGAAGGCCTCCGAGATGGGACGCAAGGTGATGGCGGGCAATATCACCACCACCCATCAGCTGGCGGGCAAGCTGCAACAGACCGGCAAGGTGATTGGTGATGTGAGCGCCATGAGCAGCCAGATAGGCAACATCCTCGATGTCATTCGCGGCATTGCCGAGCAGACCAACCTGTTGGCTCTCAACGCGGCCATTGAGGCGGCGCGGGCCGGCGAGCAGGGGCGCGGATTTGCGGTGGTGGCGGATGAGGTGCGCAGTCTGGCGGGCCGCACCGCCCAGTCCACAAGCGAGATCCAGACCATGATCGAGAACCTGCAGCAGGGGGTCGCCAAGGCGGTAACCGTGATGCAGGAGTGCTCCCGCGAGATGGACAGTTGCGTCGAACAGAGCTCCCACGCCAACAACGCCATGGAGGAGGTGCAGGGGATTGTGGTGCTGATCAGCGACATGTCGAGCCAGATCGCCTCTGCCGCTGAGCAGCAGCAGGCCACCAGCGCCGACATTGCCACCAACCTCAACCGCATCTCCGATATCTCGGATCTCAACTATCAGGGGATTGAGCGGGTAGCCGAGACCAGCCAGCAGCTGGACTCCCTTGCCGAGCAGCAGGAGAGCCTGGTCAAGCGCTTCCGCCTCAGCGCCTGATGGTCGAGAGTTGAAACAACAAGGCCCCGCAGATGCGGGGCCTTGTTATTGCGGTAGTCAACGCAGGAATTACGCGTAGGCGATGGCGCCCTTGCCGACCCCTTCATAAGCGACAATCTTGACGAACTTGTCGCCCACCATCTTCTTCACTTCGCGGGCGATGTAGCAGGCCAGCAGCTCGACCGTGGTGTCGGTGTCGATCATCTCTACCTCGGCGGTGGGGATGGCCAGCTGGAACAGCCCCTGGGGCGCCATATATTTGAAGCCGGTGTGATGCTCGCCAAGCTGGGCATTGGCGCGGGGGTTCAAGGTGAGCTCGGTCAGTGCCACCTTGTCCTCTTCGGTGCCGAGGTAGATATCGCCCCAGCGTTCGGCCCAGTTGAACTCAAGCTCCTGGTCGCGCTCACCATCGACGTGGATCTCGATGGGGGAGCGGTGGCCGTGGGCGATGCGCTGGCAGTTGCCATCGTGCTTTTTCAGGCCGTGGCTGTAGTGGTAGAAGGCACCGGTGATCGCCTCCTGACGCAGGGTCAGGGAGAGATCCTTGATATTGCCCGGTAGCCGTTTGGCCAGTACCGCCAGCAGGTAGCGGGTCACCGACTCTTTATCAACTTGCGGTGCCGGGATAAAGGCGAAGCCCTGGGATGGGCAGCGCAGATGGATGGAGCGCCCCTGGCGCAGCAGATCCACTGTGCTTTCGTCGCCATCCAGTGTCTCGACGTGGATCAGCGGGCACTCTGTCGGCACCAGCAGCTTGTGGTCCACCTCTTCATCGATGATCGACTTGATCAGCTTCTTTACCCGGCCAAAGTCCAGCAGCATGCTCATTTCGTTCAGCTCACCGCTCATTTCGATATCTACCAGCCAGCTCTCGCCCACCATGCCGCGGCGTTCGCACAGGTAGCTGGAGTCGATCACGGTCAAATCTCTTACAAATAACTTCATCAGTCAGGCCTTGCTACAGAGAAAGGGCAGTTTTGCGCTATTATGACCCGCGATTATCGGCAAAGGAACTGGAACCCCCCATGAACAAACTGCTTATCAAAAATGCCACCCTGGTCAACGAAGGCCGCATCTATGCCTCCGATGTGTTGATCGAGGGGGAACGGATTGCCCGCATTGCCCCGGATATCGAGGCGCCCGATGCGCTGGTTATCGATGCCGCAGGTCGTCATCTCATCCCCGGAATGATCGATGATCAGGTCCACTTCCGGGAGCCGGGATTGACCCACAAGGGGACTATTGCCAGCGAATCCCGTGCCGCCGTCGCCGGTGGCACCACCAGTTTCATGGAAATGCCCAACGTCAATCCCCAGACCACCACCCTCGACGCCCTCGAAGCCAAATACCAGATCGCCGCCAACTCCTCCGTCGCCAACTACAGCTTCTATCTCGGTGCTACCAACGACAACCTTGCAGAGATCAAGCGTCTCGACCCCAAGCAGTCCTGCGGGGTCAAGGTGTTTATGGGCTCTTCGACCGGCAACATGCTGGTGGACAATCAGGAGACCCTGGCGGCCATCTTCCGCGAAAGTCCGGTGATGATCGTCACCCACTGCGAAGACACCCCGACCATCGCCAAGGCCGAAGAGGCGGCGCGAGCCAAGTGGGGCGAGAATGTGCCGATGGGCGAGCACGGCCGCATTCGCAGTGACGAGGCGTGCTACAAATCCTCCAGCATGGCGGTGGCGCTGGCGAAAAAATACGGTGCCAAGCTGCATGTGCTGCATCTGACCTCGGCCAAGGAGCTGTCGCTGTTTACCGCCAGCCACGACCTGAGCGAGCTGAAGGACAAGAACATCACCGCCGAGGTGTGCGTTCACCACCTCTTCTTCAATGAAGCCGATTACGAGACCCAGGGCAGCCTGATCAAGTGCAACCCTGCGGTGAAGAGTGCCGCCGACCAGCAGGCACTGCTGGATGCGGTACGCAACGACGTGCTCGACATCATCGCCACCGACCACGCGCCCCACACCTGGGAAGAGAAGCAGAACAGCTACTTCAAGGCGCCGTCCGGCGTACCGCTGGTGCAGCACTCTTTGCAGGCGCTGCTGGAGCTCTACCACAACGGCGTGTTTACCCTGGAGACTATCGTCAAGAAGACCTCCCACGCGGTAGCCGAGCGCTTCCAGGTGCAGGATCGCGGTTATATCCGCGAGGGCTACTTCGCCGATCTGGTGCTGTTGGATCTGGGCAAGCCCTATGTGGTCAACGACGACAACATCCTCTACCACTGTGGCTGGTCACCCTTCAACGGCTACCGCTTCCACAGCACGGTGGAGATGACGCTGGTGAATGGCCAGATCGCCTGGCAAAACGGGCAGGTGACTGACCAGATCCTGGGCAAGCGGCTGACCTTTAACCGCTGATTGTTCGCAAAGCAGGCGAACGCACCGTGGCCGAGGAATTGGCGGCGTTTCCCTGTTGACAGGGCAGGGTCATCTCCATAAACTCTGCCCCCGTCAGCCGAGCTGACTCCGTCGGTGTGTAGCGCAGCCAGGTAGCGCATCTGCATGGGGTGTAGAGGGTCGGAGGTTCGAATCCTCTCACACCGACCAAATTCCCCGGTAAAGGCCTTGTCAAACGACAAGGCCTTTTCTTTTGCCTGCGATTCGCCGCACAGGCGTGAAGCCTGTGGTGATGCACGCTGGTCGCTGCTGGCGTGAGCAGATTGTGCAGTCACCGCGCTTTATGGTGTAGTAACAACTCTGTTGCTCATTTGCCTGGCGAGGCCTCTCGTGTCTGCATCCGTATCTAAACCCTGTTGTCTGCTGATGCTCACCCTGCTGCTGGTGGGCTGCGCCACCCCTTACCAGAGTGAAAAGTCATTCTGGAACGGCCAGACCGGTTTTTCCCAGACCCGGCTTGGCCCGGACAAGTGGCAGCTGGAGTTTGTTGGCAACGATCTGGTGGACAGGGAGACCGCCCGCAAATATGTGCTCAAGCGGGCAGGGGAGCTGGCACTGGCAGAGGGTTACTCCTGGCTCAAGGTCGATGAGCTGACCATTAACCGCGATGCCGTCAGGGTGACCCCATCACGGCCGATCTTCGGCTTTGACGAGGATGAACCGGATCTCTTTATGGCCCAGATGCAGGTGCAGCATACCATCTCGGCGCTGCTCACTTTTCGCCTGTTGCCACGGGCACTCGATGAGCGAACTCTGGATGCGAAATATCTCGCTGAAATCAAAATAAACAGTGATTAATATTGGTGGTTTGCAAGATCTATATCACATACACCTAATGGCAGGATAAAATTCTGGAGAAAGCCTCTAGATTTACCCCCTGCTTTTAGGCATTCTCCCAGCATACCAGCCGCCAGGAATCAACGGCTCGGATCACAAAAACGGACTGTTGTGGCTCCCATGCCACCGTTTACGGCTTGCACCAATCAAAACCGGGACTCCCCCATGAAAATGAATAAACTGACGGTCGCCATCCTCATCTCCATGATGTTTGGCATCCTCACCGGCCAGGGCTATCGCATGTTTGCCGCAGATCAGGCTGCGGATTTTGCCAATAACATCACGATCCTGACCGATATCTTCCTGCGACTGATCAAGATGATCATCGCTCCCCTGGTCTTCACCACCCTGGTGGTCGGTATCGCCAAGATGGGCGACACCCGCACCGTGGGGCGTATCGGTGCCAAGACCCTCGGCTGGTTTATGCTGGCCTCCCTGATGTCCCTGAGCCTGGGTCTGGTGATGGTGACCCTGATGCAGCCGGGTGTGGGGCTTTCGCTCTCCCTGCCCAATGACACCGCCAGCTCGGGCATTGCTGCCGGTGCCATTACCCTGAAAGATTTCGTGACCCACGCCATCCCCAAAAGCGTGGTAGAGGCAATGGCCACCAACGAGATCCTGCAGATCGTGGTCTTCTCACTCTTCTTCGGTCTGGCCGCCGCTGCGCTCGGCGATCTGGCCAAGCCGGTGGTGGTGCTGATGGCCAGCGCTGCCGAGATCATGCTGAAAGTGACCGGTTACGTGATGAACTTTGCGCCGTTCGCGGTATTTGGCGCCATCGCCGCCATGGTGGCCAAAGAGGGGCTGGGTATTCTGGTTACCTACGGCAGCTTTATGGCCCAGTTCTACATCGCGCTGGCCTGCCTCTGGCTGCTGCTGATCGCCATGGGCAGCGTCTTCCTGCGTGGTCGTGTCATCAAGCTGCTGGCGATGATCCGCGAACCCATCCTGCTCGCCTTCTCGACCGCCAGCTCTGAAGCCGCCTATCCGAAGACCCTGGATCGTCTGGAGAAGTTCGGTTGTGACAAGCGCATTGCCAGCTTCGTGCTGCCGATGGGTTACTCCTTCAACCTCGACGGCTCCATGATGTACTGCACCTTCGCGGTGATGTTCATTGCCCAAGCGTATGGAATCGAGCTCTCCATGGCCCAGCAGATCACCATGCTGCTGCTGCTGATGGTCACCTCCAAGGGGATGGCCGGGGTACCGCGTGCCTCTCTGGTGGTGATTGCCGCGACCCTGAACCAGTTCCATATTCCGGAAGCTGGCATCCTGCTGCTGCTGGGGATCGACCATTTCCTCGATATGGGCCGCTCTGCCACCAACGTGCTGGGCAACGCCATCGCCGCCAGCGTGGTTGCCAAGACCGAAGACAGCTTGGGTGACACCGTCGCGCTGGGTGAGAGTGAGCCAGCCAAGGCCTGATCACAACGCTATGAAAAATAAACAACAACGGCCCGCCAATGCGGGCCGTTGTTGTTTATGGCTCGTCTACACTGCTAGATAGTTTCCATCTGGAGTGTACGGTTATGAACATTGCTCGTCGACTGCAACTGATAGCGCTGCTGGTGATGCTGACGCTCATTTTTCTCAGTTGGTTCAGTATTAATCGCCTTGGGGCTGGCAATCGAGACTTGAGCTATGTGACGGACAATACGGTGCCCAGTATTTCATTGATCAAGGAGGTGCAGGCGGTCTTCTATGAGCTGCACTCACGGGTGCAGAGCCATATCCTCAACACCGACAATGACAAGATGCAGCAGATAGAGACGGACATTGCCGATAAACGCAAACAGATTAATTCGTTGTTGGACAAATATAAGGCCGAGATGCTCTCCAATGACGAAGATCGCCGCCTGACCGACGATGATCAGCGCCTTATTGCGCAATATTATCAGGAGATAGACAAGGTTCTGCAGCTCTCCAGACAAAACAAGAACGATGAAGCCAGGGACATGTTGGCGGGAGAAGCCACCAGAGTGTTCCAGCAGTTTGCCAAGGCAATCGAGCTTCATGTCAACTTCAATATGGATTTGGGACTGGCGCTCAAGAAGCAGGGCCAGGAGAATTATGACAACAGCCTGCAAACCCTGTTGTTTATCGCCGGTGGTGCCACCGTGCTGACGATGGGGCTGTTTGTCTGGTTGTTCAATCAGGTGGCCAATCCCCTTCGCACCGCCATGGATACCCTGACCCGGATCCAGCGCGACCTCAACTTTACCCTCAGAGCGGATGTGAAACAGCAGGATGAGATTGGTCTGACCCTCAATGCGGTCAACCGATTGCTCGATACGCTGCAACAGACATTTACCGAATTTTCCGTCGGCAGCTTGCAGATCAAGAGCACTGCCGAATCCCTCTCTCAGGCAGCGCAGCACCTGGCCAGCTCGGCTAATCAGGCCAATGATGCCACCAGTCTGATAGCCGCCGGTGTGGAAGAGATGACGGTCAGCATCACAGATATCTCCCAGCGTACTCAGGAGACGAGCCGTATCACCAATGAGTCGGGGCAGCTGGCTAGCGAAGGAAGCAGAACCATAGATCGTACCGTTCATGCCATCAACGAGATCGCCGACTCCATTCGGCAGGCCTCGGCCGAGGTCATTGCGCTGGGTGAGGGCATTTCGCGCATTGGCGGTGTGGTCAACGTGATCCGTGATGTGGCGGGGCAGACCAACTTGCTGGCCTTGAACGCGGCCATTGAGGCGGCGAGGGCCGGGGAGTCCGGCCGTGGCTTTGCGGTGGTGGCAGATGAAGTGCGCAAACTGGCTGAGCGCACAGCCCAATCCACTCAGGAGATATCTGCCACTGTAGAGGCGATCCAGCAGGAGTCGAACAATACGGTCTCCCGCATGCATCTGGTGGAGGAGAAGGTGAGCCAGGGGGTCAACATGGCTACCGAGAGTGGCGCCATTATTGCCGAGATCCGCAGTGCGTCGCACCGGGTGATGGAGCAGGTGGGCGAGATCACCAATGCCATCCGCGAGCAGAGTTCGGCCGCCGAGTCGATCGCTCACCAGGTAGAGCAGATTGCTCAGGTCGTGCAGCAAACCAGCAGCACCGCGGAGGAGACCTCAGCCGCAGCCGAGGAGCTCAATGTCACCACCGAGAGCATCCACCAGCAGATATCCCGCTATCGCATTCAGTAACGCCGAGAGTTGTTATCCATCTGCTATCCCCGCCAGCTAGCTGGCGGGGATTTTTTATATGGCCTGCTTAGAAGCCCGAGCCCGGTTGCTGCAAAAATGTCGCCTCTTCCGGTGTGCTGGTGCGACCCAGAATGTCGTTGCGGTGGGGGAAGCGGCCAAAGTGTTCGATGATCACCTGATGGCGGCGGGCAAAGTCGGCAAATCCGGCAAAGGTCGCCTGCGCCGGTGTGCCAGCTTGCTCGGCAGCCAGTGCCTCGAACAGCGCCACACTTCTGGCCTGCTGCTCCCGGGATTCGGCATGCTCCAGCGGCAGATAGAAGAAGACCCGCTCCAGTGGTGAGAGGGATTTGTCCGCCCCGATGGACAGCCCTTTCAGGCAGAGATCCCGTGCCAGCGGATCCCGGGCAAAGGCTGCAGGCGTGCCGCGATGGATATTGCGGGGCAACTGGTCGAGCAGCAGGATCAGCGCCAGCCGACCGCTGGGGAGATCGGCCCAGTGGGCGAGACTGCCCTTGGCTGCGGCCTCTGCCAGCTCGCCAAAGCGGCTGGCCAGCAGGGCATCCGTTTCGCTGCTTTTGCCCCACCAGAGCGGGGCTTGCCGTGTGGCCCGCAGGACGTCATCGGCTTCGTCGCCAAACCAGAAATCGATCAGAGGTTGCCAGGGTGGCATGGGAACTCCTTGATGTGATTCAGAGGGAACCAGGAACAAATGGCTCAGGGGTGCTGCCGAAACGGCAGCTTCTCGTTACACTGTGCCATCTTTTGCCCGAAAGACGTAACCCCCCGATGGCGAGCGCCGGATTCTTGGCTCGGCCGATGATGGCCTGCCATCGCCATGAGGTGGCCCTCTTGACCCCGGTGGTTATCGGGACGTACACCTCTCTCCCGGGGTTGTTCTCACTGATATAAGGAATCTCTGATATGGCCGGAACCAGTTTGTTGGCCCTGCTCGATGATATCGCCAGCGTGCTTGATGACGTGGCGCTGATGACCAAGGTCGTGGTGAACAAGCGCGAGACATTTTTCGGGAAGACGTTTCTCACTGATATAAGGGATCTTTGATATGGCTGGAACCAGTTTGTTGGCCCTGCTCGATGATATCGCCAGCGTGCTTGATGACGTGGCACTGATGACCAAGATGGCGGCGAAGAAGACCGCCGGGGTGTTGGGGGATGATCTGGCCCTCAACGCGGAGCAGGTTTCCGGAGTGCGTGCCGATCGGGAGCTGCCGGTGGTGTGGGCGGTGGCCAAGGGCTCATTTCGCAACAAGCTGATTCTGGTGCCCGCCGCCATCGCCATCAGTGCGCTGGTGCCCTGGCTTATCACGCCGCTCTTGATGCTGGGAGGTGCCTACCTCTGCTTTGAGGGGGCCGAGAAGCTGGCCCACAAGTTCCTGCCCCATGAGGCGAGTGAAGGTGAGGCATCCACTGCTCCTATTCCTGATGATCTGGTGGCGTTTGAGCAGCAGAAGGTGAAGGGGGCGATCCGCACCGATTTTATTCTCTCTGCCGAGATCATCGTCATCGCCCTTGGCACGGTACAGGGAGCAAGCCTCGCGCTGCAGCTCTCGGTAGTGGCGGGCATCGCCCTGCTGATGACCATTGGGGTCTACGGGCTGGTGGGGCTGATCGTCAAGCTCGATGACATCGGCCTGCATTTGCTGCAAAAACCTGATGGCAGCGCCCTGCGCCGCGCGGTGGGGCAGGGACTGCTGAGTACGGCGCCCAAGCTGATGCATCTGCTGGCGCTGGTAGGGACGATCGCCATGTTTATGGTGGGCGGCGGCATTCTGGTGCATGGCTGGCCTTTTGCCCATCACCTGATTGAAGGTGCCGCCGCCGTTGTCGCCACTCTGCCCACTGTAGGGGCCGTACTGGCGGCGGTGACGCCGACCTTGCTCAACGCCGTGGCCGGTGTGGTGGCGGGTCTGCTGCTGGTTGCTGTGATGACGCTGGTGAGCCGTCTTGCCCCGGCCAAGGGATAAGCGAGCTTGCGGGCCATTTTATCTTTTTTCCTCTCTTCATTTTTTGGCCGTCGGGTTGCCCGGTGTCGGACTTGCTGCCCGCAGGTCTGTTGTGCCTCCCGATAAAGGCCTTTGCGAGAAGTTATGTATCAACAACAGTGGAATAACGACCATATCTACCCGGGCCTCGACAGCACCGAGCTGGAAGCGGACATGCGCGCTGCCCGCCACGCGCTGGAAGATCTGGCCAGTTATATGGCAGGTCTGGACGGGGTGCGCGGCGATGACGCAGCGCTGCTGGATTTCTTGCGGGAAGTGCGGCTGCGCGCCCGTGATATTCGCCATATCGGCTGGAACGTCGCCATTCTGGCCGCGTGCCGCGGCAGTCAGGATGCGCGGGATCCGCAGGCCAAACAGCTGGCGTCCCGTGCCCGCGCCCTTAATGCCGATCTGTTCAAGACCCTGGCGCCGGTGGAAGATCTGATGCTGGCGCTGCCGGAAGTTGAATTTGCCGCGCTGATGAGTGATCCGCTGCTCGGCGAGGAGGCGTACCGCTTGGGCCATGAGCGTCGTTTGCAGGATCAGCGCTTGCCGGTGGCGGCGGAGCAGCTGGTGATTGGTCTGGGCACCGATGGTCTGCACGCCTGGGGCAACCTCTATAACGATCTGGTGGGCAAGATCCGCTTGACCATTGATGGCCGCGAGATGGGGCTGGCCGAGGCGAGCAATCTGCTCTCCAGCCCGATACGTGCGCTGCGTTTAGAAGCCTTTGATGCCATCAGTGCTGGCTGGGAGGGAGAGCAGGAGACGGTGGCCGCCATCCTCAATGCCCTCAACGGCTGGCGGCTGGAGCTGGCCCGCCAGCGTGGCAACACCCGGTTGCTCGATGCGCTGGATCTCTCCTGCCACCAGAGCCATATCGAGCGTGCCACCCTCGATGCCCTGATGAGCGAAACCTGGCGAGCCCGTGGGTTGGGCCAGCGCGCCCTAGAGCTGATGGCCGAGCGCCTTGGTCTCGACGATCTGGGGCCGGAGGATCTCTTTGCGCCGCCGCCTGCTTCCAGCAGCCGCGACATTCCTTTTGATGAGGCGATCGAGTTGATTGCCGATGCCTTTAGCCGTTTCGATCCCGAGATGGGGGCGTTTGCCCGCATGATGGCCGAGAAGGGGTGGATTGATGCGGCGCCCACGCCAAATCGCCGCACCGGCGCCTACTGCACCAAGTTTGCAGAACCGGTCGAACCGCGGGTCTTCGTCACCTATGCCGGCACCATGGATAACGTCATCACTCTGGCCCATGAGCTGGGCCACGCCTGGCACAACTGGGTCATTCGCGATCTGCCGATGAGCCAGCGCAGCTATCCCATGACGCTGGCCGAAACGGCCTCCATCTTTGCCGAGACTCTGGTGCGCTGCGCCCTGTTCGAGCAGGCAGAAAGTCCCGAAGAGCAGTTGGCGATCGCCTGGGCCGAAGCCGACGGTGCGGCCACCTTCCTGGTCAATATCCCGGCTCGCTTCGATTTCGAGCAGGCCTTGGTGGCCGAGCGGGCGCAGGGTTATGTATCCGCAGAGCGACTCAAAGCGTTGACCGACGAGGCGTGGGGACGCTGGTATGAGGGGAGCCTGACCCGCTATCACCCCATGTTCTGGGCGGCCAAGGCGCACTTCTCCATCGCCGGGCTGGGCTTTTACAACTATCCCTATCTGTTCGGTTATCTGTTCAGCCTCGGGGTCTATCAGCAGTTGATGAGCCGCAAGGCGGCGGGGGAAGAGGGCATTGCCGAAGCCTATCGCGCCTTGTTGCGCGATACCGGCCGGATGAGCGCCGAAGATCTGGTAGCCAAGCATTTGGGGCAGGATATCCGTGAGGCCGCCTTCTGGCAGGGGAGTCTGGCACAGGTAGCGCATGCGGTTGAGCGCTTCGCGCAGTTGCCTGCCTGATTGGGTCTGCGGTGATATGAACAACAGGCCTCCGGACAGTCTCGCTGTCCGGAGGCCTGTTTGTTATGCCTGCTTTTGTTGCGGTTTGATGGGGCCAACGAACAGGGGGCGGGTCTGGTGAGTCAGATCCGGCTGATAGCCGTTGAAGAAGAGGTTGAGCAGCACCGAACTGATGGTGGCCAGCAGGATACCGCTATGAAAAAGCGGTTGTAGCTGCGCCGGAAGCTGCTGGAAAAAATTCCCGGAGACCGTCGGGATCATGCCAATTCCGAGACTGATGGCGACGATATAGAGGTTGTGGCGGTTGCTGTTGTAATCGGTGCGCGCCAGGATGCGGATCCCGGTTGCCAGCACCATACCGAACATGACGATACCGGCGCCCCCCAGTACGAAGGGCGGGATGGAGGCGACTAGCACCGACATCTTGGGGATGAGGCCAAAGGCGAGCAGTATCCCCCCCGACATCACACAGACCCAGCGACTAGATACTCCGGTCACGCTCACCAGACCGATATTCTGGGAGAAGGAGGTGTGGGGGAAGCTGTTGAATATCCCACCAATAATGGTGCCGATGCCATCCACCCGCAGCCCGCGCACGATATCACCGCGCCTGGCCGGATGGCCGACGATGTCGCCAAGGGCCAGAAACATCCCCATGGATTCGATAAAGGTGATGAGCATGATCACCGTCAGGGTGGCGATGGAGATGGGATCGAAGGTGGGCCAGCCGAAGGCGAAGGGCACTATGGGGGCAAACCAGGCTGCCTCGCCGAGGCCATCGAGGCTCACTTCGCCCATGGCGATGGCCACCACGAAACCGAAGATGATCCCGAGCAGCACCGAGATATTGCTGAAAAAGCCCTTGGTGAAGCGGGTCACCAACAGGATAAAGACGAGCACCAGGAAGCTGGTGCCGATATAGCGCAGGCTGCCATATTCCGGATTACCCTTGCCCCCCGCCATCCAGTCGATCCCCACCTGCATAATGCTGATCCCGATGGAGGTGATAACCACTCCGGTCACTACGGTGGGGAAGAGCGGCATCAACCTACCTATCAGCGGCACCAGCAGGGTCGAGATGATACCGGCTGCAATGGTGGCGCCGAAGATGCCCGTCAGCCCCAGATCCGGGTTGGCTCCGATGGCCAGCATCGGCATCACGGCGGCAAAGGTGACCGACATGATGACCGGCAGCCGGATCCCGGCAAAGCGGCCAATCCCGACACATTGCAGCAGGGTGACGATGCCGCAGCAGAAGAGATCCGAACTGATAAGGTAGGAGATCTGCTCCTTGGGCAGCCCCAGACTGCCGCCAATCACCAGTGGCACCGCCACGGCGCCGGCGTACATCACCAGCACATGTTGTAAGCCCAGGGTAAAGAGTTGGCCCATGGGGAGCATGCGCTCCACTTCATCCACCGGGCGCTTGCGCGCACCCGGTCGGGGGGAGGGGGGATTGGTCTCGTTCATGAACAGATCACTCCTTGAAGCCCGCGCAACTGCTACAGGCAAGATAGTGAAAGCCGCAGCTTTCCCGGTCATTGATCTCGTGTATTGACAGAGGTGCCAGATCCCTCGGCAGTAGTGAGAGGGATCCGGTGCAGCACGGGTCAGTGCACAAAACATGCACAACGCCACTCACGAGAGAAAACGTTTGGCGATAACGCCTTGTTTTTGCGGGATGAGTCACATACCGGCCAGATAAGTGTCCGGCTGTTGGCAGGGGAAGGAGGTGGGGGCATCTCAGATTGGTAAGGGGTTTATCATTATCAGTTTGGTGATCTCACTTTGATAGCCGGGCACCATAACGTTGCTCGCAATGCGCCCCTCTGCATGTGACGGCGCTCGCGGGCTGCTGGGCGCAATCGGGGGCGGGGGCGTGATCCAAAGCAAGAAAGTTGGATGTTTTGGTGGCGCGCATGGCCGCCGCTGGGGTAGTTTCGATAAAACCGACACAGATCCTGAGGTCTTATCCATGATCATCTATCTGCATGGCTTTGATGCCACCAGCCCAGGCAATCACGAGAAAGTGCTGCAGTTGCAGTTTATTGATGATGATGTGCGTTTCGTGCACTACAGCACGGTTCACCCCCGTCATGATATGAGCCATCTGCTCAAGGAAGTGAAAAAACAGCTCGATATGAGTACCGATCCCAAACCGCTGATCTGCGGCGTGGGTCTTGGTGGCTACTGGAGCGAGCGGATCGGCTTTCTGTGCGGCATTCGCCAGGTGATCTTCAACCCCAACCTCCATCCTGAAGAGAACATGCAGGGCAAGATCGACCGGCCGGAAGAATATGACGATATTGGCACCAAGTGTGTAACTGAATTTCGTAAGAAAAATTCAGGAAACTGCCTGTGTATCCTTTCCGTTCAGGATGAAGTGCGCGATAATCGGGACACTGAACGTGAATTGAAGAACTATTACGACATCGTGTGGGATGAGCGCGAGACTCATAAGTTCAAAAATATCTCGCATCATCTGCAGCGGATGAAGGCCTTCAAAGAAGCCTGATCCATCACGTCGACCGATTTCGTTTTAGGGAGCCAATGGCTCCCTTTCGTTTTGAGGAACCGAGGAAAATCATCATGATGAATATTGTCGTTGTAGGCGGCGGCGCCGGTGGCCTGGAGCTGGCCACCAGTCTGGGTCGCAAGCTTGGCAAGAAGAACAAGGCCAAGATCACTCTGGTCGATCGCAACCGCACCCACCTGTGGAAACCCCTGCTGCACGAAGTGGCCACCGGCTCCATGGACGCGGGCATCGATGCCCTGAGCTACCAGTCTCACGCCAAGAACCACGGTTTCGACTTCCAGCTCGGCACCCTGACCGACATCAAGCGTGACGATAAACGCATCGTGCTGGCCCCGATCCACGACGACAATGGCGACATCGTGGTCAACGAGCGCGAACTGCCCTACGACTATCTGGTGATGGCCATCGGTTCTGTCTCCAACGACTTCAACACCAAGGGCATCAAGGATCACTGTATTTTCCTCGATAGCCCCTCCCAGGCGCACCGTTTCCACAACAGCATGATGAACCGCTTCCTGCAGTTCGCCACCGAATATAAGCCGGGCGACAAGGTGAAGATTGCCATCGTCGGCGGCGGCGCAACCGGCGTCGAGCTCTCTGCCGAGCTCTACAATGCGGTCGAGCAGCTCTACGCCTACGGCTTCAAGAACCTCACCACCGACAGCCTGAAGGTGACCCTGGTGGAAGCGGGCCCGCGCATTCTGCCGGCTCTGCCGGAGCGCATCAGCGGCGCCGCCCATCAGGAGCTGGTCAAGCTGGGTGTGGACGTGCGTACCGCCACCATGATCACCGAAGCGACCAGCGACGGTCTGCACACCAAGGATGGCGAGCTGATTGAAGCGGATCTGATGGTGTGGGCGGCCGGTATCAAGGCACCTGACTTCATGAAGGATATCGCTGGTCTTGAGACGAACCGCATCAACCAGCTGGTGGTGAAAGAGACCCTGCAGACTACCCGTGACGAGAGCATCTTCGTTATCGGTGACTGCGCTGCCTGCCCGCAGCCGGATGGCAAGTTTGTGCCGCCGCGCGCCCAGTCTGCCCACCAGATGGCCAGCCAGGCGTTCAAGAACATTCTGGCCAAGATGAACGGCGGCGAGATGAAGCCCTACCTCTACCACGACCACGGTTCGCTGGTCTCCCTCAGCCGCTTCTCCACCGTGGGCAGCCTGATGGGCAACCTGATGCGTGGATCCATGATGGTCGAGGGCTACATTGCCCGTCTGGTCTACATCTCCCTCTACCGGATGCACCAGATCGCCCTGCACGGCTATGTCAAGACCGGCCTCATCATGCTGGTGGGTCGCATCAACCGTGTGCTGCGTCCGACCCTGAAGCTGCACTAAGCCAAGGTTTGACAGAATTCGGAATACCAAAAGGAGAGGCGATGGCCTCTCCTTTTTTATGGGCGCAGATCAGGAAAGAGAGCGTTACTTGCCCAGATAGGTACGGTCGAAGAAGGTATTGACCCAGTGAGGGCGGTAGATGGCCAGCACCGTCATCGCCATGCCGTTGAGCAGGGCTTCGGGGAACAACAGCAGTGGCCAGATGGAGAGGTAATCCGCCGTGATGGTGTGCCAGGGGTAGCTGTCACTCAGCCCCATCAGCAACGCACTGGCGGCCACCTTGACCGAGATGGTGATGGCGCCGCCGAGAAAGGCGGCCACGAAGATATAGACAAAGAGATGGCGCGGCAGCCAGGCCCAGCTGGCCAGAAACAGCAGCCAGCTGGTGGCTACCGGCAGGGCGATGCCAACCAGTGCCTGCCAGCCAAAATCGGCCAGATTGGTGACACCGAAGTAACCGAGCACCAGCAGGGTCAGGCAGGGGGCGAGCAACGCCAGTCGCCAGCCCAGCAGCAGGGTGAGGGAGGTGAGCCCGAGAAAATGGACCTCCAGCCCCTCATGCAGACCGGCCCTTAGATACCAGAGCGGCACCAGCGCGATGGCACTCCCCAGCAGCAGGTGCTGATAGAGGGGGTTGTCATAGAGGGTTTGCCACAGGGAGCGGCGCAGGCTGAAGGCCAGCAGTACCAGCCAGATCAGGAGGGCGGCGAGTTGTCCTTCACTCATCTTGTCGTCCATTTATGCAGTAGAGTCCGGGCGGTCTTCCCGACCGCCCATAGCAGAGCAGGCTGACGAGTCAGCCTGCTTTTACCATCAATATTTGACGTTGTTGTGGTACTTGCCGAGGATGCCCTTGACCCGTTCCATGGTCTCCTTGCTGGGGGGCTTGATCCCGCTCAGCTCGTACGGATCGCCCAGCACGTCCCACTTGTGTTTGCCCAGCTCATGGTAGGGGAGCAGCTCCACCTTCTCCACGCTCTCGCCCAGCTCGGCGATGAACTGGCCCAGCCCTTCGGCGCTCTCGTCGTCATCGCTCCAGGTCGGTACCACCACGTAGCGGATCCACATGGTCTTGCCTTTGGCCGCCAGATAGCGGGCAAACTCCAGGGTGTATCTGTTGCTGACGTGAGTCAGCGGAATGTGTTTCTCGTCATTGATCTGTTTGATGTCGAGCAGCACCAGATCGGTCTGGTCGAGCAGCTTGTCCACCTGTTCGTCGAGATGACGGACGAAGCCGTTGGTGTCGAGACAGGTGTGGATCCCTTTCTCTTTGCAGGCGGTAAAAAGTTCGGTAATGAAAGCCGGTTGCAGCATGGCTTCACCGCCGGACGCTGTCACGCCACCGCCGGAGGCATTCATGAAGTGGCGATAGCTGGTGATGTCACTCATCAACTCCGGTACGGTCACTTCGCGGCCACCTTCGGTATCCCAGGTATCGCGGTTGTGGCAGTACTTGCAGCGCATCAGGCAGCCTTGCATGAATACGATAAAGCGTATTCCCGGGCCATCGACAGTGCCGCAGGTTTCGACGGAATGGATCCGGCCAACGGTGCCGTGAGCTCCGGCTGGCTGGCTGATTTCAACGGCAGGGATCCGATTAATGACAGACATAAACAACTCCAACGATTCGAGCAGGCCGTTATTTTATTACATAAACCCCTATTGATCCTACACCTTTAGTCCGGCGCCCGGCTGCCAAGCAGCTGCTCCAGCCCCTTGACGGTGAGCGGCCGACTGGTGAGAAACCCTTGATAATGCTGGCATCCCAGCGCTTTGAGGATGGCCAGCTGCGCCTCCTCTTCCACCCCTTCGGCGGTGACGGTAAAACGAAAGACCTGGGCCAGATCGAGTATCGCCTTGACGATGGCTCTGTCCTGTTCGCTGTGTACCAGGGTCTGAATGAAGCTTCTGTCCAGCTTTACCTCATCGGCGGGCAGATCCCGCAGATAGGCCAGCGACGAGTAGCCTGTGCCGAAGTCGTCGATGGAGATGAGGATGCCGAGCTCCTTGAGCTGGCGCATTCTGGCGATACTCTCCTGCCGATTCTCCAAGACTACCGATTCGGTCACCTCCAGCAGCAGGCGGGAAGGGGGCACACCGGTGTCGCGCAAGATGTACTCCACCTGTTGTACGAAGCCCTGGGTGTGGAACTGGCGGGCACTGACGTTGACCGACAGATGGGGGATCTGCAGGCCACGGTTGAGCCAGAAGCTGTATTGGGCGCAGGCGGTCTTCATCACCCAGTAACCGATTTCGAGGATCAGGCTGGTCTCTTCGGCGATGGGGATAAACTCCCCGGGTGGCACCATGGTGCCGTCGCTGCGCTGCCAGCGCAGCAGCGCCTCGATACCCGACAGCGAGCCATTGTCGACCCGGTATTGCGGTTGATAGTGGAGCTGCAGCTCGTGATGACGCAGGGCATCGCGCAGCTCATTGGTGAGGGTCAGCCGATTTTTCTCGTGCTGGGCCATCGCCTCGGTAAAGAAGACGTAGTGGCCCTGACCGGCGCGCTTGGCCATGTGGGTCGCGGTGTCGGCCTGTTGCATCAGGACCAGATGATCCGTCTCGTTGCCGGAGAAGAGGCTGATCCCCACCGAGGCGCTGCAGTGCAGTTTGTGATCACCGATGTCGAACGGGGTGCGAAACAGCCCCATCAGCTCGCGGGCGAAGTGCTCTGCCAGAATTTTGGCGGTGACCTCGCCTTGTCCGAGCTGGGTAAAGAGCAGGGCAAACTCATCCCCCGAGATGCGCGCCTGCACCAGATTGTCCTGGGGCAGCTCCCTGAAACGCTGCACCACGGCCTGCAGCAGCAGATCGCCGCAGGCATGACCGAGGGAGTCGTTGATCGACTTGAAGTTGTCGAGATCCACCAGCAGCAGGGCGCCCCACTGGCCGTTGGGGGCGCTCAGGGTCTGCTGCAAAATATGGTTGAGGCTGCGGCGGTTGTGCAGACCGCAGAGATCGTCGTAGTAGGCGAGCTGCTCGATATGTCTGGCTGCCTCTTGTTCCTGGGTGATGTCGTAGAAGCTGCAGATAAAGTGGCTGAGCTCCCCCTGCTCATCCTTGACGCCGTTCACCATCAAGCGCACCGGAAAGAGGTGACCATCCTTGTGCAGGCAGCGCTCTTCCCCGAGCCAGAACTCCTGCTCGTTGACGGTGCGGCTGACATCTTCCTTGAGATGATCCCCGTAGTAGGTGGGGCGCAGCTTGCGAATGGAGTGACCGATCACCTCTACCTCGCCAAATCCGGTGATCCGGCTGAAGGAGTGGTTGACCTTGAGGATGATGCCGTTGTGATCCATCACGATCAGCCCATCGTGGGTATTAAAGGCTACCTCAGCCAGCCGCAGGGCATCGTCGGTGGCGAGGCGCTTGAGCTCGATGGCGGCCCGCTCGTGCTGGCTGCTCAATAGATCCAGAAGCTGTTCGGGCTCCTCGAGGGGGGTATCGAGCAGCAGGGTGATCTGGCCAATGGGGGCGCCGCTCTGGCCATGGAGTGGAATGCCGATGTAGGCGCTGGCGTTGAGGGCCAGCAGCCGGGTCGCCTTGGGATAGCGCACGGGCAGATCTTCCACATAGATGGCTTGACCATGCTGGAACAGCTCCTGAGCGGGGCCGGGGTCGAGCTGGATGGGCTTGAGGGTGGAGCAGATCTCCTCGTTGATGACGCAGCGGGGGATGATCCAGAGATCCTGACCGCGGGGTTGGAACTCGCCGATCCAGCCCACCCGGGCACCGCTGGCGCTCATGGCCCAGCTTACCAGCGTCTTGCAGTAGTCGATGCCGGTCTGCTGGTGCAGTTCGGGCGGGAGGGCCAGCTCGGCGCGGTGCTCTTCCGGTTGCGGTTGCCAGTGGCCGAGCAGCTGGGCGCTGCTGCGCACCAGTTGCAACATCTCCTCGCTAAGCGGGGTGGGATCGAGATACTCCAGACTCAGCACCCCGAACAGCTTGTCCTGCTCCAGCAGGGCACCATCAAGGCGTGAGCGCACACCGGCACTGGTCAGATAGAGGTGATTGCTCAGCATCGGCTGGTGGGCGGCCTCCGAGAAACTCAACGCTTTGCGGGTACGCAGGGCGCGGATATAGCGGCTGTCACCACGAATGGGGTAGAGCGCTTCGACCCCCAGGGTGAACACCGGGGTGAGTTGCTCGCTGCCGAGATCGCCGTTGGCCTGATAGTGCCAGAGGATGAGCCGATCGGCCCCCAAACTCTCTTTAAGGGCCTCGAGCAGGGGCGCATACTGTTGCTGGCTCGCCATCTGGCTGAGGCGCGGCAGTTGCAATGCCAGATCGGCGATGGGCTCCTGACGAAGGTTCTGCAGACAGATGAGCCAGAAGCCATCCTGCTCGTGAGCGAGGGCGATGTGCCAGAGCTGGCTGGCAAAGCGCACGGTGATCTTGCCGCCATGGCCGTTGGCCAGCAGTTGTTCGATGGGCAGGCGCAGGGCATCGGGCAGCTGGGCAGGCCAGGGAGCACGCGGCTCGTCGAGCCAGTAGAGCGGGGTTTGCATCACGTCGGTCAGGGCGACCAGCCGTTGACTGCGCAGGTCCAGACGGAAAAAGAGCGGCGTCTGGAGGGCAGGAGGAAGATGACTGAGTGCGGTAGACGACATGAACAAACAACATCCTGTTAAGCAACCGTCGGGGTTGCAAGAATACTGCAAAATGATGTGAAACAAAATTTCATTGAATTCTAAATTAGAAAAGTCTAATTTATTGCCCATTATCATGTATGAGGAGTCTTGCAGATGAAACGGATCCTGATTATCGGTGGTGTCGCGGGGGGCGCATCGGCGGCGGCTCGTGCTCGTCGTTTGAGTGAAGAGGCAGAGATCGTGATGTTCGAGCGGGGCGAGTTTGTCAGCTTCGCCAACTGCGGTCTGCCCTATCACATCGGGGGCGATATCCCCGACCGGGATGCCTTGCTGCTGCAGACTCCCCAGAGTTTCAAGCGCCGTTTCAACGTCGATGTGCGGGTCTTCCACGATGTGATTGAGATCGACAAGGCGGGCAAGACCTTGCTGGTGCGCAACCTGCAAACCGGTGAAGAGCAGCGCGAGCATTACGATGTGCTGCTGCTGAGCCCAGGCGCCGCGCCGATCCGTCCTCCTTTCCCCGGTATCGACAGTCCCCATGTTTATACCCTGCGCAACATCCCGGATATGGATCGCATTCTGGCGGCCCTGCATCACGATCAGCCGCGCCACGTTACCGTGGTGGGCGGCGGCTTTATCGGGCTGGAGATGATGGAGGCGCTGCATCAGCGCAAGCTGGATGTCACACTGCTGGAGTTGGCCGATCAGGTGATGGCACCGGTGGACAAGGAGATGGCCAACATGCTCCATGCCCGCATCAGGGAAGAGGGGATCGACCTGCGCCTGCGCACCGGCCTCACCGCCATCGAGAGTCTGGATCTGCCTGCCGAGAAGACCTCCGCCGTGCCGACCGCCAAAAGCGGTGGCCTGCGCCTGACCCTCAATGACGGTTCCCATCTTGATACCGGTCTATTGATCCTCGCCATCGGCGTCAAGCCGGAAACTCTGCTCGCCGCCAAAGCGGGGCTGGAGCTGGGCCCACGGGGCGGCATCAAGGTGGATGCCGGGATGCGTACCTCGGATCCCTTTATCTACGCGGTGGGGGATGCGGTGGAAGAGATCGACTTCGTCACCGGCGAATCTGTGCTGATCCCGCTGGCGGGCCCGGCCAACCGGCAGGGGCGCATCGCCGCCGACAATATGCTGGGCCGAAGCGAAACCTACAAGAAGACGCAAGGGACCGCCATCTGCAAGCTGTTCGATCTGGCGGTGGCCAGCACGGGGCTGAACGAGAAGCGACTGGTGCAACTGGGATTGCCGTTCGAGAAGGTTTATGTCCACCCGGGCAGCCACGCCGGTTACTACCCAGGCGCCCATCCGGTCAGCCTCAAGCTGCTGTTTGCCCCGGATGGCAAGATTTATGGCGCCCAGGCCATCGGCAAGGATGGCATCGACAAGCGCATCGATGTGCTGGCGGTGGCCCAGCGTGCCGGCCTCACCGTGTTTGATCTGCAGGATCTGGAGCTTACCTATGCGCCGCCGTTCGGGTCGGCCAAGGATGTGATCAACATGGCGGGCTTTGTGGCAAGCAACCACCTGAAGGGGGACACCCTGCTCTGCCACGTGGCCGAGGTGCAGGCTCGTAACCCCCATCAGCTGGTGGTGGATGTGCGCAATGGCCCGGAGCTCGACAAGCTGGGCCGCATTCCGGGGGCACTGCATATCCCCCTCGACGAGTTGCGTGGTCGCCTCCATGAGTTGCCCAAAGAGAAAGAGCTGCTGATCAGCTGTCAGGTCGGGCTGCGCGGCCATGTCGCCTGCCGCCTGCTGAGCCAACACGGCTTTAAAGTGAAGAATCTCTCCGGCGGCTTTAAAACCTGGCAGATGGCCACCGCCGAGTAACCGTTTTATTTCTGTGCCTGTTTGCCCCTCTCCCTTGTGCGTGCAAGATGAGGGGCTTTTTGTTTCTGCTTTTCGCCCTTCTTGCATTCCCCCTCGTTGCTGCAATATTTCGACACACTTTATTTCCTGTGCCGGACAAAATTAACGTTTTGTTCAGGGGATGGGTGCTATAACCCCTGCCTCGTTCATGATGAACCGTGTAGTAGGGAGAGTGACATGCTGGATATGCTGATGGCCATTTGGCATCAGGATTTTGACGCCCTGGTTCAGATGCAGGCGGTACCCCTGCTGATCAGTTGCCTGATGCTGGTACTGCTGCTGGAGTCCGCATTCGTCTTTCTGCCCCTGCCGGGGGACAGCCTGGTACTGCTGGCCGGTGGGTTGGTGGGCATGGGGGTGTTTGGCCCCGAAGTGACCCTCTGTTTTCTGCCGCTGGCGGCGGGACTGGGATCTGTGCTGGCGTACTGGCAGGGACGGGCACTGCAGCGCACCCGCTTTATGGATCATATCGAGCGGATATTGCCTCCCGACAGCCTGCCCAAGGCGACCCGGCTGCTGAAAAAGTACGGTTTTCTGGCGATGTTCTCCTCCCGTTTTATCCCGTTTGTGCGGGTGCTGACCCCCATGCTGATGGGGATTGGCCGCCTGAGCGTGATGCGGATGTGCGTGGCCAGCTTTGCCAGTGCCTTTATGTGGGCGCTCTGCCTCAGTTTGGTGGGCAAGCTGGCGATGAATACCCCCTTCTTCCTCCATCACAGCGAACTGTTGACCCGAGCCCTGCTGATTACCTCGCTGGTGCTGTTTCTGGCGGCCGTCATGGCCATCCTGTTTCGCTGGTTCAAAGGGGGAGCAAAAAACGAGACCAGCCACGACTAGATGACAACACTTGCCGCACTGGATCTGTGGGCATGGGGGTTATCGTGCTGCAGGGGTGCGGAATTGTGCCCATTCGGGTAATGAGCTTTGTGTCGGGTGAGCAGGATGCCTTATCCTGTTTCCAGCCACGCTGCGTTTGCAGCGCTCCAACTCGGGATGGAACCTATGCGCCTCTTCGACTCTCCCTCTGCTTCTCACCGCTCTACCGCTGGAACCGGCGCTCTGCGCCACCGCTGGTCAACCCTGCTGCTTTGCGGAGTGGTCGGTTTGCTGTCTGGTTGCGGCCCTGACAAGCCCGCCAGCCAAGTACCGACCACCGAATCCACTGCGCAGCAGGAGACCGGGGCACCAACATCTGTAGTGCAGGCCAATGCCCGCCAGTATCGCGATGCGCCGGCACTGGCGCTGGTCTTCTCCGGCCCCCTGGCGCCGAAGGCAAACTGGCAGAGCTGGCTCGGGGTCAGTGAAGGGGGCAAGCAGGTGCAGGGGGAGTGGATCCTGGCCGATGATGGTCGCACCCTCTATTTCTCGAACGTCCAGCCCGATAAAAGCTATGAGGTGAGCCTCAAGGCGGGACTGGGCCCATCCCCTCAGAGCTGGACCCTCATGACCCGGCCGCTGGAGGCGGGGGCCTCTTTTACCGCCAGTGGCATGGTATTGCCGCTGCGCGACGAGCTGCGCCTGCCCATCAGCGCGGTCAACGTGGACGAGGTCAATATCGACTTCTTTCGGGTCGATGCCGAATATCTGCCCCGTTTTCTGGCGGAATATCGCCCCGGTGCCGGCATGGGCAACTGGGAGCTTGAGCAGATCACCCAGCGGGCCAAGCGGGTGTTCAGCGGCCGCTATGCGCTGGAGCTCGATGCCAATCGGCGCGAGACCCGCCTTATCAATGTGAAGGAGCCGCAGCTGGCGGAGGCTGGCGTCTACTTTGCGGTGATGTCCCCCCTTGGCAATTACGACTGGCGCAAGGAGACCACCTATTTCGCAGTGAGCGACATGGGGCTCAGTGCCCGCCGTTACCGCGATGAGCTGGAGGTGTTCGTGAGCTCCCTGGCCAGCGCCGACCCGCTCAAGGATGTGCAGCTCTCCCTGCTCGACGAGAAGGGCAACCGGCTACAGGTGCAAACCACGGATCTCCAGGGCCATCGCCGCTTCGATCAGGTGCAGGGGGCTCGCTTGCTGCTGGCTGAACAGGGCAACCATCTGGCGGTGCTGCGCCTCGATGGGGCTGCGCTCGATCTCTCCACCTTCGATCTCGGCACCCAGCCCTGGCAGGCCCAGCAGTTGTATCTCTTTAGTGGGCGCGACCTTTATCGCCCCGGCGAGCGGCTCGACAGCGAGATCCTGCTGAAGGGGCAGGATGGCCAGCTGCTGCCGGGGATGGCGGTGGAGCTGGAAGTGAAGCAGCCGGATGGTCAGCTGCTCGAACAGAAACGGCTGTTGCCGGACAATTTGGGCGCCGCCCATTACGGCTTGCGTTTGCCGGATGATGCGCCGCTCGGGCGCTGGACTATCAACCTCAAGACCGCTGCCGGTAGTCGCTTCGAGTGGCCCTTTTTGGTGGAGGAATTTCTGCCTGAACGGTTGAAACTGCAGCTTGGCAAGGGGCCGGATGGGGAAGTGACGAGTCTGGACGCTGCCCTCACTCTTCCACTGCAAGGGGACTATCTCTACGGCGCGCCGGCCAGTGCGACCAAGGCGAAGGCAGAGGTGAAGATCAGCCGCGCCACCATGCCCTTTACCCAGTGGCAGGAGTTCACTCTGGGTGACGTGCTGCTCGCCGAGCAGGCCAAGGATCTCGAGCCGCTGAATCTCACCCTCAATGCGCAGGGGCAGGGGACTTTTTCGTTAGCTGATGAGCTCGATGGGGTGCGCGCCCTCGGGCCGCTGGAGGTGGCCTATCGGGTGTCGCTCGCCGAGCCCGGTGGCCGCGCTGTCAATCGCAGCCGCACCCAGTATGGCTGGCCTGCAGGCAGCCAGTGGCCGGCACTCAAGGCCGACTTCGTGGCCGATCGGGTAGAGGGGGGCAAGCCGCTCCCCTTCCAGATCCTCAACCTCGATGAGCAAGGCCAACCGGTGGCGGGGGCGGTGAAAGTGCGCCTTATCAACGAGTACCGCGACTACTACTGGCACTACGCCGATGGCGAGGGGTGGAAGTACGAGTTCAACAGCCAGCCCTATCTGGAACAGGAGCAGACCCTGCAGCTGGATGGCAAGGGGCCGACCCCGCTCACGCTGCAACTGGCGGCGGGCTGGTATCGGTTGGAGGTTGAGAACAGTCAGGGCCATCAATCCAGCCTGCGGGTGGAGATAGGCAGTTACGCCTGGGGCGGTGGTGGCGAGCAGGCACGGCCTGACAAGATTGCCATCACTCTCGACAAACGCGCCTATCAGGCGGGCGACAAGGCCAAAGTGACGCTGGTGGCGCCGCGCCCCGGTAAGGGGTTGCTGCTGGTGGAAGATGGCGACGGCCTGCGCTGGTGGCAGCGCATCGAGCTCAAGGGGGCCGGTGGCGATGCCAAGGATGCCCGCGGCGAGTTCGAGATCCCGGTCAGCCCCGAGTGGCAGCGTCATGATCTGCACATTTCGGCCCAGATCGCCGCGCCAGACAGCGCCTCCAAACCGGTCAGCAGCCAGCAGGGACAGAGCCTGCGCTCGGTCGGACTGGTGCCGCTCACCCTGGATCGGGAAGCGCGTCGTCTGCCGCTTACCCTGAGCGCACCGGATAAAGCGGTGCCGCTTACCCGGCTGGAAGTGACCGCCACCTCCACCCCCAACAGTCAGGGGCGCGTGGTGCTGGCGGCGGTGGATCGGGGCGTGCTCAATATCAGCGACTACCAGCCGCTCGACCCGTTCGAGATCTTCTTTGGTCGCAAGCGCTTCGCTCAAGATTTGTTCGACAACTACGGCCAGGTGATCCCGCCGCAAGATGGCAAGCTGGCCCGCCTCAATTATGGGGGTGACCGGGCGCCGCTGAAAAAGGGTGGCGCGCTGGAGAGTCGGGTCGAGATCGCCGCACTGTGGAGCGGCGAGGTGAGTTTTGACCAGCAGGGCAAGGCGGTGATCCCGCTCGATTTGCCCAACTTCAACGGCGAACTGGCGCTGATGGCGCTGGCCTGGAACGAACAGCAAGTCGGGGAGGCCGAGCGCGCCGTCAAGGTAGTGGCGCCGCTGGTGGCAGAGATCGGCTGGCCGCGCTTTGGCGCCAGAGGGGATGAGACCCGGGCGCTGGTGCAGCTGCGCAACATGAGCGGCGAGGATCAGACCCTCTCCCTTGTCTGGACCCTCAACGGCGGGCTCAAGGCAAATGGCGAGCTGCCCGGCACCCTTTCCCTTAAAAACGGCGAGGAGCAGTGGCTGACCCTGCCGCTCACCGTGACCGGGGCGAGCGGCGTGGCAAGCCTGCAGTTGGCGGCCAGCGGCAAGGATTTTGCCATCAGCCGCGACTGGACTTTGCCGCTGCGTTCCCCCTGGCCTGCCGAGACTCGCCAGCGCTATCAGATGTTGGCTCCCGGCCAACAGATGAGCTTTGCGCCAGCTGAGCTGGTCGGGCTGGATCGCGCCAACCTGCAGGGGCTGCTCAGCCTCTCCGGTACTCCCCCCTGGGATCCGGCTGCCCAGTGGCAGGCGCTGGCCGATTACCCCTATGCCTGTCTGGAGCAGACCTTGTCCCGTGCCTGGCCCTACTTGCTGACCACGGCCGATGAGCGGGCCGCCTGGAGCAAACCCGCAGAGGGCAAGAAAGCGGCGAGCGAGGCGGATGTGCAGCGCGCCCTGCTGCAACGGCTGCAGCGGTTGCAACTGCCAAGCGGTGGCTTTGGCCTCTGGGATGGTCGCTCCGACGAGGAGCAGTGGCTCACCGCCTATGCCGCCGACTACCTGCTGGCGCGCAAGGAGGCGGGTGACGCAGTGCCGGAGGCGATGCTCAATCAGGCTTTGAACCGGCTGCAAAACTATCTCACCGACAGTCAGTACGGTGAGCGCTGGAGCAGTGCCCCCGAGCACAGCCGGCTGGCCTATCAGGCCTACAGTGCCTATGTGCTGGCCCGGGTTGGCAAGGCACCGCTCGCTACCCTGCGTCTTATCTGGGAGCAGCAGGCCGATCACGCCCGTTCCGGTTTGCCGCTGCTCCACCTCTCGCTGGCCCTCTCGGCCATGGGGGATGAGCAGAACGCCGCCAAGGCCCTCAGCCGGGCATTGGCGACCGAGCGCGGTGATGACTATCTCGGGGATTACGGCTCACCGCTGCGCGATGAAGCTCTTGAGCTCTCCTTGCTGCGCCAGCACAAGCTGGCTGTGGAGCGCTGGCCGGCCCTCAGTGCCAAGGTGGCAGATACCCTGGCTCACCGTCAGTGGCTCAGCACTCAGGAGCGGCTCGCCCTGCTGCGACTCGCCCGCTTCGATCCGGCCGTCGACTGGCAGGCCAAGGTAACTTCCTCTCTTGGCAGTGGATCCCTGAGCGGTTCGGCTCCGCTGCAGCAGGGCGCCCCCGAGGCGCTGGCGGCGAGCTCCGTCACCAACGAGGGCAGGGGGGCCCTCTATGTGCAGCGTACTCTGGTAGGTTACCCCGAACAGGCTCCGGCACGGATCAGCAAGGGGATGAGCGTGACCCGTAGCTGGTTCAATAGCGACGGTCAGCCGTTTGATCCCGCCAAGGTGAAGGTGGGCGATCTGGTGGTGGTGCGGCTCAACGTCAGCAGTGAGTCGGCGGTGCCCGATGCCCTGCTGGTGGAGATGGTGCCCGCCGGCTTCGAGCTGGAGAACCCAGCCCTTGGCAACAGCATCAAGCTGGAAGAGCTCTCCATCGAGGGGAAACCGGCGTGGCAGAGCGAGTGGAACGACTATCTCAAGCATCAGGAGTTTCGCGATGACCGCTACACGGCTGCGCTGGATCTGAGCGAGGGGAGCAACCAGCAACTGGTCTACCTGATGCGGGCGGTGACGCCGGGTCGCTATCAGGTGCCGCCGACCCAGGCGGAGGATATGTACCGCCCCGAGCTGCGTGCCGTGGGTGAGGATATCCATGAGGTGATCATCTCTGAGTAATGTTCCCTCCCTTGAGCGGGTTCGCCCGCTCACTTTCTGGCAGCGTGGTTGGCTGAAATTGGGTCGCACTGGCCACGCTTGCTGGCGCTGGCTTGGTCGTTTGCCACGCTGGCTGCTCTTCTCGGTGCTGGGCGTTGTCGCACTGCTCCTGTCATTACTGGCGCTGGATCGACTCTTCCCGCCGCCGCCACTCGACCCTGCCTACGCACGGGTGGTGCTCGACATGAAGGGGCGGCCGCTGCGCGCCTTTGCCGATACCAGCGGCGTGTGGCGCTATCCCGTGACCCTGGAGCAGGTCTCCCCCCGCTATATCGAGGCGCTGCTGGGCTACGAGGATCGCTACTTCTGGCGTCATCCCGGGGTCAATCCGGTGGCCATGGTGCGCGGGGTCTGGCAGTGGCTGCGCTATGGGCGGGCTGTATCGGGCGGCTCGACCCTTACCATGCAGGTGGCGCGTCTTATCGAGCCCTACCACAGGAGCGTGCCCGGCAAGCTGCGCCAGATGGCCCGCGCGCTGCAGCTGGAGTGGCACTATGACAAGCGCACCCTGCTCACCGTCTACCTCAATCGGGCGCCGTTTGGCGGCAATCTGGAGGGGGTGCAGGCGGCAAGTTTTGCCTATCTCGGCAAGAGTGCGGCCAAGCTGACCTATGCCGAGGCGGCGTTGTTGGCGGTGTTGCCGCAGGCACCCAGCCGCAACCGGCCGGACCGCCATCCCGAGCGGGCCCGCACCGCCCGTGACAAGGTGATGCAGCGACTGGTAGCGCAGGGCGTCTGGCCCGAACAGGCGTGGCTGGAGGGACGCATCGAGCCGGTGCTGGCCCGCGGTCACTTCACGCCAATGGAGGCGCCGCTCTTTGCCCGCCTTGCCGCCGATAATCAGGCCGGGGCGCTGGTGCACACCACCATAGACGGCGATCTGCAGCGCTGGCTGGAGGGGCGGGTGGCGAGCTATATCCGTCGCTTCCCCGAGCAGACCTCAGCGGCGTTGCTGTTGGTAGATAACAAAACCATGGCGGTGCGCGCCTATGTGGGCAGCGCCGAGTATGGCAATCTGCGTCGCCACGGTTACCTCGACATGGTGCAGGCGATCCGCTCCCCCGGCTCTACCCTCAAGCCCTTCATCTACGGTTTGGCGATGGACGAGGGGCTGGTGCATTCGGCCTCCTTGCTCTCCGATGCGCCAAGGCTGGGCTCGGAGTACCGCCCCGCCAACTTTTCCGGTGCCTTTCAGGGGCCGGTGACCCTGGCCCAGGCGCTGCAGCAATCCCTCAACGTGCCGGCGGTGCAGGTGCTGGAGGCGCTGGGGCCGGACAAACTGGTCAGCCGCCTCGACAACGCCGGGGTGAGACTGGCGCTCTCCGACAAACCCAATCCTGCCATCGCGCTGGGGGCGGCGGGCATTCGGCTCGAACAGCTGGTGGCGCTCTACAGCTCGCTGACCCGGCAGGGGCAGGTGGCGATGCCGGTCTGGCTGGCGGGGCAGCAGGCGGTGTCACGCCCCTTGCTGAGCCCGGGCGCGGCCTGGATCATCTGGCAGATATTGAGTGCCCAGGGGCGCGCGGATCAGCCCTTTGCCAGTGAGGCGACCGGCCGGGTTAACCGACTGGCCTGGAAGACCGGCACCAGCTACGGCTATCGCGACAGCTGGGCCATGGGGGTCTCCGGTCGCTGGACTATCGGCATCTGGCTTGGGCGCCCCGACGGCACCCCTTTGCCCGGTTTTTACGGCCAGAGCGCAGCGGTGCCGCTGCTGCTCTCGGTCTACTCACGGCTGGCTGACAACAGCTCTCTGCCGGCACAACCCAACACGGTGAGCGAAGCCGAGATCTGCTGGCCGCTGGGGCGCAAAATGAGCTCGACCCTGCCTGAGGCCTGCTTGCAGCGTCAGAGCGCCTGGTTGCTGGAAGAGCGCGATCCCCCCACCTTGCCGGATCCCATGGATTGGCCCTCGCCGCTGCGTCAAGTTGCATTGACCGCCGCGGGCAAGCCGACTCTGACCCGTTGCCCCGATGCGGCACAATCCGGTTTTCGGGCGCTCTGGCCATTGTCGCTGGAGCCGTGGCGGTCCCCCGGTGAGCGGCGGCAGTCGCTGCTCGCCAGCAGTTGTGCAGGGGAGGGGCAGAGCGCCGAGCTGCAGGCCCCCATTCGCATCGTGGCGCTGGGGGAGGGCAACCTTATCCGCAGCCAGCGCTATCGGTTGCAGCCCAAGGTGCTGGGCGGTGTCGGCAAGTCGGCCTGGTTTCTCAACGGCCAGCGACTGCGCTGGGACGGGGATCAGGTGCTGAGTGTGGCGGGTCGTTATCAGCTGGTGGTGGTGGATGAAGCGGGCAACAGCGATCGTATCGAGTTTCGCGTGGTGCATCCTGACAGTGATGCCGGCACCATCACCCGTTGATCGTTTTGCCGACAGCCATTGAGGTGAATGTAATTAACTATTTGAAATGCATCAATATTTGATTGGATGAATTAATTTGTGAATAATTACGAGTTCATTCAAATCCAATCGGGAGTTCTCTTTTGCTGCGTGTTCTGTGTCCCTTGCTGGTGCTGATGAGTTCGGGTTGTGCCACAACCAATCATGGTGATCACCATGTTTCTCCTGAACGTACCGGGTTCTATTCACCTTTCGAACCTGCTTCCGATAGTTTTGCGCGTTGCTATCAGAAACAGTTTGCCTGTACCCCTGCCAATATCCGCCGTGACAGGGCGATGGAGGCGCGCAGGCAGGCGCAAGAGCAGGCCAATCACCGGGGTGATGATTGGTAGGCCGCAGAAAACGAGAGGGGTTGGTAGATGCCAACCCCTTTTTCATTCCATCGGTTCAGCCCAGGTGGCGCAGATGGCCGAGCCGGGTGAAGAAGTGCTGGCTCTTGCGCTGGTGAAAGTGGCTCTTCTTGATGGGATGGAAGATAAGGTTGCTTTCGGGGTGGCTCGCTTTTAACTGGTGGAGCATGGCTACGGCGGGCAGGCTGGTGCTGACCAGGGTGGTGAGTGGTATGCTGAGGGTCTCGGGCCCCAGCAGTTGATTGAGCCCTTGCTGAGCCTGCTCAAAGCGGGTCAGGGCCGCCGGGTCGGCATAGCCGCTACCCAGCATGGCGAGCAGGTTGTCGATGGCCAGATGAAATTCGGCCAGCTGTTGGCGAAAGCCGCTGCGCCCGCGCAGGGCAATCAGCTCTGCAAACGAAATGTCGGCCAGGTGAGTGGGCACTTGCAAAGGGATCTCGAGGTGGAAGCAATCCTGACCACCGCGATTGTGGTAGCGGGATTCGAGCAGGTGGAGCAGGCGGTCGAGATAGTCGTGATCGGTAATAAGCGCCCCGTCATTGGCGAGTGCCCACTCACGGGCGAGACGCATGGAGAGCAGATTGGCAAAGCGCCGCGCCATTCTGATCCCCCCCTCATCCCGGGTCGCAAAGCCGTGAGTCAGGCAAAAGCCGTGCAGTCGCTCCAGTCCCGCCTGATCCGGGCAAAAGCAGTCGTGGTTGGCCTCCTGACGCCAGCGACCAATCAGCTCCTTGTTGCCAAATACCTTGTGGCGGACGAAATCGGGGGCCACCAGGCCGCTTATCTGGCTCTCCAATTGCGGGGTAATGGCGGCAAAAAAGGCTGCATCGGGCCGCTCGGCCAGCAGATCGGTCTGCTGTTGAAGGGTATCGAGCAGGGCGGTGAGACCGCTCTTTTCGCTGACGGTGAAGACAAAGGCAAGCCGCTCCAGATAGAGCAGGGCAAATTTGAGCCAGAGCTCGTCGCGTACCTCCATGCCGGGGTAGTAGATATAGGTCTTCATCGGATCAGTCTGTTGTCAAAAATCTGGCGAGGCGCAGGGTCGGGAATATACGCAAGATTGCGGTCGCGCGGCAAACACTGCGTGGGGTAATGTGAGCAAACGCTCATCCAGTAGGCGCTGGCCACAAAGTTCTGATATAATTCGCGCCCTTAAATCAAGGTCACCCGAGTCATTACCATGAAGTTCATTATCAAGCTGTTCCCGGAAATCACCATCAAGAGCAAGTCGGTTCGCCAGCGCTTTATCAAGATCCTGCAGGGCAATATCCGCAATGTCCTGCGCCGCTTCGACGACGATGCCCGCGTACGGATGGATTGGGACAAGCTGATCGTGAGCTCCCGCAATGACCAGTTCCGCGAGCAGGCAATCGAAGCCCTGGCCTGCATTCCCGGCATTCAGGCCTTCCTCGAGGTACAAGCCAGCAAGTTTACCGATCTGCACGACATCTTCGAGCAGGTGAAAGCCGTGTGGGGCGACCAGCTCAAGGGCAAAACCTTCTGCGTGCGCGCCAAGCGCCACGGCAAGCACGAGTTCTCCTCTCTCGAGATTGAGCGCTATGTGGGCGGTGGACTGAACCAGCACTGCGAAAGCAATGGTGTGCGCCTCAAGAACCCGGATGTGAAGATCAACCTCGAGATCGACGGCGAAGAGCTCTTTATTGTCAGCGCCATCCATCAGGGCCTGAGCGGCATGCCCATCGCGACCCAGGAAGATGTGCTGAGCCTGCTCTCCGGCGGTTTTGACTCCGGCGTGGCATCGTTCCAGTTCATCAAGCGCGGCTGCCGCGTGCACTACTGCTTCTTCAATCTGGGCGGTGCTGCCCACGAAATCGGCGTCAAGCAGGTGGCCTACCACCTGTGGAACCGTTTCGGCTCCTCCCACCGGGTACGTTTCACCGCTGTGGACTTCGAGCCGGTGGTTGCCGAGATCCTCGAGAAGATCGACAACGGTCAGATGGGCGTGGTGCTCAAGCGGATGATGATGCGTGCTGCCGCCAAGGTGGCCGATGAGTTCCAGATCCCGGCGCTGGTGACCGGCGAGTGTGTGGGTCAGGTATCCAGCCAGACTCTCACCAACCTGAACGTGATCGACCGGGTCACCGACAAGGTGATCCTGCGCCCGCTTATCACTTGGGACAAGCCGGATATCATCAGTGAAGCCCGCCGCATCGGCACCCTGGAGTTCGCCGAGACCATGCCGGAGTATTGTGGGGTCATCTCCAAAAAGCCGACTGTGAAGGCCGAGCTCTCCCGCATTGAAGAAGAAGAGGCCAATTTTGACTTCTCCATTCTGGACAAGGTGGTCTCCGAGGCCCGTTACCTCGATATCCGTCGTATCGGTGAAGAGACTGCCGCTGAAGTGCAAGAGGTGGAAACCACCCAGGTGCTGGGCGCTGACGAGGTGATCCTGGATATCCGCTCTGCCGACGAACACGACGAGAAGCCGCTGGTGGTGGAAGGTCGTGAAGTACTGCATATCCCCTTCTTCAAGCTGGCCACCGCCTTTGGCGATCTGCCCAAAGAGAAGACCTACCTGCTCTACTGCGATCGCGGCGTGATGAGCAAGCTGCAGGCGCTTTACCTGAAAGAGAAAGGCTTTGCCAACGTCAAAGTTTACCGTCCGTAATTTGACGCTCAATCTCCCATAAAAAATCCGGCCAATGTGCCGGATTTTTGTTTTATAGCTCGGAGCTTGGATTTATGGACAGGGAACGGGAGTGAAGGAGTGCTCCCCCAGGCAACGCCAACCCATTTCCGCTCCCCTCATTTGCCAAAGGTTATCGCTGCGATAGAGAGTCAGGATATAGAGCATGTCGTTCTTGCTGCCATCGAGGGCAACCGAGAGTACCAGATCATTATCCAGTTGCTGTGCATGGATGCGACTGGGGATGTCGCTATGACCGACAAAACGAAGTGCTACCTCACGGTAGTCATTGACCCATTTCTGATGTAGCTCGTTCGCCTGACGTATCTGCTGGTTGAACTGCTGCACTGGCGCCGATGCCAGTCGTCCAAAAACGGCTTGTGCTTCGGCATGTGCTGCTGTCACGTTCGCAAGGAGGAGAGTGGTAAGCATACCGATTTTGTGCATGAGAATATCCGGCTAACAACGACTGCTTCTATGACAACAGAAAAGCCCATTTGGTTCAACGCACAACCCACAGAGCCATATTCCACTGCGGGCGTGCTTTCAGTTGCGTTGCAGCGAGAAGGTTGGTAGCGACAGGTGCCAGTAGATAGCAGCTACCCGCAAACCGAACACTGCTGTCATACAGATGAGCATGGCGGTTACTCTGTCCATGTTCGCCTCCAGTGCCAGGGTGTAGAGGATTCCGCCCAAAATGCAGGCTGTTGCATAGATCTCTTTTTGCAACACCATAGGCACTTCCCTGGCCAGTACATCACGGATCATGCCGCCTGCTACCCCTGTCATGGTCCCCATCAGCACGGCGATCAGTCCCGGGGTACCGAAGTTGAGGGCTTTTTGCGCCCCAATCACCGTAAAGAGGGCCAACCCGAAGGCATCCGCGACGGGCAGTACATACCAGGGCATTCTGCGGGGCAGTTTGACCATCCACATCCCGATCAGCGCCGTTGCAATGACCACCCAGATATAGAGAGGATCGCGAACCCAGAACACCGGGGTTGCTCCTAGGATCATGTCGCGGATGGTACCACCGCCGATGGCGGTGACTGCCGCCAAAACCATGACGCCAAATCCGTCCATTCTGAGCCGGCCCGCCACCAGAACCCCTGAAAACGCGAATACCGCAGTACCAAACATATCGCTGATGTAAACAATCTGCTCAACCAGTGTCTGCATGGAAAACAACTCACGCCAAATTGTTGATGGGGCCGCGATTTTAGGGGCTGGAGAGCCCAATCGCCAACTGTGCTCGACAAAATTGAGAGTCGACACCGCTTTTTTCTCGCATCATGGACGAGGAGGGGCTCGAGTGTGCCTGTTTACCTCCTTGTTGGAGGAGGGGCGCGATGAGTTTCTGCCACGTTTTAGTGGGCGTTTTTTTCCTTAAGTTTATCCCCGACCTGTCGATATATAGGGTAAGCGGCGTTAACGTGATGAAGCGTTGAAAAAAATGCTAAAGACATCGAAAAACGGGCCGTTAAATAAGACGCATCGGGCACAGAAAATAATAAAGCCAGAGCAAATAGAAGAGTAAATTTAATAGCTTAGGAGAATAGTCATGGGCCTTTATATCAACACTAACGTTTCATCACTCAACGCTCAGCGTAACCTGATGAACACGACCAAATCACTGGATACATCCTACACTCGACTGGCATCCGGTCTGCGTATCAACAGCGCCAAAGACGATGCCGCCGGCCTGCAAATTGCCAACCGTTTGACCTCCCAGATCAACGGTCTGGATCAAGGTAATCGTAATGCCAATGACGGTATCTCTGTTGCCCAAACTGCCGAAGGGGCAATGGATGAAATTACTTCCATGCTGCAACGGATGCGTACGCTGGCTCAACAGTCAGCCAACGGCTCCAACAACACAGATGACCGTACCGCGCTGCAGCAAGAGTACACTCAGCTGATGACTGAGATCGACCGGGTAGCCAAAGATACCACCTTCGGTGGCCAGAACCTGCTCAATGGCGGCTATGTGGGCACCTTCCAGGTGGGGGCAGACGCAGGGCAGACCATCACCTTCCGGATGACGACCGCCTTTACTATCTCGGGCATGGCCTCTGCCACCAGTGGTAGTGCGACAGTGGCAACCACGACCTCGGGCGAGCCGTATAACATCACGAAGACAGCAGGAACGCCGGTCACATCTACCAGTATGTCGACCATTACAGCTGCAAGCTCGGCCCAGTCGGCTATGGCCAACCTGGATTACATGATAAAGGTGGTGGACAGCAAGCGTGCTGAATTGGGGGCGGTACAAAACCGGTTTGACTCGACCATTCGCAACCAGGCGAACGTCTCCGAAAACGTTAGTGCTGCACGCTCACGTATCCGTGATGCAGACTTCGCCACCGAGACTGCAAACTTGACCAAGCAGAATATCTTGCAACAGGCCGCATCAACCATACTGGCCCAGGCGAACCAGCGCCCCCAGTCAGCTCTTTCGCTGCTGCAAGGCTAACAAAAGAAAACAGGGCGGTTGTTCAGGCCGCCCTGGTCAAGAGATGGAACAAAGGGGTGTTCGGTTCGCACTCTGTTCTATCGGGAGAGATATAATTCTCTACTAGTAATGCCAAGTGTTGTCCAGCTGTTCAGTTCTGTCACGCTTGGTCATATTCTCCTGAGCATATGCTCATCTTTAGGCCGGTTTACCGGCCTCTTTTTATTGTGTCGTCAAATCGACGTCACTCTACCCAATCTAAGCACAAACCGTGCCACAAAAATAATCCTGTTACACCATCTTGCAACCCCTCTATTACGTCTTGCACTATGTTTGCCATCTGGCTTTCCTTGCCATGTACCGGAGAAAAATTGCCGCGTTAGGCAACAATTTTCCTAAAGCTTGCCTCTGCACTGCCGTTAAACAAGGTGAAGCAATCGAGGGGTGTTCGGAATCCAACGTTTGCACTACTGCGGGTGACCTGTCCGTTCAAACAGACACCCGCCAGAAGACTCAGGCTCGTTCAACCTGTTCTTCTAACGGTGGGACGCCGCTTTGACGGCGCAACCCGCAGTCGCATGTTCTTCGGGAGAATATTTTATGGCCATGTATATCAACACGAATACTTCATCACTGAACGCCCAGCGTAACCTGATGAATACCAACAAGTCTCTGGATACCTCTTACACCAGACTGGCATCGGGACTTCGTATCAACACTGCCAAAGATGATGCTGCCGGTTTGCAGATCTCCAACCGTTTGACTTCCCAGATCAACGGTTTGGATCAAGGTAACCGCAACGCCAACGATGGTATCTCGGTTGCTCAAACGGCTGAAGGGGCCATGGATGAAGTGACCAGTATGCTGCAGCGTATGCGCACGCTGGCACAGCAATCTGCTAACGGTTCCAACAACACCGATGACCGTACTGCATTGCAGCAAGAGTTTGACCAACTGACTACAGAGATCAACCGTATCTCCAACGACACCACTTTCGGTGGCCAGAAGCTGCTGGATGGCAACTACAAGGGGTCGTTCCAGGTGGGGGCGGATGCTGGTCAGACTATCACCTTCAAGATGACTTCCGCCTTTACCATCAGTGGGATTGCGGCATCAACCAAGGGAAGCGCGACCGTTGCTACCAGTGCCTCTGGCGAGCCCTATACCGTGACCAAGGGAACATCTGCAGTAACCTCTACCAGCGTCAGCAGCATCAGCTCTGCCAGTGCCGCCCAGCTGGCCATGGCCAACCTTGATTTCATGATCAAGGCGGTCGACAGCAAGCGGGCAGAGCTGGGTGCGGTGCAGAACCGGTTTGACTCCACCATTCGCAACCAGTCCAACGTCTCTGAAAACCTGAGCGCAGCACGTTCTCGTATCCGTGACGCAGACTTTGCAACCGAGACCGCTAATCTGACCAAGCAGAACATTCTGCAACAGGCTGCTTCCAGCATCCTGGCTCAAGCCAACCAAAGACCGCAATCAGCCCTGTCCCTGCTGGGTTAACAGGCTGTGATGAGATAAAAAAGGAGCGACGATATGGCCAATGAAATTGGAATTCCGTCATCGGTCACTCCTTCTTCTCTTCAGTCAAGTAGCAAGAGCGGCCAGTCGGCCGCTCAAGTGCTATCTGGCACAGCAGAAGAGCAGCGGGGGACGGCAAAGGACATGGAAAAGCAACAGGGGCTGCCTGAGCAGGAGAGGGCTGGCAAGCCGAAGATTTCAGACAAGGAAATTGAGAAAGGGGTACAAAACTTGCAAGAGTTCAGCCAGTTGCAAGGATGGACCGTCAATTTCAGTGTTGAAAAGGAACTGGAGCAGGTTGTTATCAAGGTAATGGATGCCGATACCAAATCAATGATCCGTCAGATACCAAGCGAAGAGTTGCTGGCTATCAGCAAACGAATCCAGGCTCTGCGCGAAGGTGATGTGATTGGCGGTGGCTCTCGAGTCGGGTTATTGCTTGATAAAGAGATTTAATAGTTACGTTTGCGAGGAGAGTGAGTATGGCCACAATTACGTCTGCTGGTGCGGGCTCTGGACTGGACTTGGAGTCTGTCATTGCTGCAAGTGTTGATGCCAAGAAGGCGCAGCTGTTGCAGCCAATTACCACCAAAAAGACCAACGCCCAGATCACTCTCTCAGGGGTAGGCCAGCTGAAGTCAGCGATCGCGACTTTTGTCACCACTCTGCAGGCTATGTCAAAGGATGACGCGTTTAACAAACGTGCGATAAACATCACCCAGGATAAAGATAATCCGGTTCTCAAGGTGGAGAGCAAGAGTGGCGCTTCCAACGGGCAATATGACATCAGTGTCGAAAAATTGGCGAAGACCAGCAAATTTGAAGGTAGTTTCGCCTCTTCGACCACGCCCATGATCACTCAAGATGGCACCCTGACATTCAAGGCAGGTGACAAGACCTTTGATGTGGATGTTAAAGCAGGGGATTCACTCCAGTCCATTCGCAAGCGGATCAACAATGATAGTGACAACTTTGGTCTTAGCGTCAATATCATGAATACCTCCGATGGCAAGGCGGCCCTTGTGATTGACTCCGGTGTCAGTGGAACAGGTAAAGATCTGCAGATAACCGGCAGTACACCTGAACTGACTGACAATTTCATCTCCAAGCTGACCCAGAAGCAACAAGCCCGTGATGCCGAGATAAGCGTGGATGGCAATAAATTGACCAGTGCGACCAACACCTTTGATGGCACCATTGTGGGTCTCAAGATTACGGTGTTGAAAGAGTCGGAGAGCACCACTACCACGAACCCGAGTGATGGTACCGTGACGACCACTTACAAGCCAAACAGAGTGGATGTGACGACAGACAAGGCTGGCATCAAGACCATGGTGCAGAGCTTCATCGATGGCTATAACGCTCTGGTGAAGAAGAGCACCGATCTGGGCAAACGCAGCTCTATCGTGGCCGGTGTCAGCCAGAATGATGGTGGAGCCCTGGCGGGGGATGCGACGACCAAGGCTGTGACCAACCTGATGAGTGGCACCGTCACCGAGCCTTCTAACAACTCTTCGACCTTCTCTACCATCTTTCAGTTGGGGGTCAAGATGGACAACAAGGGAGTGCTCTCACTTGATTCGACGAAATTCGATGAAGCGGTCGAGAAGAACTTCGACCAGGTAGTGGCTGTATTTGGTGGCAAGGACGGTGTTGCTGGCAAGTTGGCCAGCCAGCTTGAGACCTACTCCAAGACAGGGGGACTGCTTGCCAAGCGGGAAGAGACACTCAATTCTGATCTGCGTGATGTCAACCGCAAACAAGCAGATGTCGCGGCGCAGCTCACCAAGTATGAAGAGACGTTGAGGGCACGCTACGGCAGTCTGGATACCTTGCTGGCCAAGATGAACAAATCTGCCTCCTATCTCAACCTGCTCAATACCAACAACAAAACCAGTTAATTTGTAGTCAGGAGCTGAGTCTCGTATGTATCGAAAAACGATCAAGGCCTATACAACCCAGAGTTTGCAGTCTGAGCTGGCAGTGGCGGATCCCTATCGCGTGATCCAGTTATTGATGCAAGGGTGTCTCGAACGTCTCGCTCAGGCTCGCGGTGCAGTCGAGCGTCGCGATTTCGAGGGTAAGTCCCAATCTATCTCCAAGACGCTGGCCATTATCAATGGTCTGCAAGATTCACTTGATCTCTCTTATGGCAAGGTCCCCGAAGACCTGTTCGCACTTTATGACTATATGAAAGTGCGCATGATGGATGCCAGCCGTGACATGGATGTAGGCGCCATTGATGAAGTGATGAACCTGATGCTGACGGTCAAGAGCGGTTGGGATGCCATCCCTGTCGATGAGCGAGACAAGGCGCTGGCACAGCAAAAGGTAGGCAGACCGGCATGAATGAGGTCAATAGTACTTCTGTGTCTGCCTTGATGAGACAGGGCGAGCAGTTGCAGTCTCTACTGGTGCAAGGTGAGCTGGTTGCAGCAGAACAGCTGGCTGAACTTTATCTGCATGCTCTGGAAGAGGTATTCGGGTCACTGCCTTGGGGAGAGACTCTCAATGTGGAACAGCGGCAGGCACTGATGCAGTTCCAGCTTATTTATGATTGGGTGGGTCAGGAAAAGCAGCAGGCTGAAGCACAATTACGACAATTCTCCCAGGCCGGACGTGCATCCGGTCTTTACAAGCTGAATGCAGGTTAGTCTGACATGGATATCCATCACAAGATTCATGATGTAGAAAGTGAACTGGCACGCCTGGCTCTGCAAAAGCAGCAGGAGGCCGCCATGCTGGAAGTACTCCCCGTTCGTTATGAACTCAATATGGCTGCGTTTGCCAAATACATGCCCGCCATTCATGACTTTTTCAAGGAGTACCAGCCTGCCAGGCCTTTTCGTTTCTTCTGTAATGAAAACGGCGTTCCCAATATTCTGTGGCTCGACGAGGGTATCTCGCTTTATGGGGATGATCCATTTAGCGAGGTTCAGTCGCAGATTGCCGAGGTCATTGAACACAGTGTCTTGCAGTGCATCGATTTTGTGCCCCAGTGGTATATCGATGGCCAAATCCATATCAAATACAACAATGAAATCTCCAAATTAAAAGAGAAGTCAGCTCTGGAAGGGTTGCGTCTAAAGGCAGCATTACATACCGATATTCCTCTGGCACTGATGTATGGCATTGGTTTGGGCTACCAGCTCGGTTGCTTGTATGAACAGTGCAAGATCAAGAATCTGTTTGCTTTCGAGCCTGATCTTGACATGTTTTACGCCTCGCTCTTCTGTTTTGATTGGCATCAGCTGCTCGCCTACATGGAGGAGGAGTCGATCAGTCTGCACCTCTTTATCGGTGTTGACGAGCGATTGCTGGTCGCTGACATGATGGAGGCGCTGCATCGCAAGGGGGCATTCTGGTCGGCAAGCTATTTCTCGTTTTGTCATTACCATTCCCCCAAGCTGCACGCCTTGATAACACAGGTGGAAAGGGAGTTCTATCTGCTCAAAACGGGGTGGGGGTTCTTTGATGACAACATCTATGCACTTGCCCATAGCCACACCCATCTGCAAGACGGCACCCCCTTTCTGAAACGGTGGCGCGATAGCCGTGCCTTCGAGCAGATCCCTGTCTTTGTGGTTGGCAATGGCCCCTCGCTGGATCAGAGCATCGAGTTCATCCGGCAGCATCAGCAGCAGGCAATCATTATCGCCTGCGGTACTGCGGTCAGTGCACTCTACAAAGCTGGCGTAAAACCGGATATCTACGTTGCAGTGGAGCGCACCAAGAGCTCAGCCGATTTTCTGAGCATTCTCAATGCCGATGACTTTATCAAGGACACCGTGTTTCTGAGCGTTGATGTCATTCACCCTGAATGCAAGCGCTTCTTTCGTAAAACAGGGTTGGCGTTCAAGCCCAACGAGCCGATGTTCTCCATGCTGATTAGCGCGTTTGGTCAGGCATTTGAGTACGATACCATTGAATTTTCCAACCCGTTCGTCGGCAATACCGGCCTCAATTATGCGGCCTTGCTTGGTTTCAAGCAGGTGTATTTGTTTGGTATCGACAATGGCTATAAAACAGCCGGACAGCATCACTCCAGCCTGAGTCTCTATTACAACGACAAGCAAGAGGCGAAATACGAGGAAAATTTAAAGGATACTTTCCCGGCACCGGGTAACTTTGGCGACGAAGTGCGTATCAATCATCTGTTTGGGCTAGCCATTCACAATATGGCCAGTGTATTGCGTGATTATCCCGAGATGCAGTGCGTCAACAGTAGTGACGGCGCTTATATAGAAGGGGCAATCCCTCGTCGTGTTGAATCGTTGCAACCTGAATGGCCGGTACTCGACAAAATCCCGCTCATGGATGAAGTGATGGCCACTTGTTTCCAGTCCTTTGACATGAGCAGCGTTGATTTCGCTGCTGCATTGCAGGTGCCGCTGTTCGTTGAGCTGGTAGACAAGTTGCGCGATGACTGGCGCCAGGTAGCCTGTGAACACAATGCGGTATTGGCCATGATGCAACGCCATCACGACTATCTGCTCTATCTGCTGATGAGCCGCGAATCACATCTCTATCGTGTGTTGATTGGTTCAATTAACTATTTCTACGCCAATATCATCAGCCTAATGATGGCGCAGGTGACAGCAGAACCCGAGGTGCTGGCGGGCAAGATAAAAGAGGCGCAGGCAATTCTGGAGTTATTCTTCGAGGATAGCAAAGTGATGTATGCCGATGCGTTCGATGGCCATGATACCACCTATTTTACCGGCCTGGATGTGTTCAAGCGCTAGTCCTTGAATCGGATGGGGATGACTCTGTTCATCTCCATTCCCTAACAGTATGATATAGAAGTATTTAATCCTTTCAGGTGCATATATGGCCACCCTTTCCCTGGCATCCACCGCATTTCTCATGCCCGGTAATGTGGCATGGGCTCCTTTGGCCCGACATGCACAGTTGCAATTTTGCCCTCAAGGTCAATGGCAGCCGATGGCCGCTTGTGACGGACATCTGGTGCTCTGGTTTTGGGAGCAACTGCTGACCGACAGCGAATGCCAGCATTGGTACACCTTGGCTGAACCCGCATTGTCCGAGACCATCGACACCTGGTTGGAAGCATTGCTCTCGCCACTGCGGGGGCTCCCTCATCTTTATCTTGGTGCCTGTTCACTGCAAGGCGGTGGTGTGAGTAGCGCTCTTCATCCCTGGATGATGCAGCTGGATGTCTGCTTTACCCGAGCGCTTGCACGTCACCACATTAGGGATTTGGGGCTGGGTCGCTGGCTCTCTGAGCAGGGGCGAGCCCATTGTGTGGACGAGCGTAATCGTTACCTTCTTTCTTGTCCTCTCTCGATGCACGGCTTGACCAGCCTTGCCGACTGGATTGCCGCGCGTTGGATGCTTGATCAGGCGCCAATACGCAAGGTGCTGGTGCTCGATTGTGACAATACCCTGTGGGGGGGGGTAGTGGGTGAAGAGGGGTTGACTGGCCTTTACCTTGGTCAGGACGGTCTCGGCAAACTCTATCAGTCGTTTCAGGATGCGGCGCTCTACTGGTATCAGCGCGGCGTGTTGTTGGCATTGTGCTCTAAAAACGAGCCTGCAGATGTTTGGCTGGTGTTTGAGCAGCATGGCGCCATGAGACTCAAAAGGCGAAATATTGCAGCATCTGCCATTGGTTGGGGCTCTAAATCTCAAGGTTTGCGACATATTGCTGCCAGCCTCAATCTGGGGCTTGAGGCCTTGGTCTTCTGGGATGATTCCCCCTTGGAAAGGGCTGAAGTTCGCCATGCCCTGCCACAAGTCGATGTCATTGAACCACCAGTAGATATTTGGGCATGGCCTACAACCTTGCTCACTTATGGGGGGTTCTCGCGCATATTCAGTGGTGATGATGCTCTTCGTCAAGCCTCCTATCTGGCATTGGCAGACGCCGCCCGGTTACGTAGCGAGGTTGGCAGTGAACAACATTTTCTCGCCTCCTTGTCGTTGCGTGCGGCGATACAGCCGTTGGCGGTGGATAACCTTGCTCGTGCCGAGCAGATCATCCATAAAACCAACCAGTTTAATCTCTCCTGTCTGCGATATGAGGCGAGCGAGCTCAAACGGCTGGCGCAGTCTGGCTGGTGCTGGCTAGTGTCGTTGCAGGATCGCTTTGCCGATCATGGCTTGGTTGGCTTGGTGCTGATCATAAACATCACGCCCAAACTGGCATTGCTCGATACGCTGGCTCTGAGTTGCAGAGTGTTGTCCAGAGGACTCGAATATTGGTTACTGGATAGCGTCTCGGCTGCATTGCGCGAGGCGGGGATCGAGCGTCTGGTTATTGGCTCGAATCGTTGTGCACGTAATGAACCTGCGCTGACATGGTTGGCATCCCTGCCGTTGACCCCCTGTGATAATCCGGATCCCGCCCGTTTTTCCCATGAGCATTACCATAGTCTGGCGCTCGAACAGCTGAATTTGCCTTTTTTGGAGTTTTATCACCATGACTGATCTCTTCACTTTGTTGGAACAGCAGTTTCCTTCTGCAACCGTCACGCGAGGCGACTATCAGTTGGGACTTGGGGCCTTTCCGGAATGGGATTCGCTTGGTCATTTCAATTTTCTGCTGCTGGTTGAGCAGACGTTCTCGGTACGCTTCGAGCCTGAAGAGCTGGCGAAGATGAAGCAACTTCAGGACATTCGTGATGCGCTGTTGCGGCGTGGTCTTGTGCTGTGATTGAAGCTCTCTCTCATGTTCTTGGCTCCCTTGGGATCGCACGAGGGAGCGCTATCATGGTTCACACTGACGCCATGGCTGTGGCCCAGTTTCCTGGGCGGGGCAATGAAGCCGGCATGCATGCTTTTTGGTTGGGGATGCAGGAGTGGCTTGGAAACGAGGGCACTCTGCTGGTGCCAACATTCACGTATAGCCTGACTCGCCAGAGCTGTTTCGACAGGGCGACATCCCCCAGTGAAGTCGGGTTGATGACGGAGCAGTTTCGCACTCTGCCAGGGGTTGCGCGGACCCGCGATCCCATCTTCAGCGTTGCGGTATGGGGCGCGGGGCGTGACCAGGTGGTTGCAGCAGGGGGTCATGACTGCTTTGGTGAAGAGAGCCCCTTCGCCTGGTTGGCGGCTCACGATGGCTGGATTGCCGGTTTTGCCTGTCATCCCGATCGCATTACCTTCACCCACTATGTCGAGCAGCAACTAGGTGTCGATTATCGCTTTATGAAACGCTTTGAGGGTGATGTCCGCGAGCAGGGAATGGTGCGCCCCTGGCATTGTGACTACTTTGTGCGAAGACTCGATCTGGCCAGCGAGATAGATCTTTCCCGTCTGGTTGAAGCCCTTAAAAATCAGGACAAATGGCACCAGGGGTTATTTGGCCGTTTACCAGTCTGGGCCGTTCGCTGCGCCGACTTTGCCGCGGTGGCAAAAGAGCTGATCGCTGTCCATCCCCATGCGCTCATCAGGGAGGGGAGATGAAACTGCACCATATTGGACTGGTGGTGGCCGAACTGGATCTTGGCGTACGTTATTGTTGCGAGACCCTCGGGCTTTCCCGCTTTAGCGAGCCGGTGCTCGATCCGTTGCAGCGGGTGCATATCTGTTTTGCCTATGATGATGCGGGGATTTGCTATGAACTGATTGCACCTGCCAGTGATGATAGCCCCGTCAGTCAGGCGCTACGAACCCGTCATAACCTGCTCAATCATCTGGCCTATGAGGTGGCAGACCTGGCAATGGCTGCCGAAAAACTGCGGGCCCAGCGTCATCTTCCCCTCGGGCCCAGCCAGCCAGCCATCGCGTTTGGCGGCGCCCACGTCCAGTTTTTCCTGAGCCCCCTTGGCCACATTGTCGAATTGATCGAGGCACCCACCCCATGAGTTTTTCACCCAAGAGCGGCTATCTGCCCACCGACTGGGACGACCAGGCACAAGTCGGTGAACAGCTGCATCGGCTGCTCACCCTGCTGTTTCCGCTCAATCGCAGCCTGACCGGGGACGGGGTTCGGCAGTCGCTGGCCCTGTGGCGCGAGCACTGCCTGCCCGAGCTGCGGATCCATGAAGTGGCCAGCGGCACCGAGTGCTTCGACTGGACAGTGCCTGACGAGTGGAACGTGCGGGAAGCCTACATAGTGGGGCCGGATGGACGCAGAGTGGTGGACTTCCAGGATCACAACCTGCATCTGGTCGGTTACTCGGAGCCGGTGCGCTGCACCCTCTCGCTTGCCGAGCTGCAGCCCCATCTCCACTCTCTGCCCGAGCAGCCGGATGCCATTCCCTATGTGACCTCCTACTACAAGCGCCGCTGGGGCTTCTGTCTGCCCCATCGGCTGCGTGAAGCGCTGCCGGAGGGAGAATATCAGGTGGTGATCGATGCCACCCTGGCCCCGGGCTCGCTCACCTATGGTGACTGGGTGCTGCCGGGGGAGAGCGAGCAGGAGATCCTGCTGTCGAGCTACACCTGCCACCCCTCCATGGCCAACAACGAGCTCTCCGGCCCCTGTGTCGGTGTATTCCTGATGGCCTGGCTTGCGTCACTGCCCACACGTCGCTACAGCTACCGGCTGATGCTGGTGCCTGAAACCCTGGGGGCCATCGTCTATCTCTCCCGTCATCTGGACCAGCTCAAGCAGCGCACCTTGGCCGGCTTCAACCTGACCTGTCTTGGCGATGACCGCAGCTACTCCTTCCTGCCCTCACGCCAGGGCAACACGTTGGCGGATCGCATCGGTCGCCATGTGCTGGGTCATCTGGCGCCGGGCTACAAGGCTTACAGCTTCCTGGAGCGGGGATCCAACGAGCGGCAGCTGTGCGCGCCCGGCATCGATCTGCCGGTCACTTCTGTGATGCGCAGTCGATACGGCTGTTATGCCGAGTACCACACCTCGCTCGATGACCTCTCGCTGGTGACGTCGGCCGGTCTGGCCGGCGGCTTCATGGCGCTGCGCCGTGCCATCGAGTGTCTGGAGCTGGACGAGCGCTGCGAGGTCACTGTGCTGGGCGAACCCCAGCTCGGCAAGCGGGGGCTCTACCCGGATTTGTCGACCCGCTATTCGGGCTGGCAGGTACGGGAGATGATGAATCTGCTGGCCTACAGCGACGGCAAGCTGACCCTGTTCGAGATTGCCGAGACCATAGGGGCGCCGTTCTGGCGGGTGGAGCCGCTGGCGCGGATGCTGCTGGATGCCGGGCTGCTGCGTCGCCTCAGCCCGCAACCGGACTACTCGATCACCAGATAGGCTGGTCCCGGGTTGTGCGGGGTGCGACGGATGGCGTAGCGATCCAGCCCCAGCATCTCCTTGAGGGCCAGGGTCTCCCCCGGAAAGGCGGGCCAGTTGAGCTCATCGAATGCCAGCACCGATCCCTTGGTCAGGTGCGGCTTGATGAGCTCGAGACAGCGGCGGGTCGGCTCGTAGAGATCAAAGTCAAAATAGGCCAGCGCTATCATTGTTTCCGGCTGACGAGCCAGATAGGCCGGCAGCGTCTCGGTCACATCCCCCTTCACCAGCTCATGCTTGACGATATGGTCCAGCGGGCTTTCCGCCTCATGGGCGGCGAGCAGTTGGGCCAGATGCTGCTCATAGCCCGGCGTCACCCCGTAGGCACCGGGCTGGATTGCGGCATCACTGCCATCTTGCGGAGCGTGGGAAGGGAAGCCGCTGAAGGTATCGAATCCCACCAACTTGCGGTTGTAGTTGTAGGGCTCATACATGCCGCGAAACGAGGAGAAAAGCGCCAGGTTCTGACCCCAGCGGGTACCGAAATCCATGATGACGCCGTGGACCGGCACGATCTTCTGATACAGCTCGTGCATGAACAGGATGCGGGAGAGCGACTGGCGCTTGAGGTAGAGGCCCAGGTTGTTCTGCAGCTCGGCCGCGGGCAGCGGGCTGGCGTGCAGCAACTCGCTGAAGGTCTGGCGGCGTGACAGCTCCTGCTCGGAGGCGTTGGAAATGGCCTTGATCATCAGTGGTCTCCTGTGGTGGTGTCGCCGGCCGGGGTCGACAGGCAGTGCACCACTTCATATTCGAGGTAGTCGGCCAGCCCCAGCCAGTCCTGGCGCTCCTGGCACTGCAGCAGTGCGGCTACCAGTCCGGGTGGCAGGTTGCCCTGCTCGGTGAGCACCTCTTGCAGCAGTTCCGGCAATGCCTGACTCGCTGCAACCGACTGCCCCAGCCGAAACTGGTGCGCCAGGGCGGTGAGGCGGGTGATCTGGCCGTTTTTCATTGCACGTACTCCGGGTGATAGCGGCAGCCGGCGATTTCCGCCCCTTCCCGGCTGCAGTTCCAGAACTGCACATCGGTGTGGAGCGCTATGTAGCGCTCGAGCTCGGTGCGGTAGGCGGAAAAGTTTGGATTGGTCTTGACCCGCCGGCCATGGCCGTCGAGGGCCCAGCTGAGGGCCAGCGCGGCGCTGGGGCCGAGCGCACCGTCGGCCCAGCCCGAGTGGGTGAGCTCGCCGGGAAAGGCGAAGTCAGTGCCCAGCAGGATGACCTGGCGGCAACCCATCTGCACGGCGAGATCCACGGCGGGATGAATGACGCTGCCGCCCGAGTGCAGCACGCCCTTGGGGAGCGTCTGTCGCAGCTGCTGATACATGGGGCTGCGGGAGTAGGCGGTCATGCGTGGCCCCTGCCAGGCCAGCAGGGCTGCCGTGGGAACCGTGGGGTAATAGACCAGGGTGGTCTGGGCCGACTGGGCGGCGGGCAGCCGGTTGCCGTGGATGGCGTCATCGATGGTGACGACGATGTCGGGCCGGATACCGTGGCTGAGCAAAAACGCCAGCGCGGTATCGACGCTAATCAGAAGATAGTCCTGCCGACGGCGCTGCAACTGGGCCTGCAGGGTGGCCAGGTTGTGCTGCAGGGTTGGGCCACTCGCCACGATCAGCGCCTGCTTGCCCTGAGCCAGACCGAACAGGGAGGCCACATCGCCGTCGCCGGCCAGCAGATCGCGGTTTTCCGCCAGCCGCCGGGTGATGTCGGGGTGCTCGGCGTCGAACCTGGCCCGGGCGAACGGCAAATCGATTTCACTCACCAGCCGGTCGCGGATGCGGGCGGCAGCATCTTCCACCAGCAGCAGCTCGGGCGGCAGGGCGAAGAAGGGCAGCCGCACCTCCCCTTCGTCGCCGGCCATCATCAGCTCGACCCTGGGGTCCGTCAGCCAGTCCTGCTGGTCTAGCAGCCGCAGTACAAGGGCAAACAGGGCGCCATTCATGATCTTCACTTCCAGCCGCTTGAGGCTACTGCGCCCCAGCAGGGTGCGCGGCAGATCGCCGAGCCCGGTGCCGTAGAGGTGCAGCACCGGCTGCTCGGGCAGGCTGGCGGCCTGCAGCTCGGCTTCCTTCACCCGGTCGTGCCGGCTGGTGAGCTGTATGCCGTGGAGGCTTAGGGTGGAGCCGAGACCTTCGGTCAGCTCGGCCGGCAGGCTTTCAACGTCCTGTGCCAGCAAGCGGGGCCAGAGGGCGGGCCAGCGCTGGCTGATGAGCCTACCGTGCTGGTTGAAGAGATCATCACTCATCGTTGTCTATCCACTCCCAGCTCAGCGGTTGATTGGCACTCAGGCTGCGGTTGACCCGCTTGCCGATGAGCCGATCGTAATCGGCCGGGGGCAGGCCGAGGGCGGGGCGCACCGACTTGATATGCTCTGCGGTGAGCTGCTCGCCGGCGGCCATCTCCTTGACCAGATAGAGGGAGCGGCGAAATGCACGGTTACCCTGTTCACTGGCGGTGAGCTGGTAGTCAGCCACCCCAAGGGCGGCATGGGCGGTATTGACCGAGGCCACCAGCTCGGTGAGCTCGGCCGGTTCCATGGAGAAGGCGCAATCCGGTCCGCCGTCGGCGCGGGCCAGGGTGAAGTGTTTCTCGATCAGGGTGGCCCCGAGCGCGGTAGCGGCGATGGCTGTGGCCGACCCCAGGGTGTGATCGGAGAGCCCCACCTCGACCCCGAAGCGCTGGCGCAACATGGGGATGGTACGCAGGTTGTACTCGGCTGCCGGCGCCGGATAGCCGCTGACACAGTGCAGCAGGGCCAGCTGGCCGTTGCCATGCTTGAGCGCAATATCGACCGCGGCGGAGATCTCGGCCTCGTTCGCCATGCCGGTGGACATGATAAGCGGCTTGCCGGTCTGGGCGGCGTAGCGAATGAGGGGCAGATCCACCAGCTCGAAGGAGGCGATCTTGTAGGCCGGGCAGTCCAGTGATTCAAGCAAGTCCACCGCACTGAAATCGAACGGGCTGCTAAAGACAGTCAGCCCCAGCTCGCGCCCTTTGGCAAACAGCGCTTGGTGCCATTCCCAGGGGGTGTGCGCCCACTCATAAAGATCGTAGAGGCTGTGGCCATCCCACAAACCGCCGTGGATCTGAAATTCCGGTCGATCACTTTTGAGGGTGATGGTATCCGGGCGGTAGGTTTGCAGTTTGACGGCGCTGGCACCCGCTGCTTTGGCGGCGGTCATAATGGCCAGGGCGCGGTCCAGATTGCCATTGTGGTTGGCCGACAGTTCGGCAATCACATAGGGGGCCTGTTCCTGGTTGATGGGGCGATGATCGATCTGCATCTGTGTTCAGATTCCTGTGCCAAGTTGCCAGCCTTGCGGCGCCGGCTGCCAGGGGGCAGGGGGCGCTATCTGCGGTGGCTCGGCAAGATAGAGGGGAAATTGGGAGAAAATTGTTTGCAAGCGATGTGCCAGCTCTTGCCACTCCGATAGTTGAAGTGGCCGGGTGGCCTGCCATGTCAGCCGCTGGCCGTTCAGCGTCAGGGTGAGCAGCAGTTTGCCATCATGGCGTAGTTGCCACTGTTGGCCATCTGGCAACAGTTGATAATCGGATTGTGGTAGCAGCCAGGCGGTGAGCCGATCCAGCCCCAGCCCATCCACCTGTTGCTGGCCGTGGCAGCGATAGTCATCTGCTTGCAATTCAAGTCGTTGCAGGGCCTGCATCAGCCGCTCAGGTTCATCCAGTTCGCTCAGGGTCAGCCGCTCTGCCAACTGGAAGCGGGCGATCACCTCATCGTTAAACTGTTGGTTGTCGACGATGGGCACCGCCAGGGTCGGCAGGCCGAGACAGGCCCGCTCCCAGGTCATGCCGCCCGCAGCGCCAATGGCGAAGTCGTGTCGGCTCATCAGGTCGGCCATCTGGTCGCTCTGACGCAGCAAGGTGAGCGGCAGATCGGGCAGTTCGGCAACCCTTTGTTGCAACTCGGGCCAGAAAGGATTGGCCCCACCGGCTACCAGAGTCCAGCTGACGGTTTTAGCCCATGGCAGTCGAGCCAGCGTATTGAGGGTGATGAGGCAGGCTCCGGCCGGATCGGCACCACCAAAGCAGATGAGGCCATGTCGCCACCGGCTGGCCTTTTGGCGTGCTAGCTGGCGATAGGCAGGGCGCAGCAGGGCATAGTCGGTGCCCAGCAGCAGCCGACAGTCGGCAGGGACGAGTGACTGGTAATCGGCTGTGCTGCGCTGTGGCCCCTGATCCAGCAGCAACTGACCATGATGAGGGCGATCGGCCAGATCGTCGATCACCAGCAACTGACCACAGTGACTTGCCAGTGTCTGCTCGATTTGCCGATCAATCTGGTAGTGATCACACACCAGCCACTCCGGGCGCAAGGTGGGCAAGGGGCCTGCATCGTCCAGATCACAGAGAGCGTGATGCTGGTGGGAGTGCAACAGTGGCAACAGGTGCATAGGTAGCTGATGGCAGAGGAAGTGGCACTCGGCGCCAGCCGTTTTCAGCCGATCGGCGATGGCCAGACAGCGCATCAGATGACCCAGCCCAATCTCGGTGCCGGCGTCGAGCCGGAAGGCAACCTTAAACGTCATCTTGGGCCAGCACTTGATAGAGCAGTTCGGCCAGGTGCCAATCTTCCGGCGTGTCGATGTCGACCACCCTGTGTCTTGGCAGAATATGGCCAATCCCTTCTCCCCCTACCGGGCTGATCCCTCCCAGCCAGGCCGCACGGCTGCCCCAGTAGAACTGGCCGGCATCCTGATAGGCAGGCTCCAGATCCTGAGAGCGTTTCGCCATCTGCTCCGGCCAGAAGGGGGTGACCCGGCCCTGCTCGTCCATGCGCACGGCGCGCTGAATAGGGAAGCCAAACTCGGCCACGGTATAGACAAAGGGAGCATTACTTGCGCTCAGTCGCTGATGGGCGGCCTTCAAGTCATCGGCTTGAATAAGCGGGACCGTGGCATAGATGCAGCAGTAGTGCTTTGCCTGGATGCCGAGCTGGTCGAGCCGCTGGATGGTGTCGATCACCACAGGGGTGGTACCTGTGTGATCATCGGCGAGGTTGGCTGGCCGCAGAAATGGTACTTCCGCGCCCAGTTGACGAGCGACCTTGGCAATCTCCTCATCATCGGTGGAGACCACCACCTTGCTGAAACAGCTCGATTGTTGCGCCGCCTGGATGGCATAGGCGAGCATGGGCTGGCCACAAAAGGGGCGGATATTCTTGCGGGGAATGCGTTTGCTGCCACCCCGGGCCGGGATAATGGCGATGGCCATGATGGGTTCTCTCTGCTGGATTAATGACTGGCCAAAGCCAGGATAATCGATGACAACTCTTTGATTATTTTTGATATTATACTGGTTTTTCTGCTTGTATTATCGATTTTTGCTACGGAATGGCGGCCGTGTGGTCGATAAGAGAGACAGGTCATGGAAGTCATGGAAACTGTATGGCGTTGAAGATGAGTTATGGCGTTGAGCTACGCCCGATAGCGCCGTGGGATCTTCCCGCTTTGCGGCGTTGGCGCAATCAGGATGAGGTGCGAATGCAGATGGTATCCCAGACGCGTATTTCGCCACGGCAACAGCGCCAATGGTTCACCGCCACCAGTGAGCGGCGGGATCAGCAGCACTGGGTGCTCTGGTGCAAAGACGTGCGAGCGGGCTACGTCAATCTTAAAGGTGAGTCTCAGGGCGAGTTGCTGGGTCAGGCGATCGCCGATGCGGGACTCTATCTGGGCAACTCAACCGTGCGGCATCCCATGCTGGCTGTCGCTGCTGCCTTATCTCAGCTTGATCAGGGTTTTGATGAGTTGCACATCGGTTGTATCCGCACCCTGGTTCGGGAGAACAATCGCTCTGCCCTGCGCTTGAATGAACAACTGGGTTATAGCCAGATAGGACAAGAGAACGGATTTTTTGCATTGGAACTGCTGCCGGCGAATTACTATGCCGCCCGTGAGCGGCTACGGAGATTTTTCAGATGACAATCGCATTGGAACAGGTTTTTGCCGAGGCGCTGGGTCTCGATATCGGCAGCGTCAGCGATGAGCTGGCCTACAACAGTATCCCGCAGTGGGATTCTGTCGCCCACATGGGGCTGATTGCCCAGTTGGAGGATAACTACGGCGTGCTGCTCGACACCGATGACATTATCGACATGAGTTCGGTCGGCAAGGCGCGCGAGATCCTAGCCAAGTACGGGGTCGCTTTCTGATGCTGGGGCTGTTGCAGGGCAAGCGGGTGTTGATCACCGGTGCCGGGCGTGGCATCGGTCTTGCCATCGCCCGCCAGTTTGCCTCTCAGGGGGCTGAACTGTGGCTGGGAGGCCGTGATGAGGTGACCATGAGCCAGCTGGTGACCGCGATTGGTACCGAGTTTGGCGTGCCTTGCCAGCCTCTCTGTTTTGATGTGGCTGATCCGTCGGCGGTCAAGCAGGCTTTTCAGCAGCTGTTTGCTCAGACTCGTCAGCTGGACGTGTTGGTCAACAATGCCGGCATGCTGGAAGAGGCGTTATTGGGAATGGCGAACCAGACCCATCTGCAAAAGACATTCAGCAACAATACCTTTAGCGTGATCTACTGCAGCCAGTATGCCGCCCGCATGATGCAGCGCAGTGGTGGCGGTAGCATCATCAATCTCGCCTCCCTGATGGGGCTGGTGGGGGCAGCCGGGCTCAGTTGCTATGCCGGCAGCAAGGCGGCGGTGATCGGTATTACCCAGTCACTGGCCAAGGAGCTGGCTGCCAGCCAGATCCGTGTCAATGCCATTGCTCCCGGTTTTATTGATACCGATATGGCGCATGCCATCCCGCAAGAGAAGTTTGCCGAGCGGGTGGCCAGCATCGCCATGGGACGGATTGGCACGCCAGATGAAGTGGCCAAAGTGGCCCTGTTTCTCGCGTCCGACTTGTCGAGCTATGTGACCGGGCAGGTGATTGGGGTCGATGGGGGGATGGTGATTTGAACCGGCCTGATTTTCTGACCCATCTGGTTGACGACAATGACGAGCCCGCCTGGCGAGACCCGCAAGAGGGGTGGCTCAGTTATGGTGAGCTGGCTCGGCGTGTGGCGCAGTTGGCCACCACCTATCCTGCTGGCCGCCATTTGGTCTACCTGCCATTTGTGACGTCTACCCTGCATCTGCTGCACTACTTGCTGGCCTTGCGTGATGGCCACGCCATCATGCTGGCCGATCCTGCACAGGATGCCCGGTTGCACAGTGAACAGTGCCAGCGCTTTGGTGTTAGTCTGCGGGTATTAGAGGATGGGGCAGTTGCGCATCTTGGCGATGCGCCTTCACTTCACCCTGAGCTGGCCATGCTGCTGCCGACATCGGGCAGCACCGGTTCCAGCAAATGGGTGCGATTGTCGCGAACCAATCTTGATGCCAATGCCGCGGCCATCGCCGAATACCTGGCGCTGAACGGGGGTGAGCGTGCCATCACCTCGTTGCCACTTTTTTACTCCTTCGGTATGTCGGTGCTCAACAGCCATCTTTTGGCTGGCGCCTCTCTGGTTTCATGCACTGCCAGCCCCCTTGAGCGCCAATTCTGGGATGAGGTCAATCGCTATCAGGTCACCAGCGTGGCGGGGGTACCCTTTACCTTTCAGATGCTAAACCGCTTGCGTTTTGACTGGGCGCGTTATCCCAGCCTGATGACACTGACCCAGGCCGGAGGACGACTTGAGCCGGCACTGGCAAGACAGTTTGCCGAGCAGGCAACTGCACTGGGACGTCGTTTTTTCGTGATGTATGGCCAGACCGAAGCGGCGCCGCGCATCGCCTGGTTGGCGCACGATGAAGTGATGATTGCCCCCGATGCCATCGGCCGTGCTGTACCGGGCGGGCATCTCTCTCTGCGTCATGAGCCCGGCTTTCCTGACGGGGAGGGGGAGCTGGTCTACGAAGGGCCAAACGTGATGCTTGGCTATGCCGAGCGCCCTGAAGATCTGGCGCGTGGGCGTGATATGGATGCGCTCTTTACCGGAGATCTGGCTCGTTGTGATGAGGCGGGCCGCTTCTATCTGACCGGGCGACTCAACCGTTTCCTGAAGCTGTTTGGCAAGCGGGTGAGCTTGGCTGAAGTGGAAACCTGGTTGCAGGGGAGGGGCTATTCCTGCGCCGCGACCGGCTGCGATGATCGCCTGCTGGTAGCCATCGAGGCAGACGCGTGCCCCTGTGACGCACTACAGCTGGAGGTGGCCCGCTGGCTGATGGTGCCACCATCAAGCGTGCGTATCTACCAACATCATTTGCCACGACGCAGCAATATGAAGATTGATTATCCGGCCCTGTTAACAGAGCTGGAGCAGCTATGAACAGGCTGTTTGATGCGCCGGTTTTCGGGCTGTCCCAACAGGAAAAAAGTGGGCTGCTCCTTGCTCGTCTGAATAAATTGACGCAGCGGCATGGGCAGGGGTGCCCAGCCTTTGCCAATATTCTGACGGCGTTTGGCTGGGGTCAGGCCTCGACCTATCAAGAGCTTCCCTATCTGGCCGCTCGCCTGTTCAAATTGGCCCAATGGCAGAGTGTGCCGCAAGAAGAAGTGTTCAAGGTGCTCACCTCCTCTGGCACTACCGGAACGCCGTCACGGATCGTGCTGGACAGGGAGACCGCCGCGTTGCAGAGCAAGGTGCTGGTGAAGATCCTGCAAGAGTTCGTCGGCAAGCAACGGCTGCCTATGCTGCTGGTGGAGCAACCCGCCCTGATTCAAAACCGCAGCGGTTTTTCCGCTCGGGGAGCCGGTGCGCTGGGGCTCTCCTTCCTTGGCCGTGACCATACCTATGCCCTCGATGAGCAGATGCGGCCCAACTGGCCTGTCATCGAGGCGTTTTGTGACAAATATGCGGGCCAGCCGGTCCTGCTGTTCGGCTTCACCTTCATGGTCTGGCAATGTTTGCTGGAGCCGCTGCGTGAGCGAGGTCTGCAACTGCCGTTGACGCACGGCACGCTTTTTCACAGCGGTGGCTGGAAGAAGCTGCAACACCTCGCGGTGGATAATCCGGCTTTCAAGCAACGTTGCCATGAACAGCTGGGGCTGAGTCGGGTGCACAACTTCTATGGCATGGTGGAGCAGGTGGGGTCGGTATTTGTCGAGTGTGAGCATGGCCATCTTCATGCTCCCCTCTTTGCCGATCTGCTGGTGCGGGATCCGCTGACTCATCGACCGCTCGGGGTCGGCCAACCCGGCTTGCTGCAGGTGATCTCTGCCATTCCCCAAAGTTATCCTGGCCACAGCCTGCTGACCGAGGATCTCGGCGTGCTGCTGGGGGAAGATGATTGCCCCTGCGGCCGTCGTGGCCGTTATTTCCATGTATCAGGACGTCAGCAAGGCGCCGAGGTGAGGGGATGCAGCGACACTTTCCAGTGAGCCGATCAGATGTAGAAGATGCCATCTGGCAAGCGGGGCCAGAAGTCGCTTTCGTAGCTCCCGTCAGCGGTTGGCAAGGTTTTGTCATTCGCCCGTTGCCAAGCTTTGCGCCCGTCATCTGCGACTTTGTGGCTGCGCTCTCTGCACGTCTGCTGAAGGAGGGGCGAGAGAACCCTGATCTGGCCGCCTTTGGCTTTTTGTTGCGGCCGCGCCAGATTGAGGTACAGCGCAAACGCATGGCAGGGCGTGCACCCTTGGGGATGGTTTTTCATCTGGTCCCCTCCAACGTGCCGACCGTCGCGTTCTACTCCTGGATCATGGCGCTGCTGATGGGCAATGGGTCCGTGGTACGTCTCTCATCGCGCATCGACCCGGTGCAAGAGGCCATGCTGGCCATCCTGAACGAGCTCTTCTCTCTGCCCGAGTGGCAAGAGATTGCCTCCCGTACCCGTTTTATCCGCTATGACCACGACGAGGGCATCACCGCCTGGCTGTCGGCCCGGTGTCGGCTTCGCATTATCTGGGGAGGTGATGAAACCATCAGCCGGGTACGGGCTATTCCGCTCTCACCCCGCGCTCAGGAAATCGTGTTTCCGGATCGCCGCTCCATGGCGGTGTTGGATAGCCAATGGCTCGCCAACCTGGATGCTGCTGCGTGGCGGCAAGTGGTCGCGGCTTTGCAACAAGACTTTACCCGTTTCAATCAACAAGCCTGCGCCTCACCCACTACGATTTGCTGGTTGGGCACTCCCGCCAGCACGTTGCGCCGTCGTCTGCTCGAAGGGATCTTCGCCCCATTTGCAGATAATCCCTCCCTGATGATGGAACGCCTTATCAATAGTCAACAAAATGCCGCCCATGATGGCCAGATGCAGCTGGACACCTTTTCTGGCGTCACCTTATTGACTCCCACCGCCTCTTTGCGGCTTGCACACATCGGAGGAGGTACAGTCGCCGAATTTGTTGCCGATAACCTTGATGAGTTGCTGCTACAGCCTTGGGATATGCAGACCTCTGTCTGGGCTGGCCCGGATAAAACGCAGCTTGAGCATGCGCTCCTGGTATCGCCAGGTTGTCGTATCGATAGGGTGGCAAGTCCGGGACAGGCGCTGGCATTCGAATGGCTCTGGGACGGCATCGACATGCTAGCCGCCTGTAGCCGTCGGCTTGCCCGCATTGAATAGTGGATGCCAGGTCACATAAATCAAGTCATATCAATCAATTAGCTTGGTCAGGCACAGCTCTTGCAGTAATTATTGTGATGAAGGGCAGGAAAGGTTGACAGAGACCGTGCGGTAGCCTTGTCCATTTTCTTTGTTTTGCTTCTTTTTTACTCAAACCCTGGGTTTCCTTATGAAAATCAGCATACTGGTGCCGGTATACAACCTCGGGCGCTTCATTGAACCTTGCCTGCTTAGCCTGCTGGAACAAAAAACGGATTTCGAATTCGAGGTGATCGCCATTGATGACGGCTCGAGCGATGACTCCTGGGCCATTATGCAGCGGTTGGCGTCACAGTGGCCTCGGCTACGGGCACTACAGAACGCGCAAAATATGGGGTTGGCTAAAACCCAGAAACGCTTGTTGAGAGAGGCGAACGGCGAATATATCGCCTATGTCGACGGGGATGATCTGGCCCTGCCGGGCAAGCTGCAGCGTCAGGCCGATTATCTGGACGCGCATTCCGGTTGCACCCTTTGCTACCACGAAGCGGAGATGTTTGATGATGAGACCGATGCTCGGATCAAGCTCTTCACCCGCGATTATTACAATGCTCGCTATCTCGAACTAGTGATGACGCGGGAGGCATTAATCCGCTTCGGGGTGTTCGTCAATGCCAGTTCCATTATGTTTCGCCGTTATGAAGGGATGGAGAACGCCATCGATGAGGGGTGCAAGATCATCCTCGATTATCCCTGGCATATCTTGAACCTCTCCCACAATCCGGGGACGCTGGATTTTATCCCCGAATTATTGGGCCGCTATCGCTTCCATACCCAGAGCTTTGGCGGGCAAACCCGCAAATCGGCTGAACGTCGTGAACAGTCGCTGCGCGATTTGCTGCGTGCCTGTGACAATGCGGCGGCATTCGGTGCTGATCCCGTGATCATTGCTCAGGGGCGTGCCCATCACTACTACTCTGCCGCGCTCTACTTTTTGCGGCAGGATGATGTCGTGCGCTTCACTCAGCTTATCGAGCAGTCGGTCGATGCTGTGGCAAGGCTAGCCCCGGGTTGGTTCTTCGACGAACGACATCAGTTGGCATGGGCAGAGCGGGCCCATCCCGCGCGTGTCATGCAGCAACTGTTTGGAGATAGAGCGTGAGCTATCAGGCGATCGTCATCGGCGCTGGGCTTTCGGGTGCCGTCATGGCTGAACGAATGGCCAGCCAGCTTGGCTGGAAGGTGCTGGTGCTGGAACAGCGCGATCATATCGGTGGCAACTGCTTCGACGCGTATGACGAGCACGGCGTGCTGATCCATCGTTATGGGCCACACCTGTTCCATACCGACAAGCAGGAAGTCTGGGATTACCTGTCGCAGTTCACCGAGTGGTTGTCTTATGAGCATCGCGTGCTGTCACGGATAGATGGTCAGTTGGTGCCCATCCCGTTCAACCTGACCAGCATTGAACGCTGCTTTCCGGCGGAGAAGGCAGCGGCCATGATTGAGGCCCTTCAGGCCAGATTTGGTGAGGGGGCCAGAGTGCCCATCATGGCACTGCGGCAGGAAGCTGAGCCTCTGCTGGCTGAGCTGGCCCAGTTCATCTATGAGCGAGCCTTCGTCAACTACACCAGCAAGCAGTGGGGTGTATCGCCAGAGCAGGTCTCGCCCGAGGTCACTGCGCGCGTGCCGGTTGTCGTCAATCGTGATGACCGTTACTTTATTGATCCCTGGCAGGCGGTGCCCGCGCAGGGTTATACCGCCATGTTCGAGCGCATCTTGGCGAACCCCTTGATTGAGGTGAGGCTATCCATTCCCATGGGGTCCCGCGTCTGTCTGGATTGGCAACAGAAACGGATACTGCTGGATGGCGTGCCCTTTGCCGGGCCCTTGGTCTATACGGGGATGCTGGATCAGCTGATGCCGGCGGGGCACGACGGCTTGCCGTACCGTTCACTGCGCTTTGAGCACTGTCATCTGCCGCAAGCTCAATTTCAGCCGGTGACCACGGTCAATTATCCGAATGAAGAGGCCTATACCCGCATCACTGAATTCAAGCATCTGACGGGGCAGCAACATCCCGGCACCAGCATCGTTTATGAATACCCCTGCACCTATGTGGCCGGGCAGGGGCTGGAGCCTTACTACCCGCTGTTTACCGATGCAGCCAAACAGCATTATCAGACTTGCCGCGATGAATTGGCCGAGTTCCCGCAACTGATTGCTTTGGGCCGCCTTGCCGAGTATCGCTATTTCGATATGGATGATGCAGTGGATAACGCGCTGAACAATTTCTCTCGATTGGTCTCCGATGCCTGTTTTGCCGTTTTAAATAAGTAATGAATATAATCTATTGCAGAGATAGATATTTTCATTCCGCAAAAGTATTCGAGTTTTTGAGTGTGAATGTTTTTTATGTGATTTCTTTTATTTTGATGCATGTGTAGGTATATATGAGTCATTATGCGGTGATGTCTCCCGAGTTGCGTGATTTACTAGAAAATAGCCAGTTTCTAACTGCTCTTGATCAGTATCTTTGCATTGATAAAATAACACATATTTCATTGGATGTTTTTGATACATTATTGCGTCGTGCATGTGATGAACCCTCGTGGGTTTTTGAGGAAGCAGCGAGACGGTTGCTAAATAGAGGTCTTAATCTGCCAATAGAGGCAGAAGATTATAGATTTTGCCGCCTCGAGGCTGAAGCTCGTGCTCGCAAACTAATTTCAGGTGAAGAAATTAGTTTTGATGATATTTTTGAACAGCTGCCTTTTAGTGATGAAATTAAGGCGGTGCTTAAAGTTGAAGAGCTGAAAGTAGAACGAGAAGTTCTTTATCCAGACCCGATTATTCAAGAAGTTTTGGTACGTGCACAACGTAAAAATAAACTGATTGTTTTTATTTCCGACATGTATTTGCCAGAAGTTTTTTTGCGCGACTGTATTTCAGAAAAATGCCCTGAAATTTCTTATAATTATCTGTTTGTTTCATCAAGTGTTGGGTTGACCAAGCAGAGTGGCGCTCTCTTTAGCCATGTAATTACTCAGATAAAGCTGAAACCAGAGCAAGTTTTGCATATCGGTGACAATCCCAGGGCTGATGTGCAGTCGGCACGGCAACATGGTTTGGCTTCATTGCATTTTGATATCCCAGAGAATCTGTCTGAGGTGTTGGAAAACGAGAAAGTTTATCGGGTAAATGTGCCATCGACCATGCAACATGCCAGGAAGCTGGCCGTCCTGTCGATGCCACAACAGCTTTCCGAGGAGGAGCAATTTTTCTACACATATGGCGCCTTCATCCTTGGACCCGTCCTGACGGCATTTGCCAAGTGGGTTCTGCAGTCAGCCAAACGACTGCAGGTAAAAAACATTTTGTCGCTGATGCGAGAGGGCGGGATCTTTGCTGCCTGTATCAACCGCCAGGTCGATTTTCAATCACAGCAGTACCCAGATATACGCTGTCAGACCTGTTATGCCTCACGCAAGGCAACCTATTTGCCCGCGATAGATGATAGCCAAGTGGAAGAGGCTGTTTCCCAGACCTTGATGCGCCGCAATTACACCGTTCGTGACTTTTTCAATGAATTTGGTGTTCAGGATGTCAGGTTGGCATCCTTTCTTGACACGCCACTGGCGCTTTTGGATCAAATTGCCATCGATGGGCAAGATGGTCTGCAACTGATGGCTGAAGTGTTTGAGCAAAATATCGAGCAGATCAAGAGCAGTATTCAGCAAAGCAGGCTGGACATGCGAGATTATTTTGTTGGCTTGACGGGAGATGCTCCCTATCTGCTAGTCGACTTGGGTGGCGGTGGGACGATTCCCTCTCAAATTAGCAAGGCCATGTTGCAACAGCCAATGAGCAGTCTGTTGCTCTACTGTAACCATAGAGGCAGCAAAAACTCCGTTATCACGCCGATCAGTGCCTTTATTCCGGTGCGTAACGATACCATAAAGGGGATCAAGAAGATTGCCCGTTCACCAGAGATTTTTGAAATTGTTCTCGTTGGTTTGGAAGGGAGCACACTGGGGTATCGGCGCACAGCGGAAGGGAAAGTTGTGCCGCGACAGGCAGAGGTCCGCTACAGTGTCCAGCATCAGCAAAATATCCGGAGTTTTGAGGCTGGAGTTAATGCCTATCAGTTATGGGACCAGTCGCTGGGCATCGCCGAATCCGATTTGAGTGAGCGCATCTCTTTTTTACGCATGATGGAGCGTCTGGTCGAGTGTCCGGTATCGAGCGAGGTGCACTATCTTGGTAATCTGGTTCATGAAGACAACTTTGGCTCGGAGCGTAGTTACAAGGTTATTAATTCCTCCGGGTTGGCGCGGATCCACTCAGAAGGAATAGAAACCTTCTATCGCAAGTTCAGTAAAAACATGTCTTATGGTGAGCGTTGGTTGGCTTGGCCACAAGGTTCCCTGAGTCGGCTGGATCCTGATTTGATGATGGATTTTGTCGGCTTACGCGATGCACGTTATAAGCATGCCCAAGCGATCGATAGACTTCTGGAATTGATGCAAAGTCAACATGCCACCGAAGTCATAGTGTATGGGGCGGGAGAATTCTTTGAGTGTCTGGCACCTGAACTGATTAAAAAAAGCATCCGTATCCGTACCGTGATCGATAAAAAAGCCAACTTTGGACACTACCAAGTGATGGGATATGACGTTATATCATTATCCGAGTGCTCAATTCCATCTGGTTCTGTACTGATTGTCGCGTCCGCCTCCTTTGTGGACGAAATAAAACGAGACATCTTTGCGACTATATCCAGCCAAGATGTGACCATATTGTCATTGAATTGAATTCCAAGGAAACCGACACATGCTGGATCTGTCGATGAAACATGCCCTGCCTTTTGATGCGTTATTGCATCAGGAACTGCTGTCCGGGAAACGCAAGGCGATTGCCTGGGGGGTGGCGGGAAATCTTTATTATCATGTGCTCCAATCCCCTTATCCATTCGTCGCCATCATCGATGGTCTTAACGGTCCTCAAGTCGGTCAGTTCGCCTGTGGCATTCCGATTGTAGGGCCAGAACTGCTTAATAATTACCCAGCAGAGGAGGTGGTCATTGTCATCTTTTCAGATTTACAGCAATTCGGTGGGCAGATTATCGAGCAACTAGGTCATTATGGCGACTATCCCTATATCACTCCCTATGTTGAGGCAACCTGCCAGCCATCGGCGATGTTGCAGCAAAAGCTTGAGCGGTTGATCCGCGAGCGTCGAGCACATCGGCTGCCCCAAGTAGTGCAGCGTGTCGTGCTATATATCCACTCCTTGGTCAAAGGCGGTGCTGAGCGGCAGATGGTATTGCTGGCCATCGGATTGCGCCAGCAGGGATGGGAAGTGCATTTGATCTCGGTGAAGAATAAGGGGTTGGAGGTTAATAACTGGGAGGCGCTTTTGCGTACTCATGGTGTAGAGCTCTACTTCGTGCCTTCTGCCCGTGAGTGCTGGCCGAACTTGGAGCAGGAGGAAAATAGCTACCAGTTGGCTAATCAATTGGCACCCTTCTTTGAGCCCGGACTGCTTCACGGCATTCTCACTGCCTATGACTATATGCAACGTGTTCAGCCCAAACTGGTTATCGCTTATCTAGAAGACGGTAATGTCATTGCTTCTATGGCCGCAATTTTCGCGGGAGTAGAACAGATCATTATCTCTGGAAGGAGTGTTGCACCCTCAGAGTTTCCTGAATACCTGGCCGTTTATGATGAGTCGAGGTTGGCAGCTTACTATCGTCTGATGACCGAGTTGCCAGGAATCGTTTTGAGTGTTAACTCCATGGCAGGGGCGCAGTCGTATGCTCGCTGGCTAAATTTGCCTGAATCGAGCATCCCCGTAGTGAAAAATGCGGTCATGGCCAAGCGGGTTGAGGGACAAGAGCCTTTACAGCAGTTAGATATTCATTTATCGGCCCCAATATTGATGGGGATAATGCGACTGTCTCCGGAAAAGTCCCCATGTCGCTTTATAGAGGTTGTCGCTTCTGTCATTGCCAAACTTCCTCAAACCCATGCAATTTTAATCGGTGATGGACCATTGCGCTCAGAGGTCCTTGCTTGCATTGCGCAGCAGCCGTGCCGCGATAACATTCATGTCGTGGGTGTGAAAGATAATATTTTTGAATGGTTAAGTTGTGCCAGCCTGCTCATTTCCACCTCCAGTCATGAGGGAATGTCTAATGTTATTTTGGAAGCACAGGCACTTGGTTGTCCTGTTGTAGCGACAGATATTCCAGGAAATAGAGAAACTGTACTGACAGAGTTTTCTTGTGACTTGATTCCCTATGGGGAATGGGGTTTGATGGTTGAAAAGATAGTGTCATTATTAATGGGGAGTGGAGAGAAAACACCAGTTGGTTTGGTGGAAAAGATGAGTGAGCATTATTCACCACGTATACTTGCTGAAAAAACACTGGCACTGACTATTAAAAAATAAATCGGAGACGGAATATGGATGTTATCTTGTTCGGTGCTGGTGAAGTTTGTGATTCATTTATAAAAAGACTTCCTAAACGATTTTCAATATTGGCTATTGCTGATAATAACGAAAATTTACATGGTCAGTTTAAGGGTGAGCTTCCTATTATCTCTCCTGATGAAATTCATCTATATAAGCCAAGTTTTATTATTCTCTCTTGTCTTCAGAGGCATGTCTCAGATATCTGTGCTCAACTCGTCAAATTGGGGTTGGATGATTTATATTTACCCTTTCCTTATGATGAGGAAAGTGAAAAAAAAGATCGAGAGAAGCAGGAAGTGAAAGGGCTAATTGGACGTGAGCTCGTGGATGAGATAATAGGAAGTAAAAACACCAGTGGCAGTGTTTTTTATCACATATCACTTGGTAATCATTTCGAGAAATGCCGTAAACAATATATTTCAAAGCCGGTAAATCGATTTTTACATATAGGTTCTGGTCATTCCCTTGGGGTGGAGATATATAGTCTATTACGATGGGGAGGGGAGTGGACCGCGATCGAGCCATTCCCGGGACTAAGCGGGAAATATCCTTTCAATGATCATGTTTCAATGATTAAAGATTTAATGGGGCTTTTCAATGTCCCATGTAAGGTAAATGATGACATTGTATTTAATGATGATGTTGAATCATTCCATCTTCATGATCATCATGGCACTAGACTAAATTACTTTCCTGAGATAAAGCTTGAAGATTTCAATGATGATGAAAAATATGATGTATGCTATTCGTGTGCCGTAATGGAGCATGTTGTAGATATTCATTCATTCGTAGCCAAGACATTTGAGCTATTAGCATCAGGTGGTTTTGCTTTTCACTGGATTGACCTCCGAGACCACCGGGATTTTTCACGACCACTTGATTTCCTGACAATAGGCAAGTCAGAGTGGCGTGACCATTATGGTGATGCTGGCCACTTTTTACATGGTAATCAGCTGCGTTATAGTGATTATCGACAGATATTTTTACAATGTGGCTTCAGGATTGTTGCTGAAGATAAATATATGAAGAATGATAGAGAGCATATTCAGGAAGTCTCTGTCGATTTCGCAGATGAGTATGCATCACTGGGATGGGAGGATTTGGAAGTCGCTGGTGTGCTATTCGTTCTGGAAAAGCCATCGCATGATAGTTGATTATTCTATGATGTCTCATGCGTGACATCATGTGTTGGCTTACCTTTAGGGAGTTATAAAATGTGCGGTATAGCCGGAATAATGAGTATTCATGGTCAACATGATCCTGCGTGGTTGAAACAGCAGGCTAATAGAATGGCGGAGGCGATGACCTATCGAGGGCCTGACGACCGGGGTCTTTGGGAGTCGGATGACGGACGCTGTGTTCTGGCACATTGTCGATTGAGTATTCTGGATGTATCGCCTGCCGGGCATCAACCAATGCATGATGCACAGCAACGAGCCTGTATCGTATTTAATGGGGAGATCTACAACCATCTTCAGTTGGGGGGGCGTCTTAAAGACGCCGGCATATCATTTACTGGCCATTCTGATACCGAGGTATTGGTCAATGGCCTGGTACGGGAAGGTGCTGACTTTCTGACCCGGCTCGAGGGGATGTTTGCACTTGCCTACTATGATCGTGAGCGCAGGGAGTTGCTGCTGGCGCGTGATCCGTTTGGCGAGAAGCCACTCTATTATGCCGAGTTTGACGGTTTGTTGGTCTTTGCCTCCGAGCTGGCGGCTTTGACCCTGGTGCCAGGATTCCCTGCCCGCATTACGGTTGATACAGTCGCCCATTATCTGGCTTTCCAGCACCCCGTCGGGGAACGCACCCTGTATCAACACGCCAGAAAGTTGCTGCCGGGGCACTTGATGCGTGCCGTGACAGGAGCGGTCTCACAGGCAGAGCGTTACTTCCACTTTATCTGTGCCGGTGACCATATGCCGTCACGCCCGCTGGAGGAGCAGGTTGACCAGCTTGAGGATCTGTTGCTGCGTTCGTTATCGCGCCGCTTGGTCGCCGATGTGCCGGTGGGGGCTTTTCTCTCCGGTGGTGTCGACTCCTCGACGGCGGTGGCCCTGATCACCCGTCGTTTGCAACGGCCGATCCGCACCTTCTCCATCGGTTTTGAACAGGCGCCGGAGAGCGAACATGAGGAGGCTCGGGCTTTTGCCGACTTTCTCGGAACCGAACACACTGAGCAACTGCTGCGTCCCGAGGCTTTTGTTGAACAGGTTGGTGATCTGGCGCGGCGCATGGATGAGCCCAATGCCGACACCTCCTGTGTACCGACCTATATGGTCTCGCAGCTTGCTCGTCAGCAGGTCACCGTCGCGATTACGGGTGACGGGGGGGATGAGCTGTTTGGCGGTTATGGCCGTTACCTGCAGACACTGGTCGCCGCCGAGGGCAGAGAGCAACAGATGCAGGCGCGTAGCTGGCATCTTGGGCGGGAGTACTACTCTGGTCGCATCTTGCTGTATGCCGATCGCCAGTTGGAACAGTTGTTCGGTCGCATTCCGTCCGGTACTGGTGATCACTTGATGGCGCTGCGCAGGCGTATCGATATGGATAGCCGCCCGTATCTTAATCGCCTCCGTGAGGCCGATATTGCCAATTATCTGCCGTTGGTATTGGCCAAGGTAGATCGAATGAGCATGCTGCACAGCCTTGAGTGCCGCACGCCCTACCTGTCGACCGAAGTAGCTCAGTTTGCCGCAGGTTTGGCACAGTCAGAGCTGATTGCACAAGGACAGGGTAAGTTCCTGTTGCGCCAGTTGGCCAAACGCTACTTGCCGGCGGAATGGATCGACAGGCCGAAAAAGGGTTTCAGCATAGATCCGTTCAATCAACAGGCCAAACAGAGTGCGATTACGCAACTGCGTCAGCAGGCCTCTTCAGGCCAGCTCTGTCTGCATCAGTTTATCGCTCCCGACCGGTTGCGGATGTTGCTGGATAACCAGTTTGACGGTATGACCTTCTATCATGTTTGGGGTTTATTGGTGCTTGAGATCTGGTTGCAGTCCCATGAGTTCAATTTGTGAGATAACGCTTTGGGCTAAAAGTTATTAAATAATATTAATTATAATGACCGAGCCCACTATTATGAATATATTTTATGGCTATATAATAAAGGCGAAGAATTTTTGAAGTTTATAACTGCGGTTGAAATTATAGCCTTGTTTACATTGTTTGTGAAATATAATTCATTCGTGAATTGATAAGTCTTTCTTATAACTTCATATTATATGTTACGGGAGTTCTGTGATGGGTATGACGCCAGCTATGTTTAATAAAATGAAGAATCACTTTCCTGAAAACTTTAATTCGATAATTGAGTTAGGGTGCCAGCAGTTTTATTCATTAAACTCGGCAGAGATAATTGATGAAGAATTAAAGAATTATCAGGATGGTGATTTTACAAAATCTATGTATGAAAACCTAGGTTTAAAATATGATTCTGTGGATGTTTATGATGGGACAATATTTTGCGATTTTAATAGTCAGATGCTCGAGTTATCTCATCAGTATGATGTGGTAACTAATCTTGGAACTAGTGAACATGTTTTTAATCAATATAATGTTTTTGCGTCAATACATAACATTACAAAGAAAAATGGATTAATGATTCATTGTTTGCCTATGAAGCATTCCCCACATGGACTTTTTACATATAATGTTGATTTTTTCATTTCACTTTGTTTTTCAAACAACTATGAAGTCGTTGAGTTAGTATTTGGTTGGAGAGGTACTGATGGTGAGTATACATTTGGCTCATTGTCAGACGTCGTTGAGCATCAGACAACTGAACAATATGCTTTCCTAGTGGCTAGAAAATGTCTGGAAGATAAATTTGTTTCTCCGCAGCAGATAATATATAACCCTTTGATTTCTATTGATAAAGTGATGGCGTTGTGCTCTGATGACATCTATTTGTTGAGCCAAGTTGTTCAATATCCTTTCACGGATAATGTTCTAAATCATACGCTCATCTTCGATGAGGTAAGCAATAGTTATTCTGAAGTACTTCTATATGGTGCTGGTCATATCGGACAGGCCATTTTAAAATTTTCCAAGCACAGGAAAAAAATTAATATTATTGTTGATGAACACTCGCATGCTATGAATGACTTCAAGGTTAACACGTTGGGGGATTTAGATGCTATTAATTCACCAGTCTATATAGCATCGGATTTCTATCGAGAGGAAATTAGACGTGCTTTATTGATGAAATTTGATGGGAGAGTTGTTTTTTTAAACTGATAAATAGCTATAGATATTATAAGTTATTTTATTACTTTCCTTTTGTTTTTAGTCTCCAATTTTTTATGAATTACTCTTTAAATTTATCCTTTGATTCTTCCTTGACGAACCAGTTCGAGCTAGTGTATTGATTTTTAGAGATTCCTATATGTTATAGATTGTTCATTTTTTGAAAAAATGGTATTAATCGCATCAGTTATTATTTAAGGCTGGTAATTTTATTCGGCGTATTGTTAACACAGGGTTGTGGGGGCGGCGTGAACATTGTTGTTTTTGATTTCAATAAGAGTGTCGGTGGTGCGGAGACATTTAACTGTAGATTTATTGACTATCTTGTTGGATTAGGTGATTCCGTTGCCGTAGTTGGATACGAGGATTCTGCACTTTTTGGGCTATTGGATAACAAGAGTGTAAAGATAAAAAAGTATATCATTCCAGAAATGGATGATTTCTTTGTTTCTATTTCAAATCAATCGTATCTGGGGGCACTTGGACAGAAAATTATTGATGATTTTTTTGGGGAAGATATATATGTTCTCGCTTCATATTTTGAAGTTTTGCATAGGGCTATGCATGTCTTCAATGGAAATAAAAGAGTTCATATATTGACTGGGATGTTGCATCCAGAAGCTTGGAGTATCTGGGAGCCAGGGATTGGATTTAACGCATCTCGTGCATTCAAACCAAAGTTAATTAATGAAACTTGGCACTACCAGCGCCAATTATTATTAAAGTTGGATCGAGCACATGCAATCTGGTATCCCAATGACATATATCGTAAATATAATTCTGAGTATTTTTCTGTTCCACTTAATCATCACTCATCTGCCACTGTTCCTGTTGAGCCCGTAACACAAAAGATACGGTACAATATTTCTGCTCCAGAAGAGTTTATGAAGGTGCTCTGGCTCGGGAGATTTGACTTTTTCAAGAATGAAAGCATCTTGAGTTTTATTGACAGCTTGAATGTTGTTCTTAACAATAAACCTCAGCTGCATATACTTTTTGATTTGATAGGATATGGATATGCTCTCTATGAGGATGAAGTTGAATCATATAAAAAGCTTGCGCATGAACGCCTTGAAATTCGTATCTTAGGAAAGAGAAATGAATCTGATATATACAGCCTAATTGAATCTGAAAAATATCATTTCGGTGTTGCAATGGGCTCCTCAGCATATCATCTTGCAATGATCGGATTACCTGTGATTGCCATAGACTCTTGTGTTAAAGGATACCGTCGTCTAGTGAAAGGGGTGTGGCTTGATGAAGCTTCAGACGAGTTTGATGAAGGCTCAAGTCTTTATCTCTCGCTAATTGGGGAGCCTTCCCCACAGCGAAATGATATTCATGTTATGCTTGAAGATGTATTCCAATATGGTTTTCTCGAAAATAAATCAAGAAGCTGCTGCAACTATGTTGAACAGTTTCATAATATTGACGTTATTTTGCCGAAAATCAGAGGTTTTTTACTTGAAAGTTCATTTTCAGAGAAATTCACGTATCGATTTAAACGAAATTTGCCAGATGAGTTTTACTATCGATTTGGAAGAAAAAGAAATATTAAAATAGCTATTTTTGGCACTGGCTCTGGTGCAAAAAAATTCTATGGAAAACTTCATTCTGACCTTGTTTTTTCTGACATGGAAATAAAGGTGAAGTGTTTTTTTGATAATGACGATAGTAAATTTGGCGCTATATTTTGTAATGCCCCAATAGAAAAGTTTACACTGGAGGCCACCAATGAACTTGATGTGGTTATTATTGCTTCTGATTACTGGCCCGAGATTAAAGCACAGATGATTTCATGTGGTTTAACACGTTCAAAAATATTAAGAGCATACTAACTTGCATAAAAAGATAGCAATCATTCAATCTAATTATATTCCTTGGATAGGCTACTTTGATATTATAAACAGGGTGGACGAATTTATATTTCTTGATTCTGTCCAGTATACAACAAGAGATTGGCGTAACCGCAATAGGATTATGACCACACAGGGTGCTGTATGGTTAACAATACCCGTATGTCATGTTGATAGAAATCAGAAAATATCATCCACAAAAGTTGTCGATAATCTATGGTGTCAGAAGCATTTTGCTATAATTAAAGAGCGATACAAAAAGGCGCTTTTTTTTGATAGATATATAGATGAAATTAAATCATGGTATGAAGATGCACGTGAATTTGAGTATATCTCTGATATAAATATCATGTTTATTAAAAAAATCATGCATTTATTAGGGATCACCACCCCCATCTTTACGGATAGTCATTACTTGAATGGGGGGGGGGTTAGCGATGCAACGGAAAGACTGATCGTCATTGCTGAAAGAGCTGATGCAAGTATTTATTTTTCTGGGCCGGCGGCAAAAAATTATTTAGATATCGGGCGCTTTGAAGAAAGGGGTATCGGTGTTGCCTGGATGGAATATCCTGAATATGCTCGCTATCCCCAGAACGGACCTGGTTTTGATTGCCGCGTCAGTATTATCGATGCTTTATTATGTGCTGGCGGTGATTTTGTTCATAGCGAACTAAATTATTAGTAGGAGGACTCATGGCTAAATATGGTTTCTATGATCGACTGTCATCGGAGTTTCCATCACAGGTCATTGTAGATATTGCTGAAATTTGTAATTTAAGATGCATACATTGTCCACACCCTCAATTTAAAGAGTCTGAACATTATTCCGCAAGATTGTTAGACCCTGAACTAAACAAGAAGCTGATCGATGATATAAGAGACAATAGCGACGGACATTGCCAGTATATACGATATACCAGCAATGGTGAGCCACTTATGCATCCACATGCACATGAAATGATCCAGTATGCTGTCGAGCATAGTGGCACGTTTGTCACGTTAACCACTAATGGTACAGTTCTTAATGAGAACAAACTAAAACAGTTATTAGAAAGTGGCCTTCATATGATTGATGTCAGCATTGATGCCTTTAAAGATGAGACTTATGCGAATATTCGTGGCGGGCGTCTTGAGCAAGTGCGACGTAATATAATTAGAATGATCGAACATATCAAGACAGGGCAATACAGAACTCGTATTGTTGTGAGTTTTATTCGTCAGGCAGGAAATGAAGATGAGGTAGATGATTTTTCTCTTTTTTGGAAAAATCAGGGAGCTGATGAAGTGCTGATCAGGAATTTACATTCGGCGGCAGGTATGTTGGCTCAAGGGGAAGCTCATTCCCATGAGTCAAGGCGCCCATGCTTATATCCATGGGAGCGTTTGACCCTGGATCCAAAAGGTGAGCTTTCTTTTTGCCCGACAGATTGGGTGTATGCATCCAGTTTCATTGATTACAGGAAGACAACGCTAAAAACTGCTTGGCAGGGAGCATTTTTAAACGAACTGCGAGAGGCTCATCTTAATAACGATTTCAAATGCCATACTTTTTGTGGGCAATGTCCTGATTGGAGGCTGACAACATGGCCTGATTCAGGAAGAAGTTATGCAAATCTTGTCAGTGACATTAAGGTTATTATGAAATGAAATCATATCGCAATTGGATACCATATAATCGCCCCAATAATATTGGCCATATCACTGAAAGTGATGGAGAATGTTTAGGTATCGGTGTTAATAAAAAAAAATGTGAGGAACTATTACACGATATATATAATGCAAGGCGAGTTTTTTTAACGCCATCCTGTAGTGCATCTTTGGAGATGGCAGCTTTAGCTATGGATTTGCAGCCAGGGGATGAGGTAATACTGCCAAGCTTTACATTTGTTACCTCTGCAAGTGCTTTTGCCTTAAGGGGCGCAAAATTAGTATTTGTCGATATCAGGCCAGACACTTTGAATATAAATGAGCAGCTTATTGAAGAGGCTATTACAGTTAGAACGAAAGCCGTAGTGGTTGTTCACTATGCCGGTGTTGCATCAGAAATGTCTTCTATAGTCGATATATGCAATCGCTATAATCTTGTATTGGTTGAAGATGCTGCACAAAGTATCATGTCAACATATAAAGGACGGCCACTTGGTTCAATTGGTCAATTTGGCTGCGTCAGCTTTCATCATACTAAAAATATTCATGCCGGTGGTGAGGGCGGGGCTTTTTTAGTAAACGAAGATAAGTACCATGGTATATGTGAAATCATTCAGGAGAAAGGAACTGATCGTTCAAGGTTTTTGCGTGGAGAGGTTGATAGATATACATGGCAAATTTTATCATCTAGTTATGTAATGTCAGAGGTTCAAGCTGTAGTCTTGTTGCAGCAATTACAAAACGCGAGACAAATTACGAATGCTAGATTAAAAAAATGGCTTTTTTATCATACATGTTTATCTGAGTTGGCTAATGCTGGAGTGCTCACACTTCCTGCCGTTCCGGCACATGTTGAGCATAATGCTCATATATATCATATAAGAACAAGATCCCCTGACGAACAACAGGGATTATTTAAATTCATGCGCAATCTTAATGTGGAAGTTACCTCACACTTTGTACCTCTGCATTCTAGTCCGGCTGGTATTCGATATGGTAGATTTCATGGCGATGATATAAATACCACAGCGGTTTCTAGAATGCTGTTACGTTTACCTTTATATGCAAGCCTGACTGAGTCGGAGCAAGTATTCATTATTGATGCGGTCAGACACTTTTTTGTAGTCAATAATTAAAGCTAATCATAAATTTAAATGAATTAGATGCATTTTATTAATGATCTTATAAATATTCATAAGCTATAATATTTGTAATATACATATGGATATTGGCACTCAGTAAGATAATGATTTCACCTTAGCGTATAACCAAAAGCAATTTTTAACAGGTATGTCGTATGAAATATTTTGTAACTGGTGCAGCGGGATTTATCGGTGCGAAGGTGTGCGAACTACTGTGCTTGAAAGGGTATCAGGTTATAGGTATTGATAACCTAAATGATTACTATGAGGTATCTCTTAAATTAAGTAGACTTGAACAGTTAACTCCATTTTCTAACTTCAAGTTTGTAAAAATGGATGTCTCTGATAGAAAATCTATCCTGACTCTTTTTTCCAAAGAGAAGTTTGACAGAGTAATTCATCTTGCCGCTCAAGCCGGTGTTCGCCATTCAATGGAATCTCCCTTTTCTTATATTGATAGCAACGTAGACGGATTTTTGACAATTCTGGAAGGTTGTCGTCATCATCATATTGAGCATCTTGTTTATGCATCTTCTAGCTCCGTATATGGAATGAATGAGGAAATGCCATTTAGAGTGAGTGAACCCACTGACCATCCTATTTCGTTATATGCAGCGACAAAAAAAATGAATGAGCTGATGGCGCACACATATTCTCATTTGTATGGTATCCCAACCACAGGATTGCGTTTTTTCACAGTTTATGGCCCGTGGGGACGGCCGGATATGGCATTATTTAAATTTACTAAATGTATGCTGTCTGGACAGCCAATAGATGTATATAACAATGGTCTGTTAAGCCGAGATTTCACATATATAGATGACATTGCTGAAGGTGTGATCCGGGTAGCGGACGTGATACCGGTTGAAAATTCTGCCTGGCGTTGCGCAACTGGTTCTCCAGCTGATAGCAGTGCCCCTTATCGTGTATTTAACATTGGTAATGGTAGGCCGATTAAAATAGTTGATTTTATTCAATCTCTCGAGCAAGCGCTGGGGGTTAAAGCTATAAAAAATATGATGCCCATGCAGTCGGGTGATGTTTATGCGACATGGGCGGATACTGAGGATTTATTTGCTACTATTTCATATCGCCCATCAATGAAGATAGAACAGGGCATACAGAATTTTGTTGAATGGTATCGCTCTTATTATCAATTTTTGGATGTGAAGGTTCAATAATGAAAATTGCCGTTGTCGGTATAGGTTACGTAGGTTTGTCTAATGCAATATTGTTAGCTCAGAACCATCATGTTGTTGCATTTGATGTTAATCCAGAAAAAGTGTCCATGATTAACAGGCGACAATCTCCAATTATTGATTCTGATATCGATCTGTTCTTTAAACAACGGACTTTGGATCTTACCGCAACCTTGAATAAATCAACCGCTTACCAACATGCTGACTATATTATAATTGCGACGCCCACTAATTATGATCCTGATACAAATTGCTTTGATACTGCGTCGGTAGAGTCAGTTATTTTTGATATTATGGAAATTAATCCTGAGGCAGTAATTGTAATCAAGTCTACTGTTCCTGTTGGTTTTACCTCTAAAATGCGGATGACTCATAATTACGAGAATATTTTCTTTTCCCCCGAGTTTTTACGTGAAGGGAGAGCATTATATGATAACCTTTATCCATCACGTGTTATAGTCGGGGCAACAAGTGAATATGCACGAACATTTTCTAGACTTATGATTGATGGGGCAATAGAAAAAAATGTGCCAGTCATTTTTACTGAAAGTACGGAAGCAGAGGCTGTAAAATTATTTGCTAACACATATCTGGCGATGCGAATCGCATTTTTTAATGAGTTGGATACATATGCCCAAAAAAATAATCTAGAAACAAAGGATATTATTGATGGTGTTTGCCTGGACCCTCGTATTGGCCACTATTACAACAATCCATCTTTTGGTTATGGAGGTTATTGTCTGCCAAAAGACACCAAGCAGCTTCTGGCAAATTTCAACCAAGTGCCCAGCAACCTGATTAGAGCTATTGTTGATGCTAATACAACGAGAAAAGATTTTATTGCCGATACAGTTATCGCGACTAATCCTAAACGAGTAGGTATTTATCGACTAGTTATGAAGGCTGGTTCGGATAATTTTAGAGCATCGGCAATACAGGGAGTCATGAAAAGAATCAAGGCGAAGGGTATTGAGGTTGTTGTTTATGAGCCATCCTTAATGGAACCTTATTTCTTTAGGTCAAAAGTCATCACTGAAGTATCCGTATTTAAAGGTATGTGTGACATTATACTTGCCAACCGAATGAGTCCTGATTTAGCCGATGTGATTGATAAGGTCTATACACGAGACATTTTTGGCTACGACTAAAGCAGACTGCATATTTTCAATTGCTGTGCTTTTGTCAAACCAGGAAAGAGTGGCAAGGTCATTGCGCCTGCGTAAAATTGCTCAGTAGAGGGCAGGGTAGTATGAGTCCACTTTTGATGCCAAGGTTGTTTGTAAATAGGTATATAGTGCACGTTGGCGCCGATATCCTGTGCACGTACTTTTTGGAAGAGCGCACTGCGTTGTTCAGGGGCTACATGGTGAACATAGAGATGGAAGGCACTACGCCGCTCGGTGTTGAAATGACGAGGTAGCTGGTGTGGTGCCAGTCTTTCGAAGTAGTACTGGGCAATCTCGTTACGCGTGTGAATCCATGTCTCCAGATTGGCCATCTGGCTCAACCCCAGCGCAGCCTGAATGTCGGTCATGCGGTAGTTGAAGCCGAGCATCTGCTGCTCATAGTACCAAGGGCCGTCCGGCTCATTGATAAAGTCTTCCGGTTCACGGGTGATGCCATGGCTGCGGAGCACGCGCATCGTCTTGGCAAGCGCAGGGTCGTTGGTCATGGCCATGCCACCCTCGCCAGTGGTGATGATCTTCACCGGGTGGAAGCTGAATACTGTGATGTCGCTATAGCGGCCATTGCCGGTAGGCTCACCATGATAACGGGCACCAAGGGCGTGGCAGGCATCTTCGATGATCTTGAAACCGTACTTTTGTCCCAGGCGGTGGATCTCCTGCATGTCGCAGGGGAGGCCGGCAAAGTGCACCGGTATGACTACTTTGGGTAGCTTTCCTTCCGCCTTGGCTGCAATCAGCTTCCTCTCCAGCTCCAAAGCGCACATGTTACCGGTATCTGGTTCAATATCGACAAAATCGACTTGTGCACCGCAGTAGAGAGCACAGTTGGCGGATGCAACAAAGCTGATGGGGGATGTCCAGACCCAGTCGCCGGGGCCAACGCCAAGTGCCAGACAGGCTACATGGAGTGCTGCGGTACCTGAATTGACTGCCACCCCGAATTTGGCTCCACAGTAATCGGCTACTGCTTGCTCGAAGCGGGGGACTACGGGTCCCTGGGTCAGGAAGTCGGACTTGAGAACGTCCACAACAGCATCGATATCTGCCTGGCTGATGGATTGGCGGCCATAAGGGATCATTCAGTTCTCCCCTTTTGGTTCATTTTCAAAAGCTGTTCAATGGTAAAAAAGTGAGGGTTGCTGCGAGAGTTATATTCGAAGCCCTGTTCTACCATTTTTCCTTTTTCGCCCGCCGCTGTTTTGGAGAAATCGTTGTTGCGATTATTGAAGTTGATGGTTGGGCCAATCACGAAGAAGTCATCAAACTCGAAGGTGTGATAAGAGTCATCGGCAGGACACATCACTTCATGGAGCTTTTCTCCCGGGCGAATGCCGATGATCTTGTGTGGCAGGTGAGGGGCCATGGCGCTGGCGAGCTCGGTAATTCGGACGGATGGCAACTTGGGAACAAATATTTCCCCCCCCTTCATCCGCCCAAAATTGTCCAGGACAAAATCAACCCCTTGCTGCAAGGTGATCCAGAAACGCGTCATCTCCTCATGGGTGATGGGTAACGCATCCGCCCCCTGGTCAATCAGCTTTTGGAAGAAGGGGACGACAGAGCCGCGAGAACCCACCACGTTACCGTAACGAACCACTGCAAAACGGGTGGGATCCTGCCCCGCGATGTTGTTTGCTGCCACGAAGAGCTTGTCTGATGCCAGTTTGGTGGCACCGTAGAGATTGATTGGATTGGCAGCTTTGTCAGTGGAGAGGGCAATAACTTTTTTGACTTGATTGAGCAAAGCGGCCTGGATCACGTTCTCTGCACCATGGATATTGGTTTTAATACACTCCATGGGGTTGTATTCAGCGGCTGGAACCTGTTTCAGTGCTGCTGCATGAACCACGTAATCGACGCCACGCATTGCCATGGTAAGCCGGTTGGCGTCTCGGACATCACCGATAAAATAGCGCATGCAGGGGTCGTTAAACTCCTGCTGCATCTCGAACTGTTTCAGTTCGTCACGAGAATAGATGATGAGCCGTTTCGGCTTATAACGTTCCAGTACTGTCTTGACCAATCGTTGGCCAAACGAGCCGGTGCCACCTGTGATCAGTAGCGTTTTATCGTTGAACATTGTGGGCATCTCGTCATAAAAACAGTAGATGAATCATATGCTAGCAAATAAAGTACCAGCTTTTTTGGCAAAGAGTGTGATCCATTCACAAAAACAGTTTTAAAGATTTGGGCGCACCCAGACCACCTCGGATTGGCTCGCATCAGTAGAGCTTTATCAAGATGTGCTGGAGCTCTGCGCGCTTAGCTGAATAGCCTGGCAAACCTCTTCAACCCCATTGAGGGCTCTCGGGGTGAAGCGGTGTAGTTCATCCGAGTTGATCAAATCGAGTCGCTGGTGCTGCACCGCATCGAGATTGGGCCACTTTTGCCAGTGATTCAGGGCGTCAGGATCTTGACTCCCCGCCAGGATCAGCGCGGGGTTCGCTTTGATCACCTGTTCCATGTCCACTTGAGGGTAGGGGGTCTTGGCATTTGCCATGACGTTGACCCCGCCGCAGAGTTCGATGGCCTGAGCCGGCCAGGCATTGCCACTGACGCTGGTGAGCGGTGGGTACCAGAGCTGGTAGAACACCTTGACGCCGGTTGATTGTCCATAACGCTGTTGCAGCTCATGCAGGCGCGCCAGATAGCGATCGGCGGCTTCGTTGGCACTTTTCTCAACACCCAGCAATTTGCCCAGCGCCCGCATCTCGGTCGCCAGCGAGGCAAAATCGGTGGGTTCAGAGTAGAACACCGAGATACCCAGCTGTTCCAGCGGTGCCAGCATTCGTGACTGGGCCGAGCGCCAGCCCAGGATCAGGTCCGGTTTTTGTGCCAGCAGGGCCTCGACATTGATGCTGCGATAATTGGCCACCTTGGGTTTGTTTTTCACCTCGGCGGGATAGTCTGAGGCATCATCGATGGCCACCAGTTTGTCACCGGCACCGATGTCGTAAAGCAGTTCGGTAAGATGGGGTACCACGCTCACCACCCGGCTCGGAGTCGCGGCAAACAGAACACCGGGCAACCAGGCCAGCAGCACGCAGGGCAGCCAGATCGGCAATCGCAGCCATCTATCCATGAAATAACCCCGCTATCGTGACAACCAGCGCCAGTATCAACCAGCCCCAGCCGCATCCTTGCAGAATGTTGAGCACCTTGCGCGGAGTCTCGCTATCTGGCTCAGCACCTGTGCCGATGACTGGCCAGCGCTGGAGAGCCCCCTGATAGTAGCGAGGGCCACCAAGGCGGATCCGGCACTTATCTACCAGCAGGGTGAGCAGCATCCCCATGACTGGATAGGGCCAGAGCGCGCCACTTCGCACCAGCTGTGCGGCCTGTTTGAGCCGCGGTAGCAGGAGCGGTAGCCCCAGTAGCAGGATGGTGGGAGCATTGAGCCCCTGATAGAGGGTACTGGAGGCTCGGCCAAAATAGCCAAACGCGGGATCCTTCATGCTCCAGCCCTGGCTCATCAGCTGCACCAGCCGCCAGAGCAAGGCGCCCTGTACGCCAGCCAAGGCAAATCCCAGCAGCGGGCCAGCCCATTGGCCGACCAGACGCAGGGCGCAGCTCTCCGTCACTGCTTTGGCTAGCCCCATGGTCGAGAGTTTGCCGGTCTCCCGCTTAAGCCAGGGGGCAGACTGCAATCTCGCCAGCGGCAGGGTCTCCTGGGTGGCGAGCGAGCGGGTGGCATGGGAGAGTTCGCGCAGCGGACGGGATTCGAGCATCAGCAGCAAGAACAACAGGTCGAAGAGCGGCTCGCTCAGGGCCAGATTGCGAAGCGACCAGAGCCCGGTTGCGCAGGGGAGCCAGACTACCAGCATTGCCAGCAGGCCGGCCTGCATTTGCTGGCCGGGTGAACCATCGGGTCTGTGTACCTTGTGCCCCAGCCGGGTCAGCAGGGGCGTGACGGCCGAAAGACGCAGATGGGATGGCCACGGGATCACCGCCTCCAGCAGGGCAGCACCTACCAGAATGGCCGCCGTCGTCGAGAGGAGGGCGTCGGCCATCAAATCAAGCGAGCCGGTCTCGATCACAGCTTGCCGAGCATCTTGATGATCACTTCGGCGGAGTGCTTGCCGGCCACTTCGATAAAGGCATCGAAGGATTCAACCTGTTCCTTGCCAGCGATATCGGACATGGCGCGCACCACCAGATAGGGCACTTTGAACATGTGGCACACCTGACCGATGGCGGCACCTTCCATCTCGACCGCCAGCATCTGCGGGAAGTCGGCGCGAGCCTTGGCGATGGCGTCCGGTTTGCACATGAACTGATCGCCGGTGCAGATTAGGCCGACCTTGGTCTGGTGCTTGCCCTGCTCGGCGATGCAATCCTGAGCGACCGCGATGAGCTTCTCGTCGCAGGGGAAGGCGGCGGGTTGTTGCGCCATCTGGCCCATCTCGTAACCAAAGGCGGTCACGTCGACATCGTGGAAACGCATCTCGCTGGCGATCACCACATCACCGATATGCAGGTCCTGGGCAAAGCCGCCCGCAGAGCCGGTATTGATGACGCAGTCGGGGGCAAACTTTTCCAGCAGCAGGCTGGTGGCCACGCTGGCGGCGACCTTACCGATACCGGAGCGGGTCAGGATCACCTCTTTGCCTGCCAGCTCACCTTGATAGAACTCGCAGCCGCCCAGTTGCAGGGTGGTGGGGTTGCTCATCTGGCTGCGCAGCAGGGCCACTTCTTGCTCCATGGCGCCGATAATACCTACTTTCATTGCTGACCTCGTCTTGATAGCCGTGTGGCTGAATTTAAGTTGCTGTAGATCATAACAAAAGATGGCGTCGGCGCCGAGAGGCACAAGCGAAAGGAGAGATGAAGCGCGGCGCTCCATATGGGAGCGCCGCAGGTGACAAAAAGCATTGATGAGGAGGGGAGAGTGCCTTTAGCCGAGCGCAGTATCGAGGGTCATCATCAGGGCAAAGCCTGCCATCAGACCGAGGGTGGCATAGGTCTGGTGACCGTTGCGGTGAGTCTCCGGGATCACCTCGTGCGAGACCACAAACAGCATGGCGCCGGCGGCGAGCCCAAGTCCGATGGGGTAGGCGATGGCAAGGCCACTGGAGAGCCCCACTCCGAGCAGGGCGCCAACCGGTTCGAGCAGGCCGCTGGCGATGGCAACCAGCACCGCGACAGAGGGGCGAAAACCGGCGGCGCACATGGCCAGCGCCACCGCCAATCCTTCCGGAATATCCTGTAGTGCGATGGCAGTGGTAAGCGGCAGCCCCACCGACATATCCCCCTGCGAGAAGCTCACCCCGATGGCCATCCCCTCCGGCAGGTTGTGCAGGGCGATGGCAAAGACGAACAGCCAGACCCGGGAGCAGCTCTCGTGGCCGGGGCCGCAGGGGCCGGTTTTGTCATGCTCGTGCGGGGTGAACTGATCCAGCCCCAGCATCAACAGCACCCCGAGGGTCATGCCGACAACCACCACGGCGGCGGCGCTAAAGCCGTTGCCGGTGATCCCCTCGGCAGCCTCTAGCCCCGGCAGCAGCAGGGAGAAGGCGCTGGCCGCCAGCATCATGCCTGCGGCAAAGCCGAGCATGGTGTCCTCCACTTTTTGCGGTACCGAGCGTAGAAACAGAGCGGGCAGGGCGCCGATGGCGGTGGCGGCAAACCCGGCGGCACCACCTATCAGGCCATAGCGCACGCCGCTGGTCACCTCGCCGGTAGCGAGCATGATGAGACTCTGCAACAGCAGCAACAAGACGGCAGCCAGCGCGATAAAGAGGCCGAGAGCAGTGAGCGGGCGGCTTTGCATCTGGCTGCGCAGTTGCTGTGACCATGATAACGGAGGAAGAGCTGAGAGATGGTCCATGGCATGACCTCAAGGTGTGCAAAGTGGATGGTGGCATTACATCGATTCGGCCGCCCCTTGTCCATGTCTGCAGGGCGATTGCCGCTATCTGAAAATCTGGAAAGAGTTTATCCAGGCAACCACATGGGAACTCTTATCGGTAGCCAAAGGCGGGGGGCAAGAGGGGTTGTCTGCAAATGGCTGAAGTGGATGTTGAGAGGCAAGTGGGGATGCATCGCGAACTCTTTTAAATCAGCTGTAGATGTCTGCCTTGGTGTTCGGATAACAGATACAAGAAAACCGGCTTGCGCCGGTTTTGTTATCTGTCTGCTCGAAGGCTGGCTTATTTCGCCAGGGACTCCGGCAGCTCTTCACGGATCTTGCCGAGCATCTCTTTCAGGACACGCGGGTTGGCAACCACGATGTTGCCGGAGTTTTCGTAGTTGTGACCACCTACGAAGTCGGTGACGATGGCGCCAGCTTCTTTGGCCAGCAGTTCACCGGCAGCGGTGTCCCAGGGCTTGAGGCCGATTTCCCAGAAACCGTCGACGCGACCGGCAGCCACGTAGGCCAGATCCAGTGCGGCAGAGCCGGAGCGACGGATGTCGGCACATTCGATGAACATGCTCTGGAACATCTTCAGGTAGGACTCGATGTGGTGCTTTTGCTTGTAGGGGAAACCGGTCGCCAGCACGGTGCCAGCCAGCTCTTTGGCTTTGCCGACACGAATGCGGTAGCCGTTCAGCTGGGCGCCGCTACCACGGGTAGCAGTAAACAGCTCGTCACGGATGGGATCGTAAACAACGGCTTGTTCAGTCTTGCCCTTGACACGCAGGGCGATGGAGACGGCAAAGTGCGGAATGCCTTTGACCAGGTTGGTCGTGCCATCCAGTGGGTCAATGATCCATTGATAGTCCGGATTGGTACCGGCAATCTCACCAGACTCTTCAGCAACAATGCTGTGCTCCGGGTAAGATTTTTTGATGGTGTGAATGATGGCCGCTTCGGCTTCACGGTCAACGTTGGTCACGAAGTCATTGCTGCCTTTTTGGATAGCCTCAATGTTCTCGGGCTGGGAGAAGGCTTTTACTACAACTTGACCGGCGTTGCGCGCAGCGCGCACGGCGATATTCAGCATCGGATGCATAGGTTCACCACTGGATGTTAAAGAACGGGGGATAACAGGACGCGGTATGATACCAGTATTTTGTGCGATGGCAACTGTTATCCCCCTACGACTAATTGATTGCGACTGCCAGATCTGACGGCTCCAATATAGACCAGATCTGCGCTAGTCTTATCCCAGCAGCCGGATACAGGCTGTCATGAGCATAGGGATATGAGCCATGAATTTGTCATTAGTGAGTCAGAACGTGTCAGCAGCCAGCGAGGGACTGTTGGCCATCTTGCGGTCATCACCCGAGTATGGTGATCACTTTGCCCACATCACCGTGACCCCCCTGGCCCAGTGGCAACCGGCCAAGACGGAGGCGGCGATCCTGCTGATCGACGGCGATGCGCCCTGGCAGGATGCCGGATTTGCCCGGGGAGAGGATGAGACGATCGGTTTGCCGGTCTTGCCGCTGCTGATCCGTAAGGGAGACAAGGAGCTGACGGTCTGCGGGCCGGATGTGCGTGACCCCCGTTTCTATTTTGTCTCAAACGGCATCGTGCTGGATGAGTCGGAGCTGGCCGAGCCTGCCTGCAGCCGGGTGCTGTTGCGCAAGCTGGAGTCCTACTTCCCGCTGCTTTCCCGCCTGATCATGCTGCGCCAGCGCAAGCCGGTCGCCGTGATTAACTAATATCTACTATTGCCAGAGAGCACCAGCGGCGCACCGTGGCCTTGTTTGGCCTACGGTACGCCGCTTTTTAATGGTCTGGAGCCGGTCACTTGTTGCAAGATGAGGCGGCTATGGTGTTGCACCCAGTTCCAACCGTGCAATCTGGCTATGACCAACAAGGAGTGAATCATGATCGACTTTTATACCGCCGCAACCCCCAATGGCTTCAAGGTGGCCATTGCACTGGAAGAGCTGGGATTGCCCTATTGGGTCATTCCTCTCGATCTCTCGGCACTGGATCAGAAGAAGCCCGAGTTTCTCGCCATCAACCCCAACGGCCGCATTCCGGCCATCGTCGATCGGGATAATGACGATTTTGCCGTATTCGAGTCGGGTGCCATCCTTATCTATCTGGCGGAGAAAACGGGCAAATTGTTGCCGGCGGACCCCAAACGCCGCTCTCAGGCCATTCAGTGGTTGATGTTCCAGATGGGCGGGGTAGGGCCCATGATGGGGCAGGCCAATGTCTTCTATCGCTACTTCCCCGAAAAGATCCCCGCCGCCATCGAACGCTACCAGAAGGAGGGGCGCCGCCTGTTCGAGGTGCTCGACAGCCATCTGGCCCATCACGAATATCTAGCGGACGAGTACAGCATCGCCGATATCGCCACCTGGCCCTGGGTGCGGATTTATGACTGGAGCGGCATCTCCATCGAAGGGTTACCCCATCTGCAAGCCTGGATGGATCGGATGGCCGAGAAGCCTGCCTGCCAGAAGGGGATCACCATACCACCGCGCAAAGAGCAGCCGGATGAGCTGATCAAGCAGGCACAACAGATGGTAACACGTTGATTTTGAACCGCAGACGGGGCGTATTGCCCCGTAATATTAGAAAAACTAAGGCAAGCCGATTATAAAGATTCGTTCGTTTTCTGTGAGCTGAATCACTATGATGCCCCCATACCACCAAGCGTCCTGTGCGGTGGTCTGGCGGGCTCCCCGCCTACTGTTTCCAACACTGTTTTTGATTGCATCACAGCCTCTGTGATCAGATTCCTCTGGGCCATTTTGTGCCAGAGGGCGGCAGCATTTTTTCGATTTTTTGGGACTGATATGGATCGGCACAGTTTTTATCCGTTGTTTTTACTGACCATTCTGATGGTCGCTGTGGGCCAGATGACCCAGACCCTCTATGTCCCCTCCATTCCCATGATGGCGGGGGACTTCAATGTGGCCTCGGGCCAGTTGCAGGCGGTGATGGCCTGTTACCTGATCCCCTATGGCCTCTCCCAGTTTGTCTACGGGCCGCTGTCGGATCGCATCGGTCGTCGTCCGGTGCTGATCGTCGGCATGATGGTGTTTCTGGTAGGCACCCTGATCATTCAGGTCATCCCCCATTTTGCCGCCTTGCTGGTGGGCAGCTTTATTCAGGGGCTGGGTACCGGTGCCGGTGGCGCCATGAGCCGTACCGTGATGCGCGATCGCTACAACGGCGCCGAGCTCAACCGCGCCAACAGTCTGGTCAGCATGGGGGTGATCTTCTCCCCGCTGCTGGCACCGGTGCTGGGTGGCTGGCTGACCGAGCTGTTCAACTGGCGTGCCGGTTACTGGTTCCTGTTCGGTTTTGGTGCCGTAGCTACCCTGGCGATCATGGCCTGGTTTGGTGAGACGCTGCCTGCTGCTGCCCGTCAGCCGCTGCGCGTCGGTGCTGCCTATCGCCATGTACTGGGCAACCCCAAGTTTCAGGGCAACCTGCTCTGCCTGATGGCGACTTTTGCGGGACTGGCAGTATTTGAAGCGGCGGCCGGTGTGCTGCTCGGCGATGTGCTGAAACTGAGTGCCCGTACCGTGAGCGTGCTGTTCGTGCTGCCGCTGCCCGGCTATCTGTTCGGTGCCTGGCTCTCTGCCAAGCTGAGCTTCCGTTTGACTCAGGGCAAACTGATGCGCCTTGGCATCGCCTTTCTGGCGCTCGGCTCCCTCATCATTCTGGTGCCGGGGCTGTTCGGGGTGGTGAGTGCCGCCTCGCTGGTCGGTGGTGCGGCTGTCTACTTCATTGGTAGCGGTATTCTCTACCCGACCGCCACTTCCTGTGCCATCGAGCCCTTCCCGGGTCAGGCCGGTACCGCGGGTGCCATTCTCGGCGGGATGCAGAATCTGGGTGCCGGTGTGGTGACCCTGCTGGCGGCCGGTTTCCCGATGACCGGTCAGGTGACTCTGGGTGCCATCATGACCCTGATGGTGCTGATCGTGGCGCTGAGTTTTGTCTGGTTACGCCACCATGGCTCCCCCCACGAGCAGATGGCAATTTGATCTGCCGCTCTCTTTGCATCTGGAGCAAGCCCACCCTCAGCGGTGGGCTTTGTTTTATCCGGAGAACGGGCTAGGAGATCGCATTAGCTTGATGTAGTGATCGATGTTGTGAGGTTAATTCCGGAAAAGAAAAAACCCGTCACGCTGGTGACGGGCTTTTGCTGTTGGTACCCCGAGATGCCGTTGCCGGTTTGGGCCCTTGAACCGTCGGTTCAAGGCGGGGATCGGATCTGACCGCAGGCTTCTCGGTCGTGCCGAGCATGCGCAATAGCCAGAAGGCAGATCCCCTGTTTGGTATGAATATCGGCTCGGGGACTTGAACCGGCTGACAAACATCCCAGGGAATTTTAAAACGGTTTGCGATTAGGGCTGTTGCCCCTCTTCGCTGGAATCACCATATTGTCCGTGCTCGATCAGGGCCGCTTCGATGGTGCGCTGCAGCATCTTGATCCGCTTGTCCATGGTCTCAGAGTATTGGTGGTTCTTCTCTTTTTCAAGGCAGAGCTCATGACAGAAATTGAGCGCCGCCATGATAGCCAATTGCTCGTTGCTGGAGACTTTGGAGCGTTGACGCAGGTCGATCAACTTGTCGGTCAGCTGCTCGGCGGCCTGGCGCAGGGCATCCTGCTGTCCCAAGGGACAGGATACCTTGTAGGGACGTCCCAAAATGACGATTTCTACGGCCTCTGTGCTCATGCCTTCCTCAATACGGCGGAGCTGATTTCCGCCTTTATCCACGTGGACAACTGGGCGGGACTATATAGCGCAGATGCATAAGTTTCAAGGCCTTGCTGGCTCTGCAAGAGGGAGAATGCTAGGATCCTGACCATTAATTCTGCAAATTTGACTGAACTTTGAGCGGATCCTCGATGAGCAAAACGAACCCCCTTAAATATGCGGCAGTGGCCGACATCATGGAACAACATGAGCTGATGGCCAGCGCAGTAGAGGCCCATGGTGTGATCTGCGGTCTGGTGTGCGGCGGTGTGGCACTGGACGACAAGAGTTGGCTGCCCCATTTCAACGATCTGGTGAACGACGGTTTCGGCCTGCCGGCCCCGGTGCGCCAGGTGATGACCGATCTTTATCACAATGTGGTCGAGAGCCTGATGGCCCAGAAGGGCGTCGAGCTGCTGCTGCCAAGTGATGATGCTCCCCTCGACGAGCGCATCGATTCGCTGGTGGACTGGTCACAGGCATTTCTGGCCGGTTTCGGCGTGGTGCAGCAGGAGCTCTCCCGCGCGTCGGAAGAGCTGCAGGAGATGATCCAGGATATCGCCAGCATCACTCAGGTCTCCGCCGAGTTCGATCAGGAAGATGACGAGAACGAAGCCTCTTTCCTGGTGCTCTACGAACACGTCAAACTGGGTGTTATGATGGCCTTCGAAGAGTTTGGCAAGCGCCCCGATACCCCGAGCGCGCCGCCGACCCTTCATTGAGGTGCTGAGGTGCGGGTCAACGCGACCCTTACTGAATCTGCAAGAGCGCCTGATGGCGCTCTTTTTTATTCCCTTGTGGTGGCTAACCCTGTGAGGCGCAACCGGTTTTTTGCCGGTGACCTCGCATTCGGCCAGCGGCTTTGTGATAGCATGAGGCCACCTTTTTCACTTCTTCCTCTCTGCTTATGTCTCAATCTGATGTGCGACAGGTCGATGTCACCCTGGTCGGCGGTGGAATGAGCGGTGCCGTGCTGGCCCTCTCGCTGGCAGCCCTGCTTCGATCCGATGGCTCCCCCCTCGAGATCCTGCTGCTGGAGGCAAGCGTCCCCGAACAGCACACCCATTCAGGGTTCGACGCCCGCGCCATTGCGCTTTCGGCCGGTACCTGTGATGCGCTGTTGCGATGCGGACTCTGGCCGCTGTTTGCCCCCCATTGCGCCCCCATTACCCAGATTCATGTCTCGGATCGGGGCCACTTCGGTCAGGCTCGCCTGTCGGCTGCCGAATACGGTCTGCCCGCGCTGGGCCAGGTGATCGAGCTTGCAGCTGCCGGTCATGAGTTGCAACGGGCGATGGCGGCCTCTCCCAATATCCGGGTCTGTTGTCCGGCTCGGGTGAGCGAGATTGTGCCCGATGAGGAGAAGGTGACCCTCACCCTCGAGAGCGGTGAACAGATTGAGACCCGCCTGCTGGTGGCGGCAGACGGCGGCAACTCCTTTGTGCGTCAGCACTTCAAGTTGCCGGTGACCCGCCACGACTTTGAGCAACACGCCATCATCGCCACGGTCAAAACGGCGCAAGACCCTGAGGGACGCGCCTTCGAGCGTTTTACCGAAGGGGGGCCGCTGGCCCTACTGCCGATGCAGGAGGGGCTCTCCTCGCTGGTGTGGAGCGTAGGGCAGCATGAGGTGGATGAGCTGACGGCCCTCGATGAGGCGGCGTTTCTTGCCCGTCTGCAGCAGGCCTTTGGCTGGCGGCTTGGTCGCTTCGAGCGATGCGGCGTGCGTAACGTCTATCCGCTCATTCTGACCGCCTGCGACTACCCGCTGGCCCAGCGCACCGTGCTGGTCGGTAATGCCGCCCACGCCCTGCACCCGATTGCCGGACAGGGCTTCAACCTCGGGATGCGGGATCTCGACCTGCTTACCGGCGCCGTAGCCAAGGCGTTGGCAGAGGGGGAGGATATCGGCAGCTTCAAGGTACTGAGTGGCTACTGGCAGCAGCGTCAGCGCGATCAGGAGCAGACCGTCTGGCTTACCTCTTCGCTGGCCCAGCTCTTCTCCAATGGTCACGATCCGCTGGTGGCTGGGCGCAATCTGGCGCTCACCCTGATGGGGCGATTCCCGTGCCTCAAGGCGCCGCTTGCCTCGCGCACCCTGGGCTTTGTCGCTGATGTGTGCGGCAACTAGCCAGCACTTGTTGAGTGGAACCTGTTGACCGGAAGATGGTGACCGCCATTCGTTGATCAAAACCTATTGAATAAAGAGGTGATGCCTGCGGGCGTCCCCTCGCTGGCCAGCCGGTCAGCCCTGAAAGGATGAGATGATGCAGATGCAAAATGTGGATGTGGTGATTGTCGGTGGCGGCATGGTGGGGCTGGGGCTCGCTGCGGCCCTGCAACATAGCGCCCTCAAGGTGCTGGTGGTGGAGGGACAACTGCCCGACCCGCAGCTGGGGGAGGTGGCCGATAACCGGGTCAGCGCCCTGAGTCTGGCCAGCCAGCAGATCCTGCGCCATGTCGGCGCCTGGGACGGCATTGAAGCGCGCCGCCTGCAGGCCTACGACAAGATGGCGGTGTGGGAGCAGGACAGTTTCGGCCATATCGACTTCGATGCCGCCAGCTTGCGTCAGGCCAACCTCGGCCACATCGTCGAGAATCGGGTGATCCAGCTGGCACTGCTTGAGGCGATTGAAGGTGCCAGCAATATCCAGTTGCTGACCCCCGCCAGAGCCAAGAGCCTGCAGAGCGGCTCGGCGGGCGCCCTGCTGCTCCTTGAAGATGGTCAGGCTATCTCGGCCAAACTGGTGGTAGCCGCCGATGGCGCCCACTCCTGGGTGCGCCGTCAGGCCGATATCCCGCTCACCAGCTGGGATTACGGTCACCACGCGCTGGTGGCGACGGTGCGCTGCGCCGAACCCCATGAAGCTGTTGCTCGCCAGATCTTTACCCCGGATGGCCCGCTCGCCTTTTTGCCGCTGTGGCAAGAGAACCTCTGCTCCATCGTCTGGTCGCTGCCTGCGGCCCGCGCCGAGGCGCTCTGCGCCTGCGACGACGAGCAGTTCAATCGCCAGCTTACCGCCGCCTTCGATGCCCGGCTCGGTCTGTGCAAGGTGGAGGGGCCGCGCAGCGCCATTCCCCTCACCGCCCGCTATGCCCGCGACTTTGCTCGCGAGCGGTTGGTGCTGGTGGGAGATGCCGCTCATACCATCCACCCCCTGGCGGGGCAGGGGGTCAACCTTGGCCTGCTGGATGCTGCCGCGCTGGCGGAGCAGATCTTGCAAAATCATGCTGCGGGCGAGGATATCGGCCTGCTCGCCAACCTGCGCAGCTACGAGCGCTGGCGCAAGAGCGAAGCGGCTCGCATGCTCGCTGCGATGGAGGGGCTCAAGCGGCTGTTCAGCGGGGCCAACCCGCTCAAGAAGCTGGTGCGGGGCGTGGGGTTGCGTGCGGCCAATCTGCTGACGCCCTTCAAGGAGGGGGTGATCCGCGCCGCCATGGGGCTGGAGGGAGAGTTGCCCGCATTGGCCCGTCCTGACTGGGCTGTTGCTGCGACCAAAGGCAGTGCCATGCAGGCCAAGGGTGAAAAAAACTAATATTACTCGCCGTTTTTGACAACAAAAGTAATCCGACAAGGCTGACGACCCGTTTTGGGTGTCAGCCTTTAATTTTGCTCTGGAGCGAAACGTTTTTCTGCAAATTGTGACGAAACGGTGAAAATCAAAATTTAATCTCGCCTGAGTCGGCTTATGGCTGTTTTTATCACTGCATTTATCTTAGTGTCTGGAGTCAGTTTTACGGGAGGGGATTAGTTTTTTTTGAGCGGCACGCTCGCCTGCTTGTCATATAATCCGCTCCGTTCAAGGAATCCCTCTTGCCTGGCAAGGGCAGGAGCGAGCACACACTTTTGGATCCGGTCGCTTTTTGTTGCACGCAATGCAGTCAGAGCGGTGGCGCGGGTCGCAAGGGTGGTCGCCAAAGCGAAAAGGCTTTTTGCTAAGGAAAGAATGCGATGATCCAGACTACTGTACTGCATCCCAAACACCTGGAAGCCGGCGCCAAGATGGTGGACTTCCACGGTTGGGAAATGCCCATCAACTACGGCTCCCAGCTGGAAGAGCACCACGCGGTGCGCAGCGATGCCGGTATGTTCGATGTTTCCCACATGACCATCGTCGATTTGACCGGCGAACGGGTCAAAGCCTTTCTGCAACACCTGCTGGCCAACGACGTGGCCAAACTCACTGCCCCCGGCAAGGCCCTCTACAGCGGCATGCTCAATCCGGAAGGCGGGGTTATCGATGACCTCATCACCTATTATCTTGGCGATACGTTTTACCGGCTGGTGGTCAACTCCGCTACCCGCGAGAAGGATCTGGCCTGGATCCGCCATCACGCCATCGATTTCGATATCACAGTGACCGAGCGTCCTGAGCTGGCGATGATTGCGGTGCAGGGCCCCAACGCCAAGGTCAAGGCTGCTGCTGTGCTGAGCGCCGCTCAGCGTACCGCCGTGGTGGGGATGAAACCCTTCTTCGGCGTGCAGGCTGGCGATCTCTTTATCGCCACTACCGGCTACACCGGCGAAGATGGTTATGAAATCGTGGTGCCGCAAGAGAAAGCCTGCGAGCTGTGGCAAGCGCTGCTGGATAACGGCGTGGCCCCCTGCGGCCTCGGTGCCCGCGATACCCTGCGCCTCGAAGCGGGGATGAACCTCTATGGTCAGGATATGGACGAGTCAATCTCTCCACTCGCCGCCAACATGGCCTGGACCATCGCCTGGGAGCCGAGCGATCGCAATTTCATCGGCCGTGACGTGCTGGAAGCGCAGAAAGCGGCGGGCAACCAGCCCAAGCTGGTGGGTCTGGTGATGGAGGAGAAAGGGGTGCTGCGTGCCGGTATGCCCGTTACCTTCACTGCGGCAAACGGTGAGAAGCGGGAAGGTGTGATCACCTCCGGCTCTTTCTCCCCCACCCTGGGCTACAGTATTGCCCTGGCACGGGTGCCCCGCGATATCGGTGAATTGGCCGAGGTGGAGATCCGCAAAAAGCTGGTCACCGTGAAGGTCACCAAGCCCGCTTTCGTCCGTAACGGCCAGAAGCTGGTTTAATACCGTTTTGGGGGAGGGCAGTGCCTCCCCCATCCCTTTTCATATTCGTTTTTAAACGCGACTCAAAGATCAAAGGAAGCACAAATGAGCCATATCCCGAGCGAACTGAAATATGCCACTTCCCACGAGTGGATCCGTGTTGAAGCCAACGGCGAGGCCGTGGTCGGTATCACCGAGCACGCCCAGGAGCTGCTGGGTGACATGGTGTTTGTCGAGCTGCCGGAAGTGGGCAAGCAGGTCAGTGCCGGTGACGACTGCGCCGTGGCCGAGTCGGTCAAGGCGGCCTCCGATATCTACAGCCCGGTGAGCGGCGAGATCATCGCCGTCAACGAAGAGCTGGAAGGGAGCCCCGAGCTGGTCAACTCCGACCCCTACAGCGCTGGCTGGCTGTTCCGCATCAAGCTCGATGACGAGAGCGAGCTGGCCAACCTGCTGGATGCCGAAGGCTACCAGAACGTGGTGGACGAAGAGTAATGCCCCCGGGCCCTGCCAACACAGCAGGGCCCCTTTGTATGACCGCCAGCCGGGCAAGCACCGGCCGGTGGAAGGGTGAAGTCGCCCGCGTCTGTCGTTTACCAGCCTGCTCTTGCCAGGGTAAACGGGCCGGTCCGCAACAAGGCGATCCCCTCTTGATGCTGCCGCAGCATCCGGTGCCGCACCTTGTCTGCGGGACCCAGAACATGAGTGGAGTCGGTATCAGCCGACGATCAGGAACATCAGGTCTTGGTTATCAGGATGTCATGCCAGGACTTATTTATCAGGAAATAGGGAAATGACCCAGTCACTGTTTGAACTCGAGCAAAAAACCGATTTTGTCCGCCGCCATATCGGCCCGGGCGAGGAAGAGCTGCGCCAGCTGTTGGCGACCGTCGGGGCCGAAAGCCTGGACGATTTGATTGAACAGACCGTGCCTGCCGCCATTCGCCTGCCGGGCCCGCTCGGCATCGGTGCCGGCATGACCGAGGTGGAGGCGCTGGCCAAGCTCAAGGGCTATGCCGCTCAGAACAAGATTGCCAAGAGCTATATCGGCATGGGTTATCACGATACCCATGTGCCCCACGTCATTTTGCGCAATGTGCTGGAAAATCCGGGTTGGTATACCGCCTACACCCCCTATCAGCCCGAGCTGGCACAGGGCCGTCTCGAAGCCCTGCTCAACTTCCAGCAGCTGACGCTGGATCTCACCGGCATGGATCTGGCCAGTGCCTCCCTGCTGGATGAAGCGACCGCCGCCGCCGAGGCGATGGCGCTGGCCAAGCGGATGGCCAAGTCCAAATCCAACCTCTTCTTCGTGGCCGATGACGTGCATCCGCAGGTGATCGACGTGGTCAAGGAGCGTGCGGTTCACTTCGGTTTCGACGTGGCGGTTGGCGCCGCCAGCGATGCAGTGAGCGAAGAGGTGTTCGGTGCCCTGTTCCAGTACCCCACCACCACAGGTGAGGTGAAAGATCTGCGCGCCCTGATTGCCGCGGTACAGGCCCAGAAAGGGCTGGCCTGCGTCAGCGCCGACCTGCTCTCCCTGCTGCTGCTCAAATCCCCGGGCGAGCTGGGCGCCGATGTGGTGTTGGGCTCCGCCCAGCGCTTTGGTGTGCCCATGGGTTACGGTGGCCCACATGCCGCCTTCTTCGCCACCCGTGATGCCTACAAGCGCTCCATGCCGGGCCGCATCATTGGTGTCTCCAAGGATGCCCGTGGCAAGGCCGCGCTGCGCATGGCGATGCAGACCCGCGAGCAGCATATCCGCCGCGAGAAGGCCAACTCCAACATCTGTACTGCTCAGGTGCTGCTGGCCAACATGGCAAGCTTCTACGCCGTCTATCACGGCCCGGTGGGGCTGAAAACCATCGCCTCCCGTGTGCACCGTCTCACCACCATTCTGGCGCTCGGCCTCAAGGCCAAGGGCGTGGCCCTCAAGCATGCCAGCTGGTTCGATACCCTGACCGTGCTGACGGCAGATAAAGAAGCACTCATTGCCAAGGCCGAGGGGCTCGGCATCAACCTGCGCGCCGATCTCGACGGTGCGGTAGGGGTGTCCCTCTCTGAAACCACCACCCGCGGCGATGTGGCCGAGCTGTTCGATCTCTTCCTCGGTCAAGGTCACGGACTGGAGCTCGAGGCTCTCGACAAGGCGGCGCAGGCCCATCACGCCATCCCGCAGGATCTGCTGCGCACCGACGCCGTGCTGACCTACGAGGTGTTCAACAAGTACCACTCCGAAACCGAGATGTTGCGTTATATCCACCGTCTCGAAGCCAAGGATCTGGCGCTCAACTACGCCATGATCTCCTTGGGCTCCTGCACCATGAAGCTCAACGCCACCGCCGAGATGATCCCGGTGACCTGGCCCGAGTTCGGCAAGTTGCACCCGTTCGCCCCGCTGGCACAGGCCAAGGGCTACCAACTGCTGCTGGCCGACCTCGAAAACTGGCTGGTGAAGGTGACCGGTTACGATGCGGTCTGCATGCAGCCCAACTCAGGTGCCCAGGGCGAGTACGCGGGTCTGCTCGCCATCAAGAAGTACCACGAGTCCCGTGGCGAGGGGCATCGCGACATCTGCCTGATCCCAGCTTCTGCCCACGGTACCAACCCCGCCTCTGCCCAGATGGCGGGGCTCAAGGTGATCGTCACCGCCTGTGACAAGTCCGGCAACGTGGATCTCGACGACCTGCGCGCCAAGGCGGCCGAGGCGGGGGATCAGCTCTCCTGTCTGATGGTGACCTATCCCTCCACCCACGGGGTGTACGAGGAGACCATCAAGGAGGTGTGCGACATCGTTCACCAGCACGGTGGTCAGGTCTATCTGGACGGCGCCAATATGAACGCGCAAGTCGGGTTGACTGCGCCGGGCTTTATCGGGGCAGACGTCTCTCACCTCAACCTGCACAAGACCTTCGCCATTCCTCACGGCGGTGGCGGCCCGGGCATGGGCCCCATCGGCGTGAAGAAGCATCTGGCACCGTTCGTGGCTGGTCACGCCGTGGTCAAGACCGACAAGGAGAGCCGTGACAACGGCGCCGTGTCGGCGGCACCGTTCGGCTCGGCCAGCATCCTGCCCATCAGCTGGATGTATATCGCCATGCTGGGTGACGAGGGGCTGAAGAGATCCACTCAGGTAGCGATCCTCAACGCCAACTATCTGGCCAAGAAGCTGGGTGAATCCTTCCCGGTGCTCTACTCTGGCCGCAACGGTCGGGTGGCGCACGAGTGCATTCTGGATATCCGTCCGCTCAAGGAGGCTTCTGGCATCAGCGAGATGGACGTAGCCAAGCGGCTGATGGACTACGGCTTCCACGCACCGACCATGAGCTTCCCGGTGGCGGGCACCCTGATGGTCGAGCCGACCGAGTCGGAATCCAAGCGCGAACTGGATCGCTTCGTCGAGGCGATGACGTCCATCCGCGCCGAGATTGCCAAGGTGCAGGAGGGGCAGTGGAGCCTCGCCGACAACCCGTTGGTTCATGCGCCGCACACTCAGGATGACGTGATGGATGCAGAGTGGTCCCGTGGCTACAGCCGCGCCGAGGCGGTCTTCCCGTCCGACGCTGTGCGCGCCGCCAAACTGTGGCCCTCTGTGAACCGCATCGACGACGTCTACGGCGATCGCAACCTGTTCTGCTCCTGCATTCCGACCGAGGATTACGCCAAGTAAGTAGCGTCCAGGAGCAACAGTTAAGCCGTATAAACAACAGGGCCACCCAGACGGGTGGCCCTTCGTTTACATGGACTTTATCTGCATGCTGCTATCCGAATGTCCGGCTTAGGTCCTTGAGCTGGCTCGCTTTGCTCTGCAAGTTGGCACTGGTTTTACTGACCTGATCGATTTTGAGGCTGTTATCGTGAGAAAGTGAGGATATCTGATTGATATTACGACAGATCTCCTCGATCACCGCTTGCTGCTGGGTCGCTGCAGCGGAAACTTGATTGGAAAAATCAGAGACCTTGTCTATTTCGATCACGACCTGATTCAGGTTGCCGGTGCTTGCCCGAGTGGTTGCGAGGCAATCATTGGTTCTGGTCACATTGAGATGCATCATCTCTTTCCATCCCCCGAGGGTTTGCTGGATATGACCAATGCTGCTCTGGATCTGCTCTGTTGCTCTATGGGTTCTGGTCGACAGGCTGCGTACCTCGTCAGCCACCACTGCAAAGCCGCGTCCCTGATCGCCCGCCCGCGCTGCTTCAATGGAGGCATTGAGTGCCAGCAGGTTGGTTTGATCCGCAATCCCGCGAATTTCACTCATGATGCTGCCGATCCGTTCGGACTCGCTTGCCAGCTCGACGGCTGACTGGAAGGCCTGCTCTGCCTGGGTAGCCAGTGCCGACATCTCTTCTCCCGCATCGGAAAGCTGATTGCTGGTGGTGATGCAATGGTTGCGCGCCTCTTCTATCTGCTGGTTGCTGTCCTGAATATTGCGGCTGATCTCTTCGGCAGCTGATGCCATCTGGGTAACTGCGGTGGCGACTTGCTGAATTTGCATATCCTGTGAGGAGATATCCCTGCTGGCCAGTGCGGCCGAACCACTCAAATTGTTGGCCATGGCATTGAGCGAGAGTGTGGTGTCATCGACTCTTCCCAGCACGGTACGGATTCTGGCTTGCCAGAGCTTGATATGGAAATCGGCAATGCTGTGGGGGGCATCCCCCGAGAAGATCAGGCGGCTGATGCTGTCGTAGTCCTGCTCAAGCTGTTGCAAGAATCGCGGTGTGAGGAAGAGCGCATTACGGTTGAACCAGAGGGTGGCCAATAGGGGAATGATGATCCAGAGCGCCTGCAGTGGTGTGAGCAGCCAGAGCGCGCTAATCACGCTGAGCAGCAGCAGGGGTATGGTCATGATGGCCGGAGTGAGCAGGCGCTGCCCCATGTGAATGGCGGAGCCGGTTTCGCGTGCCTTAAGGGTTTTGTACATCTTGTTGGCACGCGCTTTGTGCTCTGCGGAGGGTCGGCAACGAACGGATTGGTAACCCACCATCTTGCCATCTTCATAGATCGGGGTGACATAGGCATCAACCCAGTAATAGCTACCATCTTTGCAGCGGTTTTTGACTATGCCCCGCCACGGCTTGCCCGCTTTTAGATGGGCCCAGAGATCGGCGAATGCCGCCTTGGGCATGTCTGGGTGGCGTACCAGGTTGTGATGTTGTCCCAGCATCTCTTCAAGGCTATAGCCTGCCACCTGACAAAACGCCGGATTGGCGTAGGTGATGTCTCCTTTGAGATCGGTGGTCGATACCAACTGGACGTTGTCGGTAAATTCAACTTCGGTATCTGTAGTGTGAGGTGTGTTGGTTACCATGATCAGGCTCCGGTTTTACCATAACGGAATGCATCGTCTGAGTATGGCAGAGGCTGCTCATTTTATTGTGTTGTTGCTCATTAACTGTTCTGCGCCTAGCAGGGGCATCTACACATCTTCCATCGCAACGGTTTGGCGGGGGACGCAAGCCAAGTAACATCGCATGAGTTATAGCCACGCAGCGATACAGGTAAGGCAATTAAGTTGGGGGCGATTTTATGGAATTATGACGGCACCCTGGTCAATTCGGTGCCGCAGAATATCGATATCGCCAAGCAGATCCTGGCTGAGGTCGCCCCCCATCTGACCGGCGATCAGTTACCTCGTTATCTGCGCAGCGAAGCGGAGTATCACCACGCCAATCACGCCGCCAAGAACTGGCAGGCGCTCGATATGGATTAGTACGGCCTGTCGCGGGACGAGCCTAGTGCAGGCTGGCAGTCAGTGAGCCAAACATCAGGAGAGACAGGGACTTAGGTGCATTTTTTAGGAGCTGGAGGTGGTGATTGACCATTTCTCTGCCATTTCCCATGGCATTTGTTCGAAAAACGCCTAAAAAACCTTCTCCGGGTGCTTGAACTGCATGGCGTGAACAGCCGGTTCAAGGCTGTGGTCGGCTATGATGACGTGCCCGGACTGCAGCAAAAACCTCATCCTTTCGGTGGCCTCAAATGTCTGGAGTCTATCTTCGGCCCAGCCTGGTGCCAGTCGCTGATCTATATCGGTGACCATGAAGCGGATGTGCAGTTTGCCCGTCATTTGCAAGGGGCGCTTGGCGAGCAGAGCCGCGCGACCCCGGAGCGCTGGGAACACCAACCCGACCATATCGTCTGTGACGTCGAGGATCTGCTCACCATCGTCGGGCAATATCTGTAACGCCGGTTGCAGATTGTCATACAGAACATGCAAAACGCCGATCTGTTGATCGGCGTTTTGTCTATGTGAAGCCTGATGGTTTCACACTCAGCTGGCTTAACACTCTGCCTGCTTAAAAATGGGTGGTTTAAAACAGCAGTTGCGTCAGGTAGCCCATCAGGATCGCCATGCCGAGGATCACGGTAAGGAAGGACGCAATCATCGGGGTTCTGAACATGGATTTGAGCAGGATCACCTCGGTTAGACTGGCACCGGCACTGCCGATGATCAGCGCCATGACGGCGCCCATCCCCATCCCTTTGCCCAGCAGTACCGACGCTAGAGGGATCACGGCCTCGGCACGGATGTAGAGCGGGATCCCGACGATGGCGCTGAAAGGGATGGCCAGCGGGTTGTCGGCACCAGCATGGGCGGCGATCCACTCGGCCGGAATAAAACCGTAAATAAACGAGCCGATGAGCACCCCCAGCAGCAGGAAGGGCAATACCGCTTTGAACTGCTGCCAGGCATCGAGGCGAGCTTTGACCCAGGCGGTGGGGAGCTGTGGCGCACGAGTCAGGGTTGCCGTGCCATCGCCGCAGCAGGAGAGGGTGGCCTGTTCTGCCATCTCTGGTTGCGGTGCCGGGCAGCACGCTGCCCCGTTGAGGGGTTTGATTGCACGAATGGCGCTGCGTTGGTTGTCACTGCAATGTGCTTGAGTGGTGGCGCGGGTCGCCGGGCCACAGCCGCTACCGCAAGAGGGGGTGGCCTCTTTGGGGTCGATGACATGGCGCTCGAACCCGAGCCTGTCGAGCAGCATGCTCGCCATGACGGAGACGCTGGCAGCGATCACGGCGTAGAGCAGGGTCACTTTCCAGCCAAAGGTGGCCCACATCAAGCCGACGATGATGGGGTTCAGCAGTGGCGAGATAAACAGGAAGGTGAGGGTGGGGCCAAAGCCAGCCTTGGCCGAGAGCAGCCCTCTCAGCATGGGGATGGTGGAGCAGCTGCAAAAGGGGGTGACGGCGCCGAGCAGGGCAGAGAGCAGATAGCCCTTGCCGTGGCGGGCCCCCAGCATCCGCTGGATCTTCTCGTCGGGGATCTTCTGACGGATCAGGCTGACCCCGGCGCTAATGACCAGAAACAGCACCGACAGCTCGACAGCCAGAAACAGGAACATCTGGGCTGCATCGGTCAGCATGGTTAACCACTCATTCATTGTCGTATCCTCACTTGGTTTCTATATTTCCAAAATAATCGAAATTAATGGTCGGTCAAGATATTTCTGGTATTATCGAAATATCAAATTCGTGGAGGGCGCAGAGATGCAACTGGAAGAGGTCGCCAAGGCATTGAAAGAGCTGGGTCATCCGACCCGACTGTTTATCTTCAAGCATCTGGTCAAGGCGGGAGAGCAGGGGTTGCCGGTGGGGGAGCTGCAAAAGCAGCTGGTGATCCCCGCTTCCACCCTCAGCCACCATATCGCGGCGCTGGTCTCGGTGGGGCTGGTGAAGCAAAACCGGGAGAGTCGCACCCTGCTGTGCGTCTCTCAATACGCGGTGCTGGAGGAGATCATCGCCTTTTTCCGCGATGAGTGTTGCGTCAACAGCCCGGAGCATCGGCAAGATCAAAGGCAAGAGCTGCCTTCCTGAGGGCTATGGCTGCTAGTAGTGCTGCGCGTAATAAAAAAACGCCGATCATGCGATCGGCGTTTTGCATTGTTTTTCTCAACTGCGTGCATTAACCCAGATTGGCTGCAACCTTGCTTTGAGCTTGTCCCTTGCGCTTGATGACAAAGCCAATGCCCAGTACCACCAGCCAGGCGGGGATAAGTTCGACCGAGATGCGGAAATCGGGGGTCATATACATGATCACCAGAATACCGGCCATGAACGCGAGGCAGAGATAGTTGCCTAAGGGGTACCAGAACGCCTTGAACTTGGGCTGGACACCCTCTGCGACCTTGGCCTTGCGGAACTTGAGGTGCGCGAGGCTGATCATCGCCCAGTTGATCACCAGTGCGGAGACCACCAGCGCCATCAGCAGGCCGAACGCCTTGCCCGGCATCAGGTAGTTGATCAGCACGCAGAGCAGGGTGGCGATGGCCGAGACCGAGAGGGCAACCAGTGGCACGCCGCTCTTGTTGGTCTTGAGCAGGGCTTTCGGGCCGTTGCCCTGTTTGGCCAGCCCGAACAGCATCCGGCTGTTGCAGTAGACGCAGCTGTTGTAGACCGACAGTGCTGCCGTCAGTACCACGATGTTGAGTACGGTGGCGACGAGATTGCTGTCCAGAGCGTGGAAAATCATCACGAACGGGCTGCCGCCTTCCACCACTTTACCCCAGGGATAGAGGGACATCAGGATAGCCAGGGCGCCGATGTAGAAGATGAGGATGCGGTAGATCACCTGATTGGTGGCCTTGGGAATGCTCTTCTCGGGGTTGTCCGCTTCCGCGGCGGTAATGCCCACCAGCTCCAGACCGCCGAAGGAGAACATGATCACCGCCATCGCCATCACCAGACCGCTGATGCCGTTGGGGAAGAAGCCGCCCTGAGCCCACAGGTTGGTGACGCTGGCCTCGGGTCCGCCGGCACCGGAGAGGAGCAGATAGCCGCCAAAGCCAATCATGCCGATGATGGCAACCACCTTGATGATGGCGAACCAGAACTCCATCTCGCCAAACGCTTTGACGTTGGAGAGGTTGATGGCGTTGATCAGCACGAAGAAGAAGGCGGCCGACATCCAGGTCGGGATCTCGGGCCACCAGTATTGGACATAAATGCCCACTGCGGTTAACTCGGCCATGCTCACCAGCACGTAGAGCACCCAGTAGTTCCAGCCGGATGCAAAACCGGCAAACTCGCCCCAGTATTTGTAGGCAAAGTGGCTGAATGAACCGGCTACCGGCTCTTCCACCACCATTTCACCGAGCTGGCGCATGATCAGGAAGGCGATAAAGCCGCCGATGGCATACCCCAGCAGGACCGAGGGGCCTGCCATCTTGATGGTTTGGGCAATGCCCAGAAAGAGGCCGGTGCCGATGGCGCCGCCTAAAGCAATCAACTGAATGTGGCGGTTTTTAAGGCCGCGCTTCAGCTCCTCACCGTCTTGTTTCAAATCCATGGGTCTGTCCTTACGTCTCTGTTGTCTCTGGTCGGTGTTGGGCTCATCCTGAGCAGGCCGCAGTGCGTAGCCAAAACCTGACGAAATCTGTATTTATTTCGTTACGCCATGCCGTTTTCAATTTTTAGTGTTGGCTGGCAACCGAAGCAGAATAGTGATAATCCGCCATGAATGCACCTATTTTCCATCTCGAATGGCCGTATTTTGTACCAATGGCAGCTTTTTCATGATCTGAAGAGGCACGTTGGTAGTTTTTGGTTGATGTTTGTGCAATCGAATTCTGTTTTGTTGACATTTTGTCTTGTTGGTGTGCTTTTGTTGTGCCGAGCCACAAATGGATGCAAATGATGCCAAACAAGCGGGAGTGCAAGGAAGAGTGCAGGGAGTTGGAGCACAGGGAACGCGAAAGCGTGCTGCAACAAGGGGTTGCCCGGAGTGTGCTGGTGGCGCTCTGGTTAGGGATTGCCGCCAGTCCGCTGTTGTTGCTGGTGGCCGCGATTATGTTGCTGGGTTGGCTGTTACTCGGTGATCAGGAGTTGCTGCACTACTGGCAGCCGCTGTTGCTGGTTGGTGGGGTAACGGGGGCGCTCGTTGGCGGCTGGTTGGCGGAGCGGGTTCGCCTGCGCCACGGTTTGCTGGCCTTCTATGCCCGGTTGATGAACAACCCTGAGCTCAATCGTTAGTGAACGCTGGCTGTTTGCCGAGCGCAGCAGAACGGAATCGAATAGCGGCTAACTGGCAGCGGGTGACAAGGGCACAACGCCAAGGTCGACAAGAAGAGGGACAAGTATTTGTGGTGCTTATCCCTTTTTATCCATGCTTTTCACTGCCATCTATGTGAATTGCAGTTCGCCACAGCTGACTTTCGCCGCGACACTGTAATTTTTATCTTTTGTTGATGCAGATAGCTGTCAAGCTGGCTTAACAGAGCTGGCGGCGCAGACCGGTTGCCTCGAGAACCTTGGCGCTGATCTCCTCCACCGAGTGGGAGCTGGTATCCAGGAAGCGGATCGCCTCCTGGCGAAACAGTCGCTCCACGCAGGCCAGCTCCTGCTCGCACTGTTCGATGGAGGAGTAGCGGCTGTTGGCACGGCGCTGGTTACGGATCTCGTGCAGCCGCTGCGGCGCTATGGTGAGGCCAAACAGCTTGTGACGGTTGGCCTTGAGGGGGGCGGGCAGCTCCAGCATCCCCATGTCCTGCTCGATAAAGGGGTAGTTGGCGGCGCGAATGCCAAACTGCAGCGCCAGATAGAGGCTGGTGGGGGTCTTGCCGCAGCGGGAGACCCCGATCAGGATGATGTCCGCCTCATCGTACTCCCTGGTGGTGATGCCATCGTCGTTGGCAAGTGCGAAGTTGACCGCCTCGATGCGATCGTCATAGAGCTTGCGGTTCTCCATGCCGTGGGTGCGGTGGAGGCGGGGCTCGGCTTTGACCCCCAGCTCCTGCTCCAGCGGGCTGACGAAGGTATTGAGAAAGTCGTGGCCGCACGCCTCCGATTTCAGTACCTCTTCCCGTACCAGCGGGTCGACGATGGTGTGAAACAGAATGGGGCGTACCCCGGTCTGGCGAAACTGCTCGTCGATCCGCATCCGTACCTGACGGGCTTTCTCCAGTGTCTCCACAAAGGGGATAGTGATCTGCTCGAAGGCCAGCGGAAACTGGCTCAGTACCGCGTGGCCGAACACTTCGGCGGTGATGGCGGTTCCGTCTGAAACATAAAATACGGTGTGCACGTAGGGCTCCTGTGATACCGCGGGTGGGGTCGCATGGGGTAAGGGGTGAGAAGTATCTCCCGAAACCATACCAGTTTTGTCAACCGGTCTGCTGTGCCCAAGTTGTGAAGTGGCTTGCAAACCTGAATCGTTATCTTTTTGTGTCGCCATTGTAGAATGTTCCGGTCATTCGACCATCCCCAACTCTTGCTCGGGGATTTTTTTGAAAATCAGTAGAAAACGTTTTCATTGTCGTTGGCAACAAAAGAAACAGACAATAACGCACCTGACTTACCCATAACCTCATCGATTAAATCGGGCGCACGAGGTGCTATGGCATCGGTGCCCACCAACCTGGAGACATCCAAGTGCAACAGTACGTGCTCTGGTACGAACAACTCGGAATGCAGGACGTAGAACGAGTTGGCGGCAAGAACGCATCCCTTGGCGAGATGATCAGCAACCTCTCTGGCGCCGGCGTATCCGTGCCGGGGGGCTTTGCCACCACCGCCTTTGCGTTTAACGAGTTTCTGGAGTCAAGCGGCCTCAACGGCAAGATCCACCATCTGCTCGACAATCTCGACGTGGACGATATCGCCGCCCTCAACCGGGCCGGTCAGCAGATCCGCGATTGGGTGATCGAAGCCCCGTTCCAGCCCGAGCTGGAGCAGGCTATCCGGGTTGCCTATGAAAAGTTGAGTGCCGGTGTCGAGGCCTCGTTTGCGGTGCGCTCCTCCGCCACCGCCGAGGATATGCCGGACGCCTCCTTTGCCGGTCAGCAGGAGACCTTCCTCAACGTACGTGGCATCGATGCCGTCATGACGGCGGTCAAGCATGTGTTTGCTTCCCTGTTCAACGATCGCGCCATCTCCTATCGGGTGCATCAGGGCTACGACCACAAGGGTGTTGCCCTCTCGGCCGGGGTGCAGCGGATGGTGCGCTCGGATCTCGCCGCCTCCGGCGTCATGTTTACCCTGGATACCGAGTCCGGTTTCAACGACGTGGTCTTTATCACCGGCGCCCATGGTCTTGGCGAGATGGTGGTGCAGGGCGCGGTCAACCCGGACGAGTTCTATGTGCACAAGCCGACCCTCAAGGGGGGCCGCCCGGCGGTGGTACGCAAGACCCTCGGCTCCAAGCTTATCAAGATGACCTACTCTGACGATGCCGGTCATGGTCGTCAGGTGAAGATTGTCGACACCAATGAGGCCGAGCGCAGCCGCTTCTGCATCAGCGATGAGGAGGTGATGGCGCTGGCGAAACAGGCCCTCATCATTGAGCAGCACTATGGCCGCCCGATGGACATCGAGTGGGCCAAGGATGGTCAGGATGGCCAGCTCTATATCGTGCAGGCCCGCCCGGAAACCGTGCGCAGCCGCCAGGAGGCCAACACCCTCGAGCGTTTTGCCCTCAAGCAAGCGGGCAAGGTGCTGATCGAGGGGCGGGCTATCGGTCACAAGATTGGCGCGGGCCCGGCGCGGGTCATCTCCTCCATCAGCCAGATGGACGAAGTGCAACCCGGCGACGTGCTGGTTACCGACATGACCGACCCGGACTGGGAGCCCATCATGAAGCGGGCCTCCGCCATCGTCACCAACCGGGGAGGCCGCACCTGTCACGCCGCCATTATCGCTCGCGAGCTGGGCATTCCGGCGGTGGTCGGCTGTGGCAACGCCACCGACCATATTCAGCCGGGCCAGCGGATCACCGTCTCCTGTGCGGAAGGGGATACCGGTTTTATCTATGACGGCGAGCTGGACTTCGATGTGGCGGTGACCGAGGTGGGCAATATGCCGCGCCTGCCCATCAAGATCATGATGAACGTCGGCAACCCGGACCGCGCTTTCGACTTTGCCCAGTTGCCCAATGCAGGGGTTGGGCTGGCGCGCCTTGAATTCATCATCAACCGGATGATCGGCGTGCACCCCAAGGCGCTGCTGGAGTTTGACCAGCAAACCCCAGAGCTGCAGACCACCATCGCCAAGATGATCGCCGGTTACGACAGCCCGCGGGAGTTCTATGTGGCCAAGCTGACCGAGGGGATCGCCACTCTGGGGGCCGCCTTCTGGCCGGAGCGGGTGATCGTGCGGATGTCGGACTTCAAGTCCAACGAGTACGCCAATCTGGTGGGCGGTCGTGGCTACGAGCCCCACGAGGAGAACCCGATGATCGGTTTTCGTGGCGCATCCCGCTACATCGCCGATAGCTTCCGCCCCTGCTTTGCCCTCGAGTGCGAGGCGATCAAGCGGGTGCGCGATGTGATGGGGTTGACCAACGTCGAGGTGATGATCCCCTTCGTGCGCACCGTGGGCGAGGCGGAGCAGGTGATCGACATCCTGGCCGAGAACGGTCTGCGCCGCGGCGAGCGGGGGCTCAAGGTGATCATGATGTGCGAGATCCCGAGCAATGCCCTGTTGGCAGACAAGTTCCTCGAGCACGTGGATGGCTTCTCCATCGGCTCCAATGACATGACCCAGCTCACCCTTGGGTTGGATCGGGATTCCGGGCTAATCGCCCATCTGTTCGACGAGCGTAACGAGGCGGTCAAGGCGCTGCTGGCGATGGCGATCCAGGCTGCGCGCAAGGCGGGCAAGTACGTGGGGATCTGCGGTCAGGGCCCATCTGATCATCCGGACTTCGCCGCCTGGCTGGTGGAGCAGGGGATCGACTCGGTGTCGCTCAACCCCGATACAGTTGTCGATACCTGGCTCTATCTGGCGGAGCAGCATGGCGCCAAGTAAGTCACTATCGACATGAGTGATTAGAAAGGGGGGCCTAATGGCCCCCTTTTGATCGCTATTATCTTATGTTTTGCCCTTGGGCTTATTCCACCAGGCTCATGCCGGGGATCTGGCGCCAGTAGCCGTTGCAGTCGCTTCCTTGCTGCAAGGAGAGGGGAGCCTGGCCCTGCCGGTTGGCTTTGAAGCGGGCCAGCATCTCCAGCGTCTCCATCCCTTGCGGCGAAAGCCTGACCACATCTACCAGACCTTCCATACCAGCCAGCTCGTTACCCAGGTTGTAGCAGTAACCGGACTGGGTCTGGATCCCGTTGAGATTGAACACCCGTTGCCCTTCGCGGCTGTTGGCCAGTCGTCCGGTGGGGTAGTTGATGCAGGCGAGCTCGCAGTTATCTTTCGGTTTGTCGAGGGAGCGGGCGGTGAAGCAGCGCGCCGAATAGGCGAGCGGCAGATGGCCGTAGGCAAACACCTCCACCTCAAATTGGTCGCGTAGGGGGCCCAGATCCTGATTGAGCTGGATCAGCCAGTCACGGGAGAGCTCCACCGGCATGACCCAGCGTTTCATCCCCTGTTTGAGCAGCATGCGCAGCACATCGGCGTTATAGGCGTTGATGGCGGGACCACAGACGAAGGGGATCCCTGCCTCCCAGGCGAGTTGCACCGTACCGAGATCGTTGGCTTCGACCATAAGATCGCCATTGTCGACCAGTCGCTTCACCTCCTTGAGCTCGGAAGGGGCGGAGATAAGGGCGAGGGTCGAGAGCACCACCTGCTTGCCGGAGCTGGCCACCTGACGGGCCAGTGCAATCCAGTCATCGACTTTGAGTTCGCGCCGCTTGCTGCAGACTGTCTCCCCCAGATAGATGATGTCGGCCTGACTGTCGGCGGCGGCATGGTAAAAGGCTTCGGTATCGGCTTTGGGCCAGTAGAAGAACAGGGGCCCGAGAGAAAATTGCATGGGTGGACTCCTTATTGCCACTGACGATGGTAGGCGCCGAGGGTAGTCTGGCTACCTTCGGAGACGCGGGCGAGCTGGGCATCCCACTCGGCTTCGACCTGATAGGCTTCGGGATTGGCCTGATAGGCATCGATGGCCGCACGCCAGACCCGGGTCACTTGCTCCACATAAGCAGGGCTGCGTTGGCGCCCTTCAATCTTGACCGACTGGATCCCGGTCTTGAACAGCTCGGGCAAGAGACCCAGGGTATTGAGACTGGTGGGCTCTTCCAGCGCGTGGTAGGTCTGGCCATCCACGTCGAAACGCCCCTTGCACAGGGTCGGGTAACCAGCATTTTCGCCCGGGCCATAGCGGTCGATCAGCACTTCGTTGAGTCGCGACTCGAGGCCATTCGGGGTCTCTGCCCAACGGACGAACTTGGCCGGTGAGCAGGCGCCGACGGTGTTGGGGCTCTCGCCAGTCATGTAGGAGGAGAGATAGCAGCGCCCCTCGGCCATGATGCAGAGGCTGCCAAAGGCGAATACCTCAAGGCCAACATCGGTCTCGCGGGCCAGCTGCTTGACCTGATGCATTGAGAGCACCCGGGGCAGCACCACCCGTGTGACATTGAATTGTTGCTGATAGAAGCGAATGGCGGCGGCATTGGTGGCGCTGGCCTGCACCGAGACATGGAGTTCCATCTCGGGGTAGTGGCGGCTGGCATATTCCAGCACGGCGAGATCGGCGATGATTAACGCATCGGCGCCGAGGGCCACCCCGCGATCAACCGCCTGTTTCCATCGAGTATCGGCCCCAGGATGGGCAAAGGTATTGATGGCAATATGCAGCTTGCGACCATGTTGATGCACATAATCTACCGCCTTCTCCAGTTTGCTGTCGGTAAAGTTGAGACCGGCAAAGTGGCGGGCATTGGTGTCATCCTTGAAACCGATATAAACGGCATCGGCCCCGTTATCCACGGCGGTTTTCAGTGCCGGCAAACTGCCTGCCGGACAGAGTAATTCCATTGGTACGCTCCGAGAGTGCATATGAAGGGCAAACGAGCCCTGATTGTATGCAGCCATGCACTCCCGCTTTTTGACCTGAGGCAGCTTTGTGTGGCTTTACCCTTCTTGAGGTAACCCTGCACAAGTTTGATTTCCAACAGGATCTTGCCACTCTCCCTGTGTTTGAATGCGCAAAAAAGGGAGTCTATCGTGTTTCAACAACTGCAACGCCGCCTGGTCGAACAGGCTCCGCGCTTCTTGCGCCATCCCCTCAAGCTGGTTCCCTTCAATCTGCAAAAGCAGCTGATGGAGAGTTTGCTGGCCCGGGTTTTCAAAGAGGCTATCGAAGATGGTGATTTCGAGTTTCTGGCAGACAAGTGGCTGAAAGTCGAAGTCTCTGATCTGGAGCTGTGCTGGTTTATCAGTGAGCAGAATGGCCAGCTGGTGGTAGCTCGCGAGTGTGACAAGGCCGATGTCTGCTTCAGCGGTACCGCCAACGACCTGATCCTGATTGCCGGTCGCAAAGAGGATCCGGATTCGCTCTTCTTCCAGCGCAAGTTGAAGATAGAAGGGGATACCGAACTGGGCCTTGAGGTGAAAAACCTGATGGACAGTCTGGATCTCGATGGCTTGCCAAGCCTGATGAAGTATCCCCTGATGGATCTGGCGACGTTTATCGAACGCGCCCGCACCGAGTCAGCGCAGGCTCCGGTGCAGACGGCGCCGGGCGGGATCCCGTCTTAAGTGGACAATCACCCCATGGGCATGGCGACGATAATGGTGCCGTGCCCAGAGGCAACGACAGGCCCACAGACAGGGCACCAAGGCGATGAGTGCCGCAGGGGCGGGCAGCTGTGACATGGCCAGCCCCGCAGCCAGCCAGATAAAGGGTTGCGCTTCATACAGCCACTCCGGCTGTAGCCAGCGTTTGCTCGGAAAGATAATCAGATCGGTACGTCGGTAGCTGGAGCGCATCATCCAGGTCACCGCTCCGGCGATAAACAGCAAGGCGCCTGCAAACCAGAGCAGGGGCTGTTCACTCAACGTAATAATGGCAATGGCTGCCAGCAGGTAGAGGCTGGGCAATCTCTCATAGATAAAGGGAGGAAGCATGGCGTGGTGTCTCCTGTGCCGTTTATCGGATATCCATCAAGTTTAGTCCCCCCCTCTCACTTCCCTCATGCTGGTTTGTTATACAAACGGGTAGTTTTGTTCTGAAATGGCTCGGCTTTTACGGTGCCAACATTGTGTTCTCTTATGTTACAATTGCGCGCCATTTTTGACTGAAGATTGACTGGGCATGTTGGATCAGATTCGTATCGTTTTGGTAAACACCTCTCATACCGGCAACATGGGGTCTGCGGCACGAGCCATGAAGACCATGGGTTTGACTCAGCTGGTATTGGTTGATCCGCAAGCCTTGCCGGATGACAATGCCTTCGCCCTGGCGGCTGGTGCCAGCGATGTGCTTGCCAATGCCCGTATCGTCCCGACGCTGGACGACGCAATTGCCGATTGTGGTCTGGTGATTGGCACCAGCGCCCGCTCTCGAACCCTGAGCTGGCCCATGCTCGATCCCCGTGAGGCCGGCGAAAAGTCGGTGGTTGAGGGGATGCAGCACCCGGTTGCGTTGGTGTTTGGTCGTGAGCGCACCGGTCTCACCAACGACGAATTGCAAAAGTGCCACTACCACGTGGCCATTCCGGCCAATCCTGATTACAGCTCTCTCAATCTGGCCATGGCTGTACAGACCCTCTGTTACGAAGTGCGGATGCGCTGGCTGCAGGGGCAGGCCGCCGAGCTTGAAGATGAGATGGCCTATCCGAGTGCCGCCCAGCTGGAAGGGTTTTATCAGCACCTGGAACAAACTCTGATGAAGACCGGTTTTATTGCTGATGATCATCCGGGTCATGTGATGAGCAAGCTGCGTCGCTTGTTCAATCGGGCTCGGCCGGAAGCGGCGGAGCTCAACATTCTGCGCGGTATTCTGACCTCGGTGCAGAAAGCGCGCGTACCGGATTAATCCGACTGATTTACTCAACCATATACTTGACTGATTTGGTCGGGTATGTGACCATGTGCCCCATTAAATTGCTTCGCAAGACGGTAAGGCACATGAGACTGACTTCAAAAGGACGTTACGCTGTAACCGCCATGCTCGACGTGGCGCTGCATGCAGAGCAGGGGCCCGTCCCCCTTGCCGATATTTCCGAGCGCCAGGGCATCTCGTTGTCCTATCTCGAGCAGCTCTTTGCCCGCCTGCGTAAACATGGTCTGGTGAGCAGCGTGCGTGGCCCGGGCGGTGGTTATCGCCTCGGGTTGGCCCCAGGCGAGATTTCGGTTGGTCAGGTGATCACCGCGGTCGATGAGTCGGTCGATGCCACCAAGTGTCTCGGCAAGGGCGGCTGCCACGGTGGTACCCAGTGCCTGACGCACTCCCTGTGGCGCGATCTGAGCGAGCGGATCTCCAGCTTCCTCGGGGATATCACCCTGGCCGAGCTGGTACGCCAGGCCGATGTACGCCGGATTGCCGGCAAGCAAGATGAACAAATGAAGACCGTGTTGTCCCTGGTTGATCGGGCAGAACACGGCGATGTGAGCTTGAAAGTCCAACTATAAACGTGCTTTCCACAGCGGGACTCTGTATGACCCGGACTGTGACGGAGAAAAACATGAAACTGCCTATTTACCTTGATTATTCGGCAACCTGTCCGGTGGACCCGCGTGTCGCAGAAAAAATGATGCAGTGTCTCACCATGGATGGCCTGTTCGGCAATCCGGCTTCCCGTTCTCACCGCTTTGGCTGGCAAGCCGAAGAGGCGGTGGATCTGGCCCGTAATCAAGTGGCAGATCTGATCGGTGCCGATCCCCGCGAGATCGTCTTCACTTCCGGTGCGACCGAATCCAATAACCTGGCTATCAAGGGTGTTGCCCACTTCTATGCCAGCAAGGGCAAGCACATCATCACCTCCAAGACCGAACACAAGGCGGTGCTCGATACCTGTCGCCAGCTGGAGCGTGAAGGGTTCGAGGTGACCTATCTTGAGCCGATGCCCAACGGCCTGTTCACTATCGAGATGATCGAGAATGCCATGCGTGATGACACCATCCTGGTCAGCATCATGCATGTGAACAACGAAATCGGCGTGGTTCAGAACATTGCCGCCATCGGCGAGTTGTGCCGTTCCCGCAAGATCCTGCTACACGTGGATGCCGTTCAGAGTGTGGGCAAGATCCCGGTCGATGTGGAAGCGCTGAAAGTGGATCTGCTCTCCGTCTCTGCGCACAAGGTGTATGGTCCGAAAGGGATCGGTGCGCTGTTTGTTCGCCGCAAACCCCGCGTTCGTCTGGAAGCCCAGATGCATGGCGGTGGCCACGAGCGCGGCATGCGTTCCGGTACTCTGCCGACCCACCAGATCGTCGGGATGGGCGAAGCTTTCCGCATCGCCAAAGAAGAGATGGTGAGTGAAGGCGAGCGTATCTTGGCACTGCGCCAGCGTCTGTGGAATGGCATCAAGGATATTGAAGCCGTCTACATCAATGGCGATCTTGAGCAGCGTGTTCCGGGCAACCTCAACGTCAGCTTTGCCTATGTGGAAGGGGAATCCCTCATCATGGCGCTGAAAGATTTGGCGGTCTCTTCCGGTTCGGCCTGTACCTCCGCCAGCCTGGAACCTTCCTATGTGCTGCGCGCACTGGGCCTGAACGACGAGCTGGCACACAGCTCCATCCGTTTCAGCATGGGTCGCTTCACCACCGAGGAAGAGATTGACTACGCGGTCAAGCTTATTCGTGACTCCATCGGTCGTCTGCGCGAGATGTCCCCTCTGTGGGAGATGTACAAAGACGGCGTCGATCTGAACACGGTCGAATGGGCTCATCACTGATCTATCTGGTCAGTGAGCAACAGAATTAGCAGGAGTGAGATATGGCTTACAGTGAAAAAGTAATCGACCACTACGAGAATCCTCGCAACGTCGGTGGTTTCGACAAGAATGATCCCAGCGTTGCAACCGGCATGGTCGGTGCGCCCGCCTGTGGCGACGTGATGAAGCTGCAATTGAAGATCAGCGACGAAGGCATCATCGAAGATGCCAAGTTCAAGACCTACGGCTGCGGTTCCGCCATCGCCTCCAGCTCCCTGGTGACCGAATGGGTCAAGGGCAAGACCCTGGACGAAGCGGCTGGCATCAAGAACACCGATATCGCCGAAGAGCTGGCTCTGCCACCGGTGAAGATCCACTGCTCCATTCTGGCCGAGGACGCCATCAAGGCTGCCATCGCCGATTACAAGCAGAAGAAAGGTCTCTAAGCGCCGGAGAGCAGTATGGCTATTACCATGACAGATGCCGCCGCGGCACGGGTTTCCTCTTTTTTGGCTAACCGGGGCAAGGGCATTGGCCTGCGCCTCGGCGTCAAAACCACCGGCTGCTCCGGTCTGGCCTACGTGCTTGAGTTCGTTGATGAACTGACCGATGAGGATCAGGTGTTCGAGCAGCAGGGCGTCAAGATTATTGTCGATGCCAAGAGCCTGATCCATCTGGATGGCACCGAGCTGGATTTCGTCAAGGAGGGCCTCAACGAGGGCTTCCAGTTCAACAATCCCAACGCCAAAGGCGAGTGTGGTTGCGGCGAAAGCTTCAGTGTCTGAGTTGTTTGACGTCAATGATCCTTCGTCTGTGGTTGAGCGGGTTGCCCATGACCCGTTCAACCACATCTCATTTGCCAAGGGCGAGTGAGGTTGTGGCGAATGTTCCCAAGAGGTTTGCATGAATCATTTCGAGCTGTTTGGGCTGGTTGAAGGCTTCGAGCTCGATACCCGTCAGTTGGCTGATACCTACCGCCAGCTGCAAACCCAATTCCATCCTGATCGTTTTGCCACCGCCCCCGAACGGGAGCAGCTGGCTGCGGTGCAACGTGCCGCCCAGATCAACGAAGCATTCACCACCCTCAAGGCGCCGCTACGCCGTGCAGAATATCTGCTCTCCCTGCGTGGCACTGATATCCGTGGTGAACAGCAGACCCTGCAAGATACCGCATTTCTGATGCAGCAGCTGGAGTGGCGTGAGCGTCTGGCCGATCTGAAAGATGACGCCGACCCTGAGCGCGCCATCAAGGATTTTCGCAGTGAGATCAGGCATGATCACCAGATGTTGATGCAGCAGCTGACCGAGTCTCTTGCCGCCGGTAAAGATCTCGTTGCCGCTGATTGCGTTCGCAAACTCAAGTTTGTCGACAAGCTCCTTGAAGAGCTGGAACGATTCGAAGACTCGCTTCTCGAGTCTTGATCCTTTAACGCTGGAAGTTTCATTACCCATGGCATTACTGCAAATCGCCGAACCCGGCCAGAGCGCTGTTCCTCATCAGCACAAACGTGCCGTCGGCATCGATCTCGGCACCACCAACTCTCTCGTCGCTGCGGTTCGCAGCGGTCACGCCGATACCCTTTGCGATGAGCAAGGGCGCGACCTGCTCCCGTCGGTGGTGCACTATCAAAGCGACGCTATTCGAGTCGGAATTGATGCCAAGCGCGAAGCGGCACTCGATCCTCACAACACCATCGTCTCGGTCAAACGGATGATGGGCAAGGCGCTGGCCGATATCGATACCCGCCAGCAGCCTTACCAGTTTGTTGCCGCCGACAATGGCATGCCGCAACTGCAAACCCGTCAGGGGCTGGTCAATCCGGTGCAGGTCTCGGCCGAAATTCTCAAAAAGCTGGCCGAGCGTGGCGCCCAGACCCTGGGTGGCGATCTCGATGGCGTGGTCATTACCGTGCCCGCCTATTTCGATGATGCCCAGCGTCAGGGCACCAAGGATGCAGCCCGTCTGGCCGGTCTGCACGTACTGCGTCTGCTCAACGAGCCGACCGCGGCCGCGATTGCCTATGGCCTTGACTCCGGTCAGGAAGGGGTGATCGCGGTTTACGATCTGGGGGGCGGCACCTTCGATATCTCTATCCTGCGTCTGCATCGCGGTGTGTTTGAAGTAATGGCGACCGGCGGTGATTCCGCCCTCGGCGGTGATGACTTCGATCACCTGCTGGCGGACTGGATCAAGGAACAGGCGGGCCTCACCGGTGAGCTGGATGCCCATCTGCAGCGCGAGCTGCTGGATGTGGCCGCTGCCGTCAAGCACGGTCTGACCGATGCCGAGCAGGTGGCGTGCACCTTTGCGGGCTGGCAGGGGTCAGTGAGCCGTAGCCAGTTTGATGAGCTCATCACCCCGCTGGTGAAACGGACCTTGCTGGCCTGTCGCCGCGCCCTGCGCGATGCGGGTCTCGAGCAGGTGGAAGTGCTGGAAGTGGTGATGGTCGGTGGCTCCACTCGGGTGCCGCTGGTGCGTGAACTGGTGGGCGAGTTCTTCCAGCGCACGCCGCTGACCAGCATCGATCCGGACAAGGTGGTCGCCATTGGCGCCGCCATCCAGGCCGATATTCTGGTGGGCAACAAGCCCGATGCCGAGATGCTGCTGCTGGACGTTATCCCGCTATCGCTGGGTCTGGAGACCATGGGTGGCCTCGCCGAGAAAGTGATCCCGCGCAACACTACCATTCCGGTTGCCCGCGCCCAAGAGTTCACCACCTTCAAGGATGGTCAGACCGCCATGGCGATACATGTGGTACAGGGCGAGCGCGAGCTGGTGGCCGATTGCCGCTCCCTGGCCCGCTTTACCCTGACCGGTATTCCGCCGATGGCTGCCGGCGCCGCCCATATTCGCGTCACCTTCCAGGTGGATGCGGATGGGCTGCTCTCGGTCAGCGCCATGGAGAAATCCTCCGGCGTGCAGGCCGAGATCCAGGTCAAGCCCTCTTACGGGTTGGCGGAGCAGGATATCCTCAACATGCTGAGTGCCTCCATCGAGAACGCCCAGCAGGATATGGATGCCCGCATGCTGGCCGAGCAGCAGGTTGAAGCCGACCGGGTGGTCGAGAGTCTCAATGCGGCGCTGGCCGCCGATGGCGATGCCCTGCTCAATGCTGCCGAGCGTGCCGAGATTGATGCCGCCATCGCCCATCTGCTGACCATGCGCAACAGCGGTGCAACCCATCAAATCAAAGAAGCCATTGAGGCAGCCGATGCTGTCAGTGGCGAGTTTGCAGCCCGCCGGATGGACGCCTCCATCCGCAAGGTGCTGACCGGACAAAACGTCAACAAGGTGTAATATGCCAAAACTGATCATTCTTCCTCATCCCGTACTCTGTCCGGATGGCGCCGCCCTCGAGGGGCAAAGCGGCGAGACTATTCTGGATGTGGCGCTGCGCAACGGTATCGAAATCGAGCACGCCTGCGAGAAATCCTGTGCCTGCACTACCTGCCACTGCGTGGTGCGCGAGGGCTTTGACTCGCTCGAGCCAAGTGACGAGCTGGAAGACGACATGCTGGACAAGGCGTGGGGGCTGGAGCCGGAATCTCGTCTCAGTTGCCAGGCAAAACTGGCGGACGAGGATCTGGTGGTGGAACTGCCCAAGTACACCCTGAACCTTGCCTCTGAACGCCATTAATTACACATGAGTGAATTGCACGTGCAGCATCCTGTGGTGCTTCAGTGATATGGTGGAAGGCCGTGACCCTCGGGGGCACGGCCTTTTTTGTATTCGTTATTCTCTCTTTGCCAATAAGCTCTTTCCCATAAAGAGTGCTTATACATAGTGCCAGTAAAAAGGAAGCAAACACGATGGCTGACATGATGAAGGTAGCGTTATCCACCCAGGCTGCGGCCGCCTATTGGGGCGAGGGCGCCCAGCTCAGTTTCAATGGCGACGAGGCACTGATCCATCTTGGTGCCGCCGGTCAGGAGAAGGATGTTCTGCGCACCGTTCAGCGCGCCGCCCGTCGCCTCGAATCGAGCGGGATCAAGCGGGTGACGCTGGTCGGTGAAGGCTGGGATCTGGAGCGTCGCTACGCGTTCGCCCAGGGGTTCTACGCCGCCAAGGGAGCCCGTGAACTGGATTTCGGCCAGCAGAGCGACGCGGAAGCACGTGAACTGGAGGCGCTGCTCAAGGCGGCTCGCTGGGTACGTGACATCACCAATGGCTGTCCGGAAGAGATCTACCCCATGAGTCTGGCGGAATCGGCCCTGTTGCTCATTCGTGGTCTGGCCGGGGATCAGGTTACAGCTCGCATCACCGCCGGTGAAGCGCTGCGCGAGTCCGGCCATATCGGGATCTGGTCGGTTGGCCGTGGCAGCGAGCGCGAGCCTGTGCTGCTGGAGCTTGACTACAACCCGACCGGTGATCGCAATGCGCCCGTGGTGGCGGCGCTGGTGGGCAAGGGGATCACTTTTGATTCCGGTGGCTACTCCATGAAGTCCTCTGACAACATGCTGCCGATGAAGTCCGACATGGGCGGCGCGGCCATGGTGACCGGTGCGCTGGCGCTGGCTATCAGCCGCGGTCTGAACCAGCGGGTGAAGCTCATTCTCTGCTGCGCCGAGAACCTGGTCTCCGGCCACGCCTTCAAGCTGGGCGACATCCTTACCTACAAAAACGGCATTTCGGTCGAGATCCAGAACACCGATGCGGAAGGGCGTCTGGTGCTAGCCGATGGCCTGATGGCGGCCTCCGACAGCGGTGCAGCTTATATCCTTGACGCAGCCACCCTGACCGGCGCCGCCAAGATGGCGCTGGGGCGCGACTACAATGCGGTGTTTGCCCTCGATGAGACCGAACAGCTGCGTGCGCTGGCCGCCGCCAAGGTGGAAAACGAACAGGCGTGGGCGCTGCCGCTGGAACCCTGGCATGCCAGCCAGCTCACCTCGGCCTTTGCCGATCTGGGCAACGTCGCCTCGGCAGAGGGTACGGCCGGTGCCACCACGGCTGCTGCGTTCCTTTCCCGCTTCGTGCGTGATGAGGGCAAGGGTTGGGTGCATCTGGATCTGGCAGCCTCCTATCAGAAATCGGGCAACGATCTCTGGGCGACCGGCGCCAAGGGGCACGGTCTGCGTACCATCGCCCGCTGGCTGCAGGAGGTGACCGCATGAATGTCTGGTTAAGTCGTGAATTTGCACCGGCCGAGTGGGGGGAGGGGGCGCTGCTCTCTCACCGTGCCGACGGCATGGTGATCCATCTGGTGACGGCCAATCCGCTGCTCGATATCCAGCAAGCGGCCCGTCGCCTCTGCCAGCAGGGGATCCAGAAAGTGACCCTGGCTGGTCATTGGGAGCGTGAACAGCAGTGGGCTTTTGCCCAAGGGCTGCAAACCCCCAAGGCGGAGGTGCAACTGCAGTGGGCCATGTCCTCGGAAGAGGACAGAGAGGAGCTGGAAGCGCGTTGGCTCTGCGGCCGCTGGGTGCGCGAGATGACCAATGCCACCCCGGAGCAGTTGGGCCCGCTGGAGCTGGCGGTGGAAGCTGCCTCTTTTATTACCGAGCTGGCGCCGGACAAGGTGAGTCATCGCATTTTGAAAGGCGAAGCGCTGCAACAGGCGGGCTGGGTCGGCCTCTATCAGGTGGGCCGCGGCAGTGCGCGCGAACCGGTATTGCTGGAGCTCGACTTCAACCCGGGGCGTGACCCCAAGGCGCCGGTGGCAGCAGCGCTGGTGGGCAAGGGGATCACCTTTGACTCCGGCGGCTACTCCATGAAGAGCTCCGAGGGGATGCTCACCATGAAGTGCGACATGGGGGGCGCGGCGATTGTCACCGGTGCGCTGGCGCTGGCCATGCTGCGCGGGCTCGACAAGCGGGTGAAGCTGATCCTCTGCTGCGCCGAGAACCTGGTCTCCGGCCACGCCTACAAGCTGGGCGACATCCTCACCTACAAGAACGGTACCACAGTCGAGATTGTGAATACCGATGCCGAAGGGCGGCTGGTGCTGGCCGATGGCTTGCAACTGGCGAGCGAGTCCGGCGCACCGCTGATCATCGATGCCGCGACCCTGACCGGCGCTGCTGTGATGGCGCTGGGTGGGCGCTACAATGCCCTGTTTGGCCTCGACAAAGGGCTGGTAAGCCGGGCCATGACCTATGCCGATGCCGAGCATGAGCCAGCCTGGCCGCTGCCGCTGGAGCCCTGGCACCGCCAGCAGTGCCCTTCCCATTACGCCGACACGGCCAACAGCCGTCCGGTGAAGGGGGGCGGGCCGGGTGGCGCCTCCAACGCGGCGGGTTTCCTCTCCCGTTTCGTTGCCAACGAAGGGATGGGCTGGTTGCATATCGATCTGGCCGCCTGCTTCAGTGACAACGGCGATGCCCTCTGGGCGCCGGGAGCCAATACTCTGGGGATGCGCACCATAGCGCGGGCCTTGCTGGCGGAAGCCAAATAGGCGAGACAAGGCACCTTCGGGTGCCTTTTTCATGCTGTTCGAATTGTGAACAAAAGATGGGGTTTTGGCGGCTTAAGGTAACTATCGTGCGCAAGCGCACATATTTTCCGGCTCTGCTCGGTCAAGATGAGTGTGGATGTTGATTGCAAGGGAGTGATGTTTAATAAAAAGTTGCTTGTTTGTGTGTTTTTCCGGTTTTTGTTTACGTATAATCGCCAGCGAACATGGATTCTAACAATAAAACTCTGTAGTTAAGGAAAGATATCAATGGCCATCGAACGTACCTTCTCTATCGTTAAACCGGATGCTGTCAGCAAGAACCTGATCGGTGCCATCTATAGCCGTTTCGAAAGCGCAGGCTTGAAAGTGGTGGCATCCAAAATGCTGCACATGAGCAGTGAACAGGCTGCCGGTTTCTATGCCGAGCATCAGGGCAAGCCTTTTTATGACAATCTGGTCAGCTTCATGACCTCTGGCCCTGTCATGGTGCAGGTGCTGGAAGGGGAAGACGCCATCCGTCGCAATCGCGAGATCATGGGTGCTACCAACCCGAAAGAGGCGCTGGCTGGTACCTTGCGTGCCTGTTATGCCGAGAGCATCGATCGCAACGCAGTACATGGCTCCGATGCACCGGCATCCGCTGCCCGCGAAATTGCCTACTTCTTCTCTGACAACGAGATCTGCCCGCGCGGCTGATTTTTGTGGATGATGACCCAAGGGAGCCTCGGCTCCCTTTGTTGTTTTCGCCGTTTACGCAATATCCCCCTATTCTCCAGGTGGAAAGCCAGACCCATTATTTGTACAATGCCGCCCCCTGACGTCGTCAGCCAATAATTGATGAAGTGTTTGAACTGAGGCCATTGATGAGCGAAACAAAAATCAACCTGCTGGATCTTGATCGGGATGCCATGCGTGCCTTTTTCGTCGAACTGGGCGAGAAGCCATTCCGGGCAGATCAGGTCATGAAGTGGATCTATCACTTTGGGTGTGATGATTTCGATCAGATGACCAACGTCAACAAGGTGCTCAAAGAGCGCCTCAAGGCGATCGCCGAGATCAAGGCGCCCGAGATCAGCCGCGAGCAGCGCTCTGCCGATGGCACCATCAAGTGGGCCTTGCAGGTGGGCGATCAGGAGGTCGAGACCGTCTACATCCCGGAAGATGACCGCGCGACCCTCTGCGTCTCCTCTCAAGTTGGCTGTGCGCTGGAGTGCAAGTTCTGCTCCACGGCTCAACAAGGCTTCAACCGCAATCTGAAAGTCTCCGAGATCATCGGTCAGGTGTGGCGTGCTGCCCGTGTGGTCGGTGGCAAGCGTCCCATCACCAACGTGGTGATGATGGGGATGGGCGAGCCGCTGCTCAACCTCGCCAACGTGGTGCCCGCCATGCGTCTGATGATGGATGACTACGGCTTTGGCATCTCCAAGCGCCGGGTGACCATCTCCACCTCTGGCGTGGTACCTGCGCTGGACAAGCTGGGCGACCAGATCGACGTGGCGCTGGCTATCTCCCTGCACGCCCCGAACGACAAGCTGCGTTCAGAGATCATGCCGATCAACGACAAATACAACATCGAGGAGTTCCTCGCCGGTGTCCGTCGCTACCTGGCCAAATCCAATGCCAACGGTGGTCGGGTAACCGTCGAGTATGTGCTGCTCGATCATATCAATGACGATATGCAGCATGCGCACGAGCTGGCCAAGGTGCTCAAGGACACTCCGAGCAAGATCAACCTGATCCCGTTCAACCCCTTCCCGGGCAACCCTTACGGCAAGCCGAGCAACAGCCGTATCGATCGCTTCTCCAAGGTGCTGATGGAGTACGGTTTCACCGTGATTGTCCGCAAGACCCGTGGTGATGACATCGATGCCGCCTGTGGTCAGCTGGTGGGTGACGTGATTGACCGTACCAAGCGAACTATCAAAAATCGGATGCAACAGGATGGGATTTCCGTCAAAATGGTTTAAATGCTAAGCCATTGTATAGACAGGGAATGGATACACGTACATTGATCGTAGTGGCAGCGCTCTGCGCGCTGCCAGGCTGTGTGACCGAGACCACTTACGCTGGCCAGAACTCGACCCAGCGTGAAGTGGGTCCTGACCTCAAGGCGGCTGCCCAAACCCGCCTCGACCTGGGTATCCAGTACCTGCGTCAGGGCAATGCCGAGCAGGCCAAGTTCAATCTTGATCGCGCCCTCCAGTATGACCCCTCCAATCCTCAAGTGCAGATCGGTTTTGCCTACTTCTACCAGAGGGTGGGGGATTTCAAGGCGGCTGAAGAGCATTACAAGAACGCCCTTGCCATGGATCCGTCCAATGCTGACGCAATGAACAACTATGGCGCCTTCCTCTGTGATCGTGGCCGTTATGATGAGGCAGACAAGGCATTCAACCAGGCTGTTATTCAACCAGGCTATGTGAAGATTGCCGATACCTATGAAAATGCGGCACTTTGTGCCCTGCAAAATCGCAGAAATGATAAAGCAACCGAGTACTATCTCCTGGCCTTGGGGTATAATCCGGGCAATCCAAGGTTATTGCTGGACTTGGCCGAGCTTTCCATGAAAGATGGCAAGCTGCCTGATGTGCAGTCCTACCTCGCCCGTTTTGCCGATGTGTCAGACGAGAATGAGGAGAGTCTCTGGTTGAGACTCAGATTGGCACAGGCAATGGACAAGCCGGCATTACTTCACCAATTCGGGACTGAGCTGGTAAGGCAATATCCCACTTCGCAACAAGCCAAGCGTTATTTAGCCAATGACTATTGAACAGCCACACGATTTCCAACAAGACGATTCCCAGGCAGCAGGTCCAGGCCAGCTGCTGCGCAATGCCCGTGAACAGCTTGGCTGGACACGAGAACAGGTTGCGTCCCGCATTCACCTTCGTCTGACCCTGATCGCCGCCATCGAATCGGATACCTACGACAAACATACGTCCCATACCTTTATTCGGGGCTATCTGCGTACCTATGCCAAGTTGGTCGGGATCCCGGAAGAGACCATTCTGGCCGCTTACGACAAGCTGGGTCTGACTCCTCCCGACAATATCGACATGCAGAGCTTCTCCCGTCGCTCTCGCCAGCAAGCCAACGACAATCGGCTCAAGGTAGTCACCTGGCTGGTTATTCTGGTGTTGATTGCGCTCTCGGTCGCCTGGTGGTGGCAGAGTACTTCCCGTCGCTCCGCCGGTGATGAAGCGCTGGCAGCCACCGAGATGAGTGCAACCGGTTCGACTCCGGCTGAACCTGCTATCACGCCGCCCGATGCGATCAACACCGCCCCGGTGGAAGGCGCTGCCATCGCACCTGCCGCCACTGACGTGACTGCCCCCGCGGTGGTCTCCGATGCGACTGCTACCCTGGCGCCTGCTTCTGCGGCTGTTGCCCCGACCGATGTCAGCGCGGCTGTCGGCACTGCGACCGATGCTGCGGTATCCGGCGCCAATGGCACCGAATCTGAAGAGGCTGTCGTTGATCCGGCGACTGCGCCGCAACTGAAGATGAGCTTCACCGCCGATTGCTGGCTGGATGTGAAGGATGCCAACGGCAAGACCCTGTTCAGTGGTCTGAAGAAGGCCAACGACGAGCTGGTGCTGGAAGGCGCCGAGCCCCTGAAGTTCATCATTGGCGCGCCCATGGCCGTCAAGCTTGACTACAAGGGTCAGTCGTTTGATATGAGCCGTTACAACAACGGTCGTACAGCCCGCTTCTCACTGCCGCAGGAGTAATCTGTTTCCCATGTCTTCTCACGAATCACCCATCATTCGTCGTAAATCCAGACAGATCATGGTTGGTAATGTACCGGTTGGGGGCGATGCCCCCATTACCGTGCAGACCATGACCAACACCAAGACCACAGATGTCACCGCCACCATCGAGCAGATCCAGCGGATCGAGCGGGTCGGTGCCGATATCGTCCGTGTCTCCGTGCCCACCATGGAAGCGGCGGAAGCGTTCCGGCTGATCAAACAGCAGACCCGCATCCCCATCGTCGCCGATATCCACTTCGACTATCGCATCGCCCTGAAAGTGGCCGAGTACGGTGCCGACTGCCTGCGTATCAACCCGGGCAACATCGGCAACGAGCAGCGGGTGCGCTCGGTGGTCGATTGCGCGCGCGACCTCAATATCCCGATCCGTATCGGGGTCAATGGCGGGTCGCTGGAGAAAGATATTCAGGAGAAGTACGGCGAGCCGACCCCAGAGGCGCTGGTAGAGTCAGCCATGCGCCACGTGGACTATCTCGATCGTCTCGATTTCCAGGATTTCAAGGTGAGCGTCAAGGCCTCCGATGTGTTCCTGGCAGTCGGTGCCTATCGCCTGCTGGCCAAGCAGATTGAACAGCCGCTGCACCTTGGCATCACCGAAGCGGGCGGTTTCCGTGCCGGCGCGGTGAAGTCTGCCATCGGTCTGGGCATGCTGCTTACCGACGGCATCGGCGATACCCTGCGTATCTCGCTGGCGGCGGATCCGGTGGAGGAGGTGAAGGTCGGTTTCGATATCCTCAAATCCCTGCGTATTCGCTCCCGTGGCATCAACTTTATCGCTTGCCCATCCTGCTCACGGCAGGAGTTCGATGTGATCGCTACCGTCAATGCACTGGAAGAGCGGCTCGAAGACATCATCACACCGATGGATGTTTCCATCATTGGCTGTGTGGTGAACGGCCCGGGTGAAGCGCTGGTCTCCGACCTTGGTCTGGCGGGTGCCGCCAACAAGAGTGCCTTCTATGAGGGGGGCCAGCGGGTCGATCGGCTCGACAACAAGGATCTCATTCCAACTCTGGAGCGCCGCATTCGCGCCCGCGCCGCCATGCTGGATCCCGCCAACCGGATCCCGATGGACAAGGAGTGAGCGAAACAGGGCCACATTGGGTGGCCCTTTTTCCAGGTGACTGATTTTAAATCCCGCATCCGGATTCCCTGATTTTACCTTGGGGGGGAAAATCCCTATAATGCGGCCAAATTTTACCTCTTTTTCTCGAGTATCAACGTGGCAAAACAGATCCAAGCTATTCGCGGTATGAATGATTGCCTGCCGGAGCAGAGCCCGGTATGGCAGAAGGTTGAACAGATCCTGCGCCAGGTCGTTGCCAGCTATGGCTACAGCGAAGTGCGCATGCCGATTGTCGAGCAGACTCATCTGTTCAAGCGCGCCATCGGTGAAGTGACCGACGTGGTCGAAAAAGAGATGTACACCTTTGAAGACCGTAACGGCGACAGCTTGAGCCTGCGTCCGGAAGGGACCGCCAGCTGCGTCCGTGCCGGTATCGAGCACGGTCTGCTCTATAACCAGGAACGCCGGATGTGGTACATGGGCCCCATGTTCCGTCACGAGCGTCCCCAGAAGGGCCGTTACCGCCAGTTCCATCAGTTCGGTGTCGAGCTGTTTGGCATCAACGGGCCGGACATTGACGCCGAGCTTATCATGCTGACCCACCGCCTGTGGCGTCTGTTTGGCATCAGCGAGCATGTCACCCTGCAGCTCAACACCCTGGGCCAGAGCGCCGAGCGTGCCGCTTACCGCGATGCGCTGGTGGCCTATCTGGAGCAGTACAAGGATCAGCTGGACGAAGAGAGCCAGCGCCGCATGTACAGCAACCCGCTGCGGGTGCTCGACTCCAAGGATGAAAAGGTACAGGCCATTCTGGCGGGGGCCCCGCGTCTGTTCGACCATCTGGGCGAAGAGAGCCTGGCCCACTTCGAGGGGCTCAAGCGCCTGCTCGAGTCTGCCGGTATCAAATACGAAGTGAACGAGCGTCTGGTACGTGGTCTTGACTACTACAACCTGACCGTGTTCGAGTGGGTCACCAGCAGTCTGGGTGCCCAGGGTACCGTCTGTGCCGGTGGCCGCTACGATGGTCTGGTGGAGCAGCTGGGCGGTCAACCGACCCCGGCTGTGGGCTTTGCCATGGGCATGGAGCGTCTGGTGCTGATGCTGGAAACCCTCGAGCTCAACGCCGATATCCGCCCGGCGGTGGATGTCTATCTGGCGATGGTGGGCGAGGGGACCGAGCAGGCTGGCTTCCAGCTGGCCGAGCGTCTGCGTGATGCTCTGCCGGACCTGCGCCTCATGAGCCACTGCGGTGGTGGCAACTTCAAGAAACAACTCAAACGTGCCGACAAGAGCGGCGCGGCAATCGCCCTGATCCTTGGTGAAACCGAGGTGCAAAACGGGGAGATCACTATCAAATATCTGCGTGGTCAGGCCGAGCAACAGACCGTCAAGGTTGACGCCGCCATTGCCCTGCTGGCAGCCAAAGGAGAGTAAGCTGTGGAAGTCTATACCACCGAAGAACAACAGGTTGAGGTTATCAAGGAGTGGTGGAAAGAGAACGGAACCTCGGTGATTGCCGGTACCGTGATCGGTCTGGTCGGTCTGTTCGGCTGGCGCTATTACAACCAGCACCAGCAAGAGACCATGGAGGCCTCCTCCCACTCTTACAACCAGGTGATTGAGCAGCTGGCCAAGGGCGATGCCGCCGGTTTCGAGCAGGCGCAGCAGTTTGTCACCGCCAACAAGGGTGACTCCTACGGTGAACTGGCCGCGTTGCAACTGGCTGCCGCTGCCGTCAAGGCGGGCAAGCTGGATCTGGCTGCCGAGCAGCTGGAGTTGGTGGCGACCACGGGTGACGAGAGCATTCGTCCCATCGCGGCGCTGCGTCTGGCCCGTGTGCTGAATGATCAGGGCAAGGCAGATGAAGCGCTGGCCAAGCTGGCGACCATCCAGAATGAGGCCTTCAAGGCGCAGGTAGCCGAAGCCCGTGGTGATGTGCTGCAAAAGCAGGGCAAGACCGAAGAGGCTCGTGATGCCTATCAGGCGGCGGCGGATGCCGGCGGCCTGCAGGGTAGCGCCGAGCTCAAGCTGAAAATGGACGATCTGGCCCTGCCGGCCGTTGCGACTGGTGAGGCACCGGATGCGTAATCTATTCAAGATGGTGGCGCTGGGGGCTGCGGTCTCCTTCGCTCTGCAGGGTTGCTCCCTGTTCAGTTCCGAAGAGGATCTCAACCCGATGGCGCCGCTGCCCAAGGTTGAATCTGCCTTCACGGCCGACACCGCATGGTCATCCACTGTGGGTGATGGCATCGGTGACTTTTACTCCCAGCTCAAGCCGGTGGTGGAAGAGGATCGCATCTACGCGGCGGCCCGCGACGGCGATGTCAGCGCCTTTGACCGTGCCAGTGGTGATCGCCTCTGGACCGTCGATCTGGCCGACCTGCCGGTCAACGCCGACAAGCGTAGCGCTCGTCTCTCCGGCGGCCTGGTTTCCCGTTACGGCAAGCTGTTCCTCGGCTCCGAGAACGGGGTGGTCTACGCCCTGAACGAAGAGAATGGCGAAGTGCTGTGGCAGACCAATGTGCCCGGCGAAGTGGTGGCAAGCCCCGCGGTGGAAGATGGCCGCGTGGTGGTGTTGACCACCTCCGGTCGCTTGATTGCGCTCGATACCGACGAAGGCAAGATGCAGTGGTCGCTCTCCGAAGAGCAGCCGCCGCTGACCCTGCGCAGTGCCGGTGCACCGGTGATCACCAACGGCGCCGTGATTTACGGTCGTGCCGATGGCAAGGTGGGCATCGCCCTGCTGAGCAACGGCCAGCCGGTGCGTCAGTCCAAGGTGGCTGATCCGCGCGGTGCCACCGAGCTGGACCGCATGGTTGACGTCGATGCCAGCCCGCTGATTGCCGGTGATGAGCTCTATGCCATCGCCTACAACGGTCAGCTGATGGCGCGCAAACTGATGACCGGCGATGAAGTGTGGAAGCGCAAGTATTCCGGCTATCGCGATCTGGCGATGACCGGTAATGCCATCGTGCTGACCGACAGCCGCAGCCACCTGTTTGCCATCGACCGTCGCAACGGTCTGGAGCTGTGGTCCAACACCCAGCTGGAAAATCGTACCGTCACTGCACCCGTCATCTTCGGTGACTATGTGGTGGTGGGTGATGTGGAAGGATACCTGTATTGGCTTGATCGTACCGACGGTACCATCAAGGCGATGCAGCAGCTCGATAGCAGTGGTCTCTACGCCGCCCCGCTGGTGGATGGCGAGACCCTGTATGTGCAGAGCCGTGACGGCAAGTTGTACGCCCTCAAGCGTCCTTGATCGTCCGATAATGTGAATATCCGGCTCCTGGTCTTCGGACCCGGAGCCTTTGTCGTCTTGAGAATGAGGCTTTTATGACTCCTGTAGTAGCCCTGGTGGGCCGCCCCAACGTGGGGAAATCCACCCTGTTTAACCGCTTGACCCGTACTCGGGATGCCTTGGTTGCCGATTTTCCCGGTCTGACCCGGGACCGTAAATATGGTCAGGCGAAGTTGGGCGAGCTGGAATTTATCGTGGTCGATACCGGCGGTATCGATGGCACCGAAGAGGGGATCGAGCTGAAGATGGCCGAGCAATCCCTGCTGGCCATCGAAGAAGCCGATGTGGTGCTGTTCATGGTGGATGCCCGTGCAGGCCTGACCGCGGCGGATCAAGCAATCGCCGAGCACTTGCGCAAGGCCCACAAGAAGGTATTTCTGGTGGCTAACAAAACCGACGGTATCGACGGTGATTCCGCGGTCTCTGAGTTCTACGGTCTGGCACTGGGCGAGGTCTACCAGATAGCGGCCGCCCACGGTCGTGGCGTGCTGAGCCTGCTGGAACTGGCGCTGGCTCCCCATCTGGAGACCCTGGTCGACTCCGCTACCGATGAAGATGCGCAGGATGAGGAAGAGGAGGACTTCGACGAAGAAGCCCTGCTGCGCATGGTGGCTGCCGGTGAACTCGATACCAAAGAGGACACCAAGGAGACCCCGTTCGCCGACCTGCCCATCAAGTTCGCCATCGTTGGTCGTCCCAACGTCGGTAAATCAACCCTGACCAACCGTATGCTGGGTGAAGATCGGGTCATCGTCTATGACATGCCCGGCACCACCCGTGACTCCGTTTACATTCCGATGGAGCGTGACGAGCAGAAGTATGTGGTTATCGACACCGCCGGTGTGCGTCGTCGTGGCAAGGTACATGAGACGGTGGAGAAGTTCTCCGTTATCAAAACCCTCAAAGCCATTGAAGATGCCAACGTCTGCCTGCTGGTGATCGACGCCCAGGAGACCATCACCGATCAGGACTTGAGCATCCTTGGCTATGTGCTCCACGCCGGTCGCTCCGTGGTGCTGGTGGTGAACAAGTGGGATGGTCTGGATCAGAAGGTGAAAGAGGATGTGAAGAACGAGCTGGATCGTCGCTTGGGCTTCATCGACTTCGCTCGCGTCCACTTCATCTCCGCCCTGCACGGCAGCGGCGTCGGCCACCTGTTTGAATCCATTCAGGAGGCTTACCAGTCCGCCACCCGTCGTACCAGCACGGCGATGCTGACCCGCATTATGCAGATGGCGCAGGAAGATCACCAGCCGCCGATGGTCAATGGTCGCCGCGTCAAACTCAAGTATGCTCACGCCGGTGGCTACAACCCGCCACGCATCGTGATCCACGGCAACCAGCTGAACGACTTGCCGGACTCCTACAAGCGGTATCTGATCAACTACTTCCGCAAGTCCCTCAAGATCATGGGCTCGCCGATCCGGGTCGAGTTCCAGGAGTCGGTCAACCCGTTTGAAGGGAAGAAGAACACCATGACCCTGAGTCAGGAACGTCAGCGCAAACGGCTGCTGAAAATGAAGAAGAAATAAGCCCTGGCGGCTGCCCTCACCGGCAGCCGCTCTGTTATTCCCCCTGCAGTGGCGTAATGTCTGGCGGGGAGGGGAACCCGCCATGGGCAAGCCTATCGCAGGTTCACTTTATGAGGAGTCGACTATGGAAGCTCTGCTTTGTCCATCATGCCAGGCTGAACTGGATACCCGCAGCAAGGAGCAAACCTGTGGTCAGTGCCAGGCCATTGTGCGGGTCACCGCGCTCTGTCCCACCTGCCATATGGAGCTGGAGCGGCTCAAGGCGTGTGGTGCGGTGGATTACTTCTGCAACCACTGCAACTCGCTGATCTCCAAGCGGACGGTACAGTTCAAGGCTGAGCTGGTTTAAGACGATATTTAGGTGAGAAAGAAGATAAAAAACCCGGCGAATGCCGGGTTTATGCTGTGTGCTCTGCAATAAGCAGGGTATAGGATCGATTTCTGCGCCACAGGTTGCGCTTGATGTCATTAAGCTTGAGTTTGCGTCTGGGGCTCCAGCTGCACTTCGCTTTTCTGACCAGACTGATTTTTCTACGTTTTTGCATCTTGGTCTCCTCCCAACTCAGGTGGCCGTCCCGGCCTTGGGTCATTGATGGAGCCCATCCGAAATTGCTGTTATTTAATCTCTCAACATAATGAAAACAATGCGATTTCGGATAGGCTCCGATGTGAATCGATGGTAACAGAGAAGTTTGTGTGAAGACAGCCGAATAATGGCTGGTTAGCGCATGGTGATCTGATTGACCACTTCGGCGATGATAGTCGGGCGCTCGGCGATCTCCGGCTCGCTGTCGTTGTCGAGACTCTCCCGCTGGTGGGCCTTCTGTTGCTCGTTATCGAGCCAGAGCAGGCTCTGGTAGTACTGACGCACGTTGTTGACATAGTTGCGCGCTTCGCTGCCGCGGGCATAACCGTAGCGCACCTTGCGATGCCAGCGTGCTTGCTGCAGCAGAGGCAGCACATCCTTGACGTCGCTCCAGGCGTCGGGATTCTTTCCCAGATCCTTGGTCAGGCGGCGGGCATCCATCATGTGGCCGTAACCGATGTTGTAGGCGGTGAGGGCAAACCACACCTTCTCGTCATCGGGCACCGAATCCGGCACCTTCTCCATCATCTGTTGCAGATAGAGGGAGCCACCCTTAATGCTCTCTTCCGGATGAAGCCGGTTGTTGACCCCCATCGCCTTAGCGGTGGGCTCGGTCAGCATCATCATGCCGCGCACGCCGGTGTAGGAGCGGGCCTGCGGGTCCCAGTGGGACTCCTGATAGCTGATGGCGGCCAGCAGACGCCAGTCGATATTCTTGGCATGGGTCTGGAACAGCGGCTGGTACTTGGGCAGCAGGCTCTTGGCGCGCTTGAGGAAGGTACGGGTATCGACAAAGTCGAAGTTCTGCACGTGGCCGAAGTACTTCTCGTCCAGCTTGGCGATGGCACCATCCATAAAGCGCTGACCGAAAAAGTCGATGACGCTGGCGTAGAGGCTGTCATCGGGCAGCTTGCTCATGGCCCAGGCAACAGTCTGCTTCTGGGCCAGGGTCAGCCCTTCGGTGAGCTCGGGGTAGTAGCGCTGACTGCGTGCCAGTACGGTATCCTGCACCACCGTGTAGTCAATCTTGCCATCCACCACCTGCTTGAGCAGCTCCTCAACATCGGCGTTATGGCTGGTGCTCCACGTCAGTTTGGGATTCTCTTTGCTCATCTCTTTGAGCAGGTCTTCCCCGGTGGAGCCGGCTGCCACCATCAGCTTGCCTTTTATGTCGTTCAATGAGGCCGGCTTGGGCTTGCCGTTACGGTAGACCAGTTTGGGAGAGACCTGGTAGAAGCCTGGGCCGAAGCGAAACAGCTCGCGACGTTCCGGTGTGACCATGATGGCGGCTGCCGCCAGATCGACTTTGCCCTTTTTCAGCAGTGTAACCAGTTCGTCAGTGGTGTTGACCGGGATGATGGTGAGTGTCACCCCCAGCCAGTCGGCATAATTTTGTGCCAGCTCGTAATCGAACCCCTGGGCGAGGTCGTCACGCTGGTAATAAGAGGTGGGACCATAGATGGTGCCAACCCGGATCTCGCCTCGCTGGCGGATCTGCTCCAGCTGGCTGGAGGGGGTATAGAAGTCGCAGCCAACCAGCGTCAGCGTCAACAACAGCCCGATAAACAGTCGAAAAATGCAGCGCAAGTAGGTGAGTACCTTTGTTGAAAAAATCGGCATTTGTCAAAAAAGAGGCACCTTTATACCAGAGAGTGTGCGCAGAGTCACACTGCTCGAAGTGAGAAAAACGTTTGTCCGCTGTGAGCCAGATCCCTATAATACGCGCGTCTCAATTCCCCCCCACTTTAAAACTTGGTGAGAAAGGTCATATGGATATCTTGCGTGGTGCCCCAGCACTGTCTGATTTTCGTGTCCAAAAACTGCTGCAACGCTTCGCACAGATGAGAAATGAGAGTGGAGTAGAGAGCGGAGTAGAGATAGAGGATGTCTATGCCGAATATGTGCACTTTGCCGAGCTGACAAGCCCCCTCTCTCCCCCCGAGCGAGCGACCTTGGGCCAGCTCTTGCGCTACGGCCCGACCATCCCCGAACACACCCCCAGCGGTCAGCTGTTTCTTGTTACCCCCCGCCCCGGCACTATCTCCCCCTGGTCTTCCAAAGCAACCGACATCGCCCACAACTGCGGCCTCAGCCAGGTCAAGCGACTCGAGCGCGGCATCGCCTACTACGTGCAGGCCAAGGGTGAGCTGAGCGCGGCACAGCGCGGCGAGGTCGCGGCCCTGCTGCACGACCGCATGATGGAAGTGGTGTTCGGCGAGATGCACGAGGCCGCCGCCCTGTTTGCCCACCACGAGCCGCGCCCCTTCACCCAGGTGGATGTGCTGGGCGGTGGTCGCGCAGCCCTGGCCGAAGCCAACGTGGCGCTCGGCCTGGCGCTGGCCGACGACGAAATCGACTATCTGGTGGAGAACTTCACCAAGTTGGGTCGCAACCCCAACGACATCGAGCTCTACATGTTCGCCCAGGCGAACTCCGAGCACTGCCGTCACAAGATCTTCAATGCCGACTGGACCATCGATGGCGAGCAGCAGCCCAAGTCGCTATTCAAGATGATCAAGAACACCTTCGAGCAGACGCCGGATCATGTCCTCTCTGCCTATAAAGACAACGCCGCCGTGATGGAAGGGAGCCAGGGTGGCCGCTTCTTCCCGAGCCCGGCCAACGGCGAATACCAGTATCACCAGGAACAGGTCGACATCCTGATGAAGGTGGAGACCCACAACCACCCGACCGCGATCTCCCCGTTCCCGGGCGCAGCCACCGGCTCCGGCGGCGAGATCCGCGACGAGGGAGCCACCGGTCGCGGTGCCAAGCCCAAGGCGGGTCTGGTCGGTTTCTCCGTCTCCAACCTGCGCATTCCCGGCTTCGAGCAGCCCTGGGAGCAGGATTTCGGCAAGCCGAGCCGTATCGTCAGTGCCTTTGACATCATGCAGGAGGGGCCGCTCGGCGGCGCTGCGTTTAACAACGAGTTCGGCCGTCCGGCCATTCTCGGCTACTTCCGTACCTTCGAAGAGGAGGTGCCGAGCCACAACGGCGTCGAGGTGCGTGGCTACCACAAGCCCATCATGCTGGCAGGCGGCATCGGCAACATCCGCACCGAACATGTCCAGAAAGGGGAGATCCCGGTCGGCGCGGCGCTGATCGTGCTGGGCGGCCCGGCGATGAACATCGGTCTGGGCGGTGGTGCCGCATCCTCCATGGCCTCCGGCCAGTCGGCCGAAGATCTCGACTTTGCCTCGGTGCAGCGTGACAACCCCGAGATGGAGCGCCGCTGTCAGGAGGTGATTGACCGCTGCTGGCAACTGGGGGACGACAACCCCATCGTCTTCATCCACGACGTGGGGGCGGGCGGTCTCTCCAACGCCATGCCGGAGTTGGTGAGTGATGGCGATCGCGGCGGGCGCTTCGATTTGCGCGCCATTCCGAACGACGAGCCGGGCATGAGCCCGCTGGAGATCTGGTGCAACGAATCCCAGGAGCGTTACGTGCTGGCGGTGGCCAGGGAGAAGCTGCCGCTGTTCAAGGCGCTGTGCGAGCGCGAGCGCGCACCCTATGCCGTCATCGGTACCGCTACCGAAGAGAAGCACCTGACGCTCTCCGATCAGCATTTTGACAACCACCCCATCGATTTGCCGCTGGACGTGCTGCTGGGCAAGACCCCCAAGATGCATCGCGATGTGGTGACCCTGCCTGCACAAGGCAAAGCGCTCCAACTCGATGGCATCACATTGGGCGAGGCTGCCGAGCGGGTGCTGCGTCTGCCCACCGTGGCGGAGAAGTCCTTCCTCATCACCATCGGCGATCGCAGCGTGACTGGCTTGGTCAACCGCGACCAGATGGTTGGCCCCTGGCAGATCCCGGTGGCTGACTGCGCCGTCACCGCGGCCACCTACGACAGCTACCACGGCGAAGCCATGTCCATGGGCGAGCGCACCCCGGTGGCGCTGCTCTCCCATGCTGCTTCCGCCCGTATGGCGGTGGCGGAAGCACTTACCAACCTGGCACCGGCTCACATCGGTTCCCTCAAGCGGGTCAAGCTCTCCGCCAACTGGATGGCCGCCGCCGGTCACCCGGGTGAAGATGCCGGCCTCTATGAGGCGGTCAAGGCGGTGGGCGAGGAGCTCTGCCCGGCCCTTGGCATCACCATTCCGGTGGGCAAGGACTCCATGTCCATGAAGACCCGATGGCAGCAGGATGGCAAGGAGCACAGCGTCACTTCGCCGCTCTCCCTGCTCATCTCGGCATTTGCCCGGGTCGAGGATGTGCGCAACACGGTTACTCCGCAGCTGCGTACCGATCTCGGTGAGACCGACCTTATCCTCATCGACCTTGGCAATGGCAAGCAGCGCCTCGGTGCCTCCGCACTGGCACAGGTCTATCGCCAGCTGGGTGACAAGGCGCCGGATCTCGACAACCCGGTCCAGCTCAAGGGCTTCTTCAACGCCATTCAGGCATTGGTGGCCGATCGCAAGCTGATCGCCTATCACGACCGTTCTGACGGCGGCCTGTTCGTGACCCTGACCGAGATGGCGTTTGCCGGTCACTGCGGTCTCGACATCCAGCTCGATCGCATCGGTGGAGAGCTGCTGCCTGCGCTGTTTAACGAGGAGCTGGGCGCCGTCATTCAGGTGCGCCGCGAAGATAAAGAGGCGGTGATGACCCTGCTGGCTGGTCACGGTCTGGCGGCTTGCTCTCACGTGCTCGGCACGGTGCGTGAGGGGGATCTCATCACCCTGCAACGGGCCGGTCAGGAGGTCTATCGCGCCAGCCGCACTGCCCTGCGCACCATCTGGGGCGAGACCAGCTGGCAGATGCAGCGCCTGCGCGACAACCCCGAGTGCGCGGATCAGGAGCATGCTGCTCGTCAGGACGCCACCGATCCGGGCCTGCAGGCCAAGCTCAGCTTCAACCCGGCCGAAGATGTGGCCGCACCTTACATTGCCCGTGGGGTCTCCCCCCGTCTGGCGGTGCTGCGCGAGCAGGGAGTCAACTCCCATGTGGAGATGGCGGCGGCGTTCGATCGTGCCGGTTTCGCGGCGGTCGATGTCCATATGAGCGACATTCTCTCCGGTCGCATCAAGCTGGAAGAGTTCCAGACCCTGGTGGCCTGTGGCGGTTTCTCCTACGGTGACGTGCTGGGGGCGGGGGAAGGCTGGGCCAAGTCCATCCTGTTCAATGACAACGCCCGCGAGCAGTTCCAGCGCTTCTTCGAGCGTGGCGATACCCTCTCTCTGGGTGTCTGCAACGGTTGCCAGATGATGTCCAACTTGCGGGATCTCATCCCGGGTGCCGATCTCTGGCCGCGCTTTGTGCGCAACCGCTCCGAGCGCTTCGAAGCGCGCTTCAGCCTGGTGCAGGTGCAGGAGTCCCCGTCGGCCTTCTTCGCCGGCATGGCGGGTTCCGTGATGCCCATTGCCGTCTCCCATGGGGAAGGACGGGTGGAGGTGCGCGATGCCGCTCACCTGAGCGCGTTGCAGGCCAGCGGTCTGGTAGGGCTGCGCTTTGTCGACAACCGCGGCAGTGTGACCTCGCGTTACCCGGCCAACCCGAATGGCTCGCCGGATGGTATCACCGCCGTGACCACCACCGATGGTCGCGCCACCATCATGATGCCGCACCCGGAGCGGGTGTTCCGCACCGTGGCCAACTCCTGGCACCCCGACAACTGGGGTGAGGACGGCGCCTGGATGCGGATGTTCCGCAACGCCCGGGTTCGTCTGGGTTAATCGCGACTGCGCCAGCGCATAAAAACAGAAACCGGCCAAATTTGGCCGGTTTTTCAATATGGGCTCTGTCGATCAGGTTTGGCCGTGGCCAAGTTCATGAGGGGTAAACTCTCCCCGATCCAGAATACGCAGACAGGCATCGACCACGGCTTCATCCAGCTGGACTCCCCGCATGGCCATGATATGGGTTCGGGCCTGCGCAATCCCCAGGGCAGCACGGTAGGGACGATCCGATGACATGGACTCCACTATATCGGCGACCGTGAGAATGCGCGCTTCCAGCAGGATCTGCTCGCCTTTTAACCCTGATGGATAGCCGGAACCGTCGAGATACTCGTGGTGCTGGTGGATCATCCGGGCTATGGGCCAGGGCAGGGCGATATCCTTGAGCACCAGATAACCCGCTGTCGGATGCTCCTTGACCAGATTGAACTCCTGGGGGGTCAGTTTGCCCGGTTTGGTGAGGATCTCGACAGGGACCTGGATTTTGCCGATATCGTGCACCATGGCGCCCAGATAGAGACCGCGTAGCGGTTTATCACCCAACCCCAGTTCTCGGCCGATGGCCAGCGCCAGGGTAGCGACATGCTTCTGGTGTCCGGCGGTGTAGGGATCGCGTTGTTCCAGCACGGCAGCGATGGCTCCCAGCGCATCCTCCAGGGCCAGCTCCAGTTGGCGGGCATGCATGGTTTTTTCACGCTGGGCGGCAAGATAGGCCTGCTGGGTTCGACGTGCCTGCAGGCCATAGGTCAGGTAGTCGGCCAGTCCGTTGAAGAGATGCACCTCCTCATCGGTGAAGGCTCTGGCCTGCGTGCTGTGAATAAGCAGTCCGCCTGGCACAGTGGCTTGCCACTGCAATGGCAGCAGCAGCCGTCCCCTCAAGGTGGCGGAGTGGTGGACCAGTTCGGTGCCAAGTGCTTCGTTGCGCATCTCGCCTGAACTGATTGCACTGATCAGGGCTGCGTCCCGGGTGAGCCAGTTATCGCTGGCAAACCAGACGGCCTGACCTGCCTGCGCCAGGATCTGTACTCTGTTCTGATCAGCGGTCTGCAGTACGGTCACCAGGGGAAAACGGCCATCGAAAGTGATGGCATCACAGATCTCCTGCAGTAGTGTCTGTTCATCCCCCTGCTTGAGCATGGCATGGTGGGCGCGGGTTATTGCTTCCAGCGTCCAGGTATATTGCTGGAGACGCTCCTGCTGCTGTTTCTGGTCGGTGATATCTTCGAAAAAGACAGCGACACCGATCACCTTGCCCAGCTCATCGTACAGGGGAAACTTGGTGGTACTGAGCCAGCGGTCTTCACCCCCTTTCAGATAGGGTTCTTCGTGATGCCGGGTTTTGCCGCTGGCCATGACCTGGAGATCGTCATCCCGGTAGCGTTGGGCCAGCTCGGCCGGGAAAAAATCGGCATCGCACTTGCCAACCAGTTCGGCCGGGGTGAGGGCCAGATCGTCGGCCAGCAGTCGGTTGCAGGCGATGAAGTGTGAACGGGTATCTTTCAACAGGACGCGATAGGGCAGCTGTTCCATCACCTGATGGAGCAGGGCTGCGGTGGGGTGAGAGCTGACGCCCGGTGGCTGAATGGATGGCGGTAGATCTTTTAACATCATCTTGGTGCAACCAGAGTCAGGTGGTAGTAAAGCGGTAGCCCGCTTGCCAGACGGCGAAACAGGCATCGACCACCTGTTCGTCGTAATGCACACCGGCATAGCGCGTCAGCTCGGCGAACGCATCGGTGAGAGAGAGGGCGCGCCGGAACGGACGGTGGGCCGTCATGGCGGCCAGGGAGTCGGCGACCCGTATAATCCTCGCCTCCAGCGAGATCGCATCCCCCTGTAGCCCTTGTGGGTAGCCGCTACCATCGAGATTTTCATGGTGCTGCATCACTATGGTGGTGATGGGCCAGGGGAAGTCAATCTGTTGCAGGATCTCGCGGCCAGTGTCCGGATGCTGTTTGATCAGTTCGAACTCAACCGGCCTCAGTTCCCGCGGGCGTGTGAGGATCTCCGCCGGGATCTGCAGCAGGCCGATGTTATGCACCATGGCCGCAAGACCCAATCCATCCAGCTGCTCTTGCGGCAGTTGCAGCTGTTGACCTATAGCCAGCGCGAGATCATGCACGCGCCGTTCGTGTCCTGCCGTGACCGGATCTTTGTGGGCAATCGCGGAGGAGAGGGCCGCGATGGTCTGAAACAGCAGGGTGCGCTGGCGCTGCTCGCTTTCCTTGATATGGGTGATGTCGACCAGTGCCCCTATGATTCCGGCCACCTCGCCCTGATGGTCATAGAAGAGATCCTTGAAGTTGAGCACCTGGTAGCGGTGGCCGCTGCGATCAAACAGCGTGTGTTCAAAATATTGCGGCTGCCTGCTGCGCAGCACCTCCATGTCCCTTTGGGTATATTCGTCCGCCATCTCCGGGGGCAGGATTTCGTCCACCCGCTTCCCCTGCAGCTCGGCCTTGCTGATCCCGGTGACCTGGGTAAAGGCCGGGTTGCAGCTGAGAAAGCGCCCTTCGACATCCTTGTAGAACACCGGGATGGGAATGGCCTTGAGCAGGGATTCGTTGAGGCGCTGCATGTCGACCAGCTCGGCCTGCTGGCGCCTGGCGAGCTGTTCGCTGTCCTTGCACAACTGGATGGCGCGCGCCAGATTACCGAGAACCGGGCTGAACAGATGGCAGACCGGCACTGTGTGCTGCTGGGGTTGGGGGGCCAGCAGCAAGATGAGATATCCCCCGTCAACCCTGAGCCGATAGGCAAAGTGGTACGGTCGGCCACCGGGGAGAGGCAAGGTCGTTTGCAGCGCACATTGGTCACCTTCAACAATCCAGGCAGGCAAGGAGAGCAGCGAGCCACTGTGCCGGGATAGCTGATCATCACCAATGACCTTGAGCAGCTCATATCCTTCCCGTTGCTGCTGCAATACCACACCAACCGGTGTGGCACAGTGAAACATAAAGCGCTGCAACACTTTGGTGAGCAGGGCATCGAGTGTGACCTCCCGACCGATGCAGAGGGCGAGATCGCAGACAATGGCCATGGCGTGATCGTTATTCATTGCTAACCCTCACTGAGACAGAGGATGGCACCGTTGTGAAAGAGCGGGTAATCCCCCGGCCTTACACTTCCTATCTCGCCAAGAGAGAGGGCCCCGACCAGCTCGTGGGCTCCGCTGTGGCTAAAGAGGGTCTCCAGCTCCAGAGTGCTCTGTTCGCCGAAGTGCTGCTGACGGCCGGCGCAGTAATAGATCTCGAGGCGCTCGGGTGTACCGTGCCGGCCGAGCTTTTCGGCCAGTTCGACAGCGTGCTCTGTGGGGCTTTCCGGGGCTTTCAGCAGTGTGAGAATACTGTGGTCAGGCACCTCTCCGACGCAGAGCAGGGCACCTTCGTCGGTAACGGCGACCGGGATCCGCACGATCACATCGCCATTGGCTCGCAGCAACCCCAAGGGCAAATGTACACCGTACCGATAGAACTGCTCTGGTGTGAGGTTTTGCTGGAACTGCTGCCGGATCAGGGATTGATAGCGGCTAAAAGCCGGCTCCCAGTCGATAAAGGAGATCTTGTTGCCTTCACTGCTGGTGGCGAGCATGGGCTGGGCAGTGAGTTGATAGCCGTGCTCCAGCAAGGGGGGACTGTGGGGGGAGAGCAGTGCACAGCTGACCCCATGCCCCAGCAATCTCTGGGTGTCAAACAGGCAGGGCATGGCTGTGAACTGGCCGCTACCTGCATTGACACCCGCATAGTTGACCCTGTCCGCCAGCCTTAGATAGATCCCCTCGAGCAGGGTTGCAATATTGGGGAGCATGACGTCAAAGGTGAGAAAGAGGGTGGGAACCTTCTCGGTGTCCGGCCATTCTGCCAGTCGGGACGCCAACTGCTCGCAGATGATATCGGCCAGTGTATCGGCACTGGCTGTAGGGGAGAGCGAGAGCAGCAGAGGATTGTGGGATGCTGGTCGGGGCAACAGCCAAGCCCCCCTTTCGTGGAAACCGTGCCGACTGACAAGGCGTGGAAAGATGGCGCCGCAGAGTTGAATGTTGAGGCGCTGACACTGCTGCTGCAGATCGGCAACGCGTGCGGCATCCCGCTCGGCTAGCAACACATCGAGTCGTTGCCCCTCATAGGGAAGCAATGCATCGGCCAGTGGATGCGCATCAAATTGATGAAAAGTAGGCTGCATCATCGCTCGGAACTCCATTCCTGCCAGTCATCAATATATCAGCAAGGGGGTTGGATGAATACCGGACGAGACCAACGGCTGCACGGGGTGTGAGATGCCAACACAAAAGGGTCTCTGCCAGCAGGCAATCCACATAAAAAAGAAACCGGCCACATGGGCCGGTTTTGAAGGGAAATGAGCCGGGTTACTGCAACACCACCTGCTGGAACCCTTGTACCAGACTGATGACCGGCTGGGGATAGAGCCCCAGCAACACCACCAGGGCGGCAGAGAGCAGTACCACCACACCACCGGAGGAGAGCGCCCAGTCGGCGCTGGCATCGCGCTGCTGCATGCCCGGTTCGCGCAGATAGAGGGTCACCATCACCTTGAGGTAGTAGTAGAGACCCAGTGCGCTGCCGAGCACGATGGCGCCGGAGAGCCACCAGAGCTGCGCCTCGACGGTGACGCCGATGAGGTAGAACTTGCCGATAAAGCCGAGGGTCATCGGGATGCCCGCGAGTGACAACATCATCACCGTCAGTACGGCAGTCAGATAGGGGCGCTTCCAGAACAGACCGCGATAGCTGTGCAGGGAGTCGGCATCCTTGCCGCGATAGGGGCTCGACATCATGCTCACCACCCCAAAGGCACCCAGGCTGGTGAACAGATACATCAGCAGGTAGACCCCGGCTGCTTCCACCGGCATCTGGCCGAATCGGCTCGCCACGATCACCGCCAGCAGGTAACCGAAGTGGGAGATGGAGGAGTAACCCAGCATCCGTTTGACGTTGGTCTGCACCAGGGCCAGCAGGTTGCCGACCAGGATGGAGATGACCGCCATGGCTGCCAGCAGCCAGTGGATCATGGGATCGCTCGCCGCCGGTACCGCCAGATAGAAGCGCAGCAGCACGGCAAAGACCGCCACCTTGCTGACGGTGGCGAGGAAGGTGGCCACCGGTGCCGGGGCACCTTCGTAGACATCCGGGGTCCAGAGGTGGAAGGGGGCCAGGGAGAGTTTAAAGGCAAAGCCGACCAGCATTAACCCCAAACCGCCCATCAGCAGTGGATGGTGAGCCGGGCTCTCGGCCAGAGTCTGCCCCAGGGCTGCAAAGCTCAGGCTGCCTGCCTGCGCATAGAGCAGTGCCATGCCAAACAACAGGAAGGCGGTGGCGGCGGCAGAGAGCACCATGTATTTCACCGCGGCTTCCAGCGAGTGGCGCTCGCGGTAGGCGTAACCCACCAGACCGAACATCGGCAGGGTCAGCATCTCGATCCCGATAAAGAGAGAGGCGAGGTGACGGGAGCAGGCCAGCACCAGACCACCGGCAGTGGCGATCAGCAGCAGCAGGAAGAACTCCTCCCGGTTGTCCGGGTAGGCTTTCAGCCAGGATTGGCCGAAGGTGCAGGTGGCCAGGGCGCCGATGAGCACCAGTCCCATGTAGAAGACGGCGTAACTGTCCACTTGCAGCAGCGGGGTGACCCCCTGATCCCCTTGCGCCATCACGATGGGCAGCGAGAACAGAGCAAGGTTGAGGCCAACAATGGTCACGGTAAAGGCGGTGGTGACACAGCGGCGCCAGGCGATGGCCAGCATCAGGGCCGCCATGGCCCCGGTGGTCAACAGCAGGGGAAGCAGTGCCAGCAGTTGGGAAGCGGAGAAAGTCATTGCAGGGCTCCAGCAGTCGGCAGCAGATACCAGTGCAGCACGTTGATAAGGCTGCTGCTGGCGGTATCAATCACGGGTTGGGGATAGAGGCCAAGCAGTACCAGCAGGCCCGCGATCACCATCATCATGGTCAGTTCACGGCGATCAAGCCCCTTGAGCATGCTCTCATCATTGGCGGGGCCAAAGCAGGCGCGCTGCAACATGATAAGGGAGTAGACCGAGGCCAGCACCAGACCGAGGGTGGCAACTGCCGTGATAACCGGGGCAACCTGGAAGCTGCCGACCAGGATCAGGAATTCGCCGACGAAGTTGCCGGTGCCCGGCATGCCGAGCGACGCTACCGAGAAGAAGAGCATCACACCGGGCAGATAGCGCAGGCGCCCCCACAGGCCGCCCATCAGGCGCAGATCCCGAGTGTGCAACCGCTCGTAGAGCTGACCGCAGAGGATAAAGAGGCCGGCAGCGGAGAGACCGTGGGCGATCATCTGCACCACCGCACCCTGCAGGGCCACTTCGCTACCCGAGTAGATGGCGATCATCACAAAGCCCATGTGGGAGATGCTGGTGTAGGCCACCAGCCGTTTGATGTCGGTCTGGGCAAAGGCCACGATGGCGCCGTAGACGATACCGATCAGGCCAAGCACCATGGCGTATGGAGCAAATTCGGCGGACGCTTCGGGGAAGAGCGGCAAGGCAAAACGCAGCAGACCGTAGGCGGCGGTTTTGAGCAAAATACCGGCGAGATCCACCGAACCTGCGGTCGGCGCCTGGCTGTGGGCATCCGGCAGCCAGCCGTGCAGCGGTACCAGCGGCATCTTGACCGCGAAGGCGATAAAGAAGCCCAGCATCAGCAGCCACTGAACGCCCTTGCTCATCGGGGTATTGAGCAGCTCCAGATAGTTGAAGGTGAAGACACCGGTGGCATGCTGGTGGGTCAGCACCAGCCCGATGATGGCCACCAGCATGATAAGGCCCGAAACCTGGGTGTAGATGAAGAACTTGGTTGCAGCGTTGATCCGTGATTTGCCGTCAGTGACCGAATGGCCCCAGAGCGCAATCAGGAAGTACATGGGAACCAGCATCATCTCCCAGAAGAAGAAGAAGAGGAACAGATCCAGCGCCATAAAGACGCCGAGCACGCCACCCAGGATCCAGAGCAGGTTGAGGTGGAAGAAGCCGATGCGCTGCACGATCTCTTTCCACGAACAGAGGATGGCCAGCACCCCGATAAAGCAGGTGAGGATCACCATCAGGAGCGACAAACCATCCACCGCCAGATGCAAAGAGATGCCAAAGCGGGGGATCCACGGCAGGCGCCACTCGGCGGCCCAGGCGGAGGCAGCACCGGTGACGCCCGCGCTGTCGAGACCCGTGGTGGCAAGGGAGAAGTCACCACTTAGCCAGATGGCACAGGAGAGCAGCAGGCTGGCGCTCATGGAGAGCAGGGCTACCCAGCGGACAAACTGCCCGCCGAGACGCTCCATCTGCCAGCAGAGCAAGCCGCCGATAAAAGGAATTAGCAAGATCCAGAGTAAGGTCACGGTATCAGCTCTCGTTCAAGTTCATATGAGATTGCGCTCCCTGTTCCATCAGGGAGAGCAAACAGCCTGGCTGTATGATTGTCCGGTTGTTCATCGCGTTACCCCAGCAGCAACAGCGCCAGCACCAGCACGGCGCCGATCCCCATGGAGGCGGCATACCAGCGCAACTTGCCGGTCACGGTCCAGGCCAGCAGCTGGTTGCCACGCAGGGCAAGCCAGGCGGGCAGGCCCATCATCCAGTCCAGCGGATCCTGCCCGACCAGACGGGTCGCCAGCAGATAGGGTTTGACCCACAGCTGGTCATAGAGCCAGTCAAAGCCCCAGGCGTTGAACCAGAGGGTGCTGAGCAGATGGCCCGGGGTGCTGTTGGCAATGGAGGTGGCCAGACGACGTTCACCAAGGAACAGAAACGCGGCCAGTGCGATGCCAGCAATGGCGATGATGCCGGAGGTGATCTCCAGCGCATGGCGACCCTCTTCGATATGGTCCCCCGGGCCTGCGGGTAGTACACCTGCCAGTGGCGGGGTGATCAGCGCGCCTATGCCAGTGGAGAGCACCAGCAATACCAGCAGCGGCAGATGGTGAGCCAGACCGTGGCCCGCATGGGCTTTGGTCTGCTCTTTGCCATGGAAGGCGATAAAGATCAGCCGGAATGTGTAGAGCGAGGTGAGGAATGCCCCTACCAGACCTGCCCACAGCAGCGCGCTTTGGCCAGAGGCTTCTACTTGCCACAGGATGGCATCCTTACTGTAGAAACCGGAAGTGACCAGCGGCAACGCCGCCAGCGCCGAGCCCCCCACCAGGAAGCAGGCATAGACCAGCGGCAAACTCTTGCGCAGGCCACCCATCTTGAAGATGTTCTGCTCATGGTGGCAGGCAACGATAACGGCACCGGCGGAGAGGAACAGCAGCGCCTTGAAGAAGGCGTGGGTCATCAGGTGGAAGATGGCCCCTTCCCATGCGCCGACACCGAGAGCCAGAAACATGTAGCCAATCTGGCTCATGGTGGAGTAGGCGAGGATCCGCTTGATATCGGTCTGAACCAGCGCGGCAAAGCCTGCCAGCACTAGCGTGATGGCGCCAACCTGCCCGACCAGATGGAGGATCTCTGGCGCCAGCAGGAACAGGCCGTGGGTACGGGCAATCAGGTAGACACCGGCGGTCACCATGGTGGCGGCGTGGATCAGCGCTGAGACAGGGGTCGGGCCTGCCATCGCATCCGCCAGCCAGGTTTGCAGCGGCAGCTGTGCCGATTTGCCGACCGCGCCGCCCAAGAGCATCAGGCAGGCCAGCGACAGGGCAGGGGAGCCCTCGGCAAACAGGGTCGGGGCACGCACCAGCAGCTCGTGGATATTGAGGGTGCCCAGTTCCCGATAGAGGATAAACAGGCCGATGGCGAGGAAGACATCACCCACCCGGGTCACGACAAATGCCTTGAGGGCCGCCGCTCCGTTCTTGCGATCCTTGTAGTAGAAGCCGATCAGCAGATAGCTGCACAGCCCTACCCCTTCCCAGCCGAGGTAGACAAACAGCAGGTCATCGGCCAGCACCAGAAACAGCATGCTGGCGATAAAGAGGTTGGTGTAGGTGAAGAAGCGGGAGTAACCCTCTTCCCCGCGCATATACCAGGAGGCGAACAGGTGGATAAAGAAACCCACCCCGGTCACCACCCCCAGCATGGTCAGCGACAGTCCATCCAGTGCCAGCGAGAAGCTCGGGGTAAAGTTGCCCACCGCCATCCATTGCCACAGGTGCTGGACATAGACGCCCCCCTCGGGCGGGTTGTCCAGAAAGTCGATGCCCACCCACAGGGTAGTGAGGGCCGACAGGCCAATGGAGCCCACCCCGATCAGCGCCGAGGTACGCTCACCAAACCGGCCGAGGGAGAAGGCCAACACCAGCCATCCCAGCAGCGGAAATAGAAAAGTCAGATATAAGAGGCTCATCCGCGCATCTCACTCACAGTGTCCACGTTCAGGGTGTGGTAACGACGATAGAGCAGCAGTAACAGGGCAAGGCCGATACTGGCCTCCGCTGCCGCCAGAGAAATCACCAGGATATACATGATCTGGCCATCGGCCTGGGCCCAGCGGCTACCCGCCACCACAAACGCCAGTGCCGAGGCATTCATCATGATTTCGATACTCATCAGGATGTAGAGCAGGTTGCGGCGGATCAGCAGACCGCACAAGCCGATGCAGAAGAGCACCGCGGCCAGCAGGAGGCCGTGCTCCATAGGGATTCCATTCATTGCTGACCTCCTTCTTGTGCAGAGCGGGAAGCAGAGCGCGGGACGGAGAGCACTTCACCGCTCTTCTCTTCCCGACCCAGGTGATAGGCGGTTACCAGACCCGCCAGCAGCAGGATGGAGGCAAGCTCCACCGCCAGCACATAGGGGCTAAAGAGTTCGACACCCACCTGCTTGGCGGTCACCTCGGTCACCCCGATCAGGCCCCCGGTCACTCCGAGAATGCCGTGGGCCAGAAAGCCCAGCAGGATCAGCGAGAGCAGGGCAGGGCCCCCCCAGGTCATGGGGGTGAGCCACTTTTTCTCCTGCGCCTGGGCACTCCCCAGGTTCAGCATCATCACCACGAACACGAACAGCACCATAATGGCGCCGGCGTAGACGATCACCTGCAGGGCGCCCGCAAAGGCGGCACCCAGGCAGAAGAAGATCATGGCCACGGCGATGAGGGAGATGATGAGATTGAGCAGCGCATGCATGGGATTGCTGGTGCTGATCACCCGCAGTGTGCTGTAAATGGCCACCAGGGCCGAGGCATAAAATGCCAGTTCCATGATTGACTCCTCAGGGCAGCAGGCTCTTGACATCGATGGGCTTGGCTTCGTTTTCGGCATCCCCTTTCGGCTTGCCGTCGATGGCCATCCCGCTCATGCGATAGAAGTTGTAGTCCGGGTATTTGCCGGGCCCGCTGATCAGCAGATCTTCCTTCTCGTACACCAGATCCTGGCGGCGATACTCACCCATCTCGAAATCCGGCGTCAGCTGGATGGCGGTAGTGGGGCAGGCCTCTTCGCACAGTCCACAGAAGATGCAGCGAGAGAAGTTGATGCGAAAGAACTCCGGATACCAGCGACCATCTTCCCGCTCAGATTTTTGCAGCGAGATACAGCCGACCGGGCAGGCGACCGCGCAGAGGTTGCAGGCTACGCAGCGCTCGTCTCCATCAGGGTCGCGGGTCAGCACGATGCGACCGCGGTAGCGGGGGGCCGCATAAACCGCCTCTTCCGGATAGTTGAGGGTTTCACGGGGCCGCCAGGCATGGGAGAAGACCATGGCCAGACTGCGTAACTGGGTGCCGACACCCTGAATAATGCTAACAATTTTCATATTGAGTGCCTCACTGCGTACTTATCAGTACAACTGCCGCGGTGATCAGCATATTGATCAGGGTCAGCGGCAAGCAGACTTTCCAGCCAAACGACATCACCTGGTCAAAGCGCGGGCGAGGCAGGGAGGCCCGCAGCAGGATGAAGAACACCATGAAACAGGCGGTCTTCAAGGCAAACCAGATGAAGGGGGGCAGCCAGGGACCGTGCCAGCCACCGAAGAAGAGGGTCACGATGAGCGAGGAGATCAGCACTATGCCGATATATTCGCCCACGAAGAAGAGACCCCACTTCATCCCCGCATACTCGATGTGATAGCCATCGGCGAGCTCCTGCTCGGCTTCTGGCTGATCGAACGGATGACGGTGGGTGACGGCGACACCGGCAAACAGGAAGGTGACAAAGCCCAGGATCTGGGGTACCACGTTCCACAAGTCTGCCTGTGCCTCGACGATATCCCGCAGGTTGAAACTGCCGGTCTGGATCACGATCCCCATCAGCGACAAGCCCAGAAACACCTCGTAGGAGAGGGTCTGGGCCGAGGCGCGCAAGCTGCCAAGCAATGAGTATTTGTTGTTGCTCGACCAGCCGGCGAACAGCACCGCATAGACCGCCAGCCCCGCGATGGCCAGGATGTAGAGCAGCCCCACATTGAGATCCGCCACGCCCCAGGTGGGGGTGATGGGCACCACCGCAAACGCCAGAATAAAGGCGGTGAAGGCGATGATGGGGGCCAGGATAAAGATCCGGCGATCGGCGAACGGCGGGATCCAGTCCTCCTTGAAGAACATCTTGATCATGTCGGCGGCCAGCTGGAGCAGACCAAACGGCCCCACCCGGTTGGGGCCGTAGCGATCCTGCCACAGGGCCAGCAGACGGCGCTCGATGAAGCTCATGAAGGCGCCAGCCCCCACGATCCCCACCAGCACGATCAGTGCCTTGCCCACCTCCAGCAACAGATCGATCAGCGACTCGCTCATGCGATCACCTCCTGCAGGTTAGTGATTGAGGCTTGTTGCATGGCCGTCGGCAGGCCGTTCACCCCAAGGGGGAGCCCCACCAGACCGGCGCTCAGCTGTTCGCTCAGGCGCAGGCGCAGTTGCCAGTGGCTACCGCCCCAGGAGAAGGAGACCTGATTGCCTGCATGGAGGGCCAGACGCTGCGCATCTGCTGGATTCAATACCAGCTCGGGTTCGTTCATCCGGGCCTGAATGACCGGGCTGCGAGCGGAGAGCTCCTCGCCGCCAAACAGCTGGGCATAATTGACCACCTGCAGCGCCTCTGCGGCCTTGAAGGGGGAGGGGATGGTAGTAAACCAGCCAAGGGTATCTTCGCTTGCTTCCAGCAGACGGCGACCCGGATCGCCAGCACGTAGTTTGCCACCCACTTCATCCTGGAACTTGTTCCAGGCGGAGGGGGAGTTCCAGCCGGGCGCCCAGGCAAAGGGCACTTGCGGCAGCGGCTGACGGGCTCCGGCATACCCTTCCATGGAGAAGTTGAAGGGGGAGTCGGGATCTTGCGCTACCCGCGGCTCGCTGACGTTCTGATCCGCCAGCATGGAGGTGCGACCACTGTAGCGGTGTGGCTCACGGGCCAGCCGCATGCCACGGATCCGCAAGCCTGCGTTGGGCGCCGCTTCCAGCATGGTAGCCAGCAGCGGATTGCTGGTGGCACAGTCATGGTTGACCTGGTCGAAGTTCTGCCAGCGCAGCGGCTTGCGTTCGATCGCCCCTTGCAGCGCCGCCAGCCAGCGCCACCCTTCACGCACCTGAATATCGGTGTTGTAGAAGGCTGGGGCATAGACCTGGAAGAAGCGCTGGGCGCGACCTTCCATGTTCACCAGGGTGCCATCGGCTTCGGCAAAGCTGGCGGCCGGCAGGATCAGATCTGCCTTTTGTGCAGTCTGGGTATCCTGATGATCGATGACCAGCAGGTGCTGCAGTCTCGCCAATGCAGCATCCACACGGTTACGCGGAGCACGGCGATAAAGGTCGTTCTCCAGCGTCACCAGCGCCAGCTTCTCTTGCGCTTCGATGCGCTCGAAAGCAGCCTCAAGCGGCTTGCCACCCAGCATGGCCAGGCCGAGCGAGTTGGCCTCCTGGGCAACCAGCGCGATGCTGGCTTCCTGACCACGCCCTTTCAGGGCACGAGCAATATTGCTGGCTGCTTCAACCAGCGCCACGCTGCGTGCGCTGGAGCCGGCGATGATGAGCGGTTTTTTGGCATTGCCAAGCAGTTCGGCCCAGCGTGCAGCCTGAGCCTGCAGCTCGGCAGAGAGGTCGGCGATAGCTGGCGCCGCATTGTCGAGCAGGTTGGCGATGGCAAAGCCAAGGCGCGCCTGATCGGCATAGGGGGCGTGCAGTTTGTCGGCCGCTACGTCATCGAGACGGGTGTTGTCGAGACTGGTGATGAGCAGCGGATAGCGCTCGTTCTGGCCCAGCGTCTGCACTGCGGCAACCTGCCACAGGTCGACCTTCATTTTGCGAGCCAGTTCGCGAGCCTTGCCCTTGACGGCTTGACGCAGGGCCAGCGCAATTCGAGCCGCACTCATGGTGACATCTTCGCCGAGAACCAGAATGGCGTCGGCCTCTTCCATGTCGCGCAGGCTCGGTGTTGATACGCCGCCATGCTGCAAAATCTGCAGGATCTTCTGCTGGCATTCCCACTCGGCCTGCTCCATGCCGCAATAGAAGTTCTCTTCACCCACCAGTTCGCGCAGAGCGAAGTTGCTCTCCAGCGACGCGCGGGGCGAACCGATACCGATGACGCTGCTGGCGGTGCGCAGGGCATCGGCGGCGCGGTTGAGAACTCCATCTACCGTGATGGCCAGCTTGTCGTTTCCTTCACGCAGCAGCGGCTGGCGCGGGCGATCAGCTAGGTTGACATAGCCATAGCCAAAGCGGCCGCGATCGCAGAGGAAGTAGTGGTTGAGGCTGCCGTGGAAGCGGTTTTCGATACGGCGCAGTTCGCCATAACGTTCGCCCGGGCTGATGTTGCAGCCCACAGAACACTGCTGGCAGACGCTCGGGGCAAACTGCATGTCCCATTTGCGGTTGTAGCGCTCGGAGTGAGTCTTATCGGTGAAAACCCCGGTAGGGCAGACCTCCACCAGGTTGCCAGAAAATTCACTCTCCAGGGTGCCATCCTCGACCCGCCCGAAATAGACGTTGTCGTGGGCACCATAGACCCCGAGATCCTCGCCACCGGCATAATCCTTGTAGTAACGGACGCAGCGGTAGCAGGCGATGCAGCGGTTCATCTCGTGACCGATGAAGGGGCCCAGCGCCTGATTCTGGTGGGTGCGTTTGGTGAAGCGGTAGCGACGGCTGTTGTGGCCGGTCATCACCGTCATGTCCTGCAGGTGGCAGGCGCCGCCCTCTTCACACACCGGGCAGTCGTGGGGGTGGTTGGTCATCAGCCACTCCACCACGCTCTTGCGAAACTCTTTGGCCTCTTCATCCTCGATGGCGATGTAGCTGCCATCGGTGGCCGGGGTCATGCAGGACATGACCAGACGACCGCGTTTGTCATCGGCATTCTGATACTGTTTGACCGCACACTGGCGGCAGGCGCCAACGCTACCCAGCGCCGGATGCCAGCAGAAATAGGGGACGTCCAGACCCAGCGACAGACAGGCTTGCAGCAGGTTATCTGCCCCGTCTACCTCGTACTCTTTGCCGTCTACATAAATGGTTGCCATACAACTTCCCTGAAACCTGTTTTGTGAAATCTGTGGTGTCGTTACCAGCGCTCGCCCAGCAGATTGGGCTGGATCCCTTTGACCGGCTTGCGGTTATCACCGCTGCCTTTGATCCCGGCCTCGAATTCGGAGCGGAAATATTTGATGGCGCTGGCCAGCGGCTCGACGGCGCCCGGTGCGTGGGCGCAGAATGTCTTGCCCGGGCCAAGGAAACCGCAGAGTTGCTCCAGGGTCGCCAGATCGCCGGATTGCCCCTCGCCACGTTCCAGTGCCCGCAGCAGCTTGACGCTCCAGGGCAGGCCGTCGCGGCAGGGCGTGCACCAGCCACACGACTCGCGGGCGAAGAACTCCTCCATGTTGCGCAGCAGGGAGACCATGCTGATGGAGTCATCCACCGCCATGGCGAGGCCAGTCCCCATCCGGGTACCTACCTTGCCGATACCGGCGGTATACATCTGGGCATCGAGGTGCTCCGGCAGCAGGAAGCCGGTGCCCGCGCCGCCCGGTTGCCACGCTTTCAGGCGATAGCCGCTCTTCATCCCGCCGGCGTAATTTTCAAACAGCTCGCGGGCGGTGATGCCAAAGGGCAGCTCCCAGACCCCGGGGTTGTTCACCTTGCCGGAGAAGCCCATCAGCTTGGTGCCGTGATCGTCCGAGCCCGGCAGCGCCAGCCCGTGATACCAAGCCACCCCGTTGCCGATAATGGCGGGGACGTTACAGAGGGTTTCGACGTTGTTGACGCAGGTGGGTTTGCCCCATACGCCGGAGACGGCGGGGAAGGGGGGTTTGGCGCGCGGGTTGGCGCGGCGCCCTTCCAGCGAGTTGATCAACGCCGTCTCTTCACCACAGATGTAGCGGCCGGCGCCGGTGTGGACGAACAGCTCGAAATCAAAACCGGAGCCCAGAATGTTCTTGCCCAGCAGACCGGCGGCCTTGGCCTCTTCCACCGCGCGGCGCAGGTGGATGGCGGCATCAACGTATTCGCCGCGCAGGAAGATATAGCCACGATAGGCCTTGAGCGCCCGGGCACTGATGATCATCCCCTCGATCAGCAGATGGGGCAGTTGCTCCATCAGCAGGCGATCTTTCCAGGTGTTGGGCTCCATCTCGTCGGCGTTGCAGAGCAGGTAGCGGATGTTCATGCTCTCATCTTTGGGCATCAGCCCCCACTTCACGCCAGTGGGGAAGCCCGCACCGCCGCGCCCCTTGAGACCGGCATCCTTGACGGTGCTGACAATCTCGTCCGGGCTCATCTGGCCGAGCGCCTTGCGGGCGGCTTCATAGCCCTGTTTGGCCTGATACTCCTCCAGCCACACCGGCTGGCCGTCGTCCCGCAGCCGCCAGGTGAGCGGGTGGGTCTCGGCGGTGCGGGCCGTGCGGTTGGCGGTGCCAAGAGAGGCGAGGATCTTGTTCTGCGGCAGGCTCATGGGTAAGCCTCCAGCGTTTTCAGCAAGGTCACCGGATCGAGGCCGCCATAGGTGTCGTCATCGATCATGATGGCTGGCCCCTTGTCGCAGTTGCCAAGGCAGCAGACCGGCAGCAGGGTGAAGCGGCCATCCGGGGTGGTTTGACCGGGGCCGAGGTTCATCACCTCCTTGAGACCGGCCATCAGATCTTCATGGCCATTGATGTAGCAGACCATGCTGTCGCAGACGCGGATGATGTGACGGCCTACCGGCTGGCGGAAGATCTGGCTATAGAAGGTGGCAACCCCCTCCACATCGCTGGCGGGAATGCCGAGCTCGGCCGCGATGGCGTGAATGGCGCCGTCGGGGACCCAGCCTCTGGCCTGCTGCACGATCTTGAGCGCTTCGATGCTGGCGGCGCGGGGATCTTCGTAGTGGTGTTTCTCGTGTTCGATGGCATCGCGTTCAGCCTGGCTCAGAACGAAGTCGTCCTGTTTGCTGCTGCATGCCCCTTGCCCCTGTGGGGTCTGATTATTGTGACACTGACATTGCTGGCTCATGACTTGACCTTTGGTGGCTTGTCCTTTTACTGCTCGTCCGGCGATCCCAATTCCCGGCCATGGCCGGGAGGGCGGATCACTTAACGGTCCACATCCGACATAACAAAATCGATACTGCCCAGATAGACGATGAGGTCCGACACCATGCTGCCCTTGATCACCGAGGGGATCTGCTGCAGGTGAGCAAAGCTCGGGGTGCGGATCCGGGTCCGGTAGCTCATGGTGGAGCCGTCACTGGTCAGGTAGTAACTGTTGACCCCCTTGGTCGCCTCAATCATCTGGAACGACTCGGCAGCGGGCATCACCGGGCCCCACGACACTTGCAGGAAGTGGTTGATCAGGGTCTCGATGTGCTGCAGGGTGCGCTCTTTAGGCGGCGGGGTGGTGAGGGGGTGATCCGCCTTGAAGGGGCCCTCCGGCATGTTCTTCATGCACTGCTCGATGATCGACATGCTCTGGCGGATCTCCTCGATCCGCACGGTGGCTCTGTCGTAGGCATCGCCATTGCTGCCGACCGGCACTTCAAAGTCGAACTGATCGTAACCGGAGTAGGGGCGCCACTTGCGCACGTCGAAGTTGAGGCCGGTGGCGCGCAATCCGGCCCCCGTGGTGCCCCAGGACAACGCCTGCTCGGTGGTGTAGGCAGAGACGCCAATGGTTCGACCGCGAAGAATGCTGTTGCGCATCGCCGCTTTTTCGTAATCCATCAGCCGCTTGGGCAGCCAGCTCAGCAGGTTGTCCTGCACCAGCCGCTGCCATCCCTTCGGCAGGTCGTGGGCCACACCGCCGATACGGAACCAGGCCGGGTGCATGCGGGCACCGGTGATCGCTTCGATGATGGTGTAGATCTTCTGCCGGTCGGTGAAGGTGAAGAAGACTGGGGTCATGGCCCCCACGTCCTGGATATAGGTCCCGAGGAACAAGAGGTGGCTCTGGATGCGGAACAGTTCCGCCATCATCACCCGGATCATGTCGACCCGCTGCGGCACCTTGATGCTGGCCAGCTTCTCGACCGCCAGCACATAGGGGAGGTTGTTCATCACCCCGCCCAGATACTCGACCCGGTCGGTATAGGGGATGTAACTGTGCCAGGATTGGCGCTCGCCCATCTTCTCGGCACCACGATGGTGGTAGCCGATGTCGGGCACGCAGTTGCGGATCTCCTCGCCATCGAGCTGCAACACCAAGCGGAAGGCGCCGTGAGCAGAGGGGTGGTTGGGGCCGAGGTTGAGGAACATGTAGTCCTCGTTCTCGTTGCCGCGGGCCAGGCCCCACTCTTCCGGTTTGAACAGCAGGTTCTCCTGCTCCATGTCCTGTTTGGCGGCATCGAGCATGAAGGGATCGAATTCGGTAGCGCGCGCCGGGTAATCCTTGCGCAGCGGGTGACCCTGCCAGCTCTTGGGCATCATGATGCGGGTCAGATGGGGGTGGCCATCGAAGGTGATGCCCATCAGATCCCACACTTCCCGCTCGTACCAGTTGGCATTGGGGAAGTGGTTGGTGATGGTGGGCAGATGCAGGTCACTTTCGGCCAGCGCCACTTTCAACATCACATCGGCGTTACGGTCGATTGAGATGAGGTGATAGAAGACGGTGAAATCGCTCTGGGGCAGACCGTCGCGATGGCTGCGCAGCCGCTCGTCAGTCGCACTCAGATCGAAGAGCATCACGAACGGGGAGGGCACCTTGCGCAAAAAGCCCATCACATCCTGCAGCAGTTCGCGGGGGAGCCAGACCACCGGCACGCCGGTGCGCGTGGTCTGCACGGTGAAGAGCTCGGCCCCGAAGTGGGCAAACAGTTCGCCAATGACTTTGGCATCCTTGTGGTCGCTGGGCTGCCACTGGGCCATGGCGTAATTGCTGGGAAAATCACGAGTCAGTTTCATGGTCAGATCTCATCCGGCGTGCGCAGGTTGGTCACATTGATCCGTTCGCCGCGCTTGCGCTCTTTTTCGGCCTGCATCTGGGGACGGTAGATCCCCTGATCGCCCACTACCCAGGAGAGGGGGCGGCGCTCTTTGCCGATGGAGTCCTGCAGCAGCATCAGGGCTTGCAAAAAGGCTTCGGGACGGGGCGGGCAACCCGGAATGTAGACGTCGACCGGCAGGAACTTGTCCACCCCCTGCACCACGGAATAGATGTCATACATGCCGCCGGAGTTGGCACAGGCCCCCATGGAGATCACCCACTTGGGTTCGAGCAGCTGCTCATACAGGCGCTGGATGACTGGCGCCATCTTGATGAAGGGGGTCCCTGCAATCACCATGAAATCGGCCTGACGGGGCGAGGCACGGATAACTTCGGCGCCGAAGCGGGCCACATCGTGGGGGGAGGTGAAGGCGGTACACATCTCCACGTAGCAGCAGGAGATGCCGAAGTTGTAAGGCCAGAGGGAGTTTTTGCGGCCCCAGTTGACTGTGTCTTGCAGCACCTCCTCGAGGCGGCCCATCATGATGCCGCGCGTCGCTTCTTGCGCCAGTGGGTCATCGACGGTCTGGCGCTGCTCCTGGGGGTAGCGCTCAACGGGTGCATCCGGGTCAATCCGGGTCAGGGTGTACTTCATGGTGCAACCTCAAGGAAAGGGTCTGTGGTTCAATCACTGTTTTTGTTGTTCAGCTGCGGTTTGCGCGGCGACCAGTCCAGTGCGCCGATGCGCCAGAGGTAGATCAGGCCGATAAGCAGCAGTCCGATGAAAATGGTGGCTTCAATAAAGCCGACCCAGCCGCTCTCCCGCACGGAGACAGACCAGGCAAACAGGTAGAGCGCCTCGACGTCGAAGATGACGAAGAACATGGCGACCAGATAGAACTTGGCGGAAAAACGCAGGCGGGCACTGCCGACCGAGTCGACACCAGATTCAAATGGCTTGTTCTTGGTGCGGCCGTAGGCACGACCTCCCAGCAGGGCGGCGAGGCCTATCATCACCAGACAGATGGTGATGGCACCGATGACATAAATGGCAAAAGCCCAATGTTGAGCAGAAATATCAGCAAACATAGAGGTTTTTCCTAACCAAATTAATCAAGCGACTTAACAATAATGTTACGCATTATGACACTTTCGCACTGATTTACATGTCATTTTTACGGGTTAATTATTAATCGGTTAACCGGTAATTAAATTTTGTTAAGAAGCGCACTTTTTTGTTGGTTATGGCGGGCGAGAAAGGCCTGTAAAACGCAGAGAGCTGCTCCTCGTCATCACCTGAAAGGGGTAAATGCCGCGGGCGAAGCAGGATCAGGTCGGTATCGCGGGCAGGGGGCACAGGCGGGAGAAGAGCGTGATGGCGGGTGAGATAGGGGGGGCGGCAAGAGCAATAAAAAGAGAGGCTCGCAAGCCTCTCCTGTCATCGCGTTCCGGTTTCGAGCGTGGGGCGGTCAGGGTTTATTGGCGACCAGCAAGACCTGATCCGGGTAGGCGCCAATGGAGCGAAGACCGATATCTCCCGAGGTAATATCCAGATACGCCCGCTGACCATTGGCGGAGGTTACCGTGCTGCTCATCAGATAGACATAGCCCTCATTGACCTCTTTACCGTCCCCCGCCATGGCGCGCGGGAAAATGGCTTCATTGAGAGAGGGCTTGTAGCAGGCGTGCTCGACCAGGGTCGCCAGCTCCTTGATGTCGGGCAGGCGCCACTGGCTGATACCGCCGAAGTGATAGAGAGCATGGCTGCTGTCACTGCGGATCCGCTCCGCCACTTGCAGCCCCTGCTGCCAGTAGTAAACGGTCGGTTCACCCAGGCAACTGCTGCCACTCCATGTCTGCCCCAGTTTGCAGCGCATCCAGGTGAGGCCGGTGTGTTGATCCGTGACGGTGCCGTTGCCATGGTCAAGAAAACGGGCAGAGGGGGCGGTGCGATCCATAGTGTCATCACAAATGGCAGCACCGTGGGCCAGGGGGGCCAGCAGTGCCAGCATGGCGAACGAAAAGCGATAAAGGCTCATGATATTCCTCGGGTTATTGGGGAGTGGCGACCAGTCGTACCTGCATCAGCTCGATATAGGTATCTTGCTGCACCAGCGCGGGATAGGTGGTGCCCGCATCTTCTCCCAGGAGCAGGACTGTGCGTTTGCTGATGGGGCCACCGGAGAAGCGCTGAGCTGTGTTGCTGGTGGCGCTCCAGTAGTAGCCATGGTAGGTGTCATCTTCCGAGGGGGCGATATCCGGGAAGTAACGGGTATCCACGATGATGCGTTGACCCAGCGGGTCCTTGGCCAGGCTGCCGTAGTGCATCAGTGACATCAGCTCACCCATGGTGGGCAGCCGCCACTGACTGATGCCGCAGCGCTGCTCGCCATTGAGCCACTGCTGATACGCGCGGGTGGTCAGCATGGTGGTCAGCGCCTGTGCCCGGGCGAGGGCCGCAAGATCTCCTTCGGCGGTGAGCTGTTCGATCCTCTTATGAATATGCTGGTAGGCCGCTTGCTGCTCGCCTGCGGTCGCCTTGAACTGCTCATCCTCATAGGCAAAGGGTCTGCTTTTCCAGTCAGGACTCAAGGGATCATCTGATTTGACCTCCCACACCAGACCGGTATTGAGATCCTTGACGCACTGCCAGCTCGGCGCGTTGTCGGGGAGCACCTGACCGCGATCATCGAGTTTGCGATAGGCAAGCTGGGGACGAGTGCGATTCCAGCTGGCATCTTGTCCCGGATAGTCGTCGGGCTCCTGTTCCAGCAGCGGATCGTTGCCATCGCTGAAGGTGGTGACGCCGGTGACGGTCAGCAGGTTGCGTGGCTGCTGCTGCACCAGCAGGGTAAGCAGCTCGCTTTGGGTCTCTTCGGCAAATTGGCCGTTGCGTTGCCACTCTGAAGCCAGCTGCGCCAGCATCAGGCTGATGGCGCGATAGCTGGTGGTGAGCAACTGGGTCTCCTTGGCGTTGGCAAGTCGTGCGCGGGCCTGTTGCTGCAAGCTGATCGCCACCTGTTGCAGTGCTTGATCAAACTGGCCGAGGCCCGCGAGGGCCGCGCGGTCGCTGCCCGGTTGCAGCGGGGCGAGATCGGCCAGCAGCAGTGACAGTGCGCGATCGGCGGCCACCCCTTCGGCAATGCGGCTCTGCCACAGGGTGCTGAGCAGGGTTGGTTGCAGCCGTTGTGGATCCCCTTTGGCGGCCGGATGTGCCAGCAGCAGCCCTCCGCTCCTCGGTACGAACAGCAGGGGCGAGTTGACGATGTTGGCCGAACGGCTGACCAAGGCTACCGCTCCTTCGCCGCTGACGGCAGGGTCGGCAGGATCACATTGCCAGTTCTGATCCAGATCGGCGCACAGGGTACCGGCGGTTGGCAGGGCGACATCGACCCGGTAGTCCGGGATCGCCAGTGGTGCGTTATCTTCCCCGCCGCCACAGGCGCTGAGCAGGGCTGAGAGGGTTGCAATAACCAGTACGGATGGTTTCACTTCACATTCCTTGATTCGGTCACAGGTTCACGGGGGCGGTAACCCCCGTGGTACAGGATTCAACGGCGCGGGGTGCTCCGGCGCCAGATGCGGGGCCAGAGGGCCAGCAACAGCAGCAGGGGGGAAGCCGTGCCGCCACCCCCTTCATCCTGCTCAAGGGGAATGATGCCGGTGTTGGGCAGGGCTTCATCCTTGTCGCAGCGGGCGCCGACTTGCTGGGCTACCCGCCAGTTGCGCAACTGACCGGTGTCACCGGCGCTGGTGTCGTTGATCTCCAGCAGCCAGCGGCCAGCGAGCGGTTCGCCGTGCAGCTTATCGAGTGATTCGAACGGTACCAGTTCACGGGGGAACTCCCCCTTGAGCCGGGTATGGCTGGCGTAACCCTTGTTCCACAGGCTGATCCGGGTACCGTAAGGGGAGGTGAGCCAGATCTCCAGCTGCTCCAGCTTGCTGTGCTCCAGATCGAGGGCGACCACGAATCCGCTGTCGATGCGGGCCTTGCTCTCGGGCAGGGTGAGAGTGAAGCGGGACAGGCCGTGCCGCTCATCGCTCACCGCATCCTTGATCTGGCCACCCTGGCCGATGGCCCGTTGCCAGAGCGGTTCACCGATCGGCAGTTGCAGGTCAAGGCGGGTCTGGCGCTCGGTGGGGCTGGGCAGGGTGAGCTGGAACTGCAGCGGCAAGGTGACTGCCTCGCCACAGGTCAGGTTGCTCGCCGCTTCCAGCGGCAGGGTCCAGCGGGCGCTGCCATCGGCGCTGAGCTCTCCCTGCCAGTGACCGTCACCCATGAGCCCCTTGGTCGGGATCAGGCTGGCGTCAGCCACGGTCAGGGGGCGGCCGCTCTGGTTGGTCAATTCGATGGCGAGGCTCTTTTTCTCCCCGGGCAGCAGGTAGCTGTCATCGGCAAGGCGGGCCGCGATGGGCGTGGGCAGCAGGGCGTGGTGGCGGAAGGCCTGCTCCAGCAGCTTGCCATAGCTGCGATCCGGATAGAGGCGGTTGGCGGTATCCACGGTGACCCGCGCCAGCTGGGGCATCCGCACCTGCGGGCCGAGGCCGAAGTGGGATTCAATCAGCAGGGTATCGAACTCGTCACGGGCTACCTCGCCATATTGTTCAACGGCCTGGCGCAGCGCGGTGAAGAGCGGGGTGCCCCACAGCTGGTCGCCGTTGCTGCCGTTGATGGTGAGGTGAGCCGGATAGAGGAAGCCCGGATGATAGCGCGCTCGCAGATCATCGAGCTGACGGGGCGTTCGGCCGCTGATCCTGGCATCCCAGTTGAAGACCATGAAAGGCTCGAACTGGCGAGCCTCTGGACTACGCTGGCGCCAGCTGGCGGCCAGATAGTCGCTAAAGCCCTCGCCGATGGCGCCCCAGTCACCCTCTTCTCCCATGTCGGGCAGGATATGGTGCTGCACCGCATGGCCAAACTCGTGCCAGATCACCATGGGATCTTCCGCATCGGGCACCCCTATCCGGCCAATTTCCAACCGGCGCAGGAAGGGGTCATAGAGAGAGTTGTCCTGCTTCCCGGCATCGGTATCGATGGCCAGGGGGCCACCCATCAGCGTCGGGTAGCCAAGGGATTCCACATGGCGCTGGGCCAGATCCAGATGGTAGTAGCCATTGATATCGAGGAAGGCGGGCTGCTGGTGATCCAGCTGGAAGCCATCGGCATCAGGGCTGCTAAAGGGGGCAGTTTCCGGCTCCGTGCCATCCACGACCCGGGCGCGTGGGCCACTCAGCTGGTAGGTGTCATCCACCTTTTGTACCCTGAGCGGGACGGTGCGATAGGCCCGGTTGTCCAGCACCAGATCGTGGCGCCACAGCAAATTGCCATCTTGCAGCTGGGTGCGGGGATCGAGGGCAAAGATGCGGGCTTGCACCGTGGCCGCTTCCCCTGCCAGCGGGGCCGCTTCGGCACGGGTGCTGGCCTCTTGCAGCGTGCGCCCCAGCAGGGCGCTGCCATCGCAGGTGACAAACAGTTGCCAGTGGCTGCTCTTGCTGTTGCCCGGCTGGCTTTCCACCGCCAGCAGACGCCAGGCCGCAGTCAGGGTGTCGCCATCCTGCCAGTACCACGGCTGGGCCTCGTCACTGCCGGCGAATTTCCACACCGTACCATCCAGCGTGGCGGTATAGGCATCCACCCCGGCGCGGCTTGCTTCATCACATGGCGTCGCCTGTGCCTGCATCAGCCGGGTATTGTGATAAAGGCGCCACGGGCGACCCTGCTCATCGAGACTGACGGCGGCCATCAGGCCGGCGATCGGTGCGCCATTGAGCTGCTGGCGATAATGCAGATAGTGGCCCAGCTTGCCTTGGCGCTGATAGGCCGGGGCATCACTCAGGGTGACGCCGAGCTGCTGTTCGAGCCAGAGGCGGGTATCGGCCGGGGCGTCCTGTTCGACAAAACGCAGTTCGGCGGCCTGAGTGGAAAAGCCAGCCAGCCCCAGCAAGAGGACGGGCAACAGGGGTTTCATAGTGGTACTCCCAATCAGCGGCAGGGTCATTGATTGATCCCCGCCAGATGCAACAAGAAGGCAAATTCACGAGCCCGATCGCCACCACCGGCGCGGTGGCCTCCCTCCAGTTCGGTCAGCAGCAGGTAGGGGCCGGAACCCGTGCTGTGCTCCCGCAGGCGGGCCAGCCACTTGACCGGCTCCCAGTAGGGCACCTGGCTGTCGTGCAGGGCGGTAGTGACCAGCAGGGGCGGGTAGGGTGCGCGGTGCAGGTTGTCGTAGGGGCTGATGCGGCGCATCGCCTGATACTCTGCGGGCTTGGCCGGGTTGCCCCACTCCTGGTACTCCTGACGGGTCAAGGGGAGGGCGGGATCACTCATGGTGCCAAGCATATCGACGAAGGGAACCTGCAACACGGCGCCGCTAAAGAGTGTCGGTTGCTGGTTGAGGGCCGCAGCAACCAGTGTGCCCCCCGCGCTGCCCCCCATGGCAAACAGGGGCAGGGGAGCGGCGTCGGGCGACCAGTGGCGCAGGGCGTGACCGGCTGCGATAAAGTCGCTAATGCCGTTCTGCTTGTGGATGCCCCGTCCGTCGCGGGTCCACTGCTCCCCCAGCATGCCGCCGCCGCGCACATGGGCGATGGCGTAGACAAAGCCCCGATCCAGCAGGCTTAACAGCTCTTTCTGGTAGTAGGGGCGCATCGGCGTGCCATAGGCGCCATAGCCGTAGAGCAGTACGGCGCGAGGGGCCAGATCTTTGCGCCACACCAGCGAGACAGGCACCCGGGTGCCATCGGTAGAGGTGATCCAGCGCCGCTCGCTCTGATAGGGCAATGCTTTATTGCCTGCGGTGTGCTGGTCGTTGATCCACTGGCCGCTGTTTAAATCCAGCCAGCGCTGGCCGGGGGGCTGGCTCAAGCCCTGACTGCGCACCAGAATGCGGTCGCTGGCCGGGTCATGTTCTCCTTGCAGCCAGCCGGTACCGGCGCCACTGGCCAGCGGCAGGCGCTGGCGTTCATGGCCGTTGCGATCGAGCAGGGCGAGCCAATCCTCCCCCTGCTGGCGAAACTGCACCACCAGATGGCGATCAAACAGTCGCCACTTCTCGGGATCGCCGAGATCCTCCCCTTTGGCGGGCCACAGGCGCTGCCACTCACCGAGCGGCGTGCTGGCTGAGTAGAGGGCAAACGCCCCCTCCCGGTTGCTCTTGATCACCCAGCCGGATTGATTGTCCAGATAGTATTCCACCCCGCGCTGGCGGGGTTTGACCTGCTGCGGCTTGCCCGAGTCGAGCAGGTATTGCTCCGAGCTGTCGTGGTTGTTGCCCTGCAACACCAGATGCTGGCCATCCGTGGTGCGATAGAGGCTGAGCAGCCAGGCGGGATCCTGCTCCTCATAGAGAGTCTGCTCCTGGCCATCCTGCCAGCCGCGCAACTGCCAGGGGCGCAGGGTGTAACGCTCGTTGGCGATGGTGTAGAGGGTGCGACCATCTTGTGACCAGGCGAGATCAGCGCTGCGCTGCGCCAAACTGGCCAGCGCCTTGCCGCTTTGGAGATCGAGCAGGGTAACTTGATAGTCGAGATCGCCGCGCCTGTCTTCGGCGATGGCCAGTGTGAGGTTATCCGGGCTCAGGGCCCAGCCGCCCGCTTCGTAATAGCCCTCACCCGCTCTGGCGGGAAGCAGCTGCTGCACCTTGCCCCCGTGGCGTTGCCAGAGTGAGCCATCCGGGCGCAGCAGCCATGCCTGATCGCCGCGGACAAGCCAGTTGTCTGGCACGGGTTCCCCTGCCGGATGACGGGCAAACTCGGCGCGCAAGGTTGCTTCCAGCGGCTGCTGCGCGGCGAGCTGCTGCTCGCTCCAGCGATTTTGCTGCTTGAGCAGGGCGAGAATGGCCGGGTTGCTGCGGCTCTCGTCCCGCAACCAGAAGTAGGGATCCTGGCGTACGGGATTGCCTGAAATCAGGTGCGATTGGGACGGGATCGGCGGTGGCAGGGACTCTTGCGCCCACGCCAACGGGGCGGCCAACAGGGCCGCCATGATTGCATGATGCTTCATCACATCCCCACGAAACGGTAACTGAGGCTGGCTGACAGGTAGCGGCCGCTCTGGCTGTAGAGGGAGGTGTCGCTGCCAGCCGGGAGTCCGGCCACATCCTGATAGCGGACGTAGCGGGTATCGAGCAGGTTGCCGATGGTGGCATTGACCTTGAGCGCCTCGGTGATCTGCCAGTCGCCGGTGAGGTCCAGGCTGAACCAGCCGGCGCTGCTCTGGCAGGCACCGTTGTAGCCAGTCTGCGCATTGGCGCACTGGGGCACCTTGGTCATGGCGGCGGCATAGTTGCCACTGAGCTCAACCCCCCAGTCGAGCTGTTGCCAGCGCAGGGTGGTGTTGCCTTCCAGCGGTGTCTGGGTGCGCAGCGGCTCACCGCGGTGATCCTTGCCATCCATCCAGGCCAGATTGGTCGAAAGCTCCCACTCGTCGCTCAGCCAGAGGCTGGCGGCCAGCTCGGCGCCCCAGGTTTCTGCTTTGGCAACGTTGCGATATTGGCGCAGGAAGACACCGTCATCGAGGCGAAAACCGGTCTGGCGCCAGTCGATGAAGTTGTAGTAGCGGTTGTAGAAAACGGCCGGTTTGACGCTCCAGTTGTCGCTTTGGCCATTCACTCCCCACTCCAGACTGTGGCTGGTCTCCTCCTTGAGGTTGGGGTTGGCAATGATCTCGAATGGCGGCATGGCAAAGTAGTGGGGAATGTTGCCGTAAACCTGATCGTAAGCGGGGGCGCGGAAGCCGTTGGCATAGCTGAGCCAGCTGCGCCATGTCTCGTTGAAGCGGTAACTGGCCGCCACACTGGGGGAGATGTGGTCGCTGTGGTTCTCGGCCAGATTGCTGTCCGGTGCGCGCAGGCGTTGGCGGTCAAAGCGCAGGGTCGGGGTAAACTGCCAGTTGCCCAGATCGATCACATCGCTCAGCCAGATGCCATCGCGGCGGGTTTCGGCCTTGCTGAAGGGGGCTTTCTGTCCCTGGGTGGTGATGCCATCTTCCAGGGTCAGATTGCTGACCGGCCGCTCGTGGTTGGCCTGCTCCAGCTCCACACCGTAGCTGAAGGTGTGATCCAGCGAGCCGGTGCTCAGCTTGCTCTGCAACTCCAGCTCACTGCCAAGGCGCAGCTCCTCGAACGTGGAGAGGGTGCGCTGGCTGCGATATCTGGGATAGCCGCTCAGGGCATCGTTGCGCAGCAGCTGGCGCTGGTTGGCTTCGTTGCGTGACTGGTTGCCAAACAGGCTCCAGTTGAGGGTATCGACCATGCCCAGATCGTTGGCTTCCCAACTGAACTTGCCGCCTTGGGTGCGCTGATCGCCATCTTCCTGAAAACCGACCACATCCCAGCTGCCATCGGGTTGGGGCACCGCCTTTGGGCCCATCTGGCGTTTGGCGTGATCCTCGTAGTAGTCCAGCTCCAGCCGCAGAGCGTGATGGGCATTGAGGGGGAGGCGGCTGCTGGTGGAGGCGCTCATGCCATCCAAATCAGCCGGAATGCGGTTCTCCTCAAAGTTGGCGGTTTCGTTGCCGCGCCAGCCGGAGAGGCGCAACAGATGTTCGCTCTCCAACGCCCGCACAGCGCCTGTCATGCTGAGCTTCTTCTTGTTGCTGTCGCCACCGTAGAGTGTCTTGGCCGCCAGATAGCTATCTTGCTGTTGCAGATAATCTTCCGGCTGCTTGGTATTCATCACCACGGTACCGCCGATGGCATCGGAGCCATGCAGGGAGGAGCCAGCCCCCTTGGCCACCTCAATCTGCTTGATGTCATCAAGGTCGAAGTTGAAGCGACCCACCTTGTCATTGATGTTGTCGGCGCCAAAGCCATCGCTGACGCGCACTCCATCCTTGATCAGCAGGATGCGATTGCCACCGATGCCGCGCACGCTGATGTTTTGCGGTCGCCCGGCAGAGCCGGTGACCGAGACACCGGGGATCTTGCGAAACACATGAGTCAGCTCGCTGGCGACCTGACGGTCCAGCTCTTCCTGGGTGATGACGGTGATGGAGCCGGAGACATCGGAGAGTTTCTGTTGTACCCGTTGCCCAGTGACAATGATGGTGTCGTCGCTGCGAGCCTTCTCCACAGGGGGAAGATCGGCCGCGCCTGCGGAGGCACAAAGGAGTGCCGGCCATGCCTGAAACAGTTTATTCATAATGATAATTGTTTTTATTTGAGCCTGAGGGGCGGCATTATTGCAGAGGCCTGACCACTTGACAATAAATGGCAATCATTATCATTAAGATCTTATGGTGTTGATATTATTGAGTTATTTGTTTTTAAAAAGAGGCTCCCGCGCGAAGCGGGAGCGGGGGAATCAGGGCTTGAGCAGTTGCAGCGACTCTTCTGCTGCCTTGCCTTGAGAGAGGGTGATATCGACCCGGCGATTCGCCTGGCGATGTTCGGGGGTGTCATTGGCAAAGCGGGGTTGGGTGTCGGCAACTCCCTGAGCGATGACTCGTCTGGCATCCAGCTGGGGGTTAGCCAGCATGGTTTGCACGATGGAAGAGGCACGCAGCACTGATAGCTCCCAGTTATTGCGATAAAGCTCCACCGGCGCCTGGGAGTTGTCGGTATGGCCGGTGACCACTACCTGCCCCGGGATATTGGCCAGAATGCCGGCGATCTTATGGACTAGCGGGACGAACTGGGGCTGCAGGAACGCTGAATCGGAGGGGAACAGCGCCTTCTCGCCGATGCGGATCACCAGCTGACTGCCAAGCTGCTCGACCTCCAGATCCTTCGATTCAATCTGGGCCTTTAGCTGCAGCTCCAGCTTCTGCTTGGTCACCTGCACCCACTCCTGCTCCTTGGTCTTGTGGGGCCAGGCTTCGGTGGCGCTCGGTTTTTCCGAGGCACCTATGGTCTCGTTGAAGGGGTCCGATGCCGCCATGGGGGCATCTTTCTCCAGCACAGTCTCCTCTTTCGGGCTGCTCGGCGTAGTTTTTGATTCTGGCTCGAGAATCCCTGTGCCCCCCTGCATCAAAGGTGAGCCGGCAGGCGGGGAGATGAGGCCGATTTTACCCAGCGACTCGATAAAGCCCTGGATAAGCACCCGGGTTTCGGACTGCTTGGCCATGGCAAAGGAGTAGAGCACCACAAACAGGGCGAACAGCAATGTCATGAAGTCGGCATAGGAGACCAGCCAGCGTTCGTGGTTCTCCGGCGCTTCAGCCTTTTTCTTTTTCGCCACCATGGCCTCCCAGATAAGGTTCGAGGGTCACTTGCAGGCGTGCTTGGGACTCGCCATCCACGATGCAGAGAATGCCGGTCAGAGTCATCTCCTTGTAGTGGCGGATCTGGTGGGCAAACCCCTTGTAGCGGTTGCCGAACGGCAAGAAGATCAGGTTGGCGGCGGATACCCCGTAGATGGTGGCGATAAAAGCCACCGCAATGGCGCCACCCAGCTTGTCGGGGGCATCCAGCAGACCCATGGCGTGGATCAGGCCAAATACCGCGCCGACGATCCCCATGGTCGGGCAGTAGCCGCCCATGGCTTCATAGAATTTGACCGTCTGTTCGAGATCTTCCTGTTCAAATTCGATCTCGTTCTCCAGCACCTCGTGGATTTTGTTCTTCTCGTAGCCATCGACCATCATCTGCACCCCCTTCTTCAGGAAGGGATCCTTGATCTCCTCGATCATCCCTTCCAGCGCCAGCATGCCGCTGCGGCGAGCATTGCCTGCCAGGGTCTCCAGCAACTGGGCCTGTTCCAGCATGTCGAGTTTGAGGGGAGAGAGCAGCCATTTGAAACGCTTCATGGTGCTACCGACGACAGAGAAGGGGAACTGGGTCAGCGCAGCGCCTATGGTGCCGCCGATCACGATGAGGAATGCGGGCAGATCGAGCAGTGCACTGGGGTGACCACCCTCGATCATGTTGCCGCCAAGGATGGCGATCAACGCCAGCACCAAGCCAATCAAGCTCATTTTTTACACGTCCCTGTATGTTGATAATGGCTAGTGTAGCTAGTTAAGTATCAGTTTTTCAAAATGATATCCAATCGCTGAGCAATTAATCGGCGTGGTATGTGGCAGCGGGTGTCGCGCACAAAGCGGGGAGAGGCAAACGTTGTTATGGCATCAGTGGCGAGAGACTGACTAAGAGCGAAACAGTCTGCGGCTACTATAGTGCGCAATCATCCAGAGCCGGGAATCCATGAAGCACAATAAAGATCTTCTCCTCTCGGGACCATATCCTGGTGATTAGGTGACGTCATCATCAAGAAGGCGACCATCAGGTCGCCTTCTTGTTTCGTATTTTGCAGTATATGGCTCGATGTCAGAGGGGCGATCAGAGCACCATGGCGGCAAACCAGCCGAAGATCACCAGCGGGATGTTGTAGTGAATAAAGGTGGGCACCACGCTGTCCCAGATATGGTCGTGCTGGCCATCGGCGTTGAGGCCGGATGTCGGGCCCAGGGTAGAGTCGGAGGCCGGTGACCCCGCATCTCCCAGCGCGCCAGCGGTACCGACCAGCGCGATGATCGCCATCGGTGAGAAGCCGAGCTGCAGACAGAGCGGCACATAGATGGTGGCGATGATGGGCACGGTGGAGAAGGAAGAGCCGATCCCCATGGTGATGAGCAGGCCCACCAGCAGCATCAGGAAGGCGGCGATCCCCTTGTGCTGGCCGATGCCGGAGGCGACCACCTGTACCAGAGAGTCGACCCCGTGGGTTGCCTTCATCACCGCGGCAAAACCGGCGGCGGAGATCATGATGAAGCCGATCAGCGACATCATGCGCACCCCCTGGGTGAAAGCATCCTGGCTTTCGCGAAACTTGATGACGCCGCCGCAGGTGAAGATGACAAAACCGGCCAGCGCACCCAGTACGATGCTGTTGGTCATCAACTGCAGCCCCAGTGCTACACCAATGGCCAGCAGGGCCACCCAGATATGAGTGAGGTTGAGCTCGACCGCTTCGGGCTCGGCATCCAGGATCTTGGCCAGATCGTACTGGCGCGGTTTGCGATAGCTGATGAATACCGCAATCAGCAGGCCCAGTACCATACCGGCAACCGGAATGGCCATCGCCAGCGGGATCTGGCTGGTGGTGATGGGCACGCCGTTATCGATCAGGTTCTTGGCCAGAATGTTATTCAGGAAGATGCCACCAAAGCCGACCGGCAGCACCATATAGGTAGCTGTCAGGCCAAAGGTGATGACACAGGCCACCTGACGACGGTCGATCTGCATCTGCGCCATCACATGCAGCAGCGGCGGGATCAGGATGGGAATAAAAGCGATGTGAACCGGGATCAGGTTCTGGGACGAGATAGCCACGGCCAGCACGGAAGAGAGCAGCAGGGTTTTGACCCACATGATGCGGGTCGAGCTGGCATCCTTGCCCAACTGGCTGATCACCTTGCGGGCCAGCAGGTCGGTGATCCCGGAGCGGGAGATGGCAACTGCAAAGGCGCCCAGCATGGCGTAGGAGAGGGCAATCTCGGCGCCACCGCCCAGGCCACCGCTGAAGGTGGTGAGGGTATCTGTCAACGACAACCCGCCCACCAGACCGCCCGCAATGGCACCCAGCGCCAGCGAGACCACCACATTGATCCGCAGCAGACTGAGCACCAGCATCAGCCCGACTGCGATAACAACTGGATTCATTTGATTTCCTTATAGTTTGTTATTGCTGTCTGTCATGTGAAGGGGAGTTAGTTTGCGAAAAATGTGACAAATGTCGAGAAAAAAATCAGTCAAACCCCTCATATTGCAGCAGCATGTGGCACAAGGTTGCTCAACCTGAGGGTTTGTGACCTGTTTGTCTCCGTGCATCCCGCGCTCAGCGGTGGATAGTGACCTTGATAGCGATTTCCGGTGCGCTGTGCAATCAATCACTTCCCCAAAAAGCGAAGGCTGCCAGTGGCAGCCTTCATCCGTTTATTCTTGTCCCTCATCATCGGTAGGGGCATCGGTTGTGTCATCATCCGGATGCGCAGGCGGCCAACCCCCCATGCTCTTCCAGCGGTTAACGATATGACAGAACAGCTCTGTGGTGCGTTCGGTGTCATAGAGGGCAGAGTGCGCCTCTTTATTGTCAAACGGGATGCGGGCGCTCTGGCACGCTTTGGCCAGCACGGTCTGCCCCAGCGCCAATCCGGAGAGAGCAGCGGTGTCGAAGGTGGCAAATGGGTGGAACGGATTGCGCTTGAGGCCAGCGCGCTCGGCGGCAGCCATCACGAAGCCGTGATCAAAGGTGGCGTTGTGGGCCACTATGATGGCGCGGCCGCAATCCTGCTCCTTCATCCCCTTGCGGATCCCCTTGAAGATCTCGGTCAGCGCCTCTTTTTCCGAGACAGCGCCACGCAACGGGTTGTAGGGATCGATGCCGGTGAACTCCAGCGCGGCCTTTTCCAGGTTGGCCCCTTCGAAGGGCTCGACATGAAAGTGGAATATGTGATCGGGAACGAGCCAACCCTGCTCATCCATTTTCAGGGTGTAAGCCGCTATCTCGAGCAGGGCATCGGTCTTGGCGTTGAACCCGGCTGTTTCAACATCGATGACGACGGGGTAAAAACCACGGAAACGGCCCTTGAGGGTATGAACTGCGTCGGTCATGGGATCTCGGTCGGGATAAAATGAGGCGGCATTATGGCAAAAAAGCACAGGCTTGTCCTCCCATCCCACGCAGGAGACAGCGGCAAGATGGTGCCGGATTCAATATCTGTGCAGCCACCAGCGGGCGGCTATCAACGCCGTGAACGACCCCAGCAGGGCGCTGGCCAGCACATCCACCGGCCAGTGCATCCCCATCACCATGCGCGACAGACCAATTCCCAGTGCCCACAGAGGCAGCAGCCAGACGCCCGTGGGAGCGCGGGCCAGCCAGATAAGGCCGAAAAATTGGGCCAGGCTGATGGCGGCGATGCTGTGGCCGGAGGGGAAGGCGTAATTCACCTCCTTTTGCCAGTGGTGGCCGAGCCACTCTGGCAGGGCCAGCAACTGGCTGGCCGCATGCACCTGCTCACTGCGTACATCGACGCTACTGGCGTAGAAGCTTTTAATGGCCGGGATCAGCCCCTGACCCTCCAGCCAGAGCAGGTAGGGTCTGGGCTCTTCGGTCAGGTGTTTGACCAGGCTCTTGATCACCCAGTCGCTGGCAAGCAGGGCTGCCAGCGCGCATCCCAGCGCAATGAAGGGGGTCAGCTTCAGTTTGAGTTTGTAGCGGGTCAGCAACAGCAAGAGGGCGCCACTGACCCCGATCCCGGGAATATCGACCATGCGGGTAAGGGCGTATAACCACCATAGCCAGCCTGACTGCAGTGAACCGGTCAGAAAAGGCTGCCAGGGCAGGGTGGCGAGCATCAGCAGGGGCAGGATCAACAGGGCAGTGAAGCCAAGCACCTGACTGCGGGTGAGTGAGGAGATAGAGAGCGACGAGAAATGTGGCGGCATGGTGGGTGTGGTCGATCGCGAAAAAGAGGGGCATTGTGCCACCGTGACATGCCCGGACAAAGCCGAGCAGCACGTTTGTTACCTCTGCTTACACATTTGTGGCGACATCCTCAGTTTGAACGGCAGGAGAGAGTGGCCACCGAACAATGTGGTCCCCTTTCGCGCCTGATTGCATCACAGGCTGAAATCTCGGGCGGCTTTGCGCTAGAATGGCGCCCCCGTGGCGGTTGTGACCAAAGAGAGCCCGATGAAGATAGTCGTTGATGAGAATATGCCCCATGCCGTGGAGCTGTTTGCCGAATTTGGCGAGGTGATCCCCTTGCCCGGACGGCAGATGCAGGCCTGCGATCTGCTCGATGCCGATGTGCTGCTGGTGCGTTCGGTCACCCGCGTCAACGGCGATTTGCTGGCGACCAGCCCCAAACTCGGGTTTGTCGGCACCGCCACCATAGGCACCGACCATGTGGACAAGGCGTTGCTGGCAAGCCGCAATATTCCCTTCTTCAGCGCCCCCGGTTGCAACAAGTATTCGGTGGGGGATTATGTGCTCTCCGCCCTGCTGGTGCTGGCGGAGCGCTATGAACTCGACCTCTCGGCCATGACGTTGGCGGTGATTGGCGCGGGCAATACCGGCGAGTGCGTGGCTGGCAAGGCCCAAGCGCTCGGCATGCGGGTACTGCGCTGCGATCCGCCCAGGGCGCGGGATAATCCTGATGCGGGCTTTGTCGATTACCAGACCGCCCTTGGCGCCGATATCGTCAGTTTCCACGTGCCCATCACCCGTGAAGGGCCGGATGCGACCCACCATCTGCTCGATGCCGAACAGATTGCCGCGCGCCCTGCCGGGCAGATCCTGATCAACGCATCCCGTGGCGAGGTGTGGGATAACCGGGCCCTGCTGGCGCGTCAGTTGGGCGATGCGCCTTTGCGACTGGTGATGGATGTGTGGGAGAACGAGCCCGAGCCAATGGCAGCGCTGGTGCCCCATACCGAGATTGCCACCCCCCATATCGCCGGTTACAGCCTGGAGGGGAAGGCTCGCGGTACCTGGATGCTCTATCAGGCGCTCTGCCAGCAGCTGGGGCGCCAGCCTCGTCAGGATTTGAGTCAGCTGTTGCCTGCCCCCGATGTGCAGGTGGTGGTGCCGGGCCGCGCACCGGATCAGGCGCTGATCAAGCAGCTGGTGCATCTGGTCTATGATGTGCGCCGCGATGATGCCCGTTTCCGGGCCCGACTCGGCCTGTCCGGCAGCTTTGACGAGCAGCGCAAACATTATCCCGAGCGCCGTGAACTATCCTCCCTGCAGATCGAGGGCGCGTTTGCCAGTCAGGATCTCGGTGCGTTGGGATTTGCGCGGTCACGTCCCTGAATCGGGGATCAAGAGCTGGAAGATAACCGGAAGGAGTGAGCCGTACGGCCACACCGACCCCTTTTTTACTGAGCTGGCGCAGATCCTGCTGCGCCGGTTCAGCCATATCAGGCAGCGTCATCTCGCAGCGCGGGAGCCTGCCGACCATGGTGCCACCCGGCGCCATTGCAGCATTATCAGAGGAGAACAGAATGAGCCAGCAGTTTAACGTAGCGGTATTGGGTGCCAGCGGCGCCGTGGGTCAGGCGATGATCGAGATCCTGGAAGAGCGCGAATTTCCGGTAGCGACCCTCTATCCGCTGGCTTCCAGCCGCAGCGCCGGTGATACAGTGCGCTTTGGCGGCAAGAACCTCGAGATCCTCGATGTGGAGGAGTTTGACTGGAGCCAGGTGCAGATCGCACTCTTCTCCGCCGGTGCCGAGGTATCTGCCAAGTGGGCGCCGATTGCTGCCGAGCACGGTTGTATCGTCATCGACAACACCTCCTGCTTCCGTTACGACGAAGATATCCCGCTGGTGATCCCGGAAGTGAACCCGGATGCGCTGGCCGATTTTCGCAATCGCAACATCATCGCCAATCCCAACTGCTCCACCATCCAGATGCTGGTGGCCCTGAAGCCGCTGCACGACGAAGTGGGCATTGCCCGCATCAATGTGGCCACCTATCAATCCGTGTCAGGCTCCGGCAAAGAGGGGGTCAGCGAGCTGGCGGGTCAGACCGCTCATCTGCTCAACGGTCGTCCGGTGGAACCGACCCTCTATCCGCAACAGATCGCCTTTAACCTGATCCCGCAGATCGACAGCTTCACCGACAACGGCTACACCCGTGAAGAGATGAAGATGGTATGGGAAACCCAGAAGATCCTCGGCGATGCCAGCATTGCCGTGAACCCCACCTGCGTGCGGGTGCCGGTCTTCTACGGCCACGCCGAGGCGGTACACGTCGAGCTGCACCAGCCGCTCGATGCCGAACAGGTCAAGGACCTGCTGCGCAGTGCGCCGGGTGTGACCCTGTTTGATGACGAAGGGGACTATCCGACCCCGGTGCGTGACGCAACCGGCAAGGATGAGGTGCTGGTGGGTCGGGTGCGCCAGGATATTTCTCACCCGAGTGGTATCAATATGTGGATCGTGGCCGATAACGTTCGTAAGGGCGCGGCAACCAACAGTGTACAGATTGCCGAGCTGCTGGTTCGCGACTATCTGTAAGGCTGGTCAGATGCCACAGATGGGCAGCAGGGAGTGCTGCGCATCTGGCCTGTGATAAATCGGGGGTGTGACCCATGCCGCACTCCGTCACTTCAAGATTCTGTTGCGATATCAACTGATTAAGTTTTTTCCTACACTCAGAGTCAAGTCGGGTGCTAAATGTGTCGGACTACTGGCTTGCGACGCGAGCCTGATTTATATTGAACCGACTGTTTTGGGGTAACTATCCAGATTTTTCAATGTGATAGGGCCGTCATACGAAGGAACGAATATGGGACATTCCCGCATAACATTGGCAACGCTACTCGCATTGGGTCTGCTGGGCTCCGTCCAGGCTGAAGACGCTGCGCGGGAGCCTTTTTTTGTCGAGCTAAAAGGCCCTGACGAGCCCGCACCTCCAGCCGTCAATTCCCAGCCGCTGGCGCAACCGGTCGCCAGACCCGTGGCGCAACCGGTACGTGCAACCGCCCAGCCGGTGGTACGTCAGGTCACGGCCAATGCCGGTAGTTATGGCCCTGTTCGTCCAACCGATACTCTCTGGAGTCTGGCGAGCAAATACCGTCCCTCCAGTAGTGTCAGCGTCTACCAGACCATGGTGGCGATCTACGAGAAAAACCCCCGCAGTTTTGCCGATGGCAATATCAACCACATTCTGGTGGGGTCACGCATCCTGCTGCCGACCGTGGCCGAGGCGAGCGTCATCACCGATGCCCAGGCTCGTGCTAAGTTCCGCAGCGACAACGCCAGCTGGAAGGGGTTAAGCCCCAAGTATCTCGCCGAGAAGCAGGCCCATGGCGCCAAACCGGCGGCCAAGCCCGTGAAGGTTGAGACTGCCAAAGCCGAACCGGTGAAAACCGCGCAAGCTCCCTTGCCTGCGGCAAAAGCGGCACCCATTCCTGCTCCTGTCGTAGCACCGCAACCGTCTGCTGAAACCAAAGATGTTGTCAAGGCGAGCGAGCCTGCGCCAAAAGAGGCGGTGGCCCCAGTCCCGGCGACGAGCGCCGCAGCAAGCACCACACCGGCGCCTCTGCCTTCCGATCTGGAAAAACCGGTGGGCAAACCGGCCACCGAGATGGCGCTGGCGCTGGAAGATGCCAATGCCCAGCTCGGTCAGGTGACCGAGATGAACCACAGGCTCAAACTGCGCTTGCAATCTCTCACCGAAGAGGTCGAGACCCTCAAGGCCCAGTTGCAGGATCAGACCGCGCTGCAAAAAGAGCTCGCCGAGCTGAAGGCCAGACCTGTCCCCCCCGTGGTGGCAGAGCCTGAACCCAAGCAGCACTGGCTGATGGAGCTGCTCTCCTCACCGCTCAACCTTGCCATGATCATCCTGCTGCCGGTGCTGCTGGTATTGGCGCTGGTGACTCTGTGGCTGCGGGCCCGTGCCCGTCGCGAGCTGGAGGAGCAGGAGAAGAGCCTCTCCGAGTCCACCGCCATGATGATGGATCAGGAGCAGAGCGAGTTTGACGATCTGCTGAGTGTCGATGTGACCGACAACGAGCCGGTACGCCCGGTGCCGGATCTCAATACCCCTGATGGCTTTATGCCGGTCGAGCCAGATGAACCGGCTAAAAAGCCGGATGTTGATCTGGTTTTCAGCGACGATGGCGAGATCGATCTGCAAGGTTTCGAGCCGGAGCGAATGGCTGCCCAGTCAGCCAGTCGTGACCCGGATCTGGTGCCGGATCTCGATCTCTCGCTGGATGAGCCTGTCGCGTTGGCCAATGAACCCGACATGGATCTGGCCAGCGAGTTCAATCCCAAGTCCAGGGATGCTGATGAGCTCATGAGCGAAGAGGAGCTGCAGGCAGCCCTGTTTGCCGAGCTGGATGCGGATCTTTCGGCTGATCTGGAACCGGAGTTGAGTGCAAGCAGCAAGAGTACGGCTGCTGATGATCTGGCCAGTTTTGATCTGGGTGATTTTGAAAATGAGCTGGATAAACCGGCTGCGGGCGAGGGCAATAATGCCATCGACTTGAGCGTGGATGGTTCGGCTGATGATATGTTGGCCGAGTTGGGGCTTGAGCCAACCAAAGGCAAGGAGACCGAGCTCGATCTTGAGTGGGATCCCAACGAACTGGCGCTCTCCGATTTCGAGGATGCCTTTACCGAAGTGGAGTCTCATCCGGCAGAATTGCAGCCAAGGGAACAGGCCCAGGCAAGCGGTTACGTCGAGATCGACAAGCTGCTGGCCGATGCGGATGCCACCGCGCCGGAGCAGGAGCCCTATCAGGGTCTCTCGCTGGACGTGGGGCTCGATGGTTTCCCCGAGGTGTTGCCTGAATCCACCGGCTTTGATGTGGATGCCGATGACGGCGGTGTGGGGGCCAAGCTGGATCTGGCCCGCGCTTACCTCGAGATCGACGACAAGGATAGCGCCCGCGAGCTGCTGCAAGAAGCGGCAGAGCAGGGCACCGAGCATCAGCGTGCCGAGGCAGAAAAACTGCTCAAGCGGTTGGGGTAAAATTGTCCCTGTCGCGGGATCAGCAAGAAGGGGGCAGCCATTGGCTGCCCCCTTCTTCATGGCAATTTGCACAGGGTGAATTCTCCGCCCATGCAAGCCAATCAGGCGGTTTGTGGGACTTTTCGAGTTGAGCGCGTATAATCCGCCCCGTTTCTTTCACTGCGTTTCACAACAAGACAAGTTTATCCATGCGAATTGCCCTAGGTATTGAATATGACGGCAGCCGGTATTTCGGCTGGCAGCGTCAGCGTGAAGTGATCAGCGTGCAGGCTGAACTGGAGACGGCGCTGAGCCGGATTGCCAACCACCCTGTCTCCATCCAGTGTGCCGGACGCACCGATGCCGGTGTCCATGCGACCGGTCAGGTGATCCACTTCGATACCGAGGCGAACCGTGCCGAAGGGGCCTGGACCCTGGGGCTCAATTCCAACCTGCCGCCGGATATCGCCGTGCGCTGGGTCAAGCAGGTGGACGAGAGCTTCCACGCCCGCTTCAGCGCCACCGCCCGTCGCTACCGCTATGTCATCTACAACCACAACTACCGGCCGGCGATCCTCGGCAGTGGCGTCAGCCACTACCACGAGACCATCGATGCCGAGTTGATGCACCAGGCGGGCCAGAGCCTGCTGGGGGAGCACGACTTCAGCACCTTCCGTGCCGTCGCCTGCCAATCCAACACCCCGTGGCGCAATGTGACCCATCTGTGTGTCAGCCGCTCCGGCCCCTACATCGTGCTCGACATCAAGGCCAACGCCTTCCTGCACCATATGGTGCGCAACATCACCGGCTCCCTGCTGCTGGTGGGGCAGGGGCTCAAACCGGTGGAGTGGATTGCCGAGGTGCTGGCTGCCAAGGATCGCAATCTGGCCGGGCCGACCGCCAAGGCCGGTGGCCTCTATCTGGTCGACGTGGATTACCCGGCCGAGTTTGCTCTGCCGCAGTTGCCGCTCGGCCCGCTGTGGCTGCCGGACTCGGCACCGGGTACGACCAGTTTTTAGTAACTGCGCCCGAAAAATTGTGGTTTAATGACCCGTCATTTGTTGCCATCGAGCTATTAAGTCATTGAACAATCTAGGCTCGATGCGTTTTGTCAGGCACAAAAGCATTAAGGAATTCCATGAGCTGGCTTGAGAAGATTCTTCCCAAGAGCAAGATCACTGCGCCCCGTCGTCACAACATTCCGGAAGGGGTGTGGACCAAGTGCAGTGCTTGTGAACAGGTGCTCTACCGGGCAGAGTTGGAGCGCAACCTCGAAGTGTGCCCCAAGTGTGATCATCATATGCGCATCAGCGCCCGCGCCCGTCTCGAGAGCTTCCTCGATGAGCAGGGTCGTACCGAGATCGGTGCCGAGCTGGAGCCGCAGGATGTACTGAAATTCAAGGATTCCAAGCGCTACAAGGATCGTTTGTCTGCCGCTCAGAAAGAGACGGCGGAGAAAGATGCGCTGGTGGTGATGAAAGGGACCCTCAAAGGGGTACCGGTTGTCGCCTGTTCGTTCGAATTCTCCTTCATGGGGGGCTCCATGGCCTCCGTGGTCGGTGCCCGCTTTGTGCGCGCCGTCGAGGAGTGCATCAAGGAAGGCCGCGGTCTGGTCTGCTTCTCCGCCTCTGGTGGTGCTCGCATGCAGGAAGCGCTGTTCTCCCTGATGCAGATGGCCAAGACCAGTGCTGCTCTGGATCGTCTGTCCAAAGCCGGCCTGCCCTATATCTCCGTGCTGACCGACCCCACCATGGGTGGCGTCTCTGCCAGTCTGGCGATGCTGGGTGACATCAACGTGGGCGAGCCCAAGGCGCTGATCGGCTTTGCCGGCCCGCGCGTTATCGAGCAGACCGTGCGCGAGAAACTGCCGGAAGGCTTCCAGCGCTCCGAGTTCCTGCTGGAAAAGGGTGCCATCGATATCATCATCGATCGCCGCGAAATGCGTAACCGTCTGGCCAGCCTGCTCGCCAAAATGCTGAATACTCACGTCATCGAAGAGTGAAGATGAGTTCAAACATGCAACAATCCCAAAGCCGGTCGCTTGTCGACTGGCTTTCTTATTTGGAGCAGATCCATCCGGTCAATATCGACATGGGGCTGGATCGGGTCGGTGCTGTCGCCCGGCGTATGGGGCTTACCCAGCTGCCGTTCAAGGTGATCACGGTGGCGGGCACCAACGGCAAGGGCTCCAGCTGTGCCATGGCGGCCAGCATTCTGATGGCCGCAGGCTATAAGGTCGGCGTCTACTCCTCGCCCCATCTGCTGCGCTTTACCGAACGGGTGCGGGTCAACGGGCAGGAGCTATCCGACAGCGATCACTGCGCCGCCTTTGCCGAGGTGGAAGCTGCTCGCGGCGAGATTGCCCTTACTTTCTTCGAGTTCGCCACCCTGGCCGGTTTGTGGCTCTTCTGCCGCGCCGCCCCCGATGTGCTGCTGCTGGAAGTGGGGCTGGGTGGTCGGCTCGACGCCACCAACGTGGTGGAGTCCGATGTGGCGATGATCACCTCCATTGCCCTCGATCACTGCGACTGGCTGGGTGATACCCGCGAAGCTGTGGCGGTGGAGAAGGCTGGGGTCTATCGCGCCGGTAAACCCGCCATCAGTGGCGAGCCCAATCCTCCTGCGACTATCGCGAGCGAAGCGGCGCGTCTTGGCGCCAACCTGCGTCAGGTCGGTATCGATTTTCGTGGCGATGAGCACGAGAGCGGTTGGGATTATCACGGCCTCAACCAGTGGCGGGATCTGCCAAAACCGGCGCTGCCGCTGATGAACGCTGTGACCGTGTTGGCGGCGCTGGAGTCCCTCGGCTTGCCGCTGCCGGAGTCCGCCATTCGTGACGGGCTTGCCAATGCCCGGCTGGCTGGCCGGATGCAGCAGTTGCAAAGTGCGCCGCTGGTGATCGTCGATGTAGCCCACAACCCCCATTCGGCGGCCTATCTGGCCGCGCAATTGCGCAAGATGCCCTGCACGGGTGTGCGCCGTGCCGTGGTCGGCATGCTCAAAGACAAGGACATGACGGGATCCCTTGCTGAGCTCGACGGTCTGATCGGCGAGTGGTATCTGGCCAGCCTCACCGGCCCGCGCGCCGCCACCGCTGCGCAACTGGCTGCGGCGTTGGGAGAGGGCAAGGGGCCTGCCAGGGAGTTTGATGATGTCAGCGCCGCTTATCAGGCAGCGTTGGCCGCATCGAGTCCGGACGATATGGTCATTGTGTTTGGTTCGTTTTACACTGTCGCCGACATTCTGGCGGGTGTCGCCGTCTAGGCCACACCCCGGCTCCCCAGCCCTTTGGCGGGGAGCCAAATCGCATATTGAGTTACGTAAAGGTAGGATTCAACTTGGCCTCGAAGTTTCAAAACCGTCTGGTGGGCACCGTCATCCTGGTGGCCCTGGTTGTTATTTTCCTGCCGGACTTGCTGGATGGTCACAAGCTGGCACAAAAGGAGGAGGCCTTTGCCAAGATCCCGCTGCGCCCCGAGCTGGAGCCTGCCAAGCCTGCGCTGCAGGTCTCGGCAGCCAGCAGCCTGCCCGCCGATCATCTGGCCAGCCAGCAACAGGCCTCTGCGGCCCAGCAGTGGCAAGTGGAAGAGGTGGCTGACCCCATGACCCTCGCCGGTCAGGGCAACGGCGCGCAGCTGGCGACAACCCCTGCCGCACCGGTCCAGTCGCAACAGAATGCCCAACCCAAGCCACAGCCCAAGCCAGAAGTGGTGGCCAAAAAACCGGTCGAACCGCCCAAGCCAGCACCCAAGCCGACGCCAGCCAAACCGGTTGAAGTGGCCAAGGCACCTGCGCCAGCCAAACCACAGGCGGGTCAGATCAAGTCCCTCGATGATCTGATTGAAAGCAAGATGAATCAGTCGACCACACCTGCACCCGCGGCCGCGCAGGGTAGCTGGATCCTCCAGCTTGGTGCCTTCAAGAACGTCGACAGCGTCAACGCGCTGGTGAGCAAGCTGCGGGCGGCGGGCTACTCTGCCCACACCTCGCCGCGCACACCGGTGCAGGGTCAGCTCAACCGTGTCTTTATCGGGCCGGATGTCTCCAAGGCCAAACTGCAGGGGATGCAGGGACGGATCTCCCAGATGACCGGCCTCAGTGGCTCGGTGGTCTCCTACAACCCGTAATGGCGTTGCCGTTTGCAATGGCCCTCTGAAACAAACACCGCGCCCCGTGCGCGGTGTTTTTTATCTGACCGTCGTGATTTTTAATGACGGCGTCGTACAGGCCACCACCCGGTTGGGATTTGCTGTCAGTTGGGGTAGTCTGGGGCCTTCTGCTACTCACAGGAGTTCAAGATGATCCTCTCGACGACCCCCACGCTGGAAGGCAAAACCATTCGTGAATACCGCGGCATCGTGGTTGGCGAAGCCATTCTCGGCGCCAACATTTTCAAGGATCTCTTTGCCGGGATCCGCGACATCATCGGCGGCCGCTCCGGCGCCTATGAAAAAGAGCTGGCCCGTGCCCGCGACATCGCCTTCGATGAGCTGAAAGAGCGCGCTGCCGCCCTTGGCGCCAATGCGGTGGTCGGTATCGATATCGACTACGAAGTGGTGGGGCAAAACGGCAGCATGCTGATGGTCAGCATCAGTGGTACTGCCGTGCTGGTGTGATGCGCCACGCAAGGGTTGCCGACAACTGCCGTCGCAGGCAGGGTCACGGATAAAGTGGATAACTGCTGGCTGCCCAAGGGCCGACAACCCGGTTGTCGGCCCTTCTCGTTTATTGATCAATTTCTGTCGTTGCCATACCAGTCGAGCTGGTCGGCCAGAGTGACCACCGAGCCGATGATGATGAGGCTCGGGCTCTTCACCTGACGGGCCAGTTCGGCCAACTGCTGCAGCTCGCCGCGCACCACCCGCTGACTGAGCTGGGTGCCTTGCTCCACCAGCGCCACCGGGGTATGACCGGGCATGCCGTGGGTTTGCAGCTCATCCTGAATGCGGGCGGCGTGGGCCAGCCCCATGTAGAAGACCAGAGTCTGGCGGCGGGCCGCCAGCGCCGACCACTCCTGGGCGATATTGCCCTCCTTGTCGTGGCCGGTGATGAACTGCACCCGCTGGGCATGATCGCGGTGGGTGAGGGGAATGCCGCTGTAGGCGGCGCAGCCCGACGCAGCCGTAATGCCCGGTACTACCGAGAAGGAGATGCCCGCCTCGGCCAGGGTCTCCAGCTCCTCGCCACCCCGGCCAAAGATAAAGGGATCGCCCCCCTTGAGCCGCACCACCTGTTTGCCCAGCTGCGCTTGTTCCAGCAACAGCTGGTTGATCGCCTGCTGGGGCACGCAGTGGCGGCCCGCCTCCTTGCCGACAAAGATCCGCTCGGCATCCCGGCGAACAAGCGCCAATACCTCCTGCGAGACCAGTCGGTCATAGACCACCACATCCGCCTGCTGCAACTGCTGCAGACCGCTCAGGGTAAGCAATCCCGCATCGCCGGGGCCGGCGCCCACCAGGGTTACGCTTCCCTTGCTCTGCGGTTGCTCCTCGAGCAGCTCAGCGACACTCTGTTCGGCGGCCTGCTGCTGGCCGCGGGCCAGTTGGCGGGCGAGGTGATCGTGGCTAAAGAGCCGCTCCCAGAAGCGGCGGCGGGCCAGCTTGTCCGGAATGAGTTTGACCCGCTCGCGCAGCTTGCCCGCCAGCGCAGCGAGCTGGCCGAGGTGTTGCGGCAGCAACGCTTCGAGTTTTTCCCGCAGCTGGCGGCTCAGTACCGGTGCCGCGCCTGCGCTGGAGATGGCCACCATCAGCGGCGAGCGGTCGATGATGGCGGGCATGATGGCGCTGCAGTGGGCCGGGGAGTCCACCACGTTGCAGAAGATCTGGCGCAGGTTCGCCTCATGAAAGACCTGCTGGTTGACCTCGGGCTGGTTGGTGGCGGCGATCACCAGCCACTTGCCATCGAGCAGTTCGGGATGAAAATCGGCGGCGCAGACGGTCAGGCGACCCTGCTCGGCCCAGCTCATCAGCTGGGGTTCCAGATGCGGGGCATTGATGGTTATCTTCGCCTTGGCATCGAGCAGCAGGCGCGCCTTGCGCACCGCCACCTCACCGCCGCCGACGATCAGGACCGGCTTGTTTTGCAACTGACAGAAGAGAGGGAGAAAGTCCATAACAGGCTCCGGATGCTGGCCCGCTCGCAATGCCGCGCCGGGCGAGATAGCAGGGCACGCCGTGACGTACCCCGGATGGTCGGGGGAAAGATCCCCCGACGGGAATAAAAAAGGGGAAGGGTGATCTACGCCCGGGCCAACGACAGATCCCCACCGGTGTCGGCCACTTGATCACGCTTCCCCAAACGAGGTTTTTCCTATTGCACCGCTTTGACGTGCATGTTGGCGACGTACTGATCTTCGGCCCAGAAGATGCGGTCAGCGACCATGGCTTCCGGGTTGAGGGTGACGCCGCGCAGCACCCGCTCCTTGAACTTGTGATAACCGGCCCGGTCGATAAGGTGACCCATGTGCAGGTAGATGGGCTTGCCATCCAGCATCTCGGCCTCGAACTCGAACAGGTTCTTGATCACCGCGTGCAGCACCTCTTCGGTCACCCAGTTGAGGAACAGCTTGCCGGTACGGGGGGTCTTCTTGCTGGTGCGTCCCCCCAGCTTGACCATGTAGAGCTGCTTGGGATCCCGCTGCCAGGCCAGGGTCGGGCAGGCCAGCACGCACTCGCCACAGCCGATGCACTTGCTCTCCTCCTTCACCGCCTTGCCATGCTTGATGGCGAGGCAATCCACCGCGTGGTGGCTGCACGCCTTGACGCAGGCGCCGCAGCCGATGCAGCGCTCGGCATTGAAGTGGATCTTGGCGATGCCGAGGATGCCGAAGTCGGCCATGTTGGCCTTGGCGCAGTCGTTGGGGCAGCCGGCGATCACCATCTTGAGGTGATAGGGGTTGGGGTAGAGGTGTTTCTCCATCCGCTGGGCCAGCCCGGTGCAGTCGATATTGCCCTTCTGGCAGATGGTGTTGCCCTGACAGGCAACGATGTTGCGCCCGCCGATGGTCTGGTAACCGGCTGTGGTGTCCTCTACCTCGATGCCGCAGGTCTCCACCTCGATCTCCTTGATAAAGGGTTCGAGGGCGGCGTTGACCTTGTCCATGTCCTGATACTTGATGCCGGGCATCGCCAGCTTCTGGCGGGTGGTGAGGTGGATCAGGCCGTTGCCGTACTGTTCGGCGATCTGCTGGGCCACCGCCAGCAGGTGGGCGGGCATGATCCCGCCGGGAATACGCACGCTGATCATCGCTTCGCCGCGCACCTTGGAGAGGCGGTATTCGTTCTTGGCGCGGGCCTTGATGATGTCGATATCGAGACTCATGGTGTTCTCCCTCAGTCGATCAGATGCTGGGCCTGGTCAAAACGAAAGACCGGTCCATCCACGCAGATATAGGTGTCGCCCATCCGGCAGTGACCACACTTGCCCACGGCGCAAGCCATGCGGCGTTCGTAGTCGACCCAGATGCGATCCTTGGGGATGCCCCGTTCGAGGAAGGCGAGCACCACGAAGCGGATCATGATGGGGGGGCCGACCACGATCACCTGGATATCCTCCTTGTCAGCGAGATCCAGCTGTTCGATGTAGTCGGTGACCCGGCCGATGCGAAACTGCTCGCTCTCCTTGCCCTCATCCAGGGTGACGATAAGGTTCTGGCGCTCGGCCCAGAGCGGCATCTCGTGGCGATAGAGCACCGCCTGCTCGTTCTTGAAGCCGAGGATCATGTCGAGGGACTTCACCTCTTCCGGATGTTTGCTGAAGCGGCGCAGCAGCCCCTTGACCGGCGCGACGCCGGTACCGCCCGCCACCACGATGAGGTGCTGGTTGCGGTAGGTCTCCAGCGGATAGCCGTTGCCGTGGACGCCGCGCATCCACACCTTGTCGCCCACATCGAGGGCAAACAGCGCATCGGTCACCTTGCCGACCTTGCGGATCAACAGATCCACATAACCATCGCCATAGTCGGAGACCGAGATGGGCGCTTCGCCGACGGTGGGCAGGGAGATCTCCACAAACTGACCGTAGTGGACATCAAAGTCGCGGGAGACCCGAAAGTTCCACTCCAGCTCGGTGTGGCGCTCGATGGCCAGAATGGTGTAGGCCTTGGGCAGCAGGCGGTTTTCGACCACGTCCTGCTGCGGTTCTGCTGTTGCGGTTTGCTGGCACTGGCACATATCAGTTCGCCCCCTGCGCGTTGTCGGCTGCGATGGTCTGTTCGACCACATCGGTCATCTTGTTGATGATGTTGCTAAAGGAGATGTAGTGAGGGCAGCGATCGTCGCAGCGGCCGCAGCCGACGCACATGTGCTCCTCCCCCTGACGGGCCTTGTAGTCGTTGACCTTGTGCAGGGCGCGATAACGCAGGCGCTCGCCATGCTTGGCGCGAAAACCGTGGCCACCGGCCATGTCGCTGAAGCCATCCACCATGCAGCTGGCCCACTGGCGACGGCGCTCGCCCTGCTGGGGGTTCTCCGCATAGGTGAGGTCGTGCACGCTGTAGCAGCTGCAGGTCGGGCAGGAGGTGGTACAGCGGCCGCAGCCGATGCAGCGGCTGTCGTACTCGGCCCAGACCGGATGGGCGGTGAGGATCTGGCGGATCCGCTGGGGGTCGTCACAGACGCTGTCCGGGGTGCGTACCTTGACCGGGTTGCTCTGGACAAATTCCGGGGTGAAGTCATCGGCTTCACCCAGTTCGGCAAAGTAGCCGAGCAGCTCGGGATCCTTCACCTCGATGCGGGCACCCTCATCGCTCAGACAAATGGCGGCGGCGTAGTCCTGGGTCTCGTTGCTGCCCATGGAGACGCAGAAGCAGTTCTCGAAGCTCTCGCGGCACTCCAGCAGCACCAGCTTGAGCTTGCTGCGCAGTCTGGCGTAGTAGACGTCGCTGTTCTGGCCATTTTTCAGGTAGACCTGATCCAGCCTGCGCAGAGCGTGGATATCACAGCTGCGCAAGAACAGCAGGGTGGGCTTGGCCTCCACCTTTGATTCGCGCAGCTCCAGATTGTCGAAGTGGAACAGGGTCTGGGTGATGGGGAGCACCACCTCTTTCGGGGAGAAGTGGGACTTCTCCTGCCACACCAGATCGGCCGGATGGCGGATGCTGTGGTAGGTGACGTTGTCGGTGTCGGAGAAGCGGCCGCCCCGATATTCGGCCGCGGGCGCCATGATCCGGTAATCGGGCAGCAGCCGCTCGAACAGCTGCGCCAGCGCGGGATGGGTGAGAAGAAACGACATAAATAAACACCTTGTATGAGGGTGAGATGCCCTGGCATAGGGATGAGGAGCGGGCCGGTCTGGGTGTCTGGCACCGGTTCTGGCCGCGCTTGCCTCGCCACGGTCTGTTTTTATGACTCATGTTGCTCAACTGACCCGATTGTTATTGTGTTGGCGGCGCGTGCGTCGCGGCAGGTCGGGTCATGCCTGTAAAACCCTTATCAATTGAGCAGGGCGGCCTGATAGCCTGCGCACTTGCCCATCACGTATCCCATCTCCAGCTTGTTGATATCGCGGGTAAAACGGGAAACGGGGAAGTAGTCTGCCGGGGCGATCACCTCGATCTGGCAGTCCTCCGGCGGATTGGCGATAAAATCGAGCGCCTCGTTGTAGCTGCGATCCCGCTGCTCCAGCGCCTGTGCCAGCGCGGGACGGGTCTTGAGCAGGGTGCGGATCATCCAGGGGAAGGGCATCGGCTTTAGCCGATAGCCAAGGGGCTCGGAGAGGATCACCGTCAGGTGACGGGCACCGCGGCGGTAGGCCTCGATCACCGGGATGGAGTCGGCCACCCCGCCATCTGTCATCGGTACCCCGTGTACCTCCGGGTATTCGTGGGAGGCGAGGGGAATGGCGCAGCTGGCGGGCAGCACCTCGTTCATGTTCTCCGGCTTGACCCGGATGTACTCCGCCTTGCCGGTCAGGGTATTGGTCACCACCGCATAGAAGGGGATGCCGGTCTCCCGGTAGGCGTGAATGTCGAGGGGATACTTGCTGCAGCTGGTGTTCCACAGCCAGTGGATATCCACCAGATTGCCTCCTTTGGCAAAACGCAGGGGATCCATAAACTGCTGGCTGCACGCCAGTTTGGTCAGGATCTCGTGGCTGCGGCCATGCTGGCTGGCGAGATAAGCCAGCAAGTTGGTGGCCCCCGCCGAGACGCCGATGGCGAAGTCAAATGGGCGATAGTCATGCTCGATAAACGCATCCAGCACGCCGCTGGCAAATATGCCGCGCATGGCGCCGCCTTCTACAACCAATGCGCTGGGGGATGCGTTTTTGTTCATGACAGGCACCTCATTGATAAGTCAGAGAGAAAAAGTGGGAAAGAGAACGTTCGGGCTGTCAGGCCGACCGTTCTGACAACCAACCGGGGTTGGCCATCGCAATGAGGTCATTCTAGGAAGGGGATGGTGTTTAGAATATCTGTTAATAATGAATCAAGTGTTTTGTATTTCTAAACGATAGTGATAAACCCGTTGTGATCAAAGGGGTTGTGTAGGAGTCTCAACGACTCTGTGATGGCTGGATATTGGCAAGGATGAGTGTGTCATGACGTTATTGGTTCCCCCGCTGCTCCGATGTGGCGATACCATCGCTTTTTTCTCCCCCTCCAGCGCGGCGACCGCCTGGGCCCCGCAGCGTTTTGCCCGCGCAAAAGCCTTTCTTGAGGGGCAGGGCTTTAGGCTCAAGGCGGGCAGCCTCACCGGCCAGCAGGATCACTGGCGATCCGGCTCCATCGCCGTGCGGGCCGAGGAGCTCAACGCCCTTATTCGCGACCCCGAAGTGCGCTGCATCATGTCGGTGATTGGCGGCAGCAACTCCAACTCCCTGCTCCCTTATCTCGATTTTGATGCGCTCAAGCGCGATCCCAAGATCATCGTTGGCTACTCCGATGTGACGGCGCTGCTGCTCGGCATCCATGCCCAAACTGGCCTGGTTACCTTTTATGGCCCGGCGCTGGTGGCCTCCTTTGGCGAGTTGCCGCCGCTGGTGGATGAGACGCTGGCCAGTTTTTTACAGATTGCATTGGCCGATGAAGCTGGCGTCCCCTGCACGCTACCCACACCCGCGCAATGGAGCGATGAGCGGCTCGATTGGGAAAATCAGACCCGGGCCAAGCAGTGCCAACCCAACCGGCTGATCTCTGTGGGGACAGGTCGGGTAGCGGGGCGGCTGATGGGCGGCAACCTCAACACCATGGCGGGGATCTGGGGCTCCCCCTATATGCCGGCCATCGAGCGCGGCGACATTCTGCTTCTGGAGGACAGCCTGAAATCTGCCGAGACGGTGGAGCGCTCCTTCGCCCATCTCAAGCTGTGCGGGGTGTTTGATCGGATCGGCGCCCTTATCCTCGGCAAGCACGAGCTGTTCAACGATCAGGGCAGTGGCAAGCGCCCGCTCGATATCCTGCTGGAGGTGGTGGGGGCGCCGCACTTCCCCATTCTGGCGGAGTTTGACTGCGCCCATACCCACCCCATGCTGACGTTGCCGCTGGGCGTCGAGGTGGCGCTTGATCTCGACCGCCAGCAGCTCACGCTACTGGAGCCCTGGTGGGATGACTGTTGAGGCTATGTTGCCGAGGGAGATGAAGCACACATGCTATGTGCTGAAGAGGATTGATGAATGCTCGACACCGCCCATCAAGGGTAGTTTGTGGCAACAAGCGCGACTCGGGAGCGCGCTTGTTGCCATTGGCTGGATTACCAGCGGTAGGTTTTCAGCAAGGCCTCCAGTTTTTGACACTGCTCGACCAGCTGGATACTGGCGAGGTTGGCGGCATGGGCCTGACCCAGAGTGTCATTGGACGTATTGCGAATGTCGCTGACCGCGTGATCCACTTCGCTGCAGACCCTGTCCTGCTCTTCTGCTGATTGTGCCATCTGGGCGTTGAGGTCATTGATGCTGGCGATGCGTCCAATGATGTTTTGCATGGCCGCCAGGGTTGCCTCTGTCTTGCTGATGCTCTCACCGGCTTTGCTTTTTGCATCCCCGATCACCACAACGGCGCTTTGGGCCTCGTTTTGCAGGGCGGCGATCATCTGGGAGATCTCCTCGCTGGCGGCGCGGCTACGGTTGGAGAGGGCCCGCACTTCATCGGCTACCACCGCAAAGCCACGGCCCTGCTCGCCGGCCCTGGCCGCTTCAATGGCGGCGTTGAGGGCCAGCAGGTTGGTCTGATCGGCAATCCCCTTGATCACCTCAAGCACACCGTCAACGGCGAGGCAGCGGCTATCGAGTTGCTGGATCACCTGATCCACCCGATCAATTTCTGCCGACATCTCGCCCATATCTATGATGGAGTGCTGGGCGAGGCGGCTGGTATTGGCGGCATCCTGATTGGTGAGGGCGGAGAGCTCGGCGCTCTTGCGGGCATGTTCGCGCACTTCGTGGGAGCTTGCCGCAAGCTCGCTTACAGCGGCGGCAACCTGAGTGGTCATCGACTCTTGCTGACGGGCCGAGTTTTCTGTCTGGGTCGCCACCTGACGGATCTGGCTCGACTCCTGATAGAGCTGATGGGTCGCCCCTTCTACTTCCTGCAGGCTGTGCCTGAAGCCCTGCACCATGTCATTGACGGCACGGGTCATCTGGCCCAGCTCATCCTGACTCTGGTTTAGCAGGGGGATAGCGAGGTTACGCTCTTTGGCCATCTGGAGCATGGTACGTTGCAGTTGCCGCAGCGGGTGTTTTACATAGCGTTGCAATACCCACCACAGCAGGCCGAAACCGAGGCTGAAGACAAGGGCCAGACTGCCGCTCAGGATCAGGTTGTTGTGGCGGATCTCGCCGAAGGTATGGCTGAGATCGTAACTGATCCGCACCGCTCCCATGACAGTGCCTTCAGGTACTTGATGGCAGGTGGTGCACTGGGTACCGCGATACTCCTTGTAGGCTTTGAACGGCTTGATCAGGGTGAGCTGGTTACCCTGTTGCTGCAGGATGGTTTCCCCCTGATTGATGGCGCGTTCGTCGAAGCTGTCCTGGGCTTTCTGGTCCGGGAAACCCGGGCCAAACAGGTTGCTGACGGCCGGGGCTCGAACCAGACGAGCCTCGACAATGCCCGCTTCACTCTTGAGTTTGGTCTGCACTATCTGCCGGTTGGCCATGCCACCTGTCATCATCAGCACGTTGACCTGATCCATATAGGTGTTGGCCATGCTCTCAACCTTCTCCTCTGCCAGCCGGATGGCGAGATCCCGTTGCAGCCAGGCAGAGAGCTCGAAGCTGAGGCCAAAGGTGGTGCTGATGACCAGCGCAAGAGGGAGAAAGATTTTCCAGTTCAGGGAGAGGTTATGCATAGTCGGGGCGTTCCATGCGTTGTTGTGTTTTATCTGTTCCAGCTTCATCTGAGCGTAGGCGAGGAGAGCAAGAATGATGGTTCTCTATCGGCACACCATAACCGCTCTTTAGTAAATAATCTGTTAAGCAGATCGGTAATGCTGGTTGCCAAAATGACTTCGACGAGCTGCACGGCTCTGTGGGTTGATCCAGAACAAAATGCCAGTAACGATAATCGTTATCATTGTTATTATTTACAAAAATAGTGACCACCATGAATCTGACCCCTTCCATGACCGGTATCTCCTCGCCGGATCCCCTCAAGTTTGCCTTTAGCGCCAAGACCTCGGCCCACGCCAGTCGGGGAGGGATGCGCCCCTTCCCGCTGGATGAGGCTGGCTGGCAGAGCTGGTGGCAGCGAGAGAGTGAAGCTGAGGAGCGCGCCCTCTACATCCATATTCCGTTTTGCCGCAAGCGCTGCAGCTTCTGCAATTTCTTTGAAAATGGCGCCAACCCGGCGCGGATCAACCACTATGTCAACGCTCTGTGCGCCTCCCTTGCGCAGGCGGCTGACACCCCGCTGGCGCAGAGCATGCCATTTTCAGCCGTCTATGTGGGGGGCGGTACGCCGACCGACATGAGCGCCGACGAGCTGGCCATGCTGGCCGCCGTGATCCGCCGTTTTCCGTTGTCGGCCTATGCCGAGGTGACGCTGGAGGGACGCCTCAACGGCTTTGATGATGAGAAATGGCAGGTGGCGCTGGCCGGGGGCTTCAACCGCTTCTCATTCGGGGTGCAGAGCTTTGATACCCGGGTGCGTCAGCAGGCGGCCCGTTTCGATGACAGGGAGACGCTGCTGACCCGTCTGGGTGAGCTGACCCGGGATGATGCGGCTGTGATCGTGGCGGATCTCATCTTTGGTCTGCCCGGTCAGGATGATGCCGTGTGGCAGCAGGATATCCGCGATGTGATGGCGAGCGGTGTACACGGGGTCGATCTCTACCAGCTCATCGCCATGCAAGGCACCAATCTGGATCGCGCGCAGGAGAAGGGCACCTTGGATTGGCTCGCCGATGGCCAGCAGCGGGCGGCCATGTATGCCTATGGCGGAGCGCAACTGGAAGCCCACGGCTGGGAGCGCCTCTCTTGCAGTCACTGGCGGCGCAGTCCGGCCGAGCAGAGTCGTTATAACCAGATGGCCAAGCGCGGTGCGGAGATCCTCCCCTTTGGTGCCGGTGCGGGGGGCAGCATTCTTGGCCACGGCTTGATGTATGGCCGGGATCTGGCCCCCTGGCACGACGCACTGGCCAACGGCAAGCGGGCGCCCGGGATGGTGATGGGACGCAATCCCAATGCAAGGATGGACGGTCTGCTGCGTGGCGCCCTCGACAGTGGAGTGCTGGCGCTGGATCGTCTGCCAGCGCCTTTGCTGACCCATCTGATGCCGCTTTTTGCCGCCTGGCAGCAGCACGGGCTGGCCGAGATCGAGAATGCAAGCTTGCAACTCACCCTCGCCGGACGCTTCTGGAACGTCAATATGCAGGCTGGCTTGTTCGAGTTCTTGCAGCTCAATCCGTTTGATGGTTCAGCACCGCCTAGCCATGGTACCGCCGCGGTGCGCCATTCGCTGGTTTGAGCCCGAGCGGAGCATTTGCACGGCTCCGTGTGATCCACAACGAAAGAGGGAGCCTTGCAGGCTCCCTCTTTTGGCTTGGCAGTTAGCGTCGTGCGAGCTTACTCGTCGCTGCTCTCCTGATAACTGTCGCGCATTGCTTTGGGCAAGCGGCGCATCGGCGCAAAGCCGATATCCTCGCCCACCACTTCCCGCTTGCGGGACTTGTTTTGAGGAGACTGGGCGGGATTTTTGCTGGCATCACCCTTGGCTTTGCCCTTGCCCGCGGCTGGCTTGCCCTTGGCATTGCTGCTCTTGGCGTTGGCATGACCGCGAGCCCGAGGCGGGTTCTGCACCGGCTTGCTGCCCGGCAGAGTCTGGCGACTCGGCTTGCCGCTTGGCTCATACCCTTCCAGGATCTCCACGGTCAGGGATTGGCCGATCAGGGCTTCGATAGCCTTGAGCTGACCCAGCTCGTCCTGACTGACCAGCGAGATGGCCTCGCCGCCACGACCGGCGCGGCCGGTACGGCCGATACGGTGGATGTAATCCTCCGCCATCTGGGGCAGTTCAAAGTTGATCACGTAGGGCAGTTGATCGATGTCCAGACCGCGGGCGGCGATATCGGTCGCCACCAGCACCCGCACCTCGCCACTGCGAAAATCGGCCAGCGCCCGGTTGCGGGCACCCTGGCTCTTGTCACCGTGGATCGCCACGGTATTGAGACCATCTTTTTGCATCTGCTGGGCGAGGCGGTCGGCGATCTGCTTGGTGCGAACAAACACCAGCACCCGTTGCCAGTTGCCACGGCCAATCATGTGGGAGAGCAGCTCGCGGCGGCGTTCCCGATCCACCTGAATGATGCGCTGGGTCACCTGCTCGGCAGCAGTATTGCTGGGGTCCACCTCGATGAGTGTAGGGTCGTTCAGCAGATCATCCGCCAGCGCCTTGATGTCGTTTGAGAAGGTGGCAGAGAAGAGCAGGGTTTGCCGCTCTGCAGGCAGCGCCTTCATGATGCGGCGGATGTCGACGATAAAGCCCATGTCGAGCATGCGATCCGCTTCATCCAGCACCAGCACTTCCAGCTGGCTCAGGGTCAGGGCGCCCTGGGTCAGCAGATCCAGCAGACGGCCCGGGGTGGCGACCAGAATGTCCACACCCAGCTTGATGGCATCCAGATTGGGCTTGATGCTGACACCGCCATAGGCGATGAGAGTCTTGAACGGCAGGTGGTGGGCATACTTGATGATGCTTTCGCCCACCTGTGCCGCCAGTTCGCGGGTCGGGGTCAGTACCAGTGCGCGTACCTGACGACGGCCACGACCGTGGTTGGCCAGCAGACGCTGCAACATCGGCAGAGTGAAACCGGCCGTTTTGCCTGTGCCTGTCTGAGCGCCGCCGAGCACATCCTGACCGGCCAGAATGGCCGGAATCGCTTGCTGCTGGATGGGGGTTGGCTGTTCGTAACCCAGCTCCTTGACGGCCCGCAGAATATGCGGAGACAGACCCAGTTCGTTGAATGACATGTTCGAGAGACACTCCTGAGATGAGCCTTTGGCTCAACGGGTAGCCAGCATGTTGGGGCCAGCCACGATATGGAAAAGATAACGGGGCCGTAATATAGCAAAAGAGTGGCCGCTGCGCAGTAGCTGTCGCACCGGCCGCCATACAATCGCTCAATGCAGTGGCACAAAACGGCTCGGGAGGGTCAGAGCATCTCGCTGATCTGCTCGGCCAGACTCTCCGGTTTGGCCTGGGGGGCAAAGCGCTCCGCCACGTTGCCATCGCGGTCGATCAGGAACTTGGTGAAGTTCCATTTGACGTTTTCCAGCCCAAGAAATCCCGGTTTCTGTTGCTTGAGCCACTGGTAGAAGGGGTGGGCATGCTCGCCGTTGACATCGCACTTGGCCATGATGGGGAAGGTGACCGGATAGTCGAGGGAGCAGAAGCGGGCGATCTCGTCCGCATCTCCCGGCTCCTGATTGCCGAACTGGTTGCAGGGGAAGCCCAAAATCACCAGCCCCTTGGGGCCGAGTTCCCGATAGAGCGTTTCCAGCCCTTCATATTGGGGAGTAAAGCCGCAGCGACTGGCCACATTGACCACCAGCACCACCTTGCCTGCCAGTTGAGTCAGCGGGTAGGGGGTGCCATCCAGTCGTTGCAATGTGAGATCGGGCAGAGGCATAAGCAGATCCTTTTCTTGGTTGTCCGTGAGGTGTTCGGTCGTGGCGATAAGTGCCAGATGAACGGCATGATGGTGATGGAACTACGGTATCGGTTGGCTCTTTTTACGGCAAGAGACCCGCACTCTCTCTTCCCCTTGATTGCAAGGACCATCACAGTTTCGACAGCCAATACGCTCTTTGGCGGAGCGGGATCACAACTGGCGACAAAAATGCGGGGCGGCGAGCAGCAACTCGCGTATTGATGTTGGGACTTCTCAAGAGAAGCAAACCGGTTTGTGACTTTGCCGGTAAGTCGCTACAAAGCGCCCTCTTTCCACTCATTGTGAGCCAATCTTGGACTATCAAGCTGCCATGGATGCCATTTACACCCGAGGATGGGTGATAGTGGATGATTTTTTGACTGCCGCCGAAGTGGATGCCCTCAAAGCCTGTTTGCCAGGCGAATGGCAACCGGCCGGGATCGGCCGTGACGCCCTGCATCAGGGCAATCCCGACATTCGCCGTGACCAGATCCACTGGCTGGAGCCCTCCCTCGGTGCGCCGGTGGCTGACTACCTCGCTCGGATGGAGTCCCTGCGTCTTGCCGCCAACCGGATGCTGATGCTGGGATTGTTCGACTACGAGGCCCACTTCGCCCGCTATCGCAGTGGGGATTTTTACGCCACCCACCGGGATGCCTTTGCCGGTCGCTCCAACCGCCGTCTTACCACCGTGTTTTACCTCAACAACGACTGGCTGCCCGAAGCGGGTGGAGTGCTGCGCATGTATGACGACCAGGAGCAGTTTCTGATGGATGTCAGCCCCAAGGGGGGGCGGCTGGTCATGTTTCTCTCCGAGGAGTTTCCCCACGAGGTGCTGCCTGCCAATCGCGAGCGCTACAGTATTGCCGGCTGGTTTCGGGTCAATGGCAACGGCATGGGAAGGGTCGATCCCCCGCGCTGAGGGGCAATGTGTCCCGATTTTGACACAGGGGAGACTTTTCACTGCAAGAAGTGGGGTCATGGGTCTCCCATCAGCTGACAAGGGTTGATCTCCCTTGCTACACTGGCGCGCACTTATGTTCGTATCTGGCTTCGTCCGGTTTTTATGGTGGTTGGCTTATCAAATGGTCATGACGAAGCCGCTTCTCCCAAGGGATCACATCTAATGAAGAACATGCATGTCTTGCTGCTGTGCGGCGGCGGTGGCTCCGAGCACGAAGTCTCTCTGCGCAGCGCCAATTTCCTCGAAAAACAACTCGCTCTCCTGCCCGGCGTCGAAGTGACCCGCGTCGAGATGTTTGCCGACCGCTGGCTCAGCGCCGATGGTCGCGAGTGCAAACTGGGGCTGGACAAGCTGCTCTCGTTTGACAGCGTGGCCCGTCCGGTAGACTACGTGGTGCCCTGCATCCACGGTTACCCGGGTGAGACCGGCGATCTGCAGTCCTTCCTCGAGCTGGCTGGCCTGCCCTATCTGGGCTGCGACGCCGAAGCGAGCAAGATTTGCTTCAACAAGATCACCACCAAGCTGTGGCTCTCCGCCATCGGTATCCCCAACACCCCTTATCTGTTCCTGACCGAGCAGGGCGATGCGGCTCTGGCTGAGGCGAAAGCGGCACTGGCCAAGTGGGGCAAGGTCTTTATCAAGGCCGCCTCCCAGGGCTCTTCCGTTGGCTGCTACTCCGCCAGCAACGAAGCGGATCTGGTGAAGGGCATTGCCGATGCCTTCGGTTACTCCGAGCAGGTACTGATTGAGAAGGCGGTCAAGCCGCGTGAGCTGGAAGTGGCTGTTTACCAGTACGGTGACGAGCTGGTGGCCACCTATCCGGGCGAGATCTGTGTCCCGCAGGACAAGTTCTACACCTATGAAGAGAAGTACAGCAGTGCCAGCCATACCGAGACTGCACTGCGTGCAGAGGGGCTGACCGAGGCGCAGGCTGACGCCATTCACGAGTATGCCCTCAAGGCGTTCCGTCAGCTGAAACTGACTCATCTCTCGCGCATCGACTTCTTCCTGACCGACGAGGGCGAGATCCTGCTCAACGAGATCAACACCTTCCCAGGCATGACCTCCATCTCCATGTTCCCGAAACTGCTGGAGCATCACGGTCACGACTTTGCCCGCTACCTTGAGCAGATCCTGCGCAAGGCCAGCTAAGCAGGGCGCTCTCGCTGATGGGGCTAATAACGTTCCAATAAAAATCCCCGCCAATTGGCGGGGATTTTTTTATGTCTTTATCAAGCTGGATAGACCTGTCTGAGGGATAAACCGGCGGGGAGGGGATGACTCTTCCCCGCCTGTTGCTAGCTGTGGGTGTTACCGGCGGTTAGCCGCGAGCCATCCGAAAGCGCACGCTGCGGGAGTGGCAGGGCGCCAGTTCGCCAAACTCGCCAGCAGCCAGCTCAAGGGGCAGGGGCTGCTCATCCATCCGCACCGCTTGCCACTCGCTCAGGGCGTGTTCGCTGGTCACCTTGCCCCCTTCCAGTGCCGCTTGCTCGCTCGGGTTGTAGACCCGGACCACCAGCGCCTCTTCATCCTCGGCTTTTTTCAGGGCGCTCAGCACCGGACCGGAGGGATCCATGGAGAGCAGACTGAAGTGCAGCGGGGTGGTGAAGCTCGCCTTGTTGAGCTTCATGGCATCGAACGGGATCTTGTTGTAGCAGCGCACCGGGGTGAGGTAGCTGCGCGCCGCCTGCATCACGTTGGCGCTGATGTGATCGCGAGCAAACGCCAGCAGGCTGAAACGGCAGCTGAGCTTGCCGCGCACCTGGGAGTCCGGGGTGGGCAGTTTGATGCCGGAGGGGCGACCCGGGCGCAGCAACAGCTCCTCTTTACCGAGTACGCCGACCCCGCGCAGCAGGGTGAGTGCCAGGGTGTCGCACTGCTCGCCGATCACTTCAAACTCGCGCAGACCGTCGCTCAGTACCGCCAGTCCCTGCTTGCCATCTTGCAGGGCGACGAAGTTCATCAGCTGCCAGACCGGAATGGGGGCCTCTTTCCAACCTTCCGCTTCCCAGTTCGCCATGGCGCTGTCGCGGGTGGGGCGGATGATGCAGCCAAACTGGTTATCGGAAACCACGGTGTCGCTCGGGAAGGGGGTGGGGATCAGCACTCGCACCCTGTGATCATCGGCCTGATTGTCGAGTTCCAGCTCGATGTCGATGCGCGGACTCTGATGCGCCAGCGTGATGCGGCAGGTGACATCGAGGTGACCACTGCACTGGCGGCTGGCCCGCTCGGCGAGGTTGGCAGGCAAGGCCATGCGAAGCTTGAGGGTGGCGATGCTCTGCCACGCTTCATGGGTGACCTCACGGGTCACCGCAAACTCGGTGGAGTAACGCAGCCACTCGTCCCGCGATGGCGAGTAGTCATACTCGTCGCCATCATCGGAGCCCTCTTCGAGCGTGAGCACCTGATCAAATGTGGTGCCGCGCAGCTTGTCCAGGATCTGCAAAGTGCCGTTGTCGTTGAGGACAATGCGGTAAAAATCGTTCTCCAGCAGCTTGCCGCTGGCAGTCACCGGCTGCTCCAGCCCCGGCTGATTGCCCTCGATATGGAGGGTGCAGTAGCCCATGGACGGCAGCGGATGGCAGAGCTGGATGTCGTACTCCATAAAGGGGTCATAGTTGCCGTAGTGCACGATCTGTCTGTCTACCAGACCCGGGTCAATCTCGCGCTTGGCGCGGATGAAGTAGGGGACCGGTTGGCCCGCTTCATCGCGCAGGGCAAAGGATTGGGCGCGAATGCGGATGCTGGTGTTGATCACCTCCTGACGGGGGAAGGGCATCAGGTTGAACAGGCAGAGCTTGTCGGCCACCTGTACCCCGTCTTCACAGAGAGCCACTGGCATGTTGTCGACAATCTTGCGCATGTAGAAGCGGATCAGGTTCTCGGCCATGTCGTCGGCCAGAATGAAGCGGGTCATCACCTCCTGATGTACCTTGTCGCTGCAGCAGCAGCCGATGCTGTCGTGGGCGTGGTTCTTCATGATCTCTTTCCACATCTTCTCCAAAAGCCCGTGGTGGTACTCGAAGCCGAGCGCCCAGGCGATGCTCGCCAGCGGTTCGAGGATGTTGACGATCTTGTTCTCGATAGCGGCGTGGGCCAGCTTGATGTCCATCCGGGTGGAGGAGATGGTGCGGTGTACCCGCATGTATTTGCCGTCGTTGAACTCCCCCTTGAGGGTGGCCAGCTGGTCGCGGCACGCCTCGATGCGCTCGAAGACCTGCTCGAAGCGGCTCATGTGGAATTCACGCTGGGGGTAGATCTCGCGCAGCTTGTCGATGATGGCGAAGATGTTCTGTTGCAGCGGCATCTGATCGTGGCCGTTGGGCAGCAGGATATCCTGAGTGACCGAGGCCTTCTCCAGCACCTCGAAGTAGGATTCGAGCCGCTTGCGCAGGCCAGCCTCATCTTCCGGCAGGTACTTGCCGATGGCGTAGCCAAGCGGCAGCACCTGGGCGGTCACCTCGCTGCCATCGTTGCTCTGCCAGAGGAACTCTGTCTTGTCGGTGCCGTGGCGCTCGGAGCAGCCGCGCCAGAACATGGCCCGCTCGATCCCGAAGCCGTTGAAAATGTGGGGCAGCTGGGAGGACATGCCGAACGAGTCGGGCAGGTAACCGATCTTCATCGGCTCACCAAGGCTAAGGCAGTCGCGCATCCCGTAAAGCAGGTTGCGCAGGATGGACTCGCCGCTTACCTGCATGGTGTCGGTCTGGGTGTACCAGGGGCCGATGATGAGTTTGCCCGCCTCCACCAGCGCCTTCACCCGGGCCTTGTTCTCGGGCTGGATGGCGAAGTAATCCTCCAGCACCGCGGTCTGGCCGTCCAGCACATAGAACTTGTAGTCGGGGTCGGATTCAAGCCGCGCCAGGATCTCCGCCATGTTGTTGACCAGCAGGATGCGGGACTCCTCGGTGGTGAAGTACCACTCCCGATCCCAGTGCATGTGTGGCGTGATGTGAACTCGTGAAACTGTCATGACAATGATCCTTTGCTGACGCACGGCGGCCCATGCCTGCCGTGCGGAAAAATAGTCTGTTGAAAAAACGGTGGTGAAGATGAGCCTTACTCTGCGGCGACCACCTGATAGGTGCCGCGCTGCATGGCGTGACGGCGCCAGCCGATCAGCACCACAGTGGAGATAAGGGTGCCCACCAGCGCCGCACCGAGCCAGACGGCGGCCGCCATCAGGGCACCGTGGCCGCCATCGTGGAGCAGGAACAGGGAGAAGATGCCGGCCCCCGGGGTGGAGAGACCAATCCCCATGGCTCCCACCATGGCGCCGGTGACGACCGAGCCTGCGAGGAAGGAGCCGATCACCCGGATTGGATCTTCGATGGCCATCGGAATGGCGCCCTCGGTGATCCCTGCCAGCCCCAGCAGCCAGGTCGACTTGCCGGTCTCGATCTCGAAGGTCTGGAACAGGCGCGGCGCCAGCAGGGTGGAGGTGGTGACGGTAAAGGCCGAGACCATCTTGACCGCACCGAAGATGGCGTAGGGGCCGTAGACCCCGTTGGCCATGGCGCCGAGGCAGAAGGCGTATGCCGCCTTGTTGACCGGACCACCCAGGTCAAACGAGCACATAAAACCGAGCAGGGCGCCCAGTACCAGCGCATTGGTGCCGGAGAGGCCGTTGAGCCACTCGGTGAGGCTGTTGTTGAGCCAGGCTACCGGCTGGCCGATGACAAACAGCATCAGGCTGCCCGCCACCAGGGTGCCGATCACCGGATAGAGGTAAAAGGTGAGAAAGCCGTTGAAGTTGGGGCTGAGGCGCACATGCTGCTTGACCCAGCGCATCAGGTAACCGGCGATCAGGCCACCGACCACGCCACCGAGGAAACCGGAGCCAATCATGTTGGCGGCCAGTCCCGCCGCAAAGCCCGGGCCCAGCGCCGGTTTGTCTGCCAGCGAATAGGCGGTATAGGCCGCCAGCACCGGCACCATCAGGGTGCCCAGCATGCCGCCGCCCAGCTTGCGGTACATCCAGAGCCAGGAGTTCTCGGTATCAAACAGATGTTGCAGGCCGAAGATCTGGGCCAGCAGCACAGAAACGGCGAGCACGGTACCGCCCGCCACGATGAGCGGCACGGCAAAGGAGATACCGCTCAGCAGCGCCTGCTTGAGCTCGGTCCTGAGGCCCACCTTCTTGCCGGTTGGCGCGTCGCTCTGGTTGGGGTTGGGCGTCGGGGCGGTGCGACCGGCCTTGGCCGCTTCCAGCGCCTCATTCAGGATCCGCTCGGCATGGCGAATGGGCTCGGCCACCGGCGTCTCGATCCGGGGGATACCGGAAAAACGCTCCTGCTCCTTGATGGCCACCTCGGCGGCGAAGATGCAGGCTACCGCAGCATCGAGCGCCTCTTGCGGCAGGCGATCCTCGATGCCATTGGCACCCTGCTTCTCGACCAGTACCCGAATGCCCAGCTTGCGCCCCGCTTTTTCCAGATACTCGGCGGCCATATAGGTGTGGGCGATCCCCGCCGGACAGGCGGTGACACAGACCACAGTGGGTTGATTTGTATCTAAGTTGTCTTCTTTTGCTGGTTGCTTGCCGCTATCCCCTTCACCATCGAGCAGCGCCATCAGCTGCTCGGCACTCTGGGCCGCCAGCACCGCCTCGCGGGTATCGTCATCCACCAGGGCGGTGGTGAGGGTGGTGAGCAGCTGCATATGGGTGGAGCCCGCCTGATCGGTCGGGATCGCCAGCATGAAGATCAGGTTGACCGGCTCGGGGCCGTCGATCCCATCCCAACCCAGCTCTTCGCTCAGGGTGGCGACGGCAAAGGCCGCTTCACGCACCGCATCGCACTTGCCGTGGGGCACCGCCAGCCCTTCGCCAAGGGCGGTGGGGCCCTGTGCCTCGCGGGCCATGACCGCGGCCAGAAAGGCGGCCTTGTCGTGCAGCTTGCCGGCCTGATCGAGCCGATCAGCCAGGGCATGAATGGCCGCATCCCGATCGGCAAACCGGGTTTGCAGCGTGATGAGATGGGGGCCGGTAAGACTGGTCAGATTCATGATGATCCTCTGTCAGGTTGGCTTGCCAGCAAGCCGTCATGGTGAAAGTGACAGCGATGCTAACAAACCGGCCGACTAATTTTTGTGAGTGGTATCATACAATTTGTTATTTGTATTGTTTTTGTATTGTTTGATCGAGGTGATTTGTTAGGTCAAATGAGGCCAAGCCGTTTTGTCTGCCGGGCAACTGGGGTAGAATGGCGCCTCTTCCATTTATCATGGCGCAGAGCCGACGAGGTGGCCTTTCGTGTCGAAAAAACCTATGTATCGCCAGATAGCCGACACCATCCAGCAGTGGATTGCGCAAGGGGAGCTGGCCCCCGGCGATGCCCTGCCCACCGAAGCCGAGCTGCGCGAGCAGTTCGGGGTGAGCCGGGTAACGGTGCGTCAGGCCCTCAAGCAGCTGACCGAACTCAACGTCATCGAGAGCATTCAGGGCAGCGGCAGCTACGTGCGGCAGGAGAAGGTGAACTACGACATCTATCAGCTCACCAGCCTCTATGAGAAGGTGACCGATCCGGCGGCCGAGACCCACAGCGACATTCTCGCCTTCGAGGTGATCAAGGCGAGCAGCGAGCTGGCCGAGCGGCTCAATCTGCTGGAAGGGGCGCTGGTCTATTACGTCAAGCGGGTGCGCTTTATTCGCCAGATCGCGGTAACGCTGGAGGAGACCTGGATGCCGCTCGCCCTCTTCCCCGACCTCAGCTATGCGGTGATGCAGGGCTCCAAGTACCACTACATCGAAGAGGTCAAGCAGCTGGTGATCGACCGCAGCGAACAGGAGATCATTCCGGTGCTCCCCTCGGCGCAGGTGGTGGAGGCGCTTGGTATCGATCCTGCCAAGCCCATTATCGAGAAGGTTTCCCGTGGCTTCTTGCAAGATGGCACCGTGTTCGAGTTCAGTCGCAACTTCTTCAAGAGCGATGACTACAAGTTCACCCTGGTCGCCCGCCGCGCCAAGGGGTGAGGTCGCAAGCACCCGAGACCAAAAAGGCCACCACCGTGTTTGCGGTGGTGGCCTTTTTGTTTGGTTGATTAACGGGCCAACAGCCGAGCTGGGCAGCATGCTGGCTGGTGGTTTGGCGCAGCGGATCTACTGCGCTGGGTCTTTGATAATTTCCTCGACCCGTACCTGCAGGCTCCCTTGTGCCAGGGTGGTGACGAGCTGGTCGCCACTGTTGACCTGATCGGCGCGGCTGATGACTTCGCCACGCGCAGTGCGGGTGATGGAGTAGCCGCGCCCCAGAGTAGCGAGCGGGCTCACCCCGTCGAGGCGGGCGGTAAGCATGGCGAGGCGGTGGCTTGCCAGATCCTGGCGCTTGGCAATCAGGGCATGAAGCCGCTCCTCGGCCAGCTGGTGGCGGCGCTTGCCAGCTGCCAAGAGGCGCTCCGGACTTTTTCCCTGCAGGCGCAGCTCAAGGTTGGTGAGGCGCCGCTCTCCCTGATGCAGCCGCTGGCGCAATAGCTGCTGCAAACGGGTGGAAAGCTCGTCGAGGCGCTGGGACTGTTGCTCCAGCCGCCGCTTCGGATCCTGATGGTCGAGCCGCTTTTGCAGCAGGATGAAATCGTGGCGGGCGGCGGTCTGCTGGCGGCTCATCGCCTGCAGCAGTCGCTGCTTGAGGTGGACGAGGCGCTGGGCACGGGCGCTCTGATCCGGCGCCACCAGCTCGGCGGCGGCCGACGGGGTAGGGGCGCGCAAGTCGGCGGCAAAGTCGCTGATGGTGACATCCACCTCGTGGCCCACCGCGCTCACCACCGGGATGGCAGAGTGGGCAATGGCACGCGCCACCGCCTCTTCGTTGAAGCACCAGAGATCTTCGAGGGAGCCGCCGCCGCGCCCGACGATCAGCACATCCACCTCGGCGCGCTGGTTCGCTTTGGCGATCGCCGCGACGATCTGGCTGATGGCGGCGCTCCCCTGTACCTGAGTCGGGTAGATAAAGACCGGCAGATCCGGCGCGCGCCGTTTAAGCACCGTCAGCATATCGTGCAGGGCGGCACCTGTGGCGGAGGTGATAAGGCCCACCGCCCGCGGTTCACGGGGCAGCGGCCGCTTGCGGGCTTCGTCAAACAGCCCCTCGGCGCCGAGACGGCGCTTGAGCTCTTCAAAACGCAGCGCCAGCACGCCATCGCCTGCGGGCTGCATCGACTCGATGATCAGCTGGTAGTCGCCGCGCGGCTCATAGAGGGAGACCCGCGCCTGCACCAGCACCTGCATGCCATCCTGCGGGCGGAAGGCCACCCGCCGGTTGTTGCCCTTGAACATGGCGCAGCGCACCTGGGCCGACATGTCCTTGAGGGAGAAGTACCAGTGGCCGGAGCTTGGCATCGCCAGATTGGAGAGTTCGCCGGTCAGCCACACCAGCCCCAGATCCTGCTCCAGGATCATGCGCACGGCGCTGTTGAGGCGGGTGACGGTAAAGACCTGCTGCTCGCGGCCGTTCGCCGCACTGGATGGGGTAAATCGGTTCAAAGGTGTACCTGTGGTCTGCCCCGGCGGGGCCGGGATAAAACGATGGCCGCTATCTTACCCCAGCACGGGGCAGGTGCCGAGCCTCTATCGGCCCGAGCATCCGATATCGTCCTTGCAGGGTTTTCATTCGTTCTGCGGTTGGCTGACAAAGGCGATCTTGTGCAGACCGTGGCGAGACGCCGCTGCCATCACGTTGGCGATGGTGCCATATTCGACCCGTCGGTCGATGCGCAGCTGGATCTCGGGCAACTCGCCGGGAGCTTTGCTGGCGCTCTCCATGCGGGCCAGCAGCGCCGTTTCATCCACCTCCTGCTCGTTCCAGTAGGTTTTGCCCGTGCTGTCGATGGAGAGGGTGATCGCCTCCGGTTTGGGCTGATTGAGCTGGCTGCTCGCTTGGGGCAGATCGAGTTTGACCGCGTTGGTGAGCAAGGGCGCGGTGATCATAAAGACGATAAGCAGCACCAGCATCACATCGATCATCGGGATCATGTTGATTTCGCTGAGGGGCTGCTCATCCTCATCGCCGGGTAGGGAACCGAATGCCATTATTGGCCTCCCGTTTTGGCTGAGCGCCGGGCAAGGCGGGTGACATTGCTGGCAGCCGGTTCAAAACCGGTCAGCAGCAGGGCAAACAGGTCGTGGGCAAAGGCATCTAGCTCACCCATAAAAAGCGGCCCCAAAGGGCCGCATCAGATTTATGGTTGGGCCATCACTGTTGGCCCTTCTTGATTGTTTCGGAGACCAGATTGGACATATCGAAACTGGTGCCGCCTTGCACGGGGGGATATTTCACCAGCGTCTTGAGGTGGTCACTGACAATTTCATTGACGGGGGCCAGCAACCACGACATTTTTTGCAACAAATGTCCCTGTGCATCGCGGGAGTCGTAACTCTCGAAAGGGTCGGCCCGCAGGTTATATATTTTGGGAACGGTCAAGGGAACCACATTGGCATAATAATCCTCCTTGGTGGAGAAGTGGAATTTCCATTGGCCAAGTCGCACCGCAGTTAGCTTGTCTTCGTAATAATAAAGAATGGAATCGCGGTTGGATTTATTGGTTTTCCCTTCCCAATAATCTAGGTTGTTGATGCCATCGATATATTGTTTCTTCTCTTTCATCATCTTGTCTGCGACATTGGTTTCACCTGCCGCTGCTGCAAGGGTAGTAAAGAGGTCTTGATGACCCTGAATACCGTTCAAGACGGTACCAGCAGGAATATGCCCCGGCCAGCGAACCATCATAGGTACTCTCACCCCACCTTCATAGGTAGACATTTTTTCACCGCGGAAGGGGGTGGTACCGCCATAAGGCCAAGAGGAGTGTTCCGGGCCATTGTCCGTGCTGTAAACAACAATGGTGTCTTTATCCAGCCCCTTTTTCTTCAAATAATCGAGTACGAGGCCAATATCATGGTCATGCTGCAGCATGCCGCTGCCATGATAGTCATATTCACTGGTGTACTCTTCCGCGGCATAACGCCATTTCTCATTGAGGCGGGTATACAGATGCATGCGGCTGGTATTGAGCCAGACAAAGAAGGGTTTGTTCGAAGAACCAGCTTTGTCCATAAAGCCCAGAGCTTTCGGGATCACCTCTTCTTCGTCAAATGCCTTCATCCGTTCTTGGGTCAGCGGGCCTGTGTCGGTGCATTTCTGTTTGCCTACTTCGCCAAAACGTGGCTCGACCGTTTTATCTTCCTTCGTGGTGGCGTAGCAGTGCAGTACCCCTCTGGTACCAAATTTCTGGTCGTACTTCTCGACGGATCCGGAATAATCCTTGGCAAATCGCTGGTAGTCCCGTTGCTCGGACTCTTCCTGGGTGTTGAGGTGGTAGAGGTTGCCAAAGAACTCGTCAAAGCCGTGAACCGTGGGTAGGGAGAAGTTGTGATCGCCAAGGTGGTTTTTGCCAAATTGTCCGGTGGCATAGCCCTGTGCCTTCAACACTTCGGCCAATGAAGGGGAGGCGCTTTTCAGACCCAGCGAGCCCCCTGGCATGCTGACTGTCGTCATGCCGGAACGAATGGGGTATTGGCCGGTGATAAAGGCTGCCCGTCCTGCCGTCGAGCTGGGTTGGGCATAATGATCGGTAAACATGGCCCCTTGCTGGGCAATGCTGTCAATATTGGGTGTCCGGTAACCCATAGTGCCCATGCCGTAGGCACTCACGTTTTGCCAGCCGATATCATCGCCAAAAATGACCAAAATATTTGGTTTTTTTGCTTCTGCGGCATGCAGCGATGGCACGACGGACATTGCCGTGAGCATCGCGGTCGCGATAAGCGTTTTACGCATGATAACTCTCCTTTGTTGTATTGAAATAAACAACGACTCTGCCTTTTTTCAATTGGCCGAATTATCAAGTGAGATAACCCAGCGCTTTTAAAATACGAACAACATCTGGACCTATATGGTCAAAGAATCGATAAAGCCCCTGGCAAAGATAATTCAAGCCAGGTTCACCCGTTTTGGTATTAATGATTCGGTTCTTGGGACACTCTCCCCAACATAATTTCAGATAATTGCAGCTGCGGCACTGCGCAGGCAATGATGCCTTTTTATTCATGCCAAATTGCTGCTGTACGCTGGAAAATGCCATATCGCCGAGGTGGGTATGCAAGATATTGCCGATGCGATAGTTCTCATAAACGAAATGGTCGCAGGAAAAAACGTCACCGTTATGTTCAATGGCCAGCGCCTTGCCGCAAAATTCTGACTGGGTACAGGTCTGGGCTGGCATACCTGCTGATTGGGCTATCACGGTTTCAAACAGATTAACGTGGACAGTTCCAATGTCTTTTTGAAACCACTCATCCCAGACCTGGCAAAGGAAAGCACCGTAGTCGTCAGGATCGACCGACCAGGCGGTCACGATGGAGAGAGGATGGGCCGGGGTCGCCCGGGCGTCACCCTGTTTTGGCTGGCTTTTGGCCGAGAGCAGAGAGGGGGCTTGAACCTTGAATGCCTGCGGCTCGACCGCCGGAGTAAATTGGACCCGAGTTGCCCCAACCTCATCGACCAGAAAGCGATACACGGCAACCGGATGCAGGGCATTGAGCCGGTTGACGACGCATAACGCGGCAAAGGGGATGTCGGCCTCACGCAGGCGTCGGGCTGCCATCATGACCTGATCGAAGGTCGACTTGCCGCTGCGGCTCTTGCGGTAGGCATCGTGCAGGGAACGAGGCCCGTCGATGGATAATCCGACATGAAAACCGTGGGTTTTGAGAAAGGCAATCCAGCCATCATCCAGTGCAATGCCGTTGGTCTGCAGGTCGTTGCCAATGTATTGGCCGGGTTTGGCATAACGTGTCTGCAGTTCAACAATGCGCTCAAAGAATGCCAGCCCCATCAGCGTGGGCTCACCTCCTTGCCATGAAAAGATCACCTCATCACCGGTCTGGGCTTCTATGTATTGGCGTATATGCTGCTCGAGCACACTGTCGTCCATCCGAGCGTGTCGTTCGTGGCCCAACAGTTCACTTTTATGTAGATAGAAGCAGTAATCGCAGTCGATATTGCAGCGTGCGCCGCCGGGTTTCACCATGGTGTGGAAGCGATAATGGCGTCCGGCCGGAAGAGGAGGTAACTGCAAACTGGGTTGGCTCATGAAATCCTCTGCTAAACAGTGTGATGAATATCCAGAAGGTGTTGTGATAGTCCCTCTGAGCTCCCGCTTATTGGGTCTGGATGTGCGGCACTGGGTCGTAATACATCAAGCTGAACGGATGCAATCTGGCTTTCAAGGAGGCCATGTCGGTGATATCCAGCCCTCCGCGCCGAATCGTGATCTCGCCCGTTCGAGCCAGCTCTTTTAGCACCTCATTGACTCTGGGGCGGCTGATTCCAGCAATCTGGCTGAGCTTCTGCTGAGTAATTTGCAATGAGGAGGCAAAGGGATCTGCCGCGGTATTTTTGGCGACCAGCTCCAGCAAGACATAGGCGATGCGGGTAGTCAGACAAAAAAGAGTATTGCTCCCCATCTGCAAACTGATACGCACTACTTGCTGGGCGATATGAAACAAAAACTTGAATACTTCCGGGTCTTTCTCGGATAACGATTCAACATCTGCTCTGGGAAATAGCCACAACTCGGTCGGCCACAGTGTTTCATAGCGCTCGGAGGGGGCGTAGGCCGGATTATGAATTGACTGTGTGCCCAGCCAGCAGCCCCGTCCAAAAATAAGGCCAAGGGAGTTGCTCATGCTGGCATTGGCTGCATAGCCGACAAGACAACCGGATGACACATAGATCACGCCCGGCAGACTGCCCGTCAGGCGCTGGCAATCAAATGGCTTTGCCAGTGCCAACAAGTTCGCCTGAGTGGATGGATGAAGCGCGCATGGCCAAGCAATGTCGTCGTTCATTATCGAGAGTCCTGTATCAGATGATCAGAGCCGATGCTAAGCCCCATTTCTCTTTGCCTGATCGGGGGACGTTAGTGACGGCTGAGTCAGTATATCCCGCCGAGATCGTCACCTCTGTTCCCGGAAGAACAGTTTGGGAAAAAACCGCTTTTTTATTTTCACCCTCAATTTGTGACAAACAGCAGTGGGAGTGAAACAAAGGAAATTAAAGCTCCAGCAATACCCCCAACTCCACTACCCGGTTGGCCGGGATATGGAAGAAATCGGTCGCCTTGAGGGCGTTGCGATTCATCCAGACAAACAGCCCCTCGCGCCAGCGGGCCATGCCCGGAATATCGGTGCTGACCAGATTTTCGTGCGAAAGGAAGAAGGAAGTCTGGCTCATGGCGACTTTAAGGTCGTGCTGGGCACAGGCTTGAAAGATCTCCTCCATGTCGGGGGTCTCCTTGTAGCCAAAATGGGCCACCACTTGCCAAAAACCATCCCCGAGCTGTTTGAGCTGGACCCGTTCGCTAAAGGCGAGCCAGGGTTCATCTTTGATGCGAACGGTGAGGAAAATGATCCGTTCGTGCAGGATTTTGTTGTGTTTGAGGTTGTGCAGCATGGCGTGGGGCACCACCTTCTCGGAGCGCGACAAGAACACGGCTGTGCCCGGCACCCGCAGCGGCGGGTGCTCAAGCATGTTGTCGACAAAGCGGGTCAGGGCAAACGACTTGTTCTCCAGTTTATCGAGCACCAGCTCGCGCCCCCGTTTCCAGGTAGTCATCACCAGAATGGCGAGCAGGGCAAACAGAATGGGGAGCCAGCCGCCCGCCAGCAGCTTGGTACTGTTGGCGGCAAAGAAGGTGGCGTCTACCAGCAGCAGCGGCGCGCACACCAGCGCAATCAGCCAGCGTGGCCACTTCCAGCGTGTGGCGGCTACCACCATCAGCAGCAGGGTAGTGAGCACCATGGTACCGGTGACGGCGATACCGTAGGCGGCGGCCAGATTGCTGGAGGTCTGGAACCAGAGGATCACGATGACAATTCCCGCCAGCAGCAACCAGTTCACCAGCGGCAGGTAGATCTGGCCAATCTCCCGCTCGGAGGTGTGGCGGATCTCCTGACGGGGCAGATAGCCGAGCAGGATCGCCTGACGCACCACCGAGTAGGTGCCGGAGATAACCGCCTGCGAGGCGATGACGGTCGCCATGGTGGCCAGCACCAGCAGTGGCAGGGTGAGCCAGGAGGGGGCGAGCAGTTAGAAGGGGTTCTCGACGGTGGCGGGATTGCGCAGCAGCAGCGCGCCCTGACCGAAGTAGTTGAGCAGCAGGGCCGGCATCACCAGCGAGCCCCACGCCAGTCGGATGGCACCGCGGCCAAAGTGACCCATGTCGGCGTAGAGCGCCTCTGTCCCCGTCACGCAGAGCACCACGGCGCCCAGGGTAATGAAGGCAACACCGGGCCGCTCGACAATAAAATCAATGGCATAACGCGGATTGATGGCCTGCAGAATGACCGGATTCTGGATGATCTCGATGGCTCCCAGCAGGGCCAGCACGCCAAACCAGAGCAGCATGATGGGGCCGAACAACTGGCCTATCCCCGCTGTGCCGTAATGCTGGGCGCCAAAGAGAATGACCAGCACGATCAGGGTCACGGGGAGCACAAAGGGGGCGAGATCCGGGGCGAGCACCTCCAGCCCCTCGACGGCAGAGAGTACCGAGATGGCGGGAGTGATCACCGCATCCCCAGCAAAAAGTCCCACCCCGACCAGGCCAAGCAGCATGGCGATAGCACGGGCGCGGGGCGAGAGGCGGCGCGATGCCAGCGAGGCGAGGGTCAACACGCCCCCTTCACCCTTGTCGTCGGCACTCAGCACCAGCAGCACATATTTGAACGAGACCACCACCATGATGGTCCAGAAGAAGAGGGAGATGAGGGAGAGAACCTCCTGCGGGCCCGGCTGCAAACCGATGTGGCCGGCAAAGCACTCCTTGAGGGCATAGAGCGGGCTGGTGCCCAGATCGCCGTAGACGACCCCGAGCGCTGCCAGCGTAATCGCCGCCCGTCCTTGGTGAAGTTGTCGACCCATCATGAAATTCCATTTCAATTCAGCGTGTTAGTCATGATACGCAAGAGTCGGATGCAAAGGAACAGGATTATCGGGAAAGCATTTGTCAGCACGAAAACGGGCAATTTTTGCACCAGTGAAACCACCAAGGCAGAGAACGTTTCGTAGGTGCAACAGTGCAGTTTTATGCCTCCGAAGTGTGGCAATAGTGTGGCAATAACGGGGACCTGACTGCCTCTCCGAATCGGTGATTTTGCGGCTGTTTTTATCGGAAAAAGTGGTGGAAAAATAAGCGGTCTGGCGGCGCTGTTCGGGTGGTTTTGACAGGGAGAAGGGGAGCCATTCTGACCGCGCTGAGAGGGGCATCTGGCAAACGGGCAGGGTGCATAAAACACCACTTTGCCAACTCTTTTGCCCCGAAATGGCGGTTTTCGTACTGATAATCTTGGTTTTTTGGCGTTTTGGCCTCCTAAATGAGGGCTACGCCATAAAAAATTCAAAAAACTTCTTTACCAGTGACCAATCCGTGAGTAAACTTCGTCGGCAATATTTTACACCCCCACTTCCTCAACGGTGAGATATTGCCATGCTCAGGATTGCCAAAGAAGCGTTAACCTTCGACGATGTACTGTTGGTTCCCGCCCACTCCGAAGTTCTTCCCAATACTGCCGATCTGCGTACCAAGCTGACCTCCGCCATCAGCTTGAACATCCCGATGATCTCCGCTGCCATGGACACAGTGACCGAAGCCCGTCTGGCTATCGCACTGGCCCAGGAAGGCGGTATCGGCTTTATCCACAAGAACATGTCCATCGAGCAGCAGGCTGCCGAAGTGCGCAAGGTCAAGAAGTACGAAAGCGGCGTGGTCACTGACCCCGTTACCGTGCGCCCTGACATGACCATCGCCCAAATCAAGGAGCTGAGCCACAAGAATGGCTTCGCCGGTTACCCTGTGGTGACTGACGGCAATCAGCTGGTCGGTATCATCACCGGCCGTGACGTGCGCTTCGTGATTGACCTCTCCCAGACCGTTGAACAGATCATGACCCAGAAAGATCGTCTGGTCACCGTGCGTGAAGGGGCCCCTCGTGAAGAGGTGGTTGCCCTGATGCAAAAGCACCGCATCGAAAAAGTGCTGGTGGTGAACGCCGACTTCAAACTCAAGGGCATGATCACCGTTAAAGATTTCCAGAAAGCCGAGCGCAAGCCCCACGCCTGTAAAGATGACAAGGGTCGTCTGCGGGTCGGTGCTGCCGTCGGTGCCGGTGCCGGCAACGAAGAGCGCGTCGCCGCGCTGGTGGAAGCCGGTGTTGACGTGCTGCTGATCGACTCCTCCCACGGCCACTCCCAGGGTGTGCTGGATCGCATCAAAGCCACCCGCGAAGCCTATCCGGATCTGCAGATCATCGGTGGCAACGTGGCGACCGCCGCTGGCGCCAAGGCACTGGTTGCTGCCGGTGTCAATGCCGTCAAGGTCGGTATCGGCCCGGGCTCCATCTGTACTACCCGTATCGTGACCGGCGTGGGCGTGCCCCAGATCACTGCCATTTCCGACGCCGTTGACGCGCTGGAAGGCACCGGTATTCCGGTGATTGCCGATGGCGGTATCCGCTTCTCCGGCGACATCGCCAAGGCCATTGCCGCGGGCGCCAGCTGCGTCATGGTGGGTTCCATGTTCGCCGGTACTGAAGAAGCGCCGGGCGAGATCGAGCTCTATCAGGGTCGCTCCTTCAAATCCTACCGTGGTATGGGTTCCCTGGGCGCCATGTCCAAAGGCTCCAGCGACCGCTACTTCCAGACCGACAACGCCGCCGACAAGCTGGTGCCGGAAGGCATCGAAGGTCGCGTGCCGTACAAGGGTCGCCTCAAAGAGATCATCCATCAGCAGATGGGCGGCCTGCGCTCCTCCATGGGCCTGACCGGCAGCGCCACCATCGACGACATGCGCACCAAAGCTGAATTCGTGCGCATCTCCGGCGCCGGGATGAAAGAGTCCCACGTCCACGATGTGACCATTACCAAAGAAGCCCCCAACTATCGGATGGGCTGATAAAACGGGGCCCTGCGCCCCGTTTTTCCACCCTTTTTTTATCCCGTGCCCTTTGTGACAACATCAGCCTGATGCAGGAATAAAATGACTAAAGACATTCACCAGCACCGTATCCTTATCCTCGACTTCGGTTCCCAGTACACCCAGCTGATCGCCCGCCGCGTGCGCGAAATCGGCGTTTACTGCGAACTGTGGGCCTGGGACGTAACCGAAGAGCAGATCCGCGAATTCAATCCGAGCGGCATCATCCTCTCCGGCGGCCCCGAGTCCGTCACCGAAGCGGGCAGCCCGCGCGCCCCCGAGTATGTGTTCAACGCCGGTGTCCCTGTGTTCGGCATCTGCTATGGCATGCAGACCATGGCCGAGCAGCTGGGTGGCAAGGTGCAATCCTCTACCGAGCGTGAATTCGGTTACGCCAAGGTGGAAGTGCTGGGCGAAGCTGGCAAGAGCAGCGCCCTCTTGCGCAATATCGAAGATGCCATCGCCGACAACGGCAATGCCCTGCTGGATGTCTGGATGAGCCACGGTGACAAGGTCACCACCATTCCGGCCGACTTCACCACCATCGCCCGGACCCCGACCTGCCCCCACGCGGCCATGGCGTGTGAGGCCAAGCGCTTCTACGGCGTGCAGTTCCACCCGGAAGTGACCCACACCCGTCAGGGTGCCCGGATGCTGGAGCACTTCGTCAAAGACATCTGTGGCTGCGAATGCCTGTGGACCCCGGCCACCATCATCGACGACGCCGTTGCCCGCATTCGCGAGCAGGTGGGCGACGATGAAGTGATCCTCGGTCTCTCCGGTGGTGTCGACTCCTCCGTGGTCGCCATGCTGGTGCACCGCGCCATCGGCGATCGCCTGACCTGCGTCTTCGTGGACAACGGCCTGCTGCGCCTGAACGAAGGCGAGCAGGTGATGGAGATGTTTGGTGACCACTTTGGTCTGAACATCATCAAGGTCGATGCCGAAGAGCGCTTCCTCTCTGCCCTGGCCGGTGTTGACGAGCCGGAAGCCAAGCGCAAGATCATCGGCCGCGTCTTCGTCGAAGTGTTTGACGATGAAGCGAAAAAGCTGAAAAACGCCAAGTGGCTGGCGCAAGGCACCATCTACCCGGACGTTATCGAATCTGCTGCCAGCAAGACCGGCAAGGCCCACGTCATCAAGTCTCACCACAACGTCGGCGGCCTGCCGGAAGAGATGAAGATGGGTCTGGTCGAGCCGCTGCGCGAGCTGTTCAAAGACGAAGTGCGCCGCGTTGGCCTCGAGCTGGGTCTGCCCTACGACATGCTCTACCGTCACCCGTTCCCGGGCCCGGGTCTGGGCGTGCGCGTCCTTGGCGAAGTGAAGAAAGAGTACTGCGATATTCTGCGCCGCGCCGATGCAGTCTTTATCGAAGAGCTGCGCAAAGCTGACCTCTACAACCAGGTCAGCCAGGCGTTCGCCGTCTTCCTGCCGGTGCGCTCCGTTGGCGTCATGGGCGATGGTCGCAAATATGACTGGGTCATTGCGCTTCGCGCCGTCGAGACCATCGACTTTATGACCGCCCACTGGGCTCACCTGCCGTACGACTTCCTCGGTCACGTATCAAACCGCATCATCAATGAGATCAACGGTATCTCCCGCGTGGTGTACGACGTTTCCGGCAAGCCGCCCGCAACCATCGAATGGGAATAAGCGGCTCGCGCCGTTCTGCCCTTCGAGCATAAAAATGCAAAAAGACGCCCTTGAGGCGTCTTTTCTTTTCTCAATCGTTTGCGCAACACATCTTCTTTTTTCGAGCAGCTTTTTCGCCACCTTGCCCCTGTCATATGTGACAGGGGCATTTTTGCCATCCCGCACTAGGCTCTCTCATGCCAATTGAGCCCGCTGTCAACAGCGGCTTGTGGCTGGGGGGAGGGCTGATCCAGTTGCAGATAGCTGCGCAAACGGGCCCATCGTCATCGCGCCAACCGGCAGTGATGACACCCCGGTGGAGACCGGAAACCACTTGAATCAACGGGGCGCAGCCCGAACGGCCAAACGAGTCGGGATCATAGAGCACGGAGAGTTTGATATGTCAGAACAAGCAGTGTTGGTGGGTGGATGGACCGCATATCACAAGCTGACCGCCGAGGATCAGGCGGTATTTGATCAGGCGCTGAAAGGATTTGTCGGGGTGCAGTACGTACCCTTTGAAGTCTCCACCCAGGTGGTGGCAGGCACCAACTACCGCTTCAAGTGCAAGAGCACTGTGCCGCTCGCCCAGCCGATCCATGGCGAAGCCGTGGTGCAGATCTTCCAGTCTCTGGATGGCTCGGCCCATATCACCTCCATCACCCCGATCTGATTGGGTTGTGGGGCAAGATGGGGAGGGGGAATAACCTCCAACCTTTTTGCTCAAAGTCCTTAAAATAAGAAAGACGCCTTAGGGCGTCTTTCTTATTTCCACCACCAGTTATCTCTGATGCATGGTACAGTATTTGTACTTATTGATTAATTTGTTGATCTTGCTCAGGAAACTATCATCATCTGCTTTTGCTTATCTGTCTTGCTCGCTAGGATACCCGTCTGGATATGACCTCTTTGGAGTTACCAATGAATCAGAACAGATATATTGCGTAGGGGAGAAATCAAGCAAACACTTTCAGATCCCAGTAATAGTAATGCAATGATTTAAAATTATTTTTTTGAGGTGGCATGAATAAAATCACTAAATATATTTTGAGCAAGTTGTTAAATCAGCCATGCCCTATTCAAATTCCTCGAAGTGGAGAGTTAGGAAAGCAGGTTAACTGCTATTCCATAAGTATTTATAATGGCGATGTCCCAATCATGCTCGTTAACTCTATTGAAGAAAATGGGTTAAATGGCAATCATTTTGAAGGTGGGGGATTCTGTACAGAGGCTGTAATTCCTTTTTCGCTTTATTCTGGCTTGAGTTTACGAGTTGATCATTATCATGGGCTGGTGACACATACATATAACGGCGTGCTAGATTATATCCTTCATGAATGGACTGGGTTATATAAGCTACAGTCAATATATATTTTAGCAAAACATTCTGTCCCACAATATTTTTTCAACAAGAGAAACTTACAACTACCAAAGAGAATGAAGATTCTAGAAAGTATATTTTCCAGGCAATCAGAAGAGCCTCACAAATCATTTTCGTCGCTTGACCTAATGAGTTACATATATTCAATTAGGTGGTATTTGCATCCACAGAAAACAGAATTGCGTAAAAAAATGGATCTGTATTTATCATCATTCGTAGCATCAGGAGAGTTGAAAAATAATGGTAGTAGCTTCGAGTTTATAATCACAGGTAAAGCTATAGCCACTTTAGAGCAATATCAAATTGAGACTGCAAGGGCGAAATCTGCCAAGTCCGCAAACTCTTGGATGCTTAGACTTACGGCTATATTAGCATTTTTTGCTGCCTTTCAGTCTGGCTTAATTAAGTCACCGGTGTGGATTGATCTAGGTAAGATTTTGGAATGGCTGTCATTGTTCATGTAACAATGCCATTAAATTCACTTCCTACGGTCGTCAGAAGCTTGGAGTTACGTGCTTTTGCGAATAAGTTAAATCTAGGAGTAAATTCGAAAGAATTTTTGCCATATTTGCCGACTTTGATTACAACGTTAATTGTTGTTCCTATCGGTATTTATCTACAAACACGGTTAAAAAATCTTGCGCATAGCAATGACTTTTTGAAAGCTATTGAACAGCTAAAAAAGAATACGGAAGCGGTGGAAAGCATAAAAAGGCAGTTTGATGAAAAATACTGGGTAAAGCAGCAAGTTTGGGATACTAAGCGTCTTGCCTATGAAGAAATACTATCTTGCCTGTATTTAACAAAAGAGTATATCGAAGACCAAATAGCATATTTAACTGATTATAAAGGTAGTTTTATTTGTATCGGGAGTTCTATTTACGACTTTGAAGACAAGTGCCGTAGGGTGCAATGAAATTGCACCGCTAATTTGGTTTCTGCTGTTTTGCACAAAAGCCGCTCGGCAAACGGTGCAATGCGCTGCGCTTATTGCAACCTACGTCTTTTCGTCAATTCGCTGGGGGGCGGCTGAGCGCCATGCCTTGCCAAAGCAACAACAGGGGCGATCTGCGCCCCGATTCTTCTTATGTCCCCGTTTTATATCGCCACACGCAGTCTGGTGTTGCCTGATTATCTACTGACTTACTACCAACACTCCTGTTTCGCCCTTCCCTCAGGTCAGGCAGAAAAAGCCCACGTTCACTCATACCTCGCCGCTTCCCAGGCGTGGATCGCCTGTTTGCGGGTCTCGCCCCAGTGATAGCCGCCGAGCTTGCCGTTTTGCTGGATGACACGGTGGCAGGGGATCATCAAGGCGACGGGGTTGGCACCCACCGCCAGCCCCACGGCGCGGGCGGCTTTGGGGTTGCCGACGGCGTTCGCCACCTGGGCGTAGCTCACAACCTTGGCGGGCGGGATCTGCAGCAGCGCCCGCCAGACGCTGATCTGAAAGTTGGTGCCGCTCACGTGCAGCGAGATGGGGCGATCCGGCGCCTTGCTGCCATCGAACATGGTGTGGATGACCCCCTGGGTGCGTGATGGCGCTTCTTGCAGCGTTGCCGCAGGCCAGCTGCGGGCGAGGTCGGCCAGTGGAGCCTCTGGGGCCTTTTCATCGAGAAACGAGAAGTTGCACACCCCCCGCGGGGTCAGGGCGACGAATGCCTGACCGAAGGGGGTGTCGTGCACCCCGTGATCGATAACCAGCCCGGCCCCGCGCTGCTTGTACTCGCCCGGCGTTACCGCTTCGAGCTGCACGAAGTGATCGTAGAGCCGCGAGCCGCTGCTAAGGCCTAGGGTATCGGCCACCTCAAGCAGCGGGCGCGACTCCTGCAACAGCGCCTTGGCCCGCTCCAGAGTCAGCACCTGCAGATAGCGTTTGGGTGTCACTCCGGCCCAGCGGCTGAACAGCCGCTGGAAGTGAAAGGGACTTAAGTGAACGTGCGCCGCTATCTCGTCCAGAGTGGGCTGGCGCTCCACCTGACTTGCGATAAAACGGATGGCATCGGCGATGCGGGCGTAATCAGTCATAAGGCGATCTCACGATAAGGTTTCAGTCGCAGGCTGTGGGGGGCGACAAGGTCATGTGCGACAAATAGATACCCCACCATCGGCCAGCAGGGCAATGCCGGTGGTAAAGCTGGATGCATCGGACGCGAGATAGAGGGCCGAGCGGGCGATCTCCTCCGGTTGGGCCAGCCGTTTGAGGGCATGCATATTCTGCACAAAGGCGAGACTCTCCGGCGTATCGGTAAAGGCCCGCCCCATGGGGGTGTCAGTACCCCCCGGCAGCAGGGCGTTGACCCGAATACCTTGTGCCCCATATTCGGCAGCCAGCACCCGGGTCAGACCGATGAGGCCTGCCTTGCTCGCCGCATAGGCCGCCATACCGGGCAGCCCCAGGGTATGGCCGACAAAGGTAGAGGTAAAAATAAGCGAGCCGCCGCCACGCGCCAGCATGGCGGGGATCTGGTACTTGGCTCCCACAAAGGCGCTGGTGAGGTTGGTATCCAGAATTTCCTGCCACTGCGCCAGTTCAAGCTGCTCTACGCTGCCCGGTGTGCCTGTGGTACCTGCGTTGTTGAAGGCGATATCGAGCCCGCCGAAACGGGTTAGCGCGAGATCAACAAGGTCGCGGGCATAGGTTTCGCTTTTCACATCCCCCGCCAGGCTCACCGCTTGGCCCCCCTCATGGCGGATCTCCTCCACCAGCAGATCCAGCTCGGGCTGGCGGCGGGCGCCGACGACGACACTGGCCCCTTCGCGGGCAAACAGGATGGCGCTGGCGCGACCGATGCCGGAGCTGGCGCCGGTGATAATGGCGACCTTGTTGGACAGTAATGACATGGCAGTTCCCTCGCTGAGTGTGTTGTGTGCCAGCTAAGTGGTACACATGGTTGACTGTGGGTTGGAGGTTCCAACCGACTTGGGTTTGGTCCCCACTATGGCAACCACTCCTCGCCGGGACGACCCGAATCTTGCTCTCTTTGTCCCCAAGTCGTTTTGCGACATGTCGATACAGTCCTTCGCGGCAACAAAAAGGGGCGTTCTGCGCCCCGAATTCTTTATCATGCCCCCTTTAAAATCGCCGGGTCCTGGTGCGGCGCGCCCTGTGTGCTGCAGTGAGGGGCGAGAGCCCCGGCGCCATGGTGGCTGCGTGCATCATCAAGCCCGCCTGGCAGGGCATTGACGGCGATTGCAATCAACAGACACGCTCCTGGATCAATAGCCCGTCATCTCCAGATAGCCGACCCCCTTGGCATCCCCCGAGACAGAGACCGCGCCCTCCCAGTAGTCAAAGCGACCTGTCATGGCCTGATTGGGCTGACGGGCTTTGATGGTGAGGCTCATACCGGCGGCGTTTAGCTGCCACTCGACGGGGTAATTCTGCCCCTTGGGGCCGCGCCAGGTGTTGCCCGGCGTAAGGCGAATCGCGTCGGGGGCGAGCACCCGGCTGCTGCCATTCCGCTCAATCAAAATACCGTAGCGGTTTTCTGGCTCAGTGCGTCCCGATTTGGTGCGCAGGCGAAACAGCATCAGCTCGCGGCCATCGGCCAGTTGCAGCGAAAACCAGTCCCAGCCCGATTGCCATTCGGCCAATACCGAGCTGCTCCACTCGTGATCAAACCAGCCTTGTCCGGTGACGGTGCGGGTCTCGCCATCGCGAGTCAAGGTGCCGCGAAGAGTGAGGCGCGGGTAGGAGTAGTAAAAGGAGGCGTTGCCCGGGCTCTTCTCGCTGTAACCGGCCTTGCCTTGCAGCACCAGCGGCTTGGCGGCAGTGACGGTGAGGTTCAGCTCGCCAATCTTGCTCTGCACCTTGAGGGTGGCGGGGAAGAGCGCCGCCCCTTGCGAGGCAAGCCGCCACTCCCTGAGCCAATATTGGCCGCCGCTGGCCCCCGCCAGTCCCGGCCCCTGCCGACTGGCCCGCTCATCTTGCTGGTGGCTGCCACGGTCGAGATCCGTGATGGCAAATTGGGCCAGCCAGAGCTGGGGGGTGAGCCAGGGGGTGCTGGTGCGAAGATCTTGCTCAATCCCTTGGCGAAACAGGGTCCACTGCATGCCATATTCGCGCCCCTGTTCATCCTTGAGGTTGCCGGTGAGATACCACCACTCGGAGCGGTAATCGGGGTGGGCAGCGTGATCCTCCGGCAATTGGATGGTTTGCCCCGGCAGCACCTTTTTAAAGCTGTCGCTGCCGCCGCCGAGCAGGGCGCCCAGATCGCTGGCCTGCGCGCTGCCGATCATGGCTATCAGCGGGAGCAAGAGGGTGGCGAGCCACAGGGGCCGTAAGGAGGACAAGATCCCCCTCACCCTGGCCCTCTTCCAAAGGGAGAGGGGATGATTCAATGCCGCACTGTGCTCCTCTCTGCGCTGAAGAAGGGGCGTAGAGAGGGAAGTGGTCAATGGGAGCTTCAAGCCATGGCTGAGCCAGTGCGCTAACCGATATTTCATACCACTCTCCTTGCCGCATACCAAGATGCCAGTGCGCCACAGACCGGTGCCAGCAACAGGGCGGTGACCGCATGAAGTGGGGCGGCCTCGAAGGCGAGGCGCCAGCCAAAGGCGCGCGGGTTGACCACCTCGATCAGCACCCAGGCGAGGCCATACCCCACCGGCAGAGCCAGCAGGGCGGTGAGTAGCCCCAACCCCGCCCCTTGCCACACCAGCAGCTGGCGGCAATGGCGGGGGCTCAAGCCCAGACTCTGCAAGGTCTGCAGCTCGCCACGGCGCGCCAGCCCCAGCACCATAAAGGCCGAACCAATGCCGACAAAGGCGATGCCAAGGATCAGCAGTTTCAATAGCTCGGTCACCACAAAGGTCTGGTCAAACACCGTGAGCGCCGCGCTGTGGATGGCGGGGGCGGAGAGCAGATTGAGCTGCTCGCCAAAGCGCTCGCGCAGGCGGTCGGCCAGCTGCTCAGGGTCGTTGCTAAAGAGGGCGAGGGATTGCACCGCTCCCGCCTCGAAGGCGTGCAGGATCTGCCCCTTGTCGCTGCCGTAGTCCTGATAGACGCCGGTGACGGTGAACTGCCGTGGCCCCTGCTCGCCGCTGATCGCCAACTGCTGGCCCACCTTGACCCCGAGGCGCACCGTCAGCGGTTCGCTCGCCAGCACTTCGTCGGGGCGGGTCGGCCAGCGCCCGTCCAGCAGCGGATAGGCCGCTTTAAGCTGGGGGATAAAGTCCATCTGCGCCCACTCGATGGGCTGCCCCTGCCAGCGGGCAGGGTGCACCGAGCGGCGCGAGGCGGCGCTCACCAGCGGGTTGGCGAGCAGGGTCTTAAGGGTTGTATCGCTCAAGGTGCCCTTGTTGCCCGCCACCCCCTTGGGGGCGGTGACATAGAGATCGGCGGCCAGACGCTGGCCGAGCCAGATCTCCACGCTTGAGCGAAAGCTCGACACCATGACTCCGATGCCGATGGCTGCCGCGATGGCCAGCTGCAACGCCATCACCGCGATGGCGGTGCGATCGAGGTGATAGAGGGTCTCGGCCACCCCGAGCCGGGCGGTAAGGGGGCCGCCCGCACGTCTTCTCAGCCAGCCAAGCAGGCCGCGCAGGGCATCGGGCAGCCAGAGCGCCATGGCCAGCAGCCAGCCTCCGGCGATAAAGAGGGCGCCACTCAGACCTGTTTGTGGCAGCCACAGGCAGAGGGTGCACAGCAGCAGGATGGCGATGGCCAGCACGCGCCGTCGCCACGGGTGAGCGGGGGGGCGGCTGCTTCCCGCTCGCAGTTCGAGGGGGGATTGGCGCAGCAGTTGCCACCAGCCGGGCAGGTTGGCGGTCAGCGTGCCAAGCAGCCCGATCAACAGCGCTTTGAACAGGCTCACAGGAGAGAGGCGCAACAGATCGATGGGGTTGGGCCCATAGAGATCGGCCAGCGCCTGGGTGAGCTGCCCCATCAGGGCCAGCGCCAACAGGCTGCCGAGCAGCACCCCGAGCAGGGTGCCCACTGTGGCAAGAATAAGCAGCTCCAGAATGAGCCAACGCAGCACCCGGCTCGGCCCCATCCCCAGAATGATCAACTGGGCCAACTGGGGGCGGCGCACGCTCTGCACAAATCGCTGGGCGTTGAACACCAGAAACAATCCCACCGCCATGGCGAGCAATGACAGCGCCGTCAGGTTGAGGGCCAGCGCATCGCCAAGCTGGCTGGCATCGAGCGCCGGGCTAATGGGCTCAAGCCACAAGGGCTGGTTCGGGTAATCGGTTTGTAGCGTGGCTTGCAGGGTGCGAGCCTCGGCTTCGCTTAGCTTGAAGACGATGCGATCGAGCCGACCCGCTTTATCAAGCAGCGGCTGGGCGAGGCCGATGTCGGTTATCAGCAGCCGCTCCATGGGCACGGCGCCCGGTTCGAACGTGCCTGCCAGCGTCAGGGCAAGGGTTCGGGCGCTGGCGCCATCGCTGCCGCCCAATACAAAGCGTCGGCTCTGGCCCGCTTGCCAGCCAAGGCGATCTGCCTCAGGGGTCGCCAGCCAGATGCTGTCGGCGCGGTTGAGGGAAAAGGCGGGCTCGTTCGCGGGGCGGGCGCCAAACAGCTGGCGCAGGGGGCCGGGGTTGAAGAGATCCATTCCCAGCAGTTGAAAGCTGCGCCCCTCTTCATCCTTGAGCCAGCCATGGATCTGGGGCATGGCATCGAGGGCGGGCTGGCTGGTCACCAGTTGTACGTAAAGCTGCTCATCCAGCCCGCCAGCGGGGGCCAACCGGTAGTTGGCTTCCCCTGCCAGCTGGCTGCGGGCGGCGACGAAGTTGGTGCGGGCACTGTGGTTGAGCAGCTCGATGGCCACCACCAGCGATACCCCCAATACCAGCCCGGCCAGACTCATCAACAGCAACCAGGGGTGGCTGCGATAGAGGCGCAGCAGCGCTTTGAGTGGCAGCATCAGCGTGTCTCCGGCTGGCGCAGTCGCCGTTTAGTCATGACGGGGTCCCTTGAGCTCGATAAGTTGCCCCCCTTCGAGGCGCAGCACTCTGTCGGCCAGTGCTGCATAGGCGGGGTTGTGGCTCACCAGCAGCAAGCCTGCGCCAGTGCCCCGCACCGCCGCCACCATCAACGCCATTACCTGTTCGGCATTGTGCTCATCGAGGCTGCCGGTGGGTTCGTCGGCGAGCAGCCACTGGGGTTGATGGATCAGGGCGCGGGCCAGCGCCACCCGCTGTCGCTGACCGCCGGAGAGCTGCTCCGGCCAGGCATGGCGCTTGTGGCTCATATCGAGCCGCTGCAGCAACTGGTCAATCCTTGTCTCATCCGGTGGCAGCCCGTTGATAGCGAGCGGCAGGGCCAGATTCTCGGCCACGTTCAGGGTCGGCAGCAGGTTGAAATCCTGATAGACGATACCGAAATGGCGGCCCCGCAGGCGCGCCCGCTCGTCGGGAGATCGGGTGTCGATCCGGGTCTCCCCCAGCCAGATCTCCCCTTCATCCGGTGCAATCAGCCCGGCGATCAGATTGAGCAGGGTGGACTTGCCGCAGCCGCTTTGGCCCAGCAGCAGGGTGATCTCGCCTGCGGGGAGGGCGAGATCGAGATGGTGGAACAGCGGCAGTCGTTCACTGCCGTTATCGAAGCTCTTGCAGAGGTTGCGCAGGGTCAGCATGGGATAACCGTTTGATGGTCAATGGCTTTCATCATGCTTGGTACGCTAGCACGGCCGGCAATGATCAACACCTCTTACGGTTGATCAAGAGTGCCAGTTAGTGATCAAGGCGGCAAAAGAGCAGTGGATCCTCGCTGGATCCCGCTTGCCCGAGGTGGTTAGAATAGGGGCTTCCATGGGTCACAGGATGAGCAAGGATGTTACACAAGCAAGTCAGTTTTATCATCGATAGCAAGGGCAACAAGCAGGCTGCCGTCGTCCCCATCGAGATCTACAACGAGCTGATGACCCTGCAAAAGGCACTCTCCGACAACCGGCCGGGGGAGCGCGAGCTCTACCACTTCAACGGCAAGGGGGCTGAGGCCCACGGTTATCCGGTGGGCAAGCGGCAAAATCCGGGCTTTATGGTGCTGGCCGGTTCCACCGCCAATGGCGAGGATGCCGCCTCTTTGCGTGAAGCGGTGATCGAGCTGCGTCACGAGCTGCTGGAAAAGGGGGTCATAGTGCCCCGCAGTCAGGGCGGCTTTGTCTTTACCGCCGATCAGCTGTTCAACAGCCCGAGTCTGGCCGCCAGTCTGGTGGCGGGCAATAACCGCAGCGGTCTGGATGCCTGGCAAAACAGCGCAGGCTATACCCTCAAGCAGTCGGGTTTCGGCAAGAAATAATCCCGCGTTTCGACAGCAAACCAATTAAGCGTTAATTGACCTGGATGAATTTTTCTTTTCATCCAGGTGTTAGCATCATTGCCAGATGGTTCTAAAAGGAAGAGACCATGTCTGCGCTTACCCCAGTTATTTTGCTGCTGTCCCTGTTTATCCTTCCCGCCCATGCCAGTAGTGGCCCTGTTCTGTTGACATCCTCCTCAATCGGTCTTTTTTGTGTCGGATTGTTTGTGTTGGCCTACGCCCTGGTGATGGCTGAAGAGTATCTGCAACTGCGCAAGTCCAAACCCGTGCTGGTGGCCGCCGGGGTGATCTGGATCCTGATTGGTATCGCCTATGCACAGCAAGGGATGAGCCCTGTCGCCGAGCAGGCCTTCCGCCATACCTTGCTGGAATATGCCGAGTTGATGCTGTTCCTGCTGGTGGCGATGACCTATATCAACGCCATGGAGGATCGCAGGTTATTCGATGCCCTGCGCGCCTGGCTGGTGCGATCCGGCTTTCACTTGCGCACCCTGTTCTGGTTGACCGGTGGGCTTGCTTTTTGTATTTCGCCGGTGGCAGACAACCTGACCACTGCGCTCTTGATGTGCGCCGTGGTGTTGAAGGTGGCCAACGGTGATCGGCGTTTTGTCAATCTTGCCTGCATCAACATAGTGATCGCCGCCAACGCCGGAGGGGCGTTCAGTCCCTTTGGCGATATCACCACCCTGATGGTGTGGCAGGCGGGCAAGGTGCAATTTGGCCAGTTCTTCACCCTGCTTATTCCCTCTCTGCTCAATTTTCTGGTCCCGGCCATCCTGATGAGCCTGATGGTGCCGCGTCATGTGCCGGAGGCTGATAACGAGGTGGTCGATCTCAAGCGGGGTGCCCGTCGCATCGTCGCGCTGTTCTTGCTGACCATCATCACGGCGGTGCTATGCCACAGTTTCCTCCATCTGCCACCCGTGCTAGGCATGATGCTGGGGCTCGGTTATCTGCAGTTTTTCGGGTTTTATCTGCGAAAGTCGCTGCCGCGATCCCTTGCCCGCAAGCGTGCGCTCTACGAACGCAATGGTGATGAGGTGCGGTTGCGCAGTCTGGGTTCTGTGGTGCCATTTGACGTGTTCAACAAGGTGGCCAAGGCGGAGTGGGATACCCTGCTCTTCTTCTACGGGGTGGTGATGTGTGTCGGTGGGCTGGGCTTTATGGGGTATCTGGAGCTGGTATCACACTGGTTGTATGACGCTGGGGATCCCACCATGGCCAACATCTTCATCGGGGTCTTGTCCTCCGTCATCGACAACATTCCCGTGATGTTTGCCGTGATCTCGATGAGCCCAGACATGGCGCTGGGGCAGTGGCTGCTGGTGACCCTGACCGCCGGGGTGGGCGGCAGCCTGCTCTCCATCGGCTCTGCGGCCGGGGTGGCCCTGATGGGACAGGCCCACGGCATGTATACCTTTTTTGGCCACCTGAAGTGGCTGCCTGCCATCTTGCTCGGTTATCTGGTGAGCATAGGGGCGCACCTCTGGCTCAACAGCGCCCAGTTCTGAACGTCTGGCCACCAGTACGAAAAGAGGCTTCCGTTGACGGAAGCCTCTTTCTTTTTCCTGACCGGGGGAGGGGGATCAATCGCCTCGCTTGCCGGTCAGCAGCCAGTAACTCAGGGTTGAACCCACGCCGCAGCAGGCGATGGCAATGGCCATGGGCAGCGGCGAGTGGGGCGGATTGAGGTTGACCAGAATGCCGACCAGGGCGCCGATGCCAAAGCGCAGGGTGCCCGCCAGTGCCGAGGCGGTGCCCGCAGATTGCGGGAAGTGGCCCATCAGGCCGGTCATGGCGTTGGCGCCCACCAGACTGATATGGCCGACAAACAGTACCACCGGAATGACGATGCCCCACAGGCCGCCGGTCTGGCTCCAGGCGTTGTAGACCAGCAGGGCGCCCGCGCAGGGCAGCACCAGCAGACCGTATTGCAACATCCGCTCGGCGCCCACCCCTTTCACCAGTCGGCTGTTGACGAAGGTGACCACCATCATCAGCAGGATATTGAGGCCAAACAGCCAGCCGTAGTGCTCGGTCGGCACCTTGAAATACTCGATATAGACGTAAGGGGAGCCGCTTAAGAAAGCGAACATGCCGGAGCTGGAGAGGGAGCCACACAGCACATAGCCCATGGCGCCGCGATGGGAGAGCACCCCCCAGTAGTTCTTGAGGATCTGGCCCAGATTAAGGGGTTGGCGATGTTCCGGTTTCAGGGTCTCCTGAATTTTCCACTGCATCACCAGACAGATCAGCAGGCTGATCCCCACCAGCAGCCAGAAGATCACCCGCCAGTCGGCGTGGGCGCTGATATAGCCGCCCACCACAGGGGCTACCAGCGGCGCCAAGGTCATCACCAGAATGACGAACGACATGGCGCGAGAAAACGCATCCTTCTCGAACAGATCGCGCAGCAGGGCATTGACCACCACAGAGCCCGCCGCGCCGCCCGCTGCCTGCAACATCCGATAGGCCAGCAATTCGGGCAGGGAGTCTGCCATGGCGCAGCCCACCGAGGCGATGGCAAACATGATGAGCCCCGCTAGGATCACCGGCTTGCGGCCATAGCTGTCGGCCAGCGGGCCGTAGAAGAGCTGGCCGATGGCAAAGCCGCCCAGAAAGGCGCTGATGGTGAGCTGGGCGCCATCGATGCTGGTGGCCAGATCCCGGGCAATGGCCGGAATGGCGGGCAGATACATATCCACCGCCAGCGGGGTCAGACCCGCCAGAGCACCCAGCAGGATAAACAGGAAACGGGGGGAGAGGGCGGCAGCCTGAGCTGTTGGCGATTGGGGCATAGGGTATCCGCTGGTGAACCTTGGTTGAAAAAGGGAGAAGGGCGATTCTATCAGGTTTGCCCCCGCTCGGCATGACGTTCCTGCCCCCTCAAAAGGGGGAGGTGCCCGGCCGCTCAGCCACCTTGGGGATCAAGCTTTCGGTCATGTCGGCGCGCGGCGCGGATCACCCCCCCCAGCCAGAGCAGCCAGGCCAGCGACGAGATGGCGTACCCGAGCCGCTCCGGCCAGCGGGCGGTGAGGGTAAAGGTGAGGCTGTGTTGTCCGGCGGGCACCCAGACCTGCACCAGCCCGTTGCGGGTGCTGCTGACGCTCAGCGGCAGGCGCTGGTCGAGCCTTGCCTGCCAACCCGGGTAATCAAACTGGTGCAGGACCAGCTTGGCGGGCGCCGGGGCATCCACCGTCAATTCGATATGACGAGGCTGCCAGCGCTGGATCTGCCAGTTCACCCCCTGATGGTCGCTGGTGATGGCGGGCTGGAATTCCTCTTTCCAGGCCAGCAGGGTGGGGGCAAACATGCCGCGTGGCACCTGCTTTGGACGGTATTCGCGGGCGCTGCGCTTGCTGTCGAACTCCCCGTCGAGCTGACTCTTTACGGGAGCCTGGGTGAGCGGCGCCTCGCGTACATAGAGTCCCTGCGAGAGCAGGGTGAGGGCAAGCAGTAGCCACCAGACCCACTGCCACGGGCGATAGGTGGGGGTACCCAGCGCCACTACGGCGACGGTAGCGATGACCAGCAGCAGATTGAGGCGCCAGGGGAATTGCACCAGTTGCAACGGAGTGAGCAGGCGCCACAGGGGCTCGCTTGGTGGCAGCATCATCAGAAAGCTCAGGGTGCCAATGACCCCCCAGAGCAGCAACTCGGGATGGCGCGGCTCGCGGGCGGCCGCCCAAGCTACCAGCAGCAGAGCCAGGGTGAGCAGCGTCAGCCAGGCGAGATGGCCGCGAAAGCGCCAGTCATCACGGCTTTGGGGCAAACGGTCGAGAAAGTTGCGCTGAAACTCGAACATGCCGGTGCGCATCTGCTCCATGGAGATCCCCCCCTGATCCAGCAGAGCGGGCAGCAGCAACAGGCTGGCCATCGCCAACCCCCAGAGCTGGCCCAGCAGGGTGCCGATAAGCGGGGAGGCGGTGACAGGGACACTGACAAGCGCTGTGCTCCCCTTGTAGCGCCAGACCAGCAGCAGGCTGCGCAGGGTGAGCAAGCCCAGAATGAGCAGGGTGCTTGGTAGATGGGAAAGCGTCAGCATGGAGACGGCCAGTGCGAGCAGCAGTAGGGCAAAGGGGGCGCCGCGGCAGAGGCGATCCTGCGCCAGCAGTGCCAGCGGTGCCCAGACGAAGGCCCAGCTCTCCGCCAGGGCAAAGCGGGCGTAGATATCGATGGCCAGATGATAGGGCAGCGCCATATAGAGCAAACTGGCCGCCAGCGCCCGTCCGTGGCCGGCAAAGGGGCGCAACCAGAGATAGGCAAACAGGCCGGAGAGCCAGAGTGCCACGCTGCTGCTCCAGAGCAGCGGCGTCATCGCCTCGTGGGCCAGTGGGGTGGGGCCGGCGAACAGGGCGCTCACATAGTAGGGCAAGGGGGGATAGAAGAAAAAGACCGGGCTGCCGAAGGCGCCGTTCATCTCCATCAACCAGCGCGGATAGAGCTCACCTTGCCACAGTTGCACGGCAAAGAAGTGACCGGAGAGCAGGTGGTGAAACAGATCATGGCCCTGACTGCCGCCACGCAGCCAGAATGGCAGCAACAGGAGGGCACAGGCCCCGGTCAGCACCGACAAAACCCACAGCCACTCTCTGGTTACACGCATAAGGAGACTCGTCTGTTATGGATGCGCAGTGAGTGTACCCGAGTTGTTCCCCTCTTTTTTAGTTGCCTTGGCGGATTTTTGCGCTCTTTCTGTGTTTCTTGTCACTTTTGCCATGGGTTGTCTGCCGCGAGGGAATGGCGAGCCAGAGGCCGGGCTCGGCGGCAAAGCGCGGGGCAAACCAGTGCTGGCGCACCGCAGTGGGCATTTCGTTCGCGTCGATGGGGCGGCGACTGAGGCGGCAGGCTCCCCGAGAGAGCGCCAGCGCCGCATCCCCCTTGTACCAGCCATCGGTGACGGCCAAGGCTGTGGTCTCCCGCAGCAGCCGCACGCCCCACTGGGTCACCAGCGCTGGGCAGCTTTTCTCTGCGAGCCTTGCTGCCTGCACCATGGCGGGCGGATGGGGCAGGGTGCAGGTCGCGCCGAGCAGCAGCAATCCGGCGACCGCGACCACCCACTCGCCACGACGTGGCAGCCAGCCTGCCAGCAGAACTATGCCAAGCAGTGTAATGGGCGCCAGATGGCGGGGATTGTCGGGATTCTGGCCAAACAGGGTCCAGAGCAGCAGGGCGAGCCAGTAGAGCGTCCAGAGCGGGGGGAGGGCGGCAGGGTGGTTTTTTGATCTTTGCCAAAGCGGCAGTACCAGCAGCGCCCCAACAGCCAAGGGCCAAAGCGGGGTGAGCTGATCGTTGAAGGTGCGCGCCCAGCTGAGCAGCCGATCGCCGTGGGCCGCTGCCGTGTTGCCCCACAGGGTAAAGTGGCCATCGGTAAAGCGCCGCCCCTCGCTGAAGTAGGCCCAGCCATCGGCCTGCCAGACAAAGAGCAGGCTGATAAGCCCCACCAGCACGATGGGGAGAACAAACCTGACGCGCGTGCCCTGCTGCGCCAGCCCGAGCCACAGGGGCAGCAGCGCCAGCACAAAATAGGAGGGGCGCAGTGCCAGCATAAGTCCCAGTAACAGACCCGCCAGCGCAATTCTGCGCTGTTGCAAGGCCAGCAGTGCCCCGAGCCAGGCGGCGAGCGCGGGCCCATCCGAGAGGCCGGAGAGCGCCAGCGTCGGGGTGAGCGGCAGGGCCAGTACCAGCAGCCAGAGCGGCGCCAGCAGGCTTGGCCGTTGCCACAGCCTGACCGCCAGCAAGGCGGCGAGCGGCGCCAGTAAACCGCTGCCCAAGAGGCTTGCCCACTGCACCGCGCGGGCCGGATCGTCCACCGCCAGATTGATCAGCCGCGCCAGCCAGATAAAGGCGGGGTAGCCCGGAAAGTGGGGTGAGAACTCCAGCACGCTAAAGCGCGTCACCCCGTGGGCGAAATTGAGGGCATCGTCGGAATCGAGCGCCACCGGGAAGGCCAGCAGCCAGCCGAGCCAGACCAGTTGCAGCAGGATCAGCAAGTAGGGTCGATTAGCGAAGCGTAATCGGCCGTGGTGACGCCCCCCTTCTCCCCTTGCGGGAGAGGGGCCGGGGATGAGGGGGGCCGTCGGCATCAATGAGAGGTCATCAAAGCGGCGCCAGCACGGCCATCAGCGCTTTTTCTGCATCGCTAAAGGCGGCGGCGTCGGCGGGCTTGGCGCCCACCCCGAATACCCCCGGGTTACCGATGGCATCGAGCACCTTGGCCAACGCCTGTTCGGCCGCCTTGCGATCCCCTTCACTGAGGGAGGGGAGGATCAAGTCGAGGAAGCGCTTGCTCTTGACCACCAGCACCTTGGCGGTCTGGTAGTCGCCAAGATTCTGGCTGGCCCCTTCGAGGCGGCGCTCGATCTCCGCCTTGTAGGCGCGGTTGAGCAGGGCCGCGGTAGCCGCGGCGTCTTTGGCCTTGATGGCGGCGGCCAGCGGTGCTTGCAATTCCACCTTGTGGTGCTGTTCCAGATAGGTCAGCTCCTCGGCAATCTCGCTCAAGGTAGCGCTGGCATCCTTGCCGTCAGTGGCGGCGCCCAGCAGCGCTTCGCGGGCGTCGATCAGTGGCTCCTTGCCGGCGGCGGCGTAGGAGTAAGCCTGCGCCTGCCCGCTCAGGGTCAGCAGCAGGGTGAGGGCGAGTAAACCCGGGCGGATGGTCATCCTGTTCTCCTTACTTATGCCAATGGCGCGGCACTCAGGCCACGCTCTGGGTTTCGATCACGGTATTTTCGTTGCGATGGTTAAAGATGGCGTGACGTCTGTCCACCCCGTCGATCACCATGTCGGCGGCCATCATACCCATCTCCATGGCGGTGTCGGTGAAGATGTAGCGGAATGTCCCCTGACGGCCGGTCATGATGAGGTTTGTGATGGGCATCAGCGCCTTGATGGCTTCGTTGCGGCGCGCCTGATAGCCGAGATCCATCAGCGGATAGGCGTATTCGCTACGCGCTTCAAAAGTTTCATCGCCAAGCTTGGCGGTATCGACGCCGAGGCTCGCGAGATCAGCGGTAACCCGACCGCGCAGATCAGAGAGCGGCGCCTGCCAGGTGGCATCCCCCGGATTGCAGGGGATCTCCAGCATCACCGAGGTCTGGCCCTGGGGCGCCATAAAGGGGCTGCGGCGGCGCGGCTCCTGCAGGCGGGTGGCCAGAATATGGGGGTCGGAGAGGTACTGCCAGGTGTTGTCCGACAGGTTCTCCTGTTTCAACGGCATATTGACGAAGCGAAGCGACCGGTAGTGCAGATCGCACGGTAAGCCCAGATGCTGGCAGGTGAGCGGCAGCGGCAGGGTGGAGATCACCTGATCAAAGCGCTCGCTCTGCTCAATGTCATCTTGTTTCCAATACACCCGCTCGATGCGGTCATCAGCCTGCTCAAGGCGGGTGATGGTTGCGCCGGTTTTGAGCTCAACGCCCTCTGCCACCAGCCGCTCCCCCAGAGTGGTGAAGATCTGGCCGAAGCCATATTTGGGGTAGCGGTATTTGCGGGCATAGGTGCGCACCGAGATACTGCCGTTGCGTCTTGGCAGCAGGCGGCGCGCCACGTCTTTCAAATCGATGAGGCTGATGCGCTGACCGGCCCAGTCGGCGGAGAGCTTGTCCGGGTTGATACCCCACAGCTTGCCGGTGTAGCCCTCGAAGAACTGGCGATAGAGGGTGCGGCCGAAGTGACTCTGGATCCACTCGGCAAAGCTCGCCTTGGCAAAATCATCCGGCTTCTTGCTAAAGGGCAACAGCAGCAAGTCTTTTACCGCCCCGGCCATCAGGGCGAGCGGCGCCGTCTTGAGCAGGTTGGGCAGGTTCAATGGGTAGTCATAGGTGCGCCCGCCAAAGCGGATAACGCTCTTGCGCTCGGCGTGGAGCAGGTCGTCCCCCATCAGCTCGTCGATAAAGGCGAGCAGCTCGGGGTTCTTGGTGATAAAGCGGTGCCCGCCGTAGTCGAAGCGATACTCGCCGTCGCGCCCCTTGAAGGTCTGGGTGGCGCACATGCCGCCGACCACCGGCTCCTGCTCGAACAGGGTGACTGCAAAACCGGCGCAGCGCAGGCGCCAGGCCGCCATCAAACCGGCGGGGCCAGCGCCCAGCACTGCAATGCTTTTCTTGTTGTTATCGCTCATGACCTATTCCAAAACTACTTGATAGATCAGGAAACCGCGCCAAGGCGCGGCCCCCGAATAGTGTTGTTACCCCGTGGCCTTGTTGCCACAGGGCGTGTTGGCTCAGCCCTTGCCAGTCGCGGCACTTACCTGCGGGTGATAGCTGCGCTGCCAGAGGGTAACGAAGATCGCCAGATAGAGGGCCCAGGTCAGCAGCTGCAAGCCAGCGGGTGAGGCATTGTAGCCAAACAGGGCGCGCAGGAAGGTACCAAATACCCCCTGATCGTCGAGAATGTGGCTGATGTCGAACACCGGCGTGGTCCAGAAGGTGATGATATCTGCCGCCTGCAACATGTTGACGGCGGACGAGAGCAAGCCTGCGGCGATGATGATGATAAGCAGGCCCGTCCAGCGGAAGAAGGGAGCCAGCGCCACCTTGCGGGTGGAGCGCAGCAGCCCCCACACCAGCGCGATGGAGACCAGCAGCCCCGCCAGCGCGCCAATCATGCCGGATTGCAGATCCACCCCTTGCCCCGAATAGAGCAGGGCGGAGAAGAAGAGCACGGTTTCAAACCCTTCGCGCATCACCGCTAGGAAGGCGAGCAGCACCAGACCAAACAGGTTGCCGCCATCGATGGCTGCATCGATGCGCGCCGTCATGGCCCCCACCTGGGATTTGGCCTGTTTTTGCATCCAGATCGCCATATATGTGAGCACCAACGTGGCGAAGATGAGGATCCCCGCCATCAAGAGGTGGTTGTAGCGCTCGCTCTCGAACTGGCTCACCACCACCTGGAACAGGAAGGCGACGACAAGGGAGGCGATAAGGCCGAGCCCCACCCCCAGATAGATGAACTTGTTGTAGCGGCTCGCCCCCAGCTTGGCGAGGTAGGAGAGGCAGATGCCGACCAGCAGGAAGGCTTCCAGCCCCTCGCGCAGGGTAATGAGAAAACTTGCAAACATCAGGATTGAGGCTCCGTTGCAGGCGTGACGGGGAGAGGCCGCAGGGTCAGTTGCAGCCGATTGAGTTGCACTATGGGTGGCTCCGGCAAGCTGGGCTCGGCGGCGCGCACCGCATCATTGACCCACTTGGGGTAGGTGCGGAAATTGAGTTTGATATCGGCCTTGAAGGGCCCTTGGGCTTCTGCGGGCAGCGACCAGACTTCATCGCGCCAGCCATCGGCCGGAATGCGGGTATCTTCCAGCAGTTTGGCGTAGCGCCAGAACTTGAGCCCCACCGGCTTGCCCTCGGCATCACCGAACACTTTGCGAAACAGTCGCGCATCTTCAGGGACGGCACCATCCACCGGCTGGCCGCTGGCAAGCACCAGCTTGCCGCTGGCGTCGGTGACGGTCAGCTCCAGCCAGAGTTCACGAAAATCGGCCACTCCGGTGGGCAGGGCATGGCCTGCGCCGGTATTGGTGACCCGCACCACCAGCTGTTGGCTATCGGCAGCCTGTTCGATACGGGCGGAGAGGGTAGCGCTGGAGCGCAAGAGCGCCAGGCTCTCCTGTTCAAGTGCAGGATTACGCAGCCCCACCAGCTGGTGCTGGGCGCCGGTAAAGTTGTGGCGATAGAGCCGCGCTTTCATGGTGCCGTTTTCAGTGGATTGACCCGCGACCGGCGCACCGCCGTTACCCGGCTCCGGGTTCATATGGCAGTCGATGCAGGTGCGCCGTTTGGCGGGATCCTCCGCGTTCGCAAAGCTGGATTTTTCCCACTCGTCCCAGGTGTTGACGATATTGGCGCCGGTGCCCGGGGCAAACTCGTTGTGGCACGACTTGCACAGGGCCGCGTCGCGGTAGAAATCCTTCTGATAGGAGGCTTTGTGGGCCGCCGGACGGGCGTTGATCTGCCGCTCGGCCAGCCAGTGCTTAAGGCTGCCGCCCGGGGCATCCTCGAACACATAGCTCTCGCGGTCTTTCAAATTCACGGTAAAGGCGCTGTTGCCGCCCGCGTCTTCTACCTTGGTGATGCGATGGCAGAGCACGCAACCGGTCCCTTCCTCAACCACAGGTTCGCCCGCCTTGTGGGCGGCAATCAGCGAGGCGCCACCTTGCTCGAACATGTGGGAGCCCTTGGGCAGGTCCAGCTGGCCTGTCATCACCTGCTGGGGCATATGGCAGCCCTGGCACCACTGGCCAAACGCTTCCCCTTCGGTTTCGCGGGCCAGCGCCTGCACCACCTTGTAGTAGGGGTGGGAGTTGCCCATCAGCCGGTGGTTGCTCTCGCTCCAGTCCTTGAAGGCCTGTTGGTGGCAGTTCTGGCAGGAGGCGGAGTTGAGCCACTCTTTCGGGTGAGTGGTCGGCGCCTTGGCGGGATCCGTGCGCAGGGCATCGAGTCGCAGCCAGTTGGCGAGATAGGGGAGGTTGCCATCGGCGGTGACGAAGGCGTGTAAGTCCTCCATCATCGCTTTCACTTCCGGTTGGGGCATCGCGGGGTCAACTGCCTCGGCCCCATCGCGGGTGTCATGGCCCATGCCGCCCTGGGTCTGCTGGGTCATGCGCAGGTATTCGCCGACAAAATCCCCCGCCACCATGTTGGTGAGGTTGGCGTGGCCGTTGATGGCGTTGTCGCCGCTCTTCTGGCGATGGGCCGCCATCAGATAGCGGTTGGTGAAATTGAACCCATCCAGATGGCAGGAGTTGCAGCTCATCCAGTTGTCCCCCGCCATGGGGAAGCGTGAGTTGGACGCTGTGTTACCAAGGTTGAATAGCAGCTCGCCGCGCTGAAGCGGCTCGGGGCGCGGATCTGTCTCTACCAGCTTGGCAAAGTGGGGCACATCGACGGTGACCCGGGCAAACGGGCCGCTGCCGCCGCTATTGAGGCGGGTGAGATCCTGCCCCATGGCGTTGTGCACCAGAATATGGTCGCCATCGATTAGCAAGTCCCGCGGATTCTGGCCCGGCAGGTGGCGCAAGAGCTGGGTCGCCTTGGCGCCCCCCTGAAACTTCTTGCGGCGGTGGCGGTTGTTGTTGGACTTGCCGCTGCGGGAGAGATCAAACACCAGCAGATCTTCCGAGCCCGCCAGCGTCAGATAGACCCGCTTGCCATCGGCGGTGAAGCGCGCCGCGAAGGGGTTGGAGACGATCTGGCTGCGGTTGCCGACGCTTGGCAGGTTGATCTGCAAAAAGAGCTGTTTTCTTTCATCGACCCGCTCTTTCTCCTCATCGAGATCGATGATGGAGACGGCCGGAAAGACGGTGCTCTGAAACTGGAAGGGGTGATCGAAGCTCCACAGCACATGGGGCAGCCAGGCCTCGCTGCCATCGGGGGAGAGGGCGATGCCGTCGAGCAGGCGCGGCAATCCCTGGGAGTCGCTCGGCGTGTCGCTATGGGTCTCGGCCAGGGTAATGAGTTTGGGCTTGGGAAGCGAAGATCCCTTGGCGCCGTGGCCAAGCTTGGCGAGATCATAGATGGCGAGCTGTCCGGTCATGGCGTGGGTCAGCAGCAGGCGATCGTCGTCGGTCAGGGCCAGTCCACGGGGAGTCTCGGCGGTTTCTGCATCCAGCTTGAGGTTGCCTGTGGTGTCATAGGCCTGCAGGCGAGCGGATTCGAACTGCGTGACCCAGAACCACTGCCGCTTGGCATCGAAGATGACCCCGTAGGGGCGATGGCCTGTGGCGATCGCCTTTGCCAGATCGAGATCATCATCCAGCAATAGCAGGCGATCACCGCTGTAGTCGGTGACCAGCAGGGTGCCATCATCGGCGCGGGCTAGCTGGCGCAGATCGCCGCCCAGCGGCACCTCTTTCAGGCGTTTTCCGCTATCGCGCTCAAGCAAGGTGACGGAACCTGCACTCAGGTTGGCGGTGACGAGGCGCGGGGCGCTTCCCTCCTTATAGGCGAGCATCCCTGTGCCCATCTGTTGGGCCAACGCAAAGGGGCTGGCCAGCAGCAGGAGGAGGGCCAGCAGGAGTGACAAATATGCAGAGAACGATGACTTCAACATGGGATCAGGAGCGCCATTTCAAGATGGTCCAGCGCCAGGCGTGGCGCAGCACCAGAGGAGTTAACGCCAATGCGCTCAACCAGTGGGCCCAGCTGGCGAGGTTGCCCATGGCATCGCCCGGAGTGCCGTGCAGCACCAGCAGCAGGCCGCTGGCCAGACAGATCAGCAGCAGGGCTTCAATAATTCGCCCCGTGGTGCGCAAAAAGGGTTTGTTGCTGCGGTTCAACAAGCTGCGATGGGAGAGCCAGAAGGCGCCAAACAGCAGGGGGAACAGGGTGAGCGAGAGCATCACATGGAAAAACAGATTCCAGCGCGCCAGCGACCAGAGCGGGGTCAGCGGCTCCCACAGCAGCAGGCCGGAGAAGAACATCAGATAGAGGGTGCCCTCGGCGGCCTGATGGTGGTAGGCCAGCCACTGCCAGAATTGTCGGGGTGAGAGAGAAAGGCTTGTCATAAAGGCTCCAGCACCCGGGCGGAGCCGCCCGGGGGGAGCAAGTTTATAACGCAGTAAGAGTAATGAAAAGTGTTATCAATTCCATTGATAATGAATCAAGCCTGAATGAACGGGGTGACCTAACACGACGATTGATAATTCCTTATCCGCTTGGCCGCCACCTATGGGGCGAGAGTGCGGGCGCAGCCGCTCCTCGACAGCGGGGCAGCTTGCGGCTCGGGGTTATGGCCGCGCGTCGGGCGTTCAACTCACCAAGAGGCTTTTTATATTTATTTCAATTGATTGCAGCTAAAACTTGGCTAGATGTTCGACTCCTGATGAGGATCATCAGCAGCATATTCCCGTAGCTGGCGACTGCGCAGCAGATACCAGAGTGACCAGAGGCTGGCGACCAGCACCAGTGCGGTAGGCCAGCTGAATGACCACTTCTGCAGATTGAGGCTGTGCAACTGCATCAGCAGGCCGCTGACGGCAGAGCAGAGCAGCAGCAGCGGGCTGTGGCGCCGGAGTCTGGCGCGAATGCTCTGGGTCTGCTGATAGGTGCCCCCGCAGGCGAGCAACGCCAGCATGGCGGGTACGTCGGTCAGCAGGCTGATGTAGAGGGTGATCTTGTCCGGATAAAAGAGGGTCAGGATCTCGCTGCCGCTCTCGCGGGTCACTCCCGCCATCAGAAAGAGCCAGACCGAGCGGGTCAACAACAGGGCGATGGGCCAGAACCAGAGGGGTGGGCGCAACTGGCCGTGATCGTCATATCGGTGTTCGGGGTAGAGGGTCATGGTTGCCCGATATCCATTCATAGAGTGCAAGTGATGCAAGGGATATGGGGCGAAGGCGAGCCCTTTGCAAGGCGCGGGAGAGAGCGGGAATTAATCGGGGGGCCATGCCCCCCAATCCGCGAAAAGTTGTCTTGTGCCGAGCGGCTGGCGTTACAGCCACCCCTTGCGCTTGAAGAAGAGCCCGGTGCCCAGCGATGACATCACCATCAGCACCAGCGAGAGGGGATAGCCATACTCCCAGGCGAGTTCAGGCATGCGGCCGAAGTTCATGCCGTAGATACTGGCGATCAGGGTCGGCGGCAGGAAGATCACGGCGGCAACCGAGAAGATCTTGATCACCTTGTTCTGCTCTAGATTGGTCACCCCCATGGAGGCCTCCAGCTGGAAGTTGATCTTGTCGAACAGGAACTGGGTGTGAGGCAGCAGTGACTCCACGTCGTGCAGCATCTCGTCGATCCACTTGTTCTGCTCGAGGCTCATGCGCTGGCGCAGGCTGCGTTTGAGGAAACGCAGGGCGCGGCGGGTATCGTGCAGGGAGAGACGGATCTGGCCGTTGGCCTCTTCCTGTGCCAACAGCTCCTTGAGCATAGGGTTGATCTGATCCGGCTCGAAGATCTGATCGGCGGTGTTTTCCAACGTCTTGTAACCATCTTCGATAAGATCGGAGAGGTACTCCACCTTGAGGTTTTGTACCTCCAGCAGGATATCGAGGGCATCCTCCACCTCCAGCCGATCCTGGCGCATATAGTGGCGCAGCAGGCGCACCAGCCCGATGTCATCTTCACGAATGCTGATCAGCAGGTTGTTGCGCAGGGTAAAGGAGACGTGGACACCCTTGGTGTCACGACCGATCCGCTGGGGAAACAGGGAGTGAATGTGCAGACCATCGGTATCCCAGTAGAAACGGGCGGATGCTTCGATGTCGTCGAGCTCCTCCTTGTCGGGAACCTCTTCCAGGAACAGGCCCGTCAACCATTCTCGCTCTGCCGTGTCCGGCTTGTAGGCATCCAGCCAGACCGTGTTGTCAGGTACTATGTCGTCAGGCCCGAGCGTGACTATGTCCAGCACCTTGTTATTGAGAATGTAGGCGGTGATCATCTGTCCCCCCTTAAAAAGTCATGGGTAATCAGGGATGGTTGCACAGGTCATGCGGCCTTAGATCGCTGAAGAAGGCGATCCCGTGGATAAGCAGATCGGGCCGATGGAAAACCTGAATGCGGCGAACTATACAGGGGTGGGCCCCGCTTGTCAGGGGCTATTCATCAGGGATTCAGCTTGTTTGTCCAAAAAAACAGCGAGGTCGGATCACCTTAGCAGCCATGCGGTGTAGAACCAGCCTTTGGCGGGGGGAGGGATGGCTGGGGCTGCTTGTTGCCGCTACCCCGCTTCATCAGATATTGGGATAGTTGGGCCCGGAGCCCCCTGTGGCGGTATCCAGACGATGTTTTGGGGCTGAGTATCTTTGATGTCACCGCATCTTGGCATCGCCGTATTCCATCACATATTGGGATAGTTGGGCCCGGATCCTCCTTGTGGCGGTGTCCAGACGATGTTTTGGGACTGAGTATCTTTGATGTCACCGCATCTTGGCATTGCCGTTCCATCACATATTCGGATAATTGGGCCCGGAGCCCCCCTGTGGCGGTGTCCAGATGATATTTTGACTGGGATCTTTAATGTCACAGGTCTTGCAGTGAATACAGTTGGCTGCGTTGATTTGCAGTTTGGCCGCGCCTTCCATTTCCAGTACTTCAAACACCCCTGCCGGGCAGTAGCGTTGGGCGGGTTCGGCCCAGGTGGGCAGATTGACCTCGACCGGAATGCGCTCGTCCTGCAGCTTGAGGTGGCAAGGCTGATCCTCGTCGTGACTGGTGTTGGCCAGATACACAGACGAGAGCTTGTCAAAGCTCAGTCTGCCATCGGGTTTGGGGTAATGGATGGGCTCGCAGCGGCTGGCCACGCGCAGCTGACGGTAATCGTGAGCCTTATCGAGCAGTTTGAAGGGCGAGTTTGCGCCAAACAGCCGTTGCTCCAGCCAGTTGAAGGCACCGCCCAACCAGGGACCATAGCGATGAAGAGCCGCGCCGAAGTTGCGCGCCGCCTTGAGTTCGCGGGCCAGCCAGCTCTGGTGCAGCTCGTCACCATACTGGGCCAGATCCCGGCCCCCTTCATCGCCCCCCCGCAGGGCCATCGCGACGGTTTTTGCCGCCAGCATGCCGGACTTCATGGCGGTGTGGATCCCCTTGATCCGGGAAAAGTCGAGAGTGCCCGCATTACAACCGATCAGCAGGCCGCTCGGGAAGTGCATGCGGGGCAGGGCGTGCCAGCCCCCCTTGGTGATGGCGCGGGCGCCATAGCTGATGCGCTCCCCATCTTGCAACACGCCGGCGATAAGCGGGTGATGCTTGAGGCGCTGGAATTCGTCGAACGGGCTGAGCCAGGGATTCTGGTAGTTGAGGTCGACAATCAGCCCGACCGCCACCTGATCCCCCTCCATGTGATAGAGATAGAAGCCACCGTGGCTATTGCCGCCCCCCTGCTTGCCAAGGGGCCAGCCACTGCCGTGCAGCACCTGTCCCGCCTTGCCTTGGCCAGCAGGCAGTTGCCACAGCTCCTTGAAGCCGATGGCATAGTGCTGGGGCTGGGCAGGGCTTGCTAGGTTGAAGTCGGCGATCAGCTGCTTGCCGAGATGACCGCGGGCCCCTTCGGCAAAGAGGGTGTAGCGGCCGAGCAGCGCCATGCCGGGCACATGATCTGCTTTCGGATTGCCCACCCGATCCAGCCCCAGATCGCCGGTGATGACCCCCTTGACCCGGCCCGCTTCCATGATAAGTTCGCTGGCGGTAAATCCCGGGTATATTTCGACTCCCAGTTTTTCCGCCTGTTGGCCAAGCCAGCGGCAGAGATTGCCGAGGCTGATGATGTGGCAACCCTCATTGTGCATCCGGGGCGGCACCGCCCAGGCGGGGAGTTGCAGGGAGCGTTGCTCGCTTTGCAGCAGATGAACCTGATCGTCGCTGACCGGCACGCCGAGCGGCGCTTGCTGCCAGCAATCCGGCAGCAGCTCTTGCAAGGCGACGGGATCAAACAGGGCGCCGGAGAGCAGATGGGCGCCAATTTCCGCTCCCTTCTCCAGCAGACAGACAGAGAGAGTGGCATCCTGCTGTTTCAGGGCGATGGCTGCACTGAGCCCCGCCGGACCGCCGCCGACGATGACGACATCAAATTCCATTGCTTCCCGTTCCATCTTGCCTCTGCGCTCTGGTTGGCCTAGGGTAATGCTGGTAGTTTACGTAAACGTAAAGTAGTTGTAAGCAAAACTGAGCAAGAAAAAGCAAAAAATTAGGGAAGAGCGTACTGCAACAAACGCAGAGGCACACTAATGAATTCAATCCAAAGAGACGAGGCATGACCCCATGAAGCTGCTGGTCGCAATCAAACGGGTAGTCGACTACAACGTCAAGATCCGGGTGAAGGGAGACGGCTCCGACGTGGAGCTCGCCAATGTGAAGATGGGGATCAACCCCTTTTGTGAAATTGCGGTGGAGGAGGGAGTCAGGCTGCGGGAAGCCGGGGTTGCCAGCGAGCTGGTGGTGGTGACCTTCGGCCCTGACGCTGCCGCCGAGCAACTGCGCCATGGGCTGGCGCTGGGGGCGGATCGGGCGCTGCATTATGTCACCGATGAGACGCTCACCCCGCTGACTGTCGCCCGCGCCTTGCACAAGGTGTGTGAGCAGGAGCAGCCAGATCTGGTGCTGCTCGGCAAGCAGTCCATCGATTCAGACAACAATCAGGTGGCCCAGATGCTGGCTGCCCTCAATGATTGGCCGCTGGCGACCTGTGCGTCCGCCCTCAAGGTGGAAGCTGGGGAGCTGCTGGTGACCCGCGAAATCGACGGTGGCCTCGAGACCCTCGGCATGCCGTTGCCTGCGGTAGTGAGCGCCGATCTGCGTTTGAATGAACCGCGCTTTGCCTCGCTGCCCAACATCATGAAGGCCAAGCGTAAGCCGCTTGATAGCGCTCCGTTCTCGACACTCGCCGTTGAGGTGGCCAACCAGACCCGTTTGCTCGGGGTGATGGCGCCGCCAGCCCGCAGCGCCGGGATCAAGGTGGGCTCGGTGGACGAGCTGGTGGACAAACTCAAACACGAAGCGAAGGTGCTGCCATGAGCGTGCTGATCATTGCCGAACATCATCAGGGCCATCTGGCCGACAACGTGGCACAACTGGTCACCGCCGCCGGAGCCATCGGCGGTCAGGTTGACCTGCTGTTGCTGGGTCAGGGGCTGACCGAGGCGGGTGAACAGGCGGCAGCCCTCAGCGGCGTCGACAAGGTGTTGCTTGCCGAACATCCCCTGCTGGCCGACGGGCTGCTGGATGGGGTGGACAAGCTGCTGGCCAGCTGGTGCGAAGGTTACAGCCACTGCCTTATGGCGGCGAGTGCCATGGGCAAGGCGCTGCTGCCACAGGTGGCGGCCCGGCTCGGGGTGGAGATGCTCTCCGAGGTGACGGCTATCGAGAGCAGCGACACCTTCCTGCGCCCCATCTATGCGGGCAATGCCATCGCCAGAGTGGCAAGCTCGGCGCCCGTCAAGGTGATGACGGTGCGGGCCACCGCGTTTGCCAAGGCGGCGACGGGCGGGCAGGCTCTCATCGAACGCTTGGCCGTGCCCGAATTCGCTGGTCGTACCCGGTTGGTCGAGCGCCGCGCGGTGCGCTCCAGCAGGCCCGAACTGACCGCCGCCCGGGTGGTGGTCTCCGGTGGCCGGGCACTGGGCTCCAAGGCGCAATTTGCCCTGATTGAGGCGCTGGCCGACAAGCTGGGTGGGGCGGTGGGGGCATCGCGAGCCGCCGTTGATGCAGGATATGTCGCCAACGATCTGCAGGTGGGGCAGACCGGCAAGGTGGTGGCACCCGAGCTCTATATCGCGGTCGGTATTTCGGGCGCCATCCAGCATCTGGCGGGGATGAAGGAGTCGAAGGTGATCGTGGCCATCAACAAGGACAGCGATGCCCCCATCTTTCAGGTGGCGGACTACGGGCTGGTGGGGGATCTCTTCACTCTGCTGCCGGAGCTCACCGCCAAACTGTAAATTTGTCAGAAATGGCTGAGCTGTGGTCGTTTATGCGCTCTGCCCGCCATTTCTGTGCATGTTCCCTGCAAGCCCTGACCCGTTCAGGGCTTTTTCTACTGCAAGGGGGAGGCAGAGTGACGGTAAAAGGTTGAGCCAGCTCCCAAAAAGCCTTTGATCCGCTGGCTGCTCTTGTGTAAAACCTGACAAGTCATCGATTACTCTCATCCACTCACGGAAAGCGTCATGAGCAAACAGATTTACAACTTCTGCGCCGGCCCCGCCATGCTGCCGGTTGAAGTCATGGAGCGCGCCCAGCGCGAATTTTGTAATTTTCAGGGGCTGGGAGCCTCGGTCATGGAGCTTTCCCATCGCGGCAAGCCCTACATGGCGGTGGCCGAGAAGGCCGAAGCGGATCTGCGCGAGCTGCTGGCGGTGCCGGACAACTACAAGGTGCTCTTCATGCATGGTGGCGGCCGCGGTCAGTTCTCCGCCGTGCCCATGAACCTGCTGGGCGGCGCCAACAAGAAGGCGGACTTCCTGCTGACCGGCGTCTGGTCCCAGAGCGCGGTGGATGAAGCCAAAAAGTATGGCGATATCCAGACCTTCCAGGGGGTTGCCAAGAACGAGCAGGGGATCTCTCACCTGCTGCCGACCCCGGCGTTTCGCGCCGATGCGGCTTATGTTCACTACTGTCCGAACGAAACCATTGACGGCATCGAGATGTTTGACATCCCGGCTACCGGCGAGGTGCCGCTGGTGGCGGATCTCTCCTCCACCATTCTCTCCCGTCCTCTCGAGGTGAGCCGCTTTGGCATCATCTATGCCGGTGCCCAGAAAAATATCGGGCCGTCCGGGCTTGCCATTGCCATCGTGCGCGATGACCTGCTGGATCAGGCGAGAGCCGATGTCCCCTCGATTTTCGACTACAAGCTCACTGCCAAGAACGACTCCATGTTCAACACGCCGCCCACCTACGCCTGGTATCTGGCCGGTCTGGTGTTCGAGTGGCTCAAGGAACAGGGTGGCCTCGAGGCGATGGAAGCGCGCAACAAGGAGAAGGCCGACTTCCTCTATGACTATCTCGATCAGTCGAGCTTCTACGGCAATCAGGTGGATGTCAGCTGCCGTTCGCGGATGAACATCCCGTTCCAGCTGAAAAATGCCGAGCTGGACAAGCAGTTCCTGGCCGAATCGGAAGCCGCTGGCCTGCTGGCCCTCAAGGGGCACCGTATTGTCGGTGGCATGCGCGCCAGCATCTACAACGCCATGCCGCTGGAGGGGGTGAAGGCCCTAGTGAGCTTTATGGATGGCTTTGCCAAGCGCCACGGCTGAGAAGATAGTACCCACGTGCTTGCCGGCGGCCTCTCGTGACAACCAGTGAGCCGCTTCCAGCTATTGCAGTGATTCAAGACGCCGGGGATACCCCGGCGTCTTTTTTTCAACAGAACCAGCGCGCTGGCGTTTGCCGTGCGATTTCCCCTGAAAGTGCCCTTGCCGAGCGGGACGCAGGCTGTTAACGTCCGGACAGGCGTTTATTTTTGAGATAGCACAGGAAGTCTATGAATTCGTTGCGTTTGGAACCCATTTCTCGTGTGGCCGGTGAGGTCAATCTGCCCGGCTCCAAGAGTGTCTCTAACCGTGCGCTGCTGCTGGCGGCGCTGGCTCGTGGCACCACCCGTCTGACCAACCTGCTCGACAGCGATGACATTCGTCATATGCTGGCTGCGCTGACCCAGCTCGGGGTCAAGTACAAGCTCTCCGCCGACAAGACCGAGTGTACCGTGCAGGGTCTGGGTCGCAGCTTTGCGGTGAAAGAGCCGGTCAATCTGTTCCTCGGCAACGCCGGTACCGCCATGCGACCGCTGTGCGCCGCGCTGTGCTTGGGCTCCGGTGAATATACTCTGGGCGGCGAGCCGCGCATGGAAGAGCGTCCCATCGGCCATCTGGTGGATGCCCTGCGTGAAGCGGGTGCCCATATCCAGTACCTGAAACACGATGGTTATCCGCCGCTGGTGGTGGATGCCAAGGGGCTGTGGGGCGGCGATGTGCACGTCGATGGCTCCGTCTCCAGCCAGTTCCTGACCGCGTTTTTGATGGCGGCGCCGATGGCGGCCGGTGATACCCGGATCCACATCAAGGGGGAGCTGGTCTCCAAGCCTTACATCGACATCACTCTGCACATCATGAAGCAGTTCGGGGTGGTCATCGAGCACGACAACTACAAGCTGTTCTACATCAAGGGCAACCAGACCTACATCAGCCCGGGTGACTTTCTGGTGGAAGGAGATGCCTCCAGCGCCTCCTACTTCCTCGCGGCGGGTGCCATCAAGGGCAAGGTACGGGTCACCGGTATCGGCAAGCACAGCATTCAGGGTGATATTCACTTTGCCGATGTGCTGGAGAAGATGGGCGCGCGCATCACCTGGGGTGATGATTTCATCGAGGCGGAGCAGGCGCCGCTGCACGGAGTGGATATGGACATGAACCATATTCCCGATGCGGCCATGACCATCGCGGTTGCCGCGCTGTTTGCCGAGGGGCCGACCTCCATTCGCAATATCTACAACTGGCGGGTGAAGGAGACCGATCGTCTGCACGCCATGGCGACCGAGCTGCGCAAGCTGGGCGTCGAAGTGGAGGAGGGGCATGACTTTATCACCGTGACCCCGCCGACCCAGCTCAAGCATGCCGAGATCGATACCTACAACGATCACCGTATCGCCATGTGCTTCTCGCTGGTGGCGCTGTCGGATACCCCGGTCACCATCAATGATCCCAAGTGCACCTCGAAGACCTTCCCGGATTACTTCGACAAGCTGGCCAGTATCAGCCAGCGTGGCTGATCACTGACAAACCCGTCATCACCGACGCTTCGGGCCCGCGCTGAGCGGGCCTTTTTGCCTTCCTCACCAGCATCGTCATTTCTCCTAGCATCATTTCAATAACTTGCAAGATTGCCATATAAAATAGTTTTGTGATTGCTGTAATTTCCTATTTACACATGCCCTGTCGCGGGCTATGTTGAGATTTCCTAATCGCAGTCATCTAGCAGGAAGCCTTGTCATGCAGCATCAAACCGACGACGTTCGTATCAGTGAAATCAAAGAGTTATTACCTCCGGTTGCGGTGCTTGAGAAGTTTCCGGCTACCGAGGTGGCCTCGTCCACCGTTTTTGAATCCCGTCAGGCCATTCACAATATCCTGGCTGGCGAAGATGATCGTCTGCTGGTGGTGATTGGTCCTTGCTCCATCCATGATCCGGTTGCCGCGCTGGAGTACGGCAAGCGCCTCAAGGCGTTGCGCGACGAGCTGAAAGGTCAGCTGGAGATCGTGATGCGGGTCTACTTCGAAAAACCGCGCACCACAGTGGGCTGGAAGGGGCTGATCAACGATCCGTACCTCGATAACAGCTGCAAGATCAACGACGGTCTGCGCATTGGTCGCAAGCTGTTGCTGGATCTCAACGACATGGGGCTGCCGACTGCCTCCGAGTTCCTTGACATGATCACCCCGCAATATGTGGCGGATCTGATGAGCTGGGGCGCGATCGGTGCCCGTACTACCGAATCCCAGGTACACCGCGAGCTGGCCTCCGGTCTCTCCTGTCCGGTGGGCTTCAAGAACGGCACTGACGGCACCATCAAGGTTGCCATCGATGCCATCGGTGCCGCCAGTGCGCCGCACCACTTCCTGTCGGTCACCAAATACGGTCACTCCGCCATCGTGGCGACCCGCGGCAACCCGGACTGTCACATCATTCTGCGTGGTGGTCGTGAGCCGAACTACAGCGCCGCCCACGTGGACGAGGTGGTGAAGGGGCTGGAGAAGGCCGGTCTGCCCCAGAAGGTGATGATCGACTTTAGTCATGCCAACAGCAGCAAGCAGTTCAAGAACCAGATGCTGGTGGCCGAGGATGTGGCCGGCCAACTGCGTGCCGGCAGCAAGGCGGTGTTTGGTGTGATGGTGGAGAGCCATCTGGTGGAAGGCCGTCAGGATCTGGTGGAAGGGTGTGAACTCACCGTCGGCCAGAGCATCACCGATGCCTGCATCGGTTGGGCCGATACCGAAGTGCTGCTGCGCAACCTGGCGGATGCCGTTGCAACCCGTAACGCCCGCTAAAGACCGGATTTCGCAGTCGCAGTGACAAAGAGAAAGTGATAACCAGAGGCCGCTATTGCGGCCTCATCTATTCGTGTTGCGGGGCTTAAGGCTCAGGGCAGGGCATCGGGCCGGAAGCTGGCGCGGATCTGCGGCACCAGGCTTGATGGGTCGAACCCTTTCTCCTCGCCCAGCACCGGATGGAGCAGGGGCTTCTCTTCGATGGGGGTGATATCCCCCGCCAGCAGCTGGCGGGTGGCCTGACCCATCTGGTAGAGCTGGCGCACCGGCGCAAACTGGGTCGCCAGATTGAGGGGATCATCGGCGCGGGTGAAGGCCATCATGGGGATCTGGTAGGTGGCATCGCGTGCCGGCTTGTCACCGTGAATCCCCTTGCCGGCGGACATCAAAAACGGCTGGTGATCGCCAAAGGCCACCACCAGATAGTGCTTGTCCGACTGGTCGAGGGTCTTGAGCAGCCGCTCCAGCGAGGCCATGGCATCCACCACCCCGGTGTAGTAGGTGTTGAGCAGCTGGGTGTCACTCTCGCTCTGGTTCGGGCAGGCGCCGCTGCGCTCCTGCCCCTGATAGCGGGGGCCATCGAAGGGGCCGTGCCCCTGCATGGTGACCGCATAGGCAAACAGCGGTTTGTCATCCTGTTCGCTGCGCTTGAGCAGGTGGTCGATCAGCGCATCATCGGAGATATAGAGTCCCTTGTGCTCAAGGGTGGTGAAGCGTGTGTCGAACCAGCGCTCCTCATAGCCGAGCGCCGGGATCGCCTTGGCGCGGCCCCAGAATTTTTCCACATAAGGGTGGGCGAACAGGGTCTGGTAGCCGCTCTGTCTGGCGCTCTGGGCCAGCCCCGGCACCTGCTGCGAGAGGTAGTAGTAGGGCACCACCCCTTGCTTGAGCAAGCCCACCGGCAGGCCGGTGTTCATCTCGAACTCCGCCAGCACCGTCATGCCGCCGGTGGTGGGGGAGTGGATGGTTTTTTGCCACTGCTGCACGCTGGCGGGCAGGGAGAGGGTGGGAGCCGGGGCGCAGATCCGCCCCTTCCAGTCGAGCCAGAGCGACTCATATTGCAGTACGATCACCAGATCCCAGCGCGGCGCTATGCCCTGGGGCGGATAGCTCAGCTGCGGGGCCAGCTCGTTGATCTGCAAGGGGTAGCGAAACACGCTGCCGCTTTGCAGCATCTCGTCCACCAGATTGAACAGATAGAGGCCAGGACCTGAGCGGATGATGTCCCTGTGGTAGTTGACCGCACGGTCCACGTAGCGAATGTTGGCCCCCAGCAGCTTGTTGCCGGTCTGGGTGGCAAAGACGCACAGGGCAAAGAAGGCGACGGTGGCGGCGGCTGTGCGCAACACCCAGCGCGACAGGGCAAAGCGCCAGCAGAGAAACAGTGCCAGTAAAACGGTGAAGATGGGCAGGATGGGGTGCTGGTCGAGCAGGATCCGCAGCAGCGCCAGCAGGTTGCCAAAATCGTCCCCGCCGAGCGGCACGCCGTAGATGGCGATCTTCATAAAGTTGGCCAGCAGACCTATGCCTGACAGCGCGGTAAAGACCAGCCCCATATAGAGGTTGAAGCCCGCCAGTGCGCAGAGGCTCCAGCCCAGCACCATGCTGCCCCAGGCCAGATAGTAGTGCTCCGGCCGAAAGCCTGACCAGAGCAGAAACTCCCCCAGCTTGAACACCACGAAGCCGTGCAGCAGCACGAAGGTGAGGTTGCCGAGCAGCAGGCTGCCGATGATCCGCCAGCGCAGGCTGCGGCGCAGCTTTGGCAGCACCGTTTTGAGCACGGCGGCGCTCAGGGCCAGCACTAGGGTCAGGCTCACCACCAGATAGGTGAGGTTGAAGCCCTGCTCCGGCAGGGTTTGCAGGATCTGGCTGAAATCACCGCTCTCGGGGCGATCCTTGAGCAGCAGACCGATGCGCAGCTGATAACGGCTGGCCAGTGCATCGTCCGGTGCGCGCAAGGTGCTGTTGAGATCCAGCGAGCAGCGGTTATTGCGGCACACCTGACGCTTATCCACCGCTTGACTGAGCTGGTCGATCCGCTCCCCCTTGTCGTTGAGCAGCTCCACTCGCACCTTGTCCCCCGCTTGCAGCGGCCCCCGCAACAGCCACTGGCTGCGCACCACCAGATAGAGGCCGCGGCTGTCGCTTTTATAGAGCAGGGCGTGGCGGGTGAGGGTGGCCAGCGGATTGTCGGCGGGGCCCAGCACCAGCGGTTGGGCACGGCCCAGCCAGCTGCCGGGATTGATCAGCGGTAATAACAGAGTCAGCAGCAGCAATCCGCCCAGCAGGGCCAGTAGCCCAGAGGGCAGACTCAGGGCACGGGGGCGGCCTGAGGAGGGGCGATTCATATAAGCTCATCCTTTGAGCGAGTAAGGGAGAGATCGTTCATCCGCATAGAGTTTGACCCGATGGTGCGGGCCTTGTTTCAGCTTGTCAATTTAATGACCACTTAATGAATATTTGGTTACAGCTCAACCTTGCAAATTGTGATCCCGATCGAGGGGTTGTTCGGAATATGTGATGAAAGCGTCATCATGGGGTTTTGCCACTGGCTTGGGAGGGAGCTGCTGTTTAGTCTCTCGATAGCGACTGGAGGTACATGTATGAATCCCAAAGTGATGGCACGTCAGGCCAGATTGCTGCGCATGCTGGAGAGCAAGGAAGAGATCCGGATCGGACGCGAGCGCGACTGCCCGCTGCCGCTGGCCCAACTGGTCAAGCTGAAGGATACTCATCCCGCAGTGGTCAAGGTCTATCGCCACGGTCTCACCGCCGAGGTGTTTCACCTCAAGGTGGAGGGGCATCACTGGTGCCTCAAGCGGCGACGTCAGGATTCACTGGTGGCCAACCTCGATGGCAAGACCGCCTTTCTGACCGAGCTGGAGCGGCGGCGTGAAATCGAGGCGCTGCGCGAGCTGCATCCCACCGTCCTCTCCCACGTGGTTTGCACCAGTTTCGGCTCGGCGCGGGCCGGGGTACTGGTCTCCCCCTGGTTGCGGGGTGTGCCGGTCCATCAGCTCAACGAACGCAATCTGGCCCAGATTCTGGAGGTGCAGGGTGAGCTGGCCCGCTGGGGCTGGTTTGACTGGGACCCGAGTCCGGGCAACCTGCTCGATGATGGCGAGCAGATCTGCGTGTTCGACTTTGGCTATATGTGGACCTTCGATCCCCGCTTTGAATACAACTCCAACGGTCTGGTCGATCCGCAGTTCCATGTACCGGAGCGGCTGGAGACCCGCACCCTCTCTGGACTCTGGCTCGATGAGGCCGATCCTCTGCCGCAATTTCGCTACTGGCGTGAACTCTGCCTCAAGTGGGTCAAACGGGAGATCCACCACCTGATCCGCGAAGGGGCCAGCGCGCCCGTGCTGGCCCGCCTGCACGCCCTGCAGGGGGAGTGGAGCGCCGCGCTGGTGAGCGACGAGGCGCTGGTTGCCAACTGGTGGCGGGACATGTATCGCAGCCACCGGCTCGATGTGGCCGATGATCTGAGCGGCCAGAGCTGCGGCCCGCTCACCCTGCGTCGCCTCGACTGGCTGATGCAGGCGGTGACGGATCACTATTCGCTGCTGGTGGACAATCTCTCGCCTCAGGAGACGGAGCTGGGCCAGACCGGGCTGCTGGCCCGCTTACAGCAGCTGCGCCGGGAAGCCGTCGCCTGTCAGTTGCCAGCCACCAGCCTTGCCTGAGCCAATACCTTTGCGGAGTACAAATGAACAGGGCGCCGTGTTGGCGCCCTGTTGCATGGCCGGAATTGCCTCGCGGTGAGGGTCAGTCCAGCAACTCCTGATGGAGGCGGTTGACGATATTGCCCGCCTCGCTCTCCTTGACCAGGAAGCAGAGGTTGTGGGCGCTGGCGCCGTAGCAGATCATCCGGATGTTGTGCTCGCGCAGGGCGTCAAAGACCTGACTGCCCACCCCGTTCACTTCGCTCATCCGGTTGCCGATGAGCGCCACCAGTGCCAGACCGGTTTCCACCTCCACCTTGCAGAGCTGGCCCAGCTCGGCCAGTACCTTGTCGCTCAGGATCGGTTCGCCGTTACTCTGGCTGCCGGTGTGATCCAGCGTCAGTGACACGCTCACCTCCGATGTGGTGATGAGATCGACCGAGATGCGGTGACGGGCCAGAATGCCGAACACTTCGGCCAGAAAGCCGTAGGCGTGGAACATGTTGAGGCTGTGCAGGGTCACCAGCACCTGCTGGCGGCGCAGGGCGATGGCGCGAAACAGCGGGCTTGAATCTGTGCTGGCGCGGATCCAGGTACCACCGGCGGCAGGATCCTTGGCGGAGCCGACAAACACCGGAATGTTCTGGCGCACCGCCGGTTGCAGGGTGGCGGGGTGCAGCACCTTGGCGCCGAAAGTGGCCATCTCGGCTGCTTCGACAAAGCTGATTTCAGGAATGGGGCGGGCGCGGGTGACGAGGCGCGGATCCGTGGTGTAGATGCCGGGCACATCGGTCCAAATCTCGATACTGGCGGCATCGAGCGCTTCGGCGAGCAGGGCCGCACTGTAGTCAGAGCCGCCGCGCCCCAGCGTGGTGGTGCGGCCATCGCCATCGGCACCGATAAAGCCCTGGGTGATGATGAGGCTGTCGCCAAGCTGCGGGCCCAGCGTCTGCTGGCAGAGGGTACGGGTGGTGGCCAGATCGACGGTGGCCTTGCCAAAGCGGCTGTCGGTGCGCATCAGCTGGCGCACATCCTGCCAGTGGGCCTTGACGCCGCGCTGGCGCAGCAGCTCGGTAAAGAGGCGGGTAGACATCAGCTCGCCGCAGGCAATGAGGCGATCGGCCAGCTCCGCATCGGTATGCTGGTGAGCTTGCTGGGCCATGAGGCGAATTTCGTCCAGCTGGCCATGAATGAGGGCGCTCACATCAACGGGGTTGCCGAGATCTGCCAGAATGGCCTGCTGGATCCCGGCCAGCTTGGCCAGCTGCTCGTCGCGGCCCGCTTCGTCCAGCTCCCCTTGTGCCAGGGCGACCAGCAGGTTGGTGACACCGGCGCTGGCGCTCAGTACCACCACCCGGGTGGCGGGATTGGCCAGCACGATATCGGCGCAGTGATTCATGGCCGGGAAGTTGGCGACACTGGTTCCGCCAAACTTGGCGACATTGATCGGGCTCATTGCTTACTCCTGTCTTATTTTAAGATTCCGGTTCCATCGGGCAAAAAAGAGAGGAGGAGGCTGAAAATGGCAGGAATGAACGAAACTATCCCGGCCAGAAGCACTCCACCTGCAGAGCCCATCCCGTACCGCCCCTGACAGGGCGCGGTGGGGGATGATCACTACCGATGACAACCCGGGGGATTCAGCCCCCGCAGCCGACGTTGAGGTCACCAGTCTCCTCACTCGTCTCGGCGCTGCTCCCCCTGACCCAAGTTCACCGGACGCTGGCGTCCTCCCTTGGGCTGCCTGGGCAGCGCTCCTCTTCTGGCTCCACCAGGGCGGTGGAGTGCATTTAGAAATACCCTGCGTTGGATTGCACTGTCAATCGAGTTTGTGAAAAAGTTCAAATTGTCAGCTAACTCAACACAGAATCAATGGCTTAGGCAATGGTCTTTGACAAAACCTTGGAACGGCGCTGCCAGTTGTAGAGACGCTGGCGCGCCACCGGCAGATCTTCCACTTCCAGCGGATCGAAGCCCCGCTCCCGGAACCAGTGGATGGAGCGGGTGGTGAGCACGAACAGGCGGCGAATGCCGAGCCGTTTGGCCCGCTCGGCCACCTTGGCCACCAGCTGATCCCCCCGGTTTGAGTTGCGATAGTCGGGGTGGATGGCGACGCAGGCCATCTCCGCCATCGCCTCTTCCATAAAGCAGTAGAGTGCCGCGCAGCCGATGATGAGGCCATCGCGCTCGATGATGGTGAACTTGTCGATCTCCATCTCCAGCTGCTCGCGGGAGCGGCGCACCAGAATGCCTTCCTCCTCCAGCGGGCGGATCAAATCAAGAATGCCGCCGATATCCTCGATGGTAGCGGCGCGGGCCTGCTCGGCACTTTCCCGCACTATCTGGGTGCCGAGGCCGTCGCGACTGAACAGCTCCTGCAGCATGGCGCCATCATCCTGATAGCTCACCAGATGGGAGCGGGGCACGCCGCCACGGCAAGAGGCAATGGCCGCGCGCAGATAGCGGGCGGTGCCGGACATCTCTTCGCCCGCCTGCTCCAGCTCCACCAGCAGCTCTTCGGCCTGTTCGGGGAAGAGCTCGGAGATGGCTTCGCCGCGTCTGTCCATTACCCCCTGGGTGCTGCTAAAGCAGATGAGCTTGTCCGCCTTGAGGTCGACCGCCACCCGGCGGGCCACCTCTTCCGAGCTCAGGTTAAAGCTCTCGCCGGTGACCGAGCAGCCGATGGGGGAGATCAGCACCAGACTCTTCTGATCGAGCTGGCGGGTGATCCCCTCCACGTCGATGCGGCGCACCCGGCCGCTGTGGCAAAAGTCGATGCCATCATCCACACCCAGCGGCTGGGCGGTGACGAAGTTGCCGCTCACCACGCTGATCCGCGCTCCCTGCATGGGGGTGTTGGCGAGCCCCATGGAGAGCTGGGCGGTTATGTCGTATTGCAGGCCGCCACACACCTGTTTGATGATGGTGAAACTCTCGTCATCGGTGACCCGGATCCGCTTGTGATACTGGGCCTCGATACCGGCGCGGGCCAGCGCTTCATCGTTTTGCGGACGTGAACCAAACACCAGCACCAGGCGTATGCCCAGTGTCTGCAGCAGGGCGATATCGCTGACGATATTGGCGAAGTTGGGGTGGCAGATGGCTTCTCCCCCCATCATCAGCACAAAGGTGGCACCCCGATGCACATTGACATAGGGGGTGGATTGCCGGAAGGCATTGACCAGACTGGGTTCGCGTTCACGCACTTGATATTTCTTCCATAAAAAAACAGCGATTGGCTCAATATATGAAAATTAATTCACAAATCAAGACTAAATATTGATTTTGGCCGTTTCTGGTCTACGAGGGGCGGGTTGGCCGTGCGGATCGGGAAAGGGTGACGGACGGTGCAGACGGCCGCCGGGGCGAGCGGGGAGGGGCCCGCCGGTTGATCCGGCGCGATAAACTGCTATCTTCGATGCTCCTTTTCGTCAGCTGTGTGATTTCACAGGGTTTTATACAAGGACAGAATTCATGGAACAGATTATTTCACCGGCAGATGCCCTGCCGGGACGACGCGAAGCGATGGTGATTGGTCAGCAGCATGCGGTGAATGGCAACCCGACTCAGGGTCCCTGGCCCGAGAACATGGAGATCGCCTGGTTTGGTATGGGCTGTTTCTGGGGCGTGGAGCGCCTGTTCTGGCAGCAGCCGGGCGTCTATTCCACCGCGGCCGGTTATCAGGGCGGTGTGACCCAAAACCCCACCTACAAAGAGGTGTGCAGCGGGCTGACCGGTCATGCCGAGACGGTGCAGGTGGTGTTTGATCCGGCGGTGATCAGCTACGGCGATCTGCTCAGACTGTTCTGGGAGCAGCACGATCCGGCGCAGGGGATGCGTCAGGGCGGGGACATTGGTACCCAGTATCGCTCGGTGATCTTCTATGGCGATGAGAGCCAGCAGATCATTGCCCAGCAGAGCATGGCGGCCTATCAGCAGGCGATGGCGGCAAGCGGCGACAGCCGTGCCATTACCACCCGCATTCTGCCGCTGGCGCCCTTCTACTACGCCGAGGATTACCATCAGCAATATCTGGAGAAAAATCCGGATGGCTACTGCGGATTGGGTGGCATTGGAGTCTGTTTGCCGCCAAGCCTGAACCGCTGAACAGGTTTGTAGTCGATTTCTTAATAAAAGTGAAAATAAATGGTCGGAGGAGGGAACTTATTGCGACCAGTCGGGACTAACTAGGTAGCGTCCAGGGATCGGATGCAAAGTCCAGACACATTTCTTGCCTTGATAACCGCCTGATGAATGAACGCACTGGCGGGTTGAAAATGATAGCAAGCAGGGCTGCCCACCAAGGCGGCCCTTTTCATATCTGCTTGTTTTCGCTCGGGAGGGGCGATCGGTCAGGCGATCGCGCTGTCGAACAGGTTCTTGATGAGATCGATAAATTCGATGAGGAAGGTTTTTTGTTCCGGGGTCGGGGCGCGCAGCCAGACAGCAGAGAGCACCTCTTCCAGATCGGCGACCACGGCGTCGGCCTCCTGCATGATGGCGAAACGCACCTTGGGATCGAGCTGGGGGTTTTGTTCGCAAATGGCCATCAGGTTGCTGGCAACACGGCCACTGACCAGGTCTTCGATGGTCTCTTCACCATCGCTCTGCTGTTGGGATTCAAACAATCCCAAACTCTCCACCAGATACTCGATCAGCGAGATATAGCCTTCACTTTCTACCACCATGGTTGCTGCCTCAATACAGTAACAATACGAAAATTGAGCGTATTTTAGTGGCTTGCTCTAGCTTGGCAAGCTGCAGTGCAGGCGATGGCGAGTAAAACTGACTCCGCCCCGATCCACGCACTCCAGCCCGGTCAACGTAAAGCCATGTCGTAAAAATAGCTCATAACTGAAGGCGCTGGCCTCGGTGGTGATGAGCGTCAGACCGAGCCCTCTGGCTCCCGCGAGCGCCGTGGTGAGCAGCAGATTGCCCAGTCCCTGGCGCTGATGGTCGGCGCTCACATAGAGCAGACTGAGGTGGCCATCGGAGCTCAGAGTGACAAAACCGAGGGGCACATTTGCCTGCTCTGCCACCCAGCCGTGGTGTTCACGCAGCTGGCCGACAAAGCCCGGATGCTGTGAACCGAGGGCCCACTGCTCCACCTGTTCTGCGCTGTAGTGCTCGGGGCCGCTGTGTCGCACCGCCTGCTCAAACAGGGTCACGAGGGCGGGGATATGTGTCTCGTCAAGGGGGATAATACGCAGTGCTGGCGTCATAAGGTTGGGTCGTCAGTGGGGGAGAGGGTGCGCGGCGCCTGTGGCCGTTTGGCTTTGGGCAAACCCGCGACAACCCGCTCATAGGAGTGGAGCACCCAGCCTTGCCAGAGATCATCCGGCAAGGTGCTGTTCAGGGTCACTGTGTTCCAGTGTTGTTTGTTCATATGCCAGCCCGGTTTGACCTCGGGGTGGATCTCGCGCAGCAGCAACGCTAGCTCGGGCTCGCACTTGAGGTTGATGGTAAGCGGCTCGGCCTGCCAATCCACCAGCGCGAACATCTTGCCCGCGATGCGGTAGACCAGGATCTCCGGGCCAAACGGTGTATCTTCGGTGGTGCCCGGCAGGGAGAGCAGAAAGTGGCGCAAACGGGTCAAATCCATGGTGGGTTCTCGCGCAAGGGGTGATCCGGGTCATGTCAGGCGCATATCTATCGGCGGGCCTGTTCTGTTAATATGCGCCAGCCGAGTATACCCCCCATCACCAAGGGAGCCTATTGGATGTTGTATCACAAGACTTTCGAACTGGGTCCCGAGCGGGATTGGGTGGTGTTTGTCCACGGCGCCGGTGGCAGCTCCTCCATCTGGTTCAAGCAGCTGCGCGCCTATCGCGAGCACTTCAATGTGCTGCTGCTGGACTTGCGCGGCCACGGCCAGTCCCACCAGCTGCAACAGGTGGTCAAGGGCCACTACAGCTTTCGGGAAGTGACCGAAGATATCGTTCGGCTGCTCGATCATCTCGATATCCGCCGCGCCCACTTTGTCGGCATCTCCCTTGGTACCATCCTGATTCGCCATCTGGCCGAGCTCTGCCCGGAGCGGGTCAAGAGCATGGTACTGGGGGGCGCCATCCTGCGGCTCGATATCCGATCGCGGGTGCTGGTGCAGCTGGGCCGACTCGGCCAGCACTTCCTGCCCTATATGTGGCTCTACCGGCTGTTTGCCTTCATCATCATGCCGCGCCAGCACCATCAGGAGTCGCGCAATCTCTTTGTGCGCGAGGCCCGCAAGCTCTGCCAGAAAGAGTTCAAGCGCTGGTTCCGCCTCGCCACCGAGGTCAACCCGCTGATGCGCTATTTTCGCGAACGCTCCCTGCCCATTCCCACCCTCTATGTGATGGGGGAGGAGGATCATATGTTTCTGGCACCGGTGCGCGAACAGGTGGCCATCGATGCCAGCTCCTCGTTGGCGGTGATCCAGCGGTGCGGCCATGTCTGCAATGTGGAGCAGCCGGAACAGTTTAATCGTCGTACGCTGGCATTTATTCAATCGCTGGGGTGCGGACGGAAATAAGGATTCGTTACGCTGTGCATTCAGGTCATGCTACAGCGGCATTGCAAGCAGGCCGTGAGCAAAGCGCTGCCAACGTGCAATAGATGTCGCTGTCTTGGCGATCGTATAAGCCGCATACTTTCAAGCTACAAGGGGTGATCTGCCCCTCTGATTCTTTATAATGCCCCCCTTTAAAATCGCCGGACCCGGGTTCGGCGCGCGCTGATGGCTGGCTACGTCATCAGGCAGATCATCAGGATTGAGAAACGGTTATGCATACTCTGGAACAGCTGCGCGCAGGTGAACTGTGCGGTGCCCGCCATCTGAAGCTTTGTGAAAACCTGACGGAGTTCCCCACCGAGATTTTGAGCCTGAAAGAGACGCTGGAGGTGCTGGATCTCACCGGCAACCAGCTAAGCGCGCTCCCCGACGAGCTGGCCGGGTTTGGCAAACTGCGCATCATCTTCTGCTCCGAGAACCGCTTTACCGAGCTGCCCGAGGTGCTGGGGCGTTGCCCGGCGCTCACCATGGTGGGCTTTAAGGCCAACCGGATTGCCACCGTCTCGGCCAGGGCGTTGCCCGCCGGTTTGCGCTGGCTGATCCTGACCGATAACGCAATTGAGCAGCTGCCTGATGAGCTGGGCCAGTGCGACGCCCTGCAAAAGCTGATGCTGGCGGGCAACCGCCTGCGCGAGCTGCCGAGGAGCCTTGCCAACTGCCGCAATCTGGAGTTGCTGCGCATCGCCGCCAACCGCATCGAACGCTTCCCCGAGTGGCTGCTGTCGCTGCCGCGCCTTGCATGGCTCGCCTACTCCGGCAACCCCTTTAGCGAAGGGGCGGAGGCGCGGGCCATCGATGATGCCCATGTCACGCCGATTGCTTGGGAGACGCTGGCGCTGGGCGAGCTGCTGGGGCAGGGAGCATCCGGCGTTATCCATCGCGCCACCCTTGTGGGTAATCCTGCTGATGAAGTGACTCAGGCCAGCGGCGGAGCCGATGCCAGTCAGGTGGCGGTCAAGCTGTTCAAGGGGGCGGTGACCAGCGACGGGTTGCCCCGCTGCGAGATGGCGGCATCGCTGGCGGCGGGCACTCATCCCAACCTTATCAAGGTGATAGGCAAGGTGGCTGATCACCCCTCCGGTATTCCGGCGCTGGTGATGGAGCTGATCGACCCGGCCTTTGTCAATCTGGCCGGGCCGCCGAGCCTGGACTCCTGCACCCGGGATGTCTATCCAGAGGGGCTGCATCTGAGTGTGCCGGATGCGCTGGCGATGGCCCACGGCATCGCCTCGGTGGAGGGCCATCTGCATCGCGCGGGCATCATGCACGGGGATCTCTACGGCCACAATATTCTGTTTGCCCGCGGTTCTGACGCGCCGGCTCGCGCCCTGCTGGGGGATTTTGGCGCCGCTTCCTTATATGACCGCTGCGACCGCGAGCGGGCCATGGGCCTTGAGCGACTGGAAGTGCGCGCCTTTGGTTGCCTGCTGGAGGAGCTGCTGGCCCATTGCGATACGCAAGACTCACCGCTTGATGGGTTGCATCAGCTCAAAGCGGCCTGCCTCTCGGAACTCCCCGCCGAACGCCCCGATTTTGCTTATATAGAGCGTCAGCTGGCGGCCGCTCGCGCCACGCTGTCGTGATCTAATTGACGTTGGCAGGCACGTTATAAACGCAGCCAATAGCGCTCATTGCGACAGCGAGGCGCACGGCAAGGTGACGTCCCGCCATTCTCCCGATAACACGCCGAGGCTGCGCGGCAAAAAGGGGAGGGCAGAGGGTTGCGCGGTGCCGGTTAAGTTGTGATATTGAGGCATCTTTAGTACAGAAGGGTAATAACGATGGAAGCTGCGTTTTGGCATCAGCGTTGGGAAGAGAACCGGATTGGCTTTCATCAGGCGGACTTCAACCACTGGCTGCAATCCTGGTGGTCAGCCCAGCAAGCGGACGAGCCGGTGCTGGTTCCCCTGTGCGGCAAGTCCCGTGACATGCTCTGGCTGAGCGCTCAGGGCCATCCGGTCGACGGTTTCGAGCTATCGAGCCTTGCCGTCAGCCAGTTCTTCAGTGAAAACCAGCTCGCCGCTACCGTCAGCGAAGTGGGCCCTTATCAGTGCCATCAAGTGGACAGCCTGCGCATTTTTCAGGGGGATTTTTTCGCCGCCCCCAGTCTGGGTCGCCGTTACCGGCTGGTCTATGACCGCGCGGCGCTGATCGCCCTGCCGACCGCGATGCGTCGCCAGTATGCAGCCCTGATCAGTTCGCTGGTCGAGACCGGTGGCCAGATCCTGCTGGTGACCCTCGAATATCAGCCTGAGCAGCAGAGTCAGCCCCCCTTCTCGGTGGGTGAGATGGAGGTGCGGGCCCTGTTTGAGCGCGATTTTCGTATCGAGGTGCTGGGGCGCGCTGCCGAGGTGGATCACCCGCGGGTGTTGTCGGGCCAGCTCTCCTACTTCGATGAGGTGGCCTACCGGCTGGTTCGCCGGGGTTAACGGGCAGCTAACGGGCGGCCAAAGAGTGATCTGCGCCGACAAATCATCGGGCTACGCGCTCTTCGCTACCTCCTTTGACGTAGATCAACGTGATTGGCGGGGGGAGTGCCTAATATGAGGCTGTTTCTCAATCACTGTTGGCATTGCAAAGCGAGTATCGGGTCTTTCCCGCTTGCTGATCAGCAACTCAGTGTCTGATTTTCACGCTCATGTTCACTTTTGGCGGCTTTGGTCGCAATTGTTATGGTTTTTCCAGCCGACCCTGATGGGTCGGCTTTTTATTGCCTGCGATTTGCTGTGGGCAGGAAAAACGGGGGATGTCGAGGCCTGATCAGGCCTCGAAGGTGGCGGCATTGAGCCGAAATGCCCGTGGATCGTCGATAAACTGGCCGGTGATCCGCTCGTCATGTTCGTGCCCCTGACCATAGCTGCAGAGGATCAGCCGGTCGGAGGTGCGCGAACGCAGTTGGGTGATAAAGCGCACCAGATCGGCGCGGCTCAACTTGCCCACCTCGTCGCAGACCCGCTCCCGTTGATCGAACCCCAGATCCTTGTTGCCGATGCTGACCCACAGCCGCTGGCCGCGACTGCGCAGGTTGGCATCCCGCTCGCTCAGCTGGGCTTGCAGCCCCGCCTTGCTCTCCTGCCACTGCTGTTCGGTGAATTCGAGCATGGCGAGCGGGAAGAGGTCGATAAACTCCTCCACCGCATCGAGCAGGATCTGCGGTCCCGCCACCGGCGACTGGATATAGAAGATCAGGCCCGGATGGCGATTGAGGGGCAGGTTGCCGGCTCCCACCACATACCCCAGTTGCTGGCGGGTGCGCAGCTCGTGGAAGAAGGTGGAGGACATGATGTGGTTTGCCAGGGTGAAGCAGGCGAGATCCCGCGCCCGGGTGGTGCGGGACTGGTAGTAGACCAGCAGTGCCGAGTCTTCGTGATCGCAACCCTGCTCGCGAATAAGGGTGCCTCTGTCCTGAATGGAGATGAGCGGGCGGCGGGTCTCGCCGCTCGGCTTGCTGCTGGTGCCATTGATATCGCTCAGGTGGCGCTCCATCAGGGCGGCCAGCTCCAGCGCCTCGGCGGCAGTCCAGTCGCCATGTACCAGTGCCTCGACATGCACCTCGCCAAACAGCTGGGCCACGAAGCCGGGCATCTCTTCCAGCTCGACGGTGCGCAGGTGGCGCAGCAACTGCTCGAACGGCGGGTTGTTCGGTTGCAGCAAACTGGTGAGCTGGTTAAAGAGCTGGGAGATGGGGCGCGCCTTGGACTGGTTGTCCCAGTTGCGAATGAGCTGCTCCTTGATTTCGGCGAAGCGACCCGGATCCGGATAGCCCAGGGTGCGGTTGCCGAGGATCATGTCGAGCAACAGCGGCTGCTTGTCGGCAAAACCGCTCAGGTTGATAGTAAAGCCCCCCTGATGGGCATAGATCTGGTAACCCAGCCCCGCCAGCTCCGCCGGATAGGTGAGGGCGTTGAGGTGGTCGGCCAACAGCTCCACGGCGAGGCGCGCCATGGCGATATTGCGCGGATTTTTTACCGCATGTTCGCTGTCGATGGAGATATAGAGATTGCCCTTGGGCACGCTGAACAGGTGCTCATGGAGGTGCCAGAGGCGAAAACCGGGGCGATCGATAAGGCAGGCGGGCATGTCGGCGGCAAGCTCTGGCGTACGCGGATCGAGTCGGCTGCTGATAAAGGGGTTGGGCTTGGGCAGCGCCAGCGCCGGATCCGGCTCGCTCTGCTGCCAGCGAATTTTCTCGGCCTCGGTAATGGTTGCCACGCTGTAGGGGGTCTGATACCAGCGGGCCAGCCGATCGGTTGCCACTTCCGGCGCAGTGATGGTGATACGCAGGTTGTGCGGGGTGAGCTTGGCGAGGAAGCGGCGGATCAGCCCCTCGTCATATTCGCGCATCATGTAGTCGCCGTAGAGCAGATCCTCAGGTTTGTAGCTAAAGAGGTTGAGCACCAGCCCCGACACCGTATCGAGGGGGCGGCCGCGCTCCTGAAAGCGAAACGCCGACTCGAGTACGGTCCGTTTTTCGTCATAGCGCCAGCTCTGCAGCCCTTCGCGGCCAATCAGTTTCAGATAGCCAAACAGGGCGGCGAGGATGTCATCCACATGCTCAAGACCCAGAGGGGTGAGGCCGAAGTTGACGCCAAAATCCTTGAAGTTGGCGCCGCTGATGCCACCGCCCGCCGAGAGCTGATTGACCCAGCCTTTCGCCTTGAGCAGGGAGAGCAGGCTGCCATCCCCCTCGTAGCCAATCAGATGGCTCAGGAAGGTGAGGGGCTTTTTGTCGTAAAACTCGTCCACATTGGGCAGGGGGAAGCAGAGCGACAGCTTGCGGGTCTCCTTGACCGGGTTGATGTGGATGCGCACGCCGAGATCATCGAGCCGGTAGAGCGGCATGGTGAGGGTCGGGGTTCCCAAATTGCGATTCAAAATGGGAGCAAAGTAGCGACAGCACCACTGCAACTGGGTATCGATGGATTCCGGCGAGATCATCACCAGCGCCATGCGATCCGCGCTGTAATGGCTTTCGTAAAAACGGATAAGGTCGGAGCGCAGATCCCGTCCCGGCAGGTCGGCCAGGGTATCGAGGTTGCCCACCGAGAACTTGGAGAAGGGGTGCGCCGGGTTGACCGTCTCTTTATGCACCTGATAGCTGCGGCGCATGTCGTCCTGCAGCTTGAGGCGATACTCGGAGTCGACCGCATTGCGCTCCTTGTCCACCCATTCCGGATCAAAGGTTGGGCAGATAAAGAACTGGGAGAAGCGATCCAGCCCTGCTTCGAAGAAGCCGTTGTCGATCTCGAAGAAGAAGTTGGTGAATTCGGTGCCGGTCCAGGCGTTGTTGCTGCCGCCATGACGGCTCATAAATTGCTGGTACTCACCAGGTTTGGGGTAGGTGCAGGTGCCGAGAAACAGCATGTGCTCTAGAAAATGGGCCATTCCCTGCCGGTCGGCGGGATCGTCAAAATGGCCGGTATTGACCGCCAGCGAGGCGGCAGATTTGTCTGTGTCGGGATCACAAATCAACAAGACCCTGAGCCGGTTGGCCAGCTCCAGAAAATGGTATTGCCGATGGTCATTGGGACTGGCATATGGGCTCATTGGCGTGTGACTCACGTTGGATTTATTTGAATTTAAACATGATTATCGACCCCGCTATCCCGTCAGGCAAACCCTTTTCTGAGAGGTAGCGCAATTGTTTCCACACCCGTGGCGGGGTAAGATCCCCCGGCTATCAAAACAGGCCCGTTGGGCGAGGTTGTAATGAAGATCTATATCATGCGTCATGGCCAAGCTGGCATGAATGCGAAAACAGATGAACAGCGTCCATTGACCGAGCAGGGTATTGAAGAGTCTATCCAGATGGCTCGCTGGCTGGCGCCTCAGCTGATTGGCCCGCTGGATCGGGTGATCCACAGCAACTATCTGCGGGCACGCCAGACCTGGCAAGCTATATGCAGTGAGTTACCTGACGCAGCAGCCGTTGAAGAGAGTGGCGACATTACCCCGTACGGTGATCCGGCTTTCGTGGCCAGCTACCTCACTACTCTGGCTGAGCAACATGACCAGATCCTGATGGTCAGCCATCTGCCTCTGGTGGGTTATCTGGTGCAAAGCCTCTGCCCGGCCGCAGGAGCACCCATGTTCGCCACCTCGGGGATTGCCTGTATCGAGTGGCATGATGGCAAAGGAGCCTTGCTCTGGCTCGAAGGGCCGCATACAATAGGCTGAAAGTTAATAAAAAGTTATAAATTGAATTTTTTGGGAAGAGATGGGCGAGTTTTCCGGATTTTTATAAATATTTTTCGGAATTAATTCGCAGAAGCTGCTGTCATACGGATACAACTGCAAGAGGTTGCAAACGATGAGAGTGTTCAAGAAGTACCTGCCACTGATGGTGGCAAAGCATGTCAAAACCTTCTTTAAAGGTCGGATTTACATTCATGGTCGGGGGCGGTTTGATTTCCAATCCGGTTTGTTGCTGATGCCAAATCCGGCGGATATTCCCCACCGCCAGACAGTCACTGAGGTCAACGAGCTGATCTCAAGATTGCACATGGATGCCGCGTGATGCGCTTCTGAACCTGTTTCTGCACTGATATGCCCGCACTTTTGCGGGCATATTTGTTTCTGGCTACTGGCGTTCACTATGTGGCTGTTCAAGCCCACACCTTTGTTTATCTTCCATCGCCCCCTATACTGGCCCGCTGTTGTCTCTTCGGTCTGGATCCTCTCATGCCCTTTGCCTTTCTGTTTCCTTTCTCCTGCATTGCCATCTGGGCTGGCAATGGCATCGTCAGCAAACTGGCGGTTGGTGTGTTGTCCCCGGCAGCCTTGGCCTGGTCGCGCTGGGTGGTGGCTGCGCTGGTATTAAGCCCGTTTCTGGCCCGTCGAGTATGGCGTGCGCGTGCCCGCATTCGTGCCGGCCTTTGGCAGATCGCCATGCTGGCCTCGCTGGGCATGGTGCTTAATCAGACCTTTGGGTACTACGCCGCACAGACCATGGGGGCCACCGAGATGGGATTGATGATGGGGCTGACGCCACTGTTGACCGTGTTACTCAGCATCTGGCTGCTGCGTGAGCGGCCCACCTGGGGCGCCGTGCTGGGGGCGCTGCTCTCCATCTTTGGCTTGTCTATCTTGCTGGGGCAGGGGGATCCGACCCGACTGTTTACCCAGGGTATTCATATCGGCTCTGTCTACATGCTGCTCTCGGCGGGCACTTATGCCCTTTATAGCGTGCTGCTCAAGAAGTGGGATTTGGGGCTCGACAACTGGTCGCTGCTCTACGGTCAGGTGCTCTGCAGTGTGCTGATCCTGACCCCCTTCTTTCTGCTGGTGGATGGTCAGCTGCCAGAGGGGCGTGCGATCTGGCTGATCTTCTATGCGGGGATCCCCGCGTCGGCCCTCTGTCCCTGGCTCTGGATGCAGGGGATCACCCTGCTTGGTGCCAATCGTACCGCCATCTTTATGAATCTGCTGCCAGTGATGACGGCTGGCCTTGCCATCACCCTGCTGGGAGAGCGGCTGACCAGCTATCACCTGATCGGGGGCGGTCTGACTCTGCTGGGGGTTTTGCTGGCTCAGTTGTTGGTGCGTCCGGTGGTGATGGGTCGTCGCCGGGAGGTGTTGGCTCCTTGTCCCGAAGAGTAATCTTGCGTGAAAGCGTAGATGGGCCCAATGGCCCGCTTGGCCGCCAATGAAAAGCGCCTGCAGCAATGCAGGCGCTTTTTTATGGTCACATCTTGCCGAGCCGGTTACTGGGCAACCAGATAGAGCTCCTTGCTGTAGACCACATCCTGCGGGTTAAGGTGGGGATAGCCTTTCACGAAAGGTTTGAGCAACCTTGATTTGACCGAAAAATAGATGGGGGCGATGGGGGCATCCGCATCAATGAGTGCCTCTGCCTGTTGATACAGGGCATTGCGTTCAGCGGGATCCAGCGAGTCGTGGGCCCTGGCCAGCAGGGCGTCGTACTCCTTGTTGAACCACTTGCCGCTGTTGGCACTGCTGCTGGAGGTCATGATGTCGAGGAAGGTGGAGGCATCGTTATAATCCCCGTTCCAGCCATAGCGGCTAACCCCGAAATCCCCCTCGTTGAGTGCCGAGACCATGGTCTTCCACTCCATGTTGTTGAGGGTGGCAGTGACCCCCAGGTTGTGTTTCCACATGGAGGAGACGGCCAACGCAATCTTTTTGTGGCTCTCGTTGGTGTTGTAGAGAATGTCCACTGTGAGTGGCTTGTCCGGGCCATATCCCGCTTCGGCCAACAGCGCTTTGGCTTGCTTGATCCGCTCCTCTTTGCTCTGCAGCTGGCTGGCCGGTTTTTTCAATTCAAAGCCGTCCACAATGGGGGGCGTGAAGCTATATGCGGCAATTTGTCCCTGTCCCAGGATCTTGTCGGTGATGGTCTCCCGGTCGATGGCGAGCGAGAGCGCCTTGCGTACTTTCGGATCATCGAACGGCTTGCGCTGGGTATTGAAGACATAGTAATAGCTGGCCAGCGTGGGTACGCTGACCAGTTCTTCTGGGCTCTTGCTCTTGAGCTGCTTGTACTGCTCCAGCGGATAAGTGGTGTAGTGCAGTTCACCGGTGCGATAGCGGTTGTAGGCGGCGGTTTCGGAGACGATCTCCAGATAGATCACCTTGTTCAGGACGGTGTGCTGGTTGTTCCAGTAGTGGGTATTGCGCTCGGCACTCAGCCGCTCGTTGGGGGTCCACTCCTTGAGTACAAAGGCACCGTTGGAGACGATATTGCCCGGTTTGACCCAATCCTTGCCGTATTTTTCAATGGTGGCCTTGGGGGCCGGGAACGTGGTGTAGTGGGCCAGCGTCTTCAGGAAGAAGGGGACCGGATTTTTCAGGGTAACCTGCAGGGTGTGGTCATCGAGCGCCTTGATCCCGAGCTCTGACGGGCTCTTCTTGCCCTGTGTCACCTCGCTTGCATTGACCACTCCGGTCAGCTCGATAAACCAGGCGTAGTTGGAGGCCGTCTTGGGATCGGCCGCCCGTTGCCAGCCGTAGACATAATCGGCGGCGGTGACCGGTTCACCGTTTGACCACTTGGCCTCGGGCCTCAGCTTGAAGGTGTAGACGGTACCTGTCTTGTCGACCTCGTAGCTGACGGCGCCTGCTGGTTTGATCTTGCCGGTATTATCCAGCTCATAGAGCCCTTCAAACAGATCGTTGACGATGGCACTACCAGCGGTCTCTTCTACCAGCTGGGGGTCGATGGTGGTGGGTTCGGTGCCGATATTGGTCACGTAGATTTGTTGGGCATCCGGCAGCAGCTTGGTACCGGCAGGCACCTGGGCAGCCAAGGCGGGAAGGGCAAACAGTCCGGCTACCATGCCGGCAATGAGAGTCTTGTTCATTGATAATCCTTGAGTTTTATTTGCTTCCAAAGCGAAATCAGTGTGCTGGATTGGCGATCGGATCTCAAGAGGCAATGGCTGAGGGAACGGCAGGCCCATCAGACTCCATTTTTAATGGCCCAAGGCCAGTCAGCTCATGGCTTGCAGCAGGTTATTGCCACGAATTAAGGGGCTGAAAGTTATCGATTGAAACCGAATAAAACGCGCCTTTTACCATAACGTGAAGCAAAATAGCCTATTTAATAGGCCGCTTAATTCGCTGCAAAAACAAAAAACAGACGTTACATTAGGTTACAAATCAAGGCCGCCGGTGATCGGCATTTTTTTTGCCGATGCCTGCAAACGTTTTCAATGCCAACGGATGCGATCTAAAGGAACAAAAATGCGAAACATGATCACCATGGGTGAGTTCATCGTCAAAAAGCAGGCGGATTATCCTACCGCGACCGGCGAGCTGACCTCGTTGCTGAGCTCGATCCGCCTTGCTGCCAAGGTGGTGAACCGGGAGATCAACAAGGCGGGACTGGCGGATATCATCGGTTCCATGGGCGCTGAAAACGTACAGGGCGAGGTGCAGCAGAAGCTGGATGTTTATGCCAACGAACGCTTCAAGGCGGCGCTCGAAGCGCGCGGCGAGGTGTGCGGCATGGCTTCGGAAGAGGAAGAGGACTTCGTCGCCTTTGACTCACCGCTCTCCAAAAACTCCAAGTATGTGGTGCTGATCGACCCGCTCGATGGCTCCTCCAATATCGACGTCAACGTCTCGGTCGGGACCATCTTCTCCATCTACCGCCGTTTGAGCCCGCAGGGTTCGCCGGTGACGCTGGAGGACTTCCTGCAACCGGGCAACCGTCAGGTCGCCGCCGGTTATGTGGTCTACGGCTCCTCCACCATGCTGGTCTACACTACCGGCTTTGGCGTCAACGGCTTTACCTACGACCCCTCCATCGGTTGCTTCTGCCTCTCCCACGAGAACATCCGCATTCCGGAAGAGGGCAAGATCTACTCCATCAACGAGGGCAACTACATCAAGTTCCCGGACGGGGTGAAGAAGTACCTCAAATATTGTCAGGAGCGCGACGAGGCGACCCACAGACCTTACACCTCCCGTTATATCGGTTCCCTGGTTTCCGATTTCCATCGCAACCTGCTCAAGGGTGGCATCTACATCTATCCGTCCGGCACCAACTCGCCGAACGGCAAGCTGCGTCTGCTCTATGAGTGCAACCCGATGGCGTTTCTGGTAGAGCAGGCTGGTGGCAAGGCCTCCGACGGCTTTGGCCGCATCATGGATATCCAGCCCACCGCGCTGCACCAGCGTACCCCTTACTTTGTTGGCTCGACCAAGATGGTGGAGCGGGCAGAGGCCTTTATGCGAGAGTTCTCCGCCCATGAGGATCCAGCCAACCAGTGCTGATCGTCAGAGGTGTAGGTTGGTGCTGAGCGCAGCGAAGCCCAACATTTACCGGTGCGATTCCCTCTCCCCCCTAGGATAGGGCAGGGTGAGAGGAATGGTTTTCACTGCCCCCCTCATCCCCGACCCTTCTCCCACAAGGGGAGAAGGGAGACGCTAGTCACCAGCCAACGTAAACAAAACGGGAGCCGATTTGGCTCCCGTTTTAGTTGGCATTCTCTCTCTGGCTCGCCGCCAGGGTTGCAGATATTCACAGGCTGTTGTTGGCCAGATCAGCCAGCAAACCATCCACCAGTTTCAGGCGCATGGCTCTGTCCTGAGTTGGCACCTGGAAACGCAATCGGGTCGGCCCGTCCATCTTGTAGACCCGTGGCTGGCTGGAGAGCAGTTTGACCAGATAGGCCGGATTGACCTTGGTCTCCTGGGTGAAGTCCAGATAGCCGCCACGCTCGCTCATCTCCACCCGGCGAATGCCAAGGGCGGTGGCACGCTGGCGGAAGGCGGCCAGCTCCAGCAGGGTTTTGGTCGCCTCCGGCAAGAGACCAAAGCGGTCGATCAGCTCCACTTTCAGCTCGCGCAGCTCCTGCTCGTCCGCCGCACTGGCGATCCGCTTGTACATGGAGAGGCGCATATTGACGTCCGGAATATAGTCATCCGGCAACAGCGCAGGCAGGCGCAGCTCCACCTCGGTGTGCTGGCTCATCAGCTGCTCCAGCGATGGCTCCTTACCATTTTTCAGCGCCTCGACCGCCTGCTCCAGCATCTCCATGTAGAGGGTGAAGCCGACCGATTCGATCTGACCGCTCTGATCGTCGCCGAGTAGTTCGCCTGCGCCACGGATCTCCAGATCGTGGGTCGCCAGCGCAAAGCCGGCACCGAGATCTTCCAGCGAGGCGATCGCCTCCAGCCGCTTCGCCGCATCCTTGGTCATCAGCTTGGGATGGGGGGTGAGCAGGTAGGCGTAGGCCTGATGGTGGGAGCGGCCAACCCGGCCCCGCAGCTGGTGCAGTTGGGCCAGACCGAGGTGATCCGCCCGATCCATGATGATGGTGTTGGCGCTTGGTACGTCGATGCCGGTCTCGATAATGGTGGTGCAGACCAGCAGGTTGAAGCGCTGGTGGTAGAAGTCGGACATGATCCGCTCAAGGTCGCGCTCGCGCATCTGGCCGTGGGCGATGCCGATGCGGGCCTCCGGCACTAATTCGGCAAGATCGGCGGCGCACTTCTCGATGCTCTCGACATCGTTGTGCAGGTAGTAGACCTGACCACCACGCTTCAATTCCCGCAGCACCGCCTCGCGCACCACCGCCGGTTCGTGCTGGCGCACGAAGGTCTTGATGGCGAGTCGCTTGGCAGGCGGGGTGGCGATGATGGAGAGATCCCGCATGCCGGACATCGCCATGTTGAGGGTGCGCGGAATGGGGGTAGCGGTGAGAGTGAGGATATCCACATCGGCCCGCAGTGCCTTGATCTTCTCCTTTTGGCGCACCCCGAATCTGTGCTCCTCATCGACGATGAGCAGTCCCAGATCCTTGAAGGTGAGTTCGGAGCCGAGCAGCTTGTGGGTGCCGATGATGATATCCACCTTGCCTTCGGCCAATTCCTTCATCACAGCGCTCTGCTCCTTGGCGGAGCGGAAGCGGCTCAGCACCTCGACCCGCACCGGCCAGTTGGCGAAGCGGTCGCGGAAGTTGTCGTAGTGCTGTTGCGCCAGCAGGGTGGTGGGCACCAGCACGGCGACCTGTTTGCCGCCATGCACGGCCACAAACGCCGCCCGCATAGCCACTTCGGTCTTGCCGAAACCTACGTCGCCACACACCAGTCGGTCCATGCTCTTGGCCTGACACATGTCCCCCAGCACCGCATTGATAGCGTTGAGCTGATCGTCGGTCTCCTCGAACGGGAAGCTGGCGGCAAACTGGCGATAGGCCTCTTTGTCGTGCTTGAAGGCAAAACCGGCGCGAGCGGCGCGATGAGCGTAGACATCCAGCAACTCGGCTGCCACGTCGCGCACCTTCTCCGCCGCCTTGCGCCGCGCCTTGCTCCAGGCTTCACCGCCGAGCTTGTGGCTGGGCGGGTTATCAGAACCGGTGTAGCGGCTGATAAGGTGCAAACTGGTGACCGGCACGAACAGCTTGTCGCCGCCGGCATATTCGAGGGTCAAAAACTCGGTGGGCAGACCACCGGCGTCGATGGTTTCGAGCCCCAGATAGCGGCCGACCCCGTGATCCAGATGGACCACCGGCTGGCCCTGGGTCAGCTCGCCCAGGTTTCTGATCACTGCATCGGAGCTTAAGTTTTTGCTCTTCTCCCGCGCTCGCTTGCTGCGCACCTTGCCGCCCAGCAGCTCGGTCTCGGTGATCAGCGCCAGTGGATCCTGACCGACCTCCTGCCACAGGAAGCCACGCTCAAGGGGTGCAACCAGCAAGCCGTGTCGATCCGGGCTTGCCATAAAGGCGTCAAGGGAGGGGAACTCCTTGGGTTGCAGCGAGATACGCGCCAGCAGATCGCCGAGCACCTCCCGTCGCCCTTCGGATTCCACCGCAAACAGGGTGCGCCCGGCAAAGCCTTGCAGGAACTGGTTGAGCGCCAGCAGGGGTTGCTCCTTGCTGTGATCGAGTTGCAGATCCGGCAGGGCCGAGATAGGCAGATCGTGCTTACCAGCATCGCCCGCAGTGGCGGCCTCTTGCAGCCGCACCGCGCCATATTGGCCCAGAGAGGCAAAGAGCTGCTCCACCGGCAGATAGAGCTGGGCCGGGGGTAGCAGGGGGCGAGTATTGTCCCAGCGTCTGTCTTCATAGCGCTGGCCGATATCGTTCCAGAAACGCTGGGCGGCGGGGTAGATATCCCCCACGGTGAGCAGCAGGGTCTCTTCCGGCAGGTAGTCAAACAGGCTGGCAGTCTGGTTGAAGAAGAGCGGCAGATAATACTCGATGCCGGCGGGCCAACGCCCCTTGCTCACCTCCTGATAGACGGAGCCCTCGGCCCGCGACAGCTCGAACTGCTCGCGGAACTGGCCGCGAAACAGTTCGATGGCTGCCTCGTCGGTAGGGTATTCCCGGGCGGGCAGCAGGCTGACCGTCTTGACCGGTTCGCTGGATCGCTGGGTTTCGGGATCGAATGGGCGGATGGAGTCCACTTCATCGTCGAAGAAGTCGATGCGATAGGGGCTGCTACTGCCCATGGGGAAGAGATCGAGCAGGGAGCCGCGGGCGGCAAATTCGCCATGTTCCAGCACCTGATCCACCGCCACGTAACCCGCTTCGGCCAGGCGCCCGCGCAACTGTTGCAGATTGAGGCGCTGACCGGCCTTCACCATCAGGCTGTATTTGTCGAGATAGACCCGGGGGGCACAGCGCAGCATCAGGGTGGAGATGGGGACAATCAGCACCCCCTTGCTCATCTGCGGCAGCTTGTAGAGAGTCTCGAGCCGTTGGGAGATGATGTCCTGATGGGGAGAGAAGGTGTCGTAGGGCAGGGTCTCCCAATCGGGGAACAGCAATACGGGGACGGACTGATCGGCTTGCTGCTTGCCTGCCAGCAAATACTGAAGCTCCTGCTCCAGGCGCAGGGCGCTCGGGGTATCGGCGGTAATAAGCAGTACCGGCCCCTTGGCTTCACTGGTGAGACGGGCTGCAATCAGCGAGAGGCTGCTGCCGACCAGCTGGCCGAGCGTGATCTTTTGGCCCGCTTTGGCGGGCAAGGCGGGGAGTGTCATTGGCATGGTTCGATTCTTTTAACGTTGACGTTATCTATCGCTGACGTTCGCTATGGTTAGCGCTGACGTTCTTGGGCGCGCAGCTTGAGCTGCTTCGATTGCACGTGGAGGCTGGCACGAACCAGCAGTTCACGGTCATCTTCGCGGATCCGCACATAGTCGAGCTGCACATGGGTGCCATGTTCACCGCCGTCGAGCTGTTTGACCTGGCCATAGCAGTAGATCGCTGCCGCCTCTTCCCGCAGGAAGATCTTGAGGCGCACGATCTGGTGCAGGTGCGGTGCATCCCCGTGATCATGATAGGGGTGCAGGTAGGTGAGCTGGCCAGCCCCGAAGCGCAGGGTGTGGAAGCGCTGCTCCGGATGGTCCTGCAGGGAGAGCACATAGCCCATGATCATGTCGATCTTGCGGGACTGCTGATTGACGATCTCGATCAGATCGTGCATCGACTCGTTCTGGTTGCGCAGCAGGCGGGTGGTCACCAGATCGATGGAGGTAATGGCCGAAGAGATCCGAAAGGGCTCCGGCAGCTCAGCGTCCAGCTCCTCCAGCGAGGGGAGGTGGAAGTCGGCCGGCATGGGGATCACATTGACCGGCGTGGCATGAGTGACGCTGAAGAACTGTTCCTGCATGGAGGCTATCCCTTGTTGTCATGGACGGTTTCCCTTTATTATCCGGTATCTTATTTTGTTGGCAACGTACATATCCTTGAAGACCGGACTTTTTCAGCCCCTTTCGCTGGCCATCGGCCTGCGTTATGCAGGCTCGAAGCGCAGCAATCGCTTCGTCTCATTTATCTCCCTGTTCTCTACCTTTGGCATTGCCATCGGGGTCGCCGCCCTGATGGTGGTCATTTCGGTGATGAACGGTTTCGAAGGGCAGCTCAAAGGGCGCATCCTCGGGGTGATCCCCCATGTGGTGGTGACCAATCAGGCTGGCCGTATTGATGCCGACCCGCAAGGCTTGCCGGATCTGGCCAAATTACCCCATGTGGTTGCCTCGGCCCCCATGCTCGACAGCGAAGGGATGCTGCAAAGCCCCGGCCAGCTGACCGGGGTGAGTGTGCAGGGGATCGACCCTGCGAAGTGGCCCAAGGATGACATCCTCCACAACCAGATGCTGGGGGGGCGCCTCGATACCCTGCAGGCTGGCCACTACCGCATCGTGCTGGGGCAGGGGGTGGCACGCCGCCTCAATGTCTCCATCGGCGATCAGGTTCGCCTGATCCTGACCGAGGGGACCCGCTTCACTCCGTTTGGTCGGGTACCGGCACAGCGCCTCTTTACCGTCTCCGGCATCTTCGGGGTCGGCGCCGATGTGGATAACCAGATTGCGCTGATCGCGCTGGGGGATGCCCAGCGGCTGCTGCGCCTGCCGCCAGAAACCGTCGGTGGCATTCGCCTTTGGCTCGATGATCCGTTTGCCGCTGACGAGGTGATCAAGACGCCGCTGCCGGATGGCTTGCTGTGGCAGGATTGGCGCCGCGAGCGGGGCGAGCTGTTCCAGGCGGTCGCTATGGAAAAACGGATGATGGGGCTGATGCTGGTGCTGATCATCGCCGTCGCTACCTTCAACATCCTCTCCGCGCTGGTGATGGTGGTGACGGACAAGGAGGGCGAAGTGGCCATCCTGCGCACCATGGGCATGAGTGAATCGGGGATCGTCAAAATCTTCATGGTGCTTGGCGCCTCCAGCGGGGTGATTGGCGCCCTGTTTGGCGGACTGGCGGGCCTGGCGCTCTCCCTGGGTCTCAACCCTCTGCTCAATGCGGTGGGGCTCAACCTCTATATGGCGGCGGGCGGCAGTGGCCTGCCGGTGATTGTCGAGCCGGCTCAGGTCATCACCATTTTGCTGGGCGCCGTGCTGCTGAGCTTCAGTGCCACCCTTTACCCGGCGGCACGCGCCGCACGGGTGAAACCGGCCGAGGCGCTGCGTTATGAGTAATGCCGTGAATAATGCATCTTCTGTTGTGACTGGTGCCCCCGTAGTTGCGGGTGCCAGCGTTGTTACCGAGGCAAGTGGAGCCCCTGTTATGAATGAAGCCGTATCCCGTGAACCTCTGCTGCGCTGCCAGGCGCTCAATCATGTCTATAAAGAGGGGGAGCTGGAGACTCAGGTGCTCAAGGGGATCGATCTCTGCGTCGCGCCCGGTGAAATGCTGGCGGTGGTGGGGAGCTCGGGCTCCGGCAAGACCACTCTGCTGCATCTGATGGGGGCGCTGGACAACCCCTCCAGCGGCGCCGTGCTGTTCAAAGGGGAGGATATCCACCATTGGGACAGCCGTAGCCAGGCCCGTTTTCGCAACCGCGAGCTGGGCTTTGTCTACCAGTTCCACCACCTGCTCTCCGAGTTCAGTGCGCTGGAAAATGCGGCCATGCCGCTGCTGATCGCCGGTGAGTCGGTGGCGGTTGCCACCGAAAAGGCAACCAAGATGCTGGGGCGGGTGGGGCTCTCCCATCGCTTGAATCACCGTCCCTCCGAGCTCTCCGGTGGCGAACGTCAGCGGGTGGCGATCGCCCGGGCGCTGGTCAACGAACCGAGTCTGGTGCTGGCGGATGAGCCTACCGGCAATCTGGATCACGCCAGTGCCACCGCGGTGTACGAACTGCTGTGTGAACTGAATCGTGAACTGGGCACTGCGTTTGTGGTAGTGACTCACGACTTGAGCCTCGCGGCCAAGCTCCATCGCCGGGTGACCCTGGTGAGCGGCGTGATGGCGGAGGTTGCCTGATGTTCAAACCGCTGCCCCTCTTTCTGGGCCTGCGTTACAGCCGCTCCCGCCGTCGCAACGGGTTTATCGCCTTTATCTCTGCCTCTTCCCTGATCGGTATTGCCCTCGGGGTGATGGCGTTGATCCTGGGCCTCTCCGCCATGAACGGTTTCGAGCGGGAGCTTAAAGATCGGGTGCTCTCGGTCGTGCCGCAAGGTGAGCTGGACGCCGTCGAGCGGCCGCTGCCGGATTGGCCACGTCTGCGTGACTATCTGCTGGCCCAGCCGGGCGTTGAGGCGGCTGCGCCGGTCATTCGCCTCAATGGCCTGCTGGAGCATGGCTCTGCCCTCAAGGGGGTGCAACTGCGCGCCGTGCTGCCCGATCTGGAAGCCAATCTGTCGGATGCCGGCAAATACATGACGGGCCGTGGTCTGCGTGAGCTGCAACCGGGTGAACGTGGGGTGATCCTTGGCAAGACCATCGCCGACAAGCTGGGGGTCAAGGTGGGGGATTCTGTTGCCCTGCTGTTGCCGCAAGGGGGCGATCAGGCGGGGATCAAGAATCCCCGCCGCGAAGCCCTGACCGTGGTAGGGCTGCTGGAGATCGGCGGTCAGCTCGACGGCCTGCTCGGCTTTATGCATCTGGCCGATGCGCAAGCGATCACCGGCATGGGCAGCGATGTGGAGGGCTTCAGCCTGCGGGTGAGCGATGTGCTTAATGCACAAAATATTACGATCGCCGCGGCGCAGCAGTTCCCTCATCATGTTTACATCCGCAGCTGGATGAACAGCCAGGGTTATCTCTATCAGGACATCCAGATGGTGCGTACCGTCATGTATGTGGTGATGCTGATGGTGGTGGCAGTGGCCTGCTTCAACATCGTCTCCACCCTGGTGATGGCGGTGAACGAGAAGCGCAGCGAGATCGCCATCCTGAAGACCATGGGGGCGAGCCCCGGTCAGATCCGGCTTACCTTCGTTATTCAGGGGATGGTCAACGGCGTGGCCGGTGCCCTGCTCGGTGCCCTGCTGGGCGGGCTGCTTTCGAGCAAGCTGACCCAGATCTTGAGCGTTGTCGAAAAGCTCATCGGCCACCGCTTCCTCAATCCGGATATCTACTTTATCGACTTCTTGCCGACCGAGTTGCATATGCAGGATCTGCTTATCGTGACGGGCGCCGCCATCCTGATGAGTCTGGTGGCGACCCTCTATCCCGCCTGGCGGGCGAGCGGTCTGGTGCCCTCTCGCGAGCTGGGTCACTGATGCGCAGCATCTGATCCGGAATCAAGAACGAAGGGCCCGCCGGTGCAAACCGGCGGGCCCTTCTGTTTTCAGGTCGCGTGGCTTGGCTTAGTGAGCATTAAGCTCATCGAGCGGCAGGGAGAAGCTGGCCACAAAGGTGTCGATAAAGTAGCGCATCTCATCGCTCATCCGGGCTGCCAGCATGGCCTCGAGGCGCTTGCGAGCCGGTTCGAACTCCCGGTTTCCCGCGTTGATCTCCTCCAGACACTTGGTATAGGCGCAGAGGGTGTCGGCATCCTTGACCAGCCTGGCCAGCTCGTCATCCTGGGCTGCCGAATCGAGCAGGGGGCGAAAGTCCTCCACCAGTTCCGGCGGCAGCATGCCAAGCAGACGCTGCTCGGCGGCCAGTTCTATCTTCTTGTACTCGCGGGCAATTTCGGGGTTGAAGTATTTGACCGGGGTAGGCAGATCGCCGGTCAGCACCTCACTGCTGTCGTGGTAGAGGGCCATCACGGCGGCGCGGTCGGCATTCACGCTGCCGCCAAACAGTCGATTTTTGATGATGCCGAGGGCATGGGCCACCATGGCCACTTGAAGGCTGTGCTCGGCAATGTTTTCCGGCTGGATGTTGCGCATCAGGGGCCAGCGGTAGATGAGTTTCATGCGGGCGAGATTGGCGAAAAAGTGGCTGGGTAACATGACGGCCTCAACAAAAGAGAATAGAAAAGGGCAGACCCTAGTCTGCCCTTTTTTTCGTTGCAGGGCAGCGTCTGCCCGCGCATTTCCCGTGTTTAGCGGATATAGCGGCCCGATTCAGCCTCCTGATTGGTCACAATCATCTGGCCGATAGGCGCCAGACTGATGAGTGCCAGCTTGAGATGCTGGATACCGAACGGGATACCGATAATGGTCACGAAGCAGGCCAGCGCGGAAGCGATGTGGCCGATGGCGAGCCAGACACCGATCAGCACGAACCAGAGGATATTGCCAATCAGCCCCAGAGTGCCGGTGCCGATATCGCTCTGGCCAGTCATGGTCTTGCGATTGACGGCCTGCTTGCCAAACGGGAAGAAGGTAAAGGTGCCGATCACGAAGCAGGCACGTCCCCAGGGGATGCCGACCAGCGAGATAAAGCAGACAAGACCGGCCAGCCACCAGGCCAGGCCCATAAAGACACCTCCCAGTACAAACCAGAGCAGATTGAACAAGAAGCGGAAAAAGGCCATGTGAGTGACTCCAGATCATCAATTTGGTTGCCACCATAACGAGGGAGGGGTAGGGACGCAATGGTTGATTGGCCCAATCGCCATTTGGCTGGACAAATTGAGTCGCCGCCCGCAACGGTGGGCTGTTTTTCGGTGAAAAATGGGCAATAAAGCGGCGTTCGGATGAAAAAAGGTGAACAAACGCAAAATTATTGCCATCGGATAGTTGAAGTCGGGCACCTCTCTCCCCATATAAAGGGCAGTTTTGCACGAATTGTGCTTGCACGCCGCTCAATGTGGGGGATGTGTGGCTCGACTCGACCAAAGTGCGCCGCTATAATGCCGCGTCATATTTTCTCATCACAAAGACATATCGTTGTCTTTATAAACAGGAAGACTCCGGGCTTTGCCCAGGGGCAATAAAGGGTCAGCACACAGTGCTGAGTTGAACGAGGTAGAAGAATGCAAGTTTCTGTAGAGACAACCCAGGGTCTGGAACGCCGTCTTACCATCACTGTACCGGCTGCTACCGTAGACGCCGCTGTGCGTAAAGAATTGAATGGCCTGGCCAAAACTCGTCGCATCGACGGTTTCCGTCCTGGCAAGGCTCCGGTTGCCATCATCAAGAAGATGTTCGGCGCCATGGCTCACGCCCGCGTTGCTGATGAAATGATGCAGAGCAACTTCATCAAAGCCATCATCGAAAACAAACTGAGCCCGGCCGGTGCCCCGACCATGGATCCGAAAGAGATCAAAGAAGGTCAGGATTTCGAGTTCACCGCCACTTTCGAAGTGTACCCGGAGTTCGAAGTTGCAGGTCTCGAGACCATCAAGGTCGAGAAGCCGGTTGCGACCGTGAAGGATGAAGATCTGGCCAACATGATCGACACCCTGCGCAAGCAGCACGCTACCTGGGCTGATGCCGATGTTGCCGCTGCCAATGGCATGCGTGTGACCATGGACTTCGTCGGTTCCATCGACGGTGAAGAGTTCGACGGCGGCAAAGCTGAAGGCTTCAACCTGGTGCTGGGCGCTGGCCGCATGATCCCGGGCTTTGAAGACGCCATCCTGGGCAAGAAAGCGGGCGACGAGTTCACCATTGAAGTGACCTTCCCGGCTGACTACCACGCTGAAAACCTGAAAGGCAAAGAAGCCAAGTTCGCTTCCAAGCTGATCAAGGTTGAAGAGCAGATCCTGCCTGAGCTGACCGAAGAGTTCGTCAAGCGTTTCGGTATCGAGAGCGGTTCTGTTGAAGAGCTGAAAGCCGAAGTGCGCAAGAACATGGAGCGCGAACTGGCTCAAGCCCTGAAAAACAGCGTGAAAGAGCAGGTTCTGAACGGTCTGGTTGAAGCCAACCAAATCGACCTGCCGAAAGCAGCTGTTGCTCAAGAGATCGATGCTCTGCGTCAGCAGGCTCTGCAGCGCTTCGGTGGTTTCCAGGGCGGTAACGCTCCCGAGCTGCCGGCTGAACTGTTCCAGGCTCAAGCCGAGCGTCGTGTACGCGTAGGCCTGCTGCTGGGAGACGTGATCCGCACCAACGAGATCAAGGCTGACGATGCCCGTGTAAACAGCATCATCGAGTCCATGGCGACTGCCTACGAAGATCCGAAGGAAGTGATCGAGTACTATCAGAAGAACGAACAGATGCTGAACGGCGTTCGTAACCTGGCAGTAGAAGATCAAGCCATCGACCTGATCCTGTCCAAAGCGCAAGTGACCGAAAAAGAAGTTGCCTTTGACGAAGTGATCAACAAGTCTGGCGCCGCTGCCTAAGAACATTTGACTTAAGGTCAAGACTGTTAAGTATAATGGCTCGTGTGATCTCCACTCGGGCCATTTTATTTTAGGGACAATGCCTTATGTACAAGAACTATAACGATATGACCGATTCTCCCAGCAATGCGCTGGTCCCCATCGTGGTCGAACAGACTGCCAAGGGTGAACGTTCCTACGATATTTACTCCCGTCTGCTGAAAGAGCGGGTGATCTTCCTGACTGGTCAGGTTGAAGATCACATGGCTAATCTGGTGGTTGCCCAGCTGCTGTTCCTCGAGTCCGAGAATCCGGACAAGGACATCTATATCTACATCAACTCGCCGGGTGGTTCGGTGACTGCGGGCATGTCCATCTACGACACCATGCAGTTCATCAAGCCGGATGTCAGCACCGTCTGCATGGGGCAGGCCTGCTCCATGGGTGCCTTCCTGCTGGCCGGTGGCGCCAAGGGCAAGCGTTTCTGCCTGCCTAATGCCCGTGTGATGATCCACCAGCCGCTGGGTGGCTTCCAGGGTCAGGCATCTGATATCCAGATCCACGCCCAGGAGATCCTGAAGATTAAAAATACCCTGAACGAGCGCCTGGCGTTCCACACCGGTCAGGACATGGCTACCATCGAGCGTGACACCGATCGTGACAACTTCATGTCCGCCGAGCAGGCCGTGGCCTATGGTCTGGTAGACGGTGTCCTGAGCCAGCGTAGCTGAGCAGGGTGTCCCGGTCTGTTGTAAACTCAACAGGCCGATCCATCCTCTATTGATAAAACGAGGTTGCTGAATGACAGAGAAACGCAAGGGTGAGGGTGATAAGCTGCTCTACTGCTCTTTTTGCGGCAAAAGCCAGCATGAAGTGCGCAAGCTGATCGCTGGCCCTTCCGTCTACATATGTGATGAGTGCGTCGAGCTGTGCAACGACATCATCCGCGAAGAGATCCGCGAGATCTCGCCCAAGCGCGATGGTAACGAGCTGCCGACCCCTCATCAGATCCGCGCTCATCTCGATGACTATGTGATCGGGCAGGAGTACGCCAAGAAGGTGTTGGCCGTTGCCGTCTACAACCACTACAAGCGTCTGCGCAACAGCGGCGAAAACAGTGGTGTGGAGCTCGGCAAATCCAACATCCTGCTGATTGGCCCGACCGGTAGCGGTAAAACCCTGCTGGCCGAGACTCTGGCTCGTCTGCTGGATGTGCCGTTCACCATGGCCGATGCGACCACCCTGACCGAAGCCGGTTATGTGGGCGAGGACGTGGAGAACATCATCCAGAAGCTGCTGCAAAAGTGCGACTACGACGTAGAGAAAGCTCAGCGTGGCATCGTCTATATCGACGAGATCGACAAGATCTCCCGCAAGTCGGACAACCCCTCCATCACCCGCGATGTCTCCGGGGAAGGGGTACAGCAGGCACTGCTCAAGCTGATCGAAGGGACCATCGCTTCCGTGCCGCCGCAAGGTGGTCGCAAGCATCCGCAGCAGGAGTTCTTGCAGGTTGATACCTCCAAGATCCTCTTCATCTGTGGCGGTGCCTTTGCCGGTCTGGACAAGGTGATCGAGCAGCGTTCCGTGAAGGGAACCGGTATCGGTTTTGGCGCCGAGGTGAAATCCAAGGATGCCAAGGCCACCCTGAGCGAGACCTTCGCCAAGGTAGAGCCGGAAGATCTGATCAAGTATGGTCTGATCCCCGAGTTCATCGGCCGTCTGCCGGTGGTCGCGACCCTGACCGAGCTGGACGAGTCTGCGCTTATCCAGATCCTGAAAGAGCCGAAAAACGCGCTGACCAAACAGTACGCTGCGTTGTTCGATCTGGAAGGGGTCGAGCTGGAGTTCCGTGACGACGCACTCAACGCCATTGCCCGCAAGGCGATGGAGCGTAAAACCGGTGCTCGTGGTCTGCGTTCCATCGTGGAAGCCGTGTTGCTGGATACCATGTATGACCTGCCTTCTCTGGAAGGGGTCAGCAAGGTGGTGATCGACGAGACCGTGATCAAAGGGGACTCCGCGCCCTTGATGATCTACGAAAATCCCGAAACCCAGGCTGCTGCATCAGAGTAAATGTCTGATTTTTAATCGAATGGAAGGGGCTTTTTGCCCCTTTCATGCTTTTTGCGGTTTCGGCGATTGAATCTCATCTCAGCGCCCCCATATACTCAGCCAAGCGCTTTGCCAACGGTATAACAAGCCGAGAGGACATATATGAACCTAGAGCGTTCAGAACGCATCGAGATTCCCGTCCTGCCTCTTCGTGACGTGGTGGTTTATCCCCACATGGTCATTCCACTCTTTGTGGGGCGGGAAAAATCCATTCGCTGTCTGGAAGCGGCCATGGAGCAGGACAAGAAAGTTCTGCTGGTGGCCCAGAAGGATGCGTCAACCGATGAGCCGACTGTGGAGGAGATCTTCACCGTCGGGACAGTGGCCAATATTCTGCAGATGCTCAAGCTGCCGGACGGCACCGTCAAGGTGCTGGTAGAGGGGGGACAGCGTGCCCGCCTGGAGCGGATGATCGACGACAAGGATTTCTTTGTCTGCGAGGCCCAATACATCCCCTCCCAAGCCATTGAGGAGAAGGATCAGGAAGTGCTGGTTCGCTCCGCCATCGGCCAGTTTGAAGGCTATATCAAGCTCAACAAGAAGATCCCGCCCGAGGTACTGACCTCGATCTCGGCGATCGACGATGCTGCGCGTCTGGCAGATACCATGGCGGCCCACATGCCGCTCAAGCTGGAAGACAAGCAGAAGGTGCTGGAGATCGTCTCGGTTTCCGAGCGCATCGAATTCCTGATGGCGATGATGGAGTCGGAAATTGACCTGCTGCAGGTCGAGAAGCGCATCCGTACTCGCGTCAAGAAGCAGATGGAAAAGAGTCAGCGCGAGTATTACCTCAACGAGCAGATGAAGGCCATCCAGAAAGAGCTGGGTGAGCTGGAAGATAGCCCGGATGAGTTTGAAGCCCTCAATCGCAAGATTGAAGAGGCTGGCATGCCGGAAGATGCCCGTGAAAAGGCCCAGGCCGAGCTTTCCAAGTTGAAGATGATGTCTCCCATGTCCGCCGAGGCTACCGTGGTGCGCAGCTATGTGGACTGGATGGTACAGGTGCCGTGGAAGGCGCGATCCAAGGTCAAGAAAGACCTTGGCAAGGCGCAAGAGGTGCTGGATGCCGATCACTATGGCCTCGAGAAGGTCAAGGATCGCATCCTCGAATATCTGGCGGTACAGGCACGGGTTAACAAGCTCAAGGGCCCTATCCTCTGTCTGGTTGGGCCTCCCGGTGTGGGCAAGACCTCGTTGGGCCAATCCATCGCCAAGGCGACAGGCCGCAAATATGTGCGGATGGCTCTGGGTGGGGTGCGTGACGAAGCGGAGATCCGCGGTCACCGCCGTACTTATATCGGTTCCATGCCCGGCAAACTCATCCAGAAGATGGCGAAAGTCGGCGTGAAGAACCCGCTGTTCCTGCTCGACGAGATCGACAAGATGAGCTCGGACATGCGCGGCGATCCCGCATCCGCCTTGCTGGAAGTGCTGGATCCGGAGCAGAACAACAGCTTCAACGATCACTATCTGGAAGTGGATTATGACCTGTCGGACGTTATGTTCGTGGCTACCTCCAACTCCATGAACATCCCGGGCCCCTTGCTGGACCGGATGGAGGTGATCCGTCTCTCCGGTTACACCGAAGATGAGAAGCTCAACATTGCCAAGCAGCATCTGGTTGCCAAGCAGATCCAGCGCAACGGCCTGAAAGAGTCCGAGATCACCATCGAGGATTCTGCCTTGGTCGGGGTGATCCGTTACTACACCCGCGAGGCGGGGGTTCGTGGTCTGGAGCGCGAGATCTCCAAGATTTGTCGCAAAGCGGTCAAGCGCATCCTGCTGGACAAGAGCATCAAGCATGTTCAGGTCAATCAGGCCAACCTCAAGGAGTTCCTCGGGGTACAGCGTTTCGATTACGGCAAAGCCACCGACCAGAACCAGATTGGTCAGGTATGTGGTCTGGCGTGGACCGAAGTGGGGGGCGATCTGCTTACCATCGAGACCACCAACATGCCGGGCAAAGGCAAGCTCACTTATACCGGTTCTCTCGGTGAAGTGATGCAGGAGTCCATTCAGGCGGCCATGACGGTGGTGCGTACCCGTGCCGAGAAGTTGCGGATCAATGCTGACTTCTACGAGAAGCGCGATATCCACGTGCACGTACCGGAAGGGGCCACCCCCAAAGATGGTCCGAGCGCCGGTATCGCCATGTGTACTGCCCTGGTCTCCAGCTTGACCGGTAATCCGGTTCGTGCTGATGTGGCGATGACAGGGGAGATCACCTTGCGCGGCGAAGTGCTGCCCATCGGCGGTCTCAAGGAGAAGTTGCTGGCAGCCCATCGTGGCGGCATCAAGCGAGTGCTTATTCCGAAAGAGAACGAGCGTGACCTTGAGGAGATCCCGGCAAACGTCAAACAAGACCTTGAAATTTATCCGGTTCGCTGGATTGACGAGGTGCTGGAATTGGCGTTGCAGGACAATCCGCAGGGGTTTGAGCGCGTTTCTGTCGTGTAAATGTTGATGCGCCGCAAATTTGGCGCATTCGACGGGTGGTTAAGGCTTGCATGCGCCCGATAACGGAAGTAGCCTTGACCACCGATCGGGTACTCGTGATGAGTCGCAATGCGTTGTGTGGCGCGGGTTTGCGCCAGATTGTCACTTGCAACTGATCAGGAGGCTTGCTATAAAACCTCCACTTGTTGTGGCCAGGGAAATCAGCGCCGCAGCGGTGTTCGATAAAAGGGGAATATAAGAGTGAATAAATCTCAACTGATTGACAAGATTGCAGACGGTGCCGATATCTCCAAAGCTGCCGCTGGCCGTGCGTTGGATGCCTTCATTGATGCTGTTGGTGAAGCGCTGAAAGAGGGTGACCAGGTTGCTCTGGTTGGTTTCGGTACTTTCGCTGTACGCGAGCGTGCTGCCCGTTCAGGCCGTAACCCGCAGACTGGCGCGACCATCGAAATCGCTGCTGGTAAAGTTCCTGCCTTCAAAGCCGGTAAGGCCCTGAAAGACGCTGTTAACTAAGTCGGTCGCTGATATCCGTCGGCTACCGTCCTTGGTCGCAGACCAGACAAGTTAGAGAGTCTTCTCTCATACTGATTGACCAAGGCGCATCGCAATCGGTGCGCCTTTTTATTGTTTACGCCCATCGAGTTCGGGAGCATAAGTACAAACATGATGTTGGATAAACTACGCGAAGGGGCGCAGGGCAAGGTAGCCAAGGTTATCTTGGGCCTGATCATCCTCTCCTTTGCCTTGGCTGGTGTAGGTAGTTACCTGAACGGCCCGGCCCGTACCGCCCCCGCCACCGTCAATGGCACCGAGATCAGTGCTGCGGCACTGGAAAATGCCTACCGTAACGAGCGCGCCCGCATGGAATCCCAGATGGGAGAGGCATTCAGCCAGCTGGCAGCGAACCCCGATTACATGAAACAGTTCCGCCGTGGCGTGCTGGATCGGCTGATCGATCAGGCGCTGCTGGACAGCAAGGCTCGCGAGCTGGGTCTGCGCGTCAGCGATGAGCAGATCAAGCAGGCCATCGTTGCCATGCCCGAGTTTGCCGAGAACGGCAAGTTCAACAATGACCGCTATCTGCAGCTGATCCGTCGTGCCGGCATGACTCCCGAAATGTTCCGTGACTCCCTGCGTCAGGACATGGTGCGTCAACAGTTGATGAGCGCCCTGCTGGGCACCGAGTTCTCCCTCAAGGGTGAAGCGGAGCAGCTCGACAAGCTCTACAACCAGACTCGCGATCTGCGTCTGGTGCGTCTAGCTGCCGCCAACTACATGGCTGACGTTCAGGTCTCCGACAACGAGCTGGAGCAGTACTACAAGGCCAATGGCGCCCGTTTCATGAACGACGAGCAGGTCAAGGTCGACTATCTGCTGCTGGACGCCGCCAACCTCGCCAAGGATATCAAGGTCACCGAGCAGGATGCCCAGGATTACTACGATCAGCACCAGGATCTGTTCCAGCGTGCCGAGCGTCGCCACGTGGCTCACATCCTGATCCCGTTTGGCAAGGACGAGAAAGCGGCCGAGCAGAAAGCAGAAGCCGTGCTGGCCAAAGCCAAGGCAGGTGATGATTTCGCTGCGCTGGCCAAGGCTGACTCTTCCGATACCTTCTCTGCCAAAAAAGGCGGCGAGCTGGACTGGTTCGAGAAAGGGGTGATGGATCCGGCCTTCGAGAAAGCCGCGTTCGCCCTGAACAAGGCTGGCGATCTCTCCGGCGTGGTGAAGAGCCCGTTCGGTTTCCACATCATCAAGCTGCTGGGGGTTGAAGCAGCCCAGACCAAGCCGTTTGCCGATGTGAAAGAAGAGACCATCACTCGTCTGCAAGCTGACAAGGCCAAGGAGAAATTCTTCGCCGAGCAGCAGAAGATGGCTGACAACAGCTTCGAAAACCCGGACTCGCTGGATCTGACCGCTGATGCCATGGGGATGAAGGTTCAATCTTCCGATTTCTTCACCCAGGCGACTGCTCCGGCTCCGCTGAACGATCCCAAGGTGCTTTCCGTAGCGTTCTCCGAACAGCTGCGCGATGACAACACCAACTCCGACGTGATCGAGCTGGCTGACGGCAAGGCGCTGGTGCTGCACATCACTGGTCACAAGCCCAAAGCGGTCAAGCCGCTGGCCGAGGTGAAAGAGCAGGTGATTGCCGCCATCAAGCATGACAAGGCTAGCGAAGTGGCCCGTGGCAAGGCCCAGGGCCTGCTGGATAAGCTGAAGGTAGGTGAGAGCATCACCGCCGATCTGACTGCACTCGGTCTGAAAGTGGAGACCCACAAAGGGGTTGCCCGTTTCGATCGCGAGCTGGATCAGAACCTGATTGCCCAGGCGTTCACGCTGCCCCATCCGATCGACGGCAAGCCGAGCGTTGCTCTGGTTGCCGAGACCAATGGTGACCGCGTTGTAGTTGCGCTGGACAAGGTCAACGTACCTGCCGCCGCATCCGGCATGGCCGCCATGCTGCAAGCTCAGCTGGGTCAGGGCAAAGCCCAAGTGGATTACAAGTCTCTGATCGACGAGCTGCGCAAAGCAGCCAAGATCGAGTACTTCACCAGTGTGGAAGCGACCGTCGAGTAATCGGCACTGCGCAACCCATTGAAAACGGCTCCGTGATGGAGCCGTTTTTTTATCTGTGGGCAAGAGGGGGGATATTCAAGCTCTGCTCTCTGCTCTCTGCCCTCTGCTCTGTGGCGTGTAGTCACACCACTGCTATACGCCATCTCAGTCGTCTAAATACGGAATATAAAAAAACCGGCACGTGTGTGCCGGTTTTTCATTGCGAGCTTGCAAGGCGGGGGTTACACCACGCCCTGGGTGCGCAGGTAATCCTCGTAGGTGCCGCCGAAGTCGCGGATACCATCTTCAGTCAGCTCCAGGATGCGGGTCGCCAGAGAGGAGACGAATTCGCGGTCGTGGGAGACGAAGATCAGGGTCCCCTGGTAGAGCTCCAGCGCCATGTTCAAGGATTCGATGGATTCCATGTCCAGGTGGTTGGTCGGCTCATCCATGATCAGGATGTTGGGGCGCTGCATCATCAGCTTGCCGAACAGCATGCGACCCTGTTCACCACCGGAGAGCACCTTGACCGGCTTCTTGATGTCGTCCTGAGAGAACAGCAGACGGCCCAGTATGGAGCGTACAGCCTGCTCGTCTTCGTTCTCCTGTTTCCACTGGGCCATCCAGTCGAACACGTTGAGATCAGTGTCGAAGTCTTCGGCGTGATCCTGAGCGTAGTAACCGATCTGGGCGTTCTCGGACCACTTGATGGTGCCGGTATCCGGAGCCAGTGCGCCGACCAGGGTCTTGATCAGAGTCGATTTACCGATACCGTTGGTACCCAGAATGGCGACCTTCTCGCCCACTTCCATCATCATGTTGAGGCCCTTGAACAGGGGACCGTCGCCATAACCCTTGGATACACCTTCCACTTCCAGGATGTTGCGATAGAGCTTTTTGTCCTGCTCGAAGCGGATGAAGGGGTTCTGGCGGCTGGAGACCTTGACGTCCTCAATCTTGATCTTGTCGATCTGCTTGAGACGGGAGGTCGCCTGACGGGACTTGGAGGCGTTGGCGCTGAAACGGGAAACGAAGGATTGCAGATCGGCGATCTGGGCCTTCTTCTTGGCGTTGTCGGCCAGCAGACGCTCGCGCGCCTGGGTGGCGGCCAGCATGTAGTCGTCGTAGTTGCCCGGGTAAACGCGCAGCTCGCCGTAGTCCAGATCCGCCATGTGGGTACAGACGGAGTTCAGGAAGTGACGGTCGTGAGAGATGATGATCATGGTGCTTTCACGTTCGTTGAGCACCTGCTCCAGCCAGCGAATGGTGTTGATATCCAGGTTGTTGGTCGGTTCGTCCAGCAGCAGGATATCGGGGTTGGAGAACAGCGCCTGTGCCAGCAGCACCCGCAGTTTCCAGCCCGGCGCCACTTCGCTCATCGGGCCGTTGTGCTGCTCGAGCGGAATGCCGACACCCAGCAGCAGCTCGCCTGCGCGCGCTTCGGCGGTGTAGCCGTCATACTCGGCAACCAGACCTTCCAGCTCGGCGGCCTTCATATAGTCTTCGTCGGTGGCTTCGAGGTTGGCGTAGATGGCATCGCGCTCGGCGATAGCCGCCCACAGCTCGGTGTGACCCATCATGACCACGTCCAGTACGCGCATATCTTCGTAGGCGAACTGATCCTGACGCAGCTTACCGATGCGCTCGTTGACATCCAGGCTCACATTACCGCCAGTGGGCTCCAGATCACCACCGAGGATCTTCATAAAGGTGGACTTGCCACAGCCGTTGGCGCCGATAAGGCCATAGCGGTTGCCGCCGCCAAACTTGACGTTGATGTTCTCAAACAGCGGCTTGGCGCCGAACTGCATGGTGATGTTGTTGCTACTTAACAAGGTATGTGTCCCGATTGGTCTGTCAAATGGCGCGCATTATGGCACAGATCCCCCGAAAGTTTTAGCGAGAAGTGTGATCTTGATCGGGGCAAGCGGGGCGTGCAGCCGATTGATGGGCAATAAAAAAAGCCGGCGCGAAGCCGGCTTGGAAGGATGAACTTGATCTGTTAGTGGGAGGTGGCGCCAGAGGCCCCCAGCCCGGTTTGGGAGCGAACGAACTGCGGCAGGAACTTGGCATGCTCGTCGGCGGCGTTCTGGGAGCTGTCGGTGATGGAGAAGAACCAGATCCCGACGAAGGCCAACCCCATGGAGAAGAGGGCAGGGTATTCGTAGGGGAAGATGGCCTGGGCATGGCCCAGCACTTTCACCCACACGGTCGGACCCAGGATCATCAGGGTCACTGCGCTCGCCAGTCCCAGCCAGCCACCGTAGACGGCGCCACGGGTGGTCAGACGTGACCAGAACATGGAGAGGAACAGCACCGGGAAGTTGCAGCTGGCGGCGATGGAGAAGGCCAGACCCACCATGAAGGCGATGTTCTGCTTCTCGAACAGGATCCCCAGACCAATGGCAACCACACCCAGCACCAGAGTCGTCATCTTGGAGACGCGCAGTTCATCGGTCTCGTTGGCCTTGCCCTTCTTCAACACACTGGCATAGAGGTCATGGGAGACCGCAGAGGCACCGGCCAGGGTCAATCCGGCGACTACCGCCAGAATGGTGGCAAATGCCACGGCAGAGATGAAGCCGAGGAACAGACTTCCACCCACTGCATCAGCCAGGTGGACGGCTGCCATGTTGGTGCCGCCCAGCAGGGCGCCTGTGGCATCCTTGAAGGCCGGATTGGTGCTGACCAGCAGGATGGCGCCAAAACCGATGATGAAGGTGAGAATGTAGAAGTAACCGATAAAGCCAGTGGCGTAGAACACCGATTTACGCGCCTCTTTGGCATCGCTCACAGTGAAGAAGCGCATCAGGATGTGGGGCAGGCCGGCGGTACCAAACATCAATGCCAGACCGAGCGAGATGGCGGAGATGGGGTCGGAGACCAGCCCGCCCGGGCTCATGATGGCGGAGCCTTTCTCGTGCACTTTGACCGCTTCGCTAAACAGGGCGCCGATGTCGAAGTTGACCGATTTCATGACCATGATGGCCATGAAGCTGGCACCGGAGAGCAGCATCACTGCCTTGATGATCTGCACCCAGGTGGTGGCCAGCATGCCGCCAAACAGCACGTAGAGCACCATCAGGATACCGACCAGCACCACGGCCACATGGTATTGCAGGCCAAACAGCAGCTCGATCAGTTTGCCGGCACCGACCATCTGGGCGATCAGGTAGAGGGCGACCACCACCAGCGAACCGCAGGCGGAGAGGGTGCGCACTTCAGTCTGTTTGAGACGATATGAGGCGACATCGGCGAAGGTGTATTTGCCGAGATTGCGCAGCCGTTCGGCGATCAGGAACAGAATGATGGGCCAGCCCACCAGAAAGCCGATGGAGTAGATGAGGCCGTCATAGCCGGAGGTGTAGACCAGCGCGGAGATCCCGAGGAAGGAGGCGGCGGACATATAGTCACCGGCGATGGCCAGACCGTTCTGGAAGCCGGTGATACGGCCACCGGCAGCATAGTAGTCGGAAGCCGAGCGGTTGCGCTTGGAGGCCCAGTAGGTGATGAACAGGGTAGCGGCCACAAACACCAGAAACATCACGATGGCTGCGACATTAAGGGGCTGACGCTCCACGGCGCCAGAGATTGCATCGGCCGCCAGCAGGGGAGAGGAGGCCAGTGAGGTCAACAGCAGCAACTTGCCTTTCATGATTGCACCCCTTTGAGGATCTTCTGGTTCAGTTCATCAAACTCGCCGTTGGCGCGAAAGACATAGACGCCGGTCAACACGAAGGAGGAGAGGATCAATCCTACCCCGACAGGAATGCCGCGAGTAATGGTCGACCCTTCGCTCAAGGGGGTGCCGAGCCAACCGGGGGCAAAGGCGATGAGCAGAATAAACGCCAGGTAGAGTCCCAGCATCAGAGCCGAGAGGGCCCAGGCAAAACGCTGGCGCTTGGCGACCAGCTCCTGGAAGTTGGGATCTTGCTGGATCCTCAGATAGCTTTGCTGTTCCATTGCAGTTCTCCATGACATGAGTGTCAGCGGTGGATGGGGTAACCCCGACGAGCAGGTAATCTGCTCATGTAATCAAAATGTGAATTAGGTGTTATTTCTCGACAATTAGACTTTGGGATAAGTGAGCGGCGAGCCGCAGGTCAGGCGCAGGTAGATGAGCGCGGCCGTGGTGGCATCGGCAAGGGCATCGTGGGCGGGCAGGGATGGCAGTTCAAGGTGGCCGCAGATGGAACTTAAACGTAGGTCAATGGCCGCATCGGGGTAGCGGCGATAGAGGTGGTCGTGATAAAGCTGACTCACCTCGATCCCTCGCTGGGGCAGGGTCAATCCCCACAATTTCTGGCAGGCGAGATTGAGAATGCGCAGATCGTAGGCGATGTGATAGCCCACCAGTTCACAGGGGCCGATAAAGTCGAGCAGCAGGCGCAGCGCGGCTTCCAGCTCCATTCCCTGTTGCAGATCCTGATGGCGCAGACCGTGGATCACCACAGATTGGCTGGTCAGGCTGGCCGGTGGCTGTACCTTGATGGCGAGGGCCTCGCCGGTCAGCAGCCGGTTGCCCTGAATGCGCACCGCCCCGATGGAGACGATCTCGGCCTGCTCGGGATCGAGACTGGTGGTCTCGAAATCGAGGGCGATCCGTTCATCTTCCGGTGGGGTGGCAAAGAGCGGCGCGAACTCGCCCGTTCGGAACGCACGGCCATACCAGTATCGTCGAGCGCGGCTCAACATGGCTATTGTCTCAGACGAAAGTGCAAGGTGAGCCACTGCTGGAACTTCTTCACCTGATGCAGCGCCTGGCGCAGCAGATCCCGTTCGCTGTGGCTAAGCTCGCTTGTCTGCACCCGACTATTGCCCCCCTTGAGCTGGCTACGCAGCCTCAGCCGGATAAAGAGCCGAAACGCCTCTGCCAGATTGCTGCCATAGTCGGCACTGAGCCGATCGGCGGCCACCAGTGCGTCGATACGCCCCAGGGTTGAAGTCTCAAGAATGCCTGCCTCAAGGGCCAGCATCCGGATGCCGTGCACCAGCGGGAACAGGCCGCCCCGCTTGAGATCCAGCCCTTCCGGTGGCTGCTCCAGCCTGCCAAACAGGGTGAGTGGGGCATGGAAGGCCACCGCCGGTCGCACCATCTCCGCCAGCAGATCCCGCCTGTCCGCCAACTGCTCGCGCAGCGCTCTGGCAACAGGCAGATGCAGCTGTAGATCCCCCGCGATGGGGTGAGCATCGGCCAGGGTGGCGAGCCAGAGCAGCTCCTCCTCACTGGCCGTGGTGCAGGCGCTGGCAATGGCGCTTTGCCACTCATCGCCTGTTTTTACCCAGGCCGGATTGTTCACCATTACCTGCCCGGGGCACAGCGGGTAGCCGAGTCGCTCCAGCAGGCCGCTGAATTCGGCCAGATCGGCTGTCTGGGTGGGCCATGTCAGCCCCTCTGGCAGGATCAGGGCGTTGTCCTGATCGGTTTTGAGGATCTGCTCGCCGCGCCCCTCCGAGCCCAGCATCAGCAGGCAGACCTTATCCTGCACCTCGGGGGGGATCACCAGCGCAAAGGCTTTGGCGATCAGCTGTTCATTGATGGTGGCGATCAGTTTCATCAAAAAGGCGGTGTGGATCCCTTGGGCAAACAGCGAGCGGGTCAATTGTTGCTGCTCGCGGGCGACCGCCTCCAGCGCCGGCAGGCTGTCGGCGCGGGCAATGCGCAGGGTCAGCACGTGGGAGTGGGTAGAGAAGAGCCCCAGCACCTGGGTCAGTTGCAGGATCCCCGCCACCTCGTTGCCGCGCCACACCACCAGTCGCTTGATGCGATGGCGGGTCATCAGCAGCAGGGCATCAAACAGATAGCTCTCCAGCGGCAGACCGATGAGCGGCGTGGGGGTCAGCACCGAGAGGGGGGCCGTCAGCGGCAATCCCTTGAGGGTCAGGGCATGGAGCAAGGTCTTGCGGGTTGCCAGCGTGAGGGAGCCGTCGTGGGCTGGGTAGAGCAGGCAATCGGTCCCCTTGCTCACCATGGCTTCGGTCGCCGCCAGCAGTGACAACTTGCTGTCGACGATAAGCGGTGCCTGCAGGTGGCCCGGTTCGATGCGTGTCAGGATAAACTCCGCCAGATTCTTCTGCCCCAGTTGTTCGCGTTGTTCCTGCTGGCGTTGGCGCTCGGCCAGATTGGCGGTGAAGTAGCTGGCAAACTGCGGATCCTGCTCACAGAGCGTCAGAAATGTGTGGCGAGGAATGAGTTGGCAGAGGCTATCTTCCAGCGCGGTGAAGCGGTTGCGGCAGCGGCCGTCAAACTGGGCGCGCACATCGAACAGGTCATCGACCCCGTAATCACCAAACTGGTGGTGAGGGGCCGACTCTTCCACCGCCCCCTTGATAATGAGATAGAGGCCGGGAGGCTCGTCCCCCTCCTTGAGCAGCAGATCCCCGGCCCGAAAATAGCAGAGCGAGAGGTAGCGGGAGAGCTGCTCGCGCGCCTCCTCATCCAGTCGGTCGAACGGTGGTCTGGCAAAATTGAACAGGGTTGACATGACAGCGTCCTCTGCTGGCTTGCGGCACTCATGCAGCTCCCAGTGTGACAAAGGGAGGGGGAGGCGACCAGCCGACTTTAGTCTCAGCTGTACCGCCTGTTCACACTCTGATAACGTGGTGGTATGACCAGTGAGTCAGTTTCAGGGATCAAGGGGAGGACAAGGGAGATGGAAAAACCAAGGATCAAGTGCGAGATCCACGACGGGATTGCCGAAGTGATGCTGACGCGGGGGGACAAACTCAATGCGCTGGACCGCGCCATGTTCAGCGCCATCGATGAGACATTGACGCAGCTCGCCCGGCACAAGGGGCTGCGGGCGGTGATCCTGCATGGCGAGGGGCGAGCCTTCTGCGCCGGGCTGGATGTGAAATCCATGCTGAGACAGCCGGTAGCGGCGCTCGATATTCTCAAGCGTGAAGCAGACGAGGCGACCAATCTGGCCCAGCGGGTTGCCTATGGCTGGCACCAGCTGCCGGTGCCGGTGATTGCGGTGACCCAGGGAGTCTGTTTTGGCGGTGGCTTGCAGATTGCGCTCGGCGCCGATTTTCGCTTCAGCACCCCCGATTGCCGCTTCTCGGTGATGGAGATCAAGTGGGGCATCATTCCCGATATGAGCGGTAGCGTCACCATGCGCAACCTGATGGGAGTGGATACCGCCATGGAGCTGGCCATGAGCGGGCGCGAGCTGGATGCCATCGAGGCCAAATCCCTCGGGCTGGTGAGTCGGGTCTGCGCCGATCCGCTGGTGGAGGCGCGGGAGTTTGCCCGCACTCTTATCACCAAGTCGCCGGATGCACTGGCGGGGATCAAGCAGCTCTACAGTCAGGCCTGGGCCCGCAGCGATGAGGCGATGCTGAAGGAAGAGACCCGCTTGCAAAAGCAGATCCTGGGGCGACCCAATCAGTGGCGGGCCACCCTTAACAGCCTGTTTCGCTGGCGCCTGCCCTTCGGGCCGCGCCGCAATCCGCTCTGAGATGAGGTGACAGGAAAAAGAAATGGCAGCCGAGGCTGCCATTTATGCATTGATAATGTGTTGTTTTGTAAGTGTTTTAATTTTACTTTGTCCACAAAGTGCCCACAGCTATGACAAACTGACCACGCTTAGAGGGCCAACCACATCTTACAGGCTGCTATTTTCCGTGAGATAAGCCAACAAGTACATCTGGGTCACATTCCCCTTCAAAATTTCAGTTCTCAAAGAACCACTTCTTGCACCTAACCTTCTGAAACAAAAAGCCTTTGAGCTGTTTTCCTGCAGCAAACCGGATCCTTTCCTATAGGCCCGATCCCCACGAAAAATACGACCATCCTAATTTATTCAATGACTTACGCTTTCATTGGGGCTATCCACACCGCCTTCAAACTGCAAAACCCTGCAAAAAAGATCCTTCTTTGCAGATCCTCAACGCGCCAGAGATCCTTTATCTGGCGCGGTCTGGGCATATGGTTTTGCGGTAATCCACTTTTGCAAAAAATTTTCCTGGTGAAGCCCGAAGGCGGGAGCGGATGAGCGCGGATTCCGTGGCGCAGACGCCGCCGTGGGGTGTCCGCGGCTCTCTGGCTGCTGTGCCTAGATCTGTGCCTCGCGTATGATGTGCGCCTGCCTGACGGTGCCCATACATGCGGCGCCTTTCCCTGGCCATGCTTTGGTGCTGTCAGGCAGTCTCATTTTATTGGTCAGATCGTGTCGTGAGTTGGTTAGGTTTGAGACTTGACTCAAAACTTCCGGTTTATAACTTTGACGGAGTCTTTTGTAACTCCTTAGAGTGGCTCGCTCTTGTCGAAATGAATAGGAGCGTTGAGTTATGGGGAATGCGGCTAAGGTCGGAGATATTGGCACCGACCATGATGGTTTTCCACCAACCAAGATTCTTTCAGGTTCTCCAGACGTCTTTATTGATGGTATCCCTGCCGCGCGAGTCGGCGATCCCCTTGAACCTCATGACAAGCCAAATACACCTGAACATCCAAGAGCTATAGCAGAAGGCTCGGCAACAGTTTTTGTAAACGGAAAGCCACTCGCATTTACCGGAAAGAGTGTCAGTTGTGGTGGGGTGATCATTGGTGGGGGGACTGTCACTGTTGGTGATGGAGCTCCATCAGCTCGGGCAGCAGCCATGTCCGCTATGACGACCCAACCCGCTCCCGTCGAGATACCGGCCTCATCCCCTGGCTTTTGGCCCCCCTACAATCCGTTAACTGGTGAGAATCTCGATGTTATCTATACGCAGCCATCCCAAACGGTTGCAGTCCTGACATTCGAGGAACTCCAAGCTCTTTGGAAAGAACTCAATGCCAAAGATAACTTGGGTAATGCCAAGTCTATTAAAGATGCAGGTGAGAGAATTCGTCTTGCTCATTCCACCGCCAAGGGGTTAGGTGGTATGGGGGTAATTGCGTATACCAAGGTTATTAACGGTGAGCCCTATACGATCATCAAGAATTACAAACAGGTTCACAAAACGATCCCGGGTAATATCTGGAAGGCGAGTAATCCGAAAATCCTTAGATTGGGCGTAGGTGCAAAAGCCAATGCTCACTTGGTCAAGATGGGTTTTTTAGCTGATGTTGTATTCTCTGTTTCCATTAATGTCATTGACTACATTGTTCGGGATGAAGCCACGATGGTGGATCTTTTCAGTAATGTAGGGATTGATCTCGTGAAGGGGACGCTGGCGAATGGTGTGGGTATCATTGCGGCTGGCGTTGTTGCTACAATTTTCGGCCCAGGTATTTTGCTAACAGGGACAGTGTTTGCTTTAGCCACTATCACCGCAGGCAAAGTAATCGACTTTGTTGATGAAGAGGCGAAACTTTCAGACATGATGAAGCAAGCGGTTAAGGCGAAGTTCGAATGACAGTAAAGGTCTTATGGCAAATGCGGGCCAGTGGTTTGGTTGTGTTCCTCTTTGGGTGTGCGAGTCTCTGGATGGCCATGGTATTTGGTGCTGAATTCACTGCTCTATTAGCACAGACACCAGATGATCCATTCAGAATGAATGATTGGCGAGGATGGTTTGCAATCTTCATTGGCTTGCTTGCCGCTCCCTTCATGCTTTATGCGGGGGGAAAGCTGATGTTATCTAAGAATATCCCCGAGCCTAATCTCTCCTCTAAAGCTGGCAAGCAGCGACTGGTGATTATCATGTCGCTAGTCGTTCTCGCTGGTTTTTTCGGCTATCTGACACAGAAAGTCAGTATGTCGAGCATTGAGCGGTTAGGTTGGGAGCAGTGCTATGTCAAACAGACTAGCTGGCGTTTTGGAAAAGAACTCTATTCACAAAATTGTGCGGCCCATGGCCTCATGAAACTGGATCAGGCTCTGGACAAACTGTCTTTTGAGGAGCTGAAAGATAAGCTAAACAGTGAAATGTTTGAGCAAAAGAAAGGGCCTTAATGGCCCTTTCTTTTTATTCGATCATAGGTGATAGGACATCAGCCAACTGGCCGGCTTGCTTGCTCTGGCCATTGAACGTCTCGGCATTGGTGGGGGCTGGCCCGCCGTGTGTATGGCTCGCGGTGGTTGCGGCCAGTTGCTCCACCAGGTTCATCAGCTGGAGCAGCAGCCCGAAGATGTTTACCTCCTCGCTGCCCATCCACGAACGTGGCGCCTCAAAGTGCTGCAGCTCTCCGGCCACACTGCGGCGCAGTTGCCCGATCACCTCCACCAGGTCCCCCGCTGCGGTCTGGTTCATGTTACCCAGGCACCCCGCCACCAAGTCATCACCGGCCAGCAGCTCGATGGCCCCGAGCGCCTCGATGCGCTTCATCGCCCCTATCTGCTCCACGCTGTGCTGCATGGTTGTTAGCCGGTGTTGGCCGAACTCGCCCTGGTAGTCGTCCGCCTCGCGGTGCATCCGCATCGCCTTGTCATGTTGGCGGCGGTCGGTGTGGCGACTCTGGTTGCCCACGGTATCGGTGCGGCTGAACACCTCGGCCCGCAGCTGCTGGAGCTGTTCGCCCGGGGCAATGTCCGGCAGCGGCCAGCCCGAGCCCAGCACGGTGCGAATAAATGGCCGGTCAGCTCGCCCGAAGGCAAACCCCAGCTCGACGATGGTTCCCTCGATGGGGAACTGCAGCAGTCCCTGCTCTGGCCCGCCGAACATCACCGGCAGCGGCACGGCGCGATAGAGTGGGGCGGCCTTGTCCGGCTGGCCATCTTCCCCCAACAGTTGCACGTCCACCGCATAGCGTGGGCGAAACGGATCATTGAGCTGGCCAGCGGTCGCGCTGTCGCTGATGGCCTCGACCCGTCCGAACTTGGGCAGGTGCATCTGGTCGGCCAGCTCCGGGAACTCGCCCTCCATCTTGCGCCGCTCCGGAGACTTCACCGGTTTGCCGGGGGTTGCCGTGGTGAGGGTCATCTCATCACCCTTGAGGCGTACCCGCACCACCCGTTTGCCGTTGACGATAGCGCCCGGGCGCATGGCCGGGATCGGCGCCGTGGTGAGGGTGTTGCCCGCCTGGCGGCCGGAGAAGGCCGGATCCAGTTCTACCGCCCGTTCAGCCCAGCGGCTGTGGGCGTGACTGCCCACAAAGATGGCGCCATCCGGTTGTTGATGCCAGATGAAGTCCGGAACTGCAAAGGCGCGGCCGGCGTTGTTCAGCAGCTGATAGCCGGTACCGGCACTGGTGAAGTTTGGGATAGGCCGATCGGTATAGTCGGTCCCGTCAGGCAGCAAAAAGGTGAGCTGGGTCTGATCGCTTAACCAGGCCAGTAGGCCGCGCAGGGTTGCGTGCTGAAGGCTGACCGGAAATGCACTCCCCAGTATCCCAGCCAGTTCTCGGCACAGAAGCTTGCTGGCGTCATTGCTGGCGGGTTGCACGTCATAGACGTATCCGGTAAACCAGCGGCGCAGCTCGCTGTTGTAGCCCAGATCCACGGTCAGGGTTTGTCCCTTCTCCGCGTTCCCCTCGATGATGAGGGCGGCGCGGCCGCCTGCGCAGAGATCCAGCACGATATCGTGGTCGATGAGGTTGGCCGGTTGCCCGCCCAGGGTGAGGTTGGTCGAGAGTTTCATGCCATCAGGTCTCCCAGTTTGTTATCCAGCCCCTTGATGGCTTGCTCCCACGAGCTCAGCTGTTCCTGCTCGGAGGCGGGCGCTCCCTCTGATGGCTTGGCCGGTTTGGTGTTGGCGCTGCCCTGGCCCACGGTAGCGGGCGCCTTTGGCATCCGCTGTTCCCGCTTCTCGGGTACCGAGTTGTGTTCGCGCAGGGTGAACTGCACTTGCCACGCCAGCAGCCCCTCCTGTTCGCTGGCGGTGATACGCCCTGCGAACTTGGCCTGACGCACCTTCACTGACTTGGCCAGGAGCGACCCGACCCGGTAGATATGGCGCTTGCCGCCATCCCCTTTGGCATCGGCCAGCTCAAACAACCGGCTCAGGGTCTGCTCATCCTTGAAGGGGATAAGGCCCGAGATATCGAGCTCCTTGGCTTTGGCCCCTTGCTCCGAGCTGCTGGTCGAGCTGGTCTGGCCGCTACTGTCCTTGTCCTGAAACTTCATCGATGCGGTGATCCGCATCGACTTCATCACAATGGGCTCACCGTCCAGGGTGAGCATGGCTGTTCTGCTCATCGGGTTAACTCCTGCCAGAAGGTGGGCGTGGAGGGGGAGAGCAGCAGGGCGCCGACCGTCATGCTGTGGCTATGGTCTGGCGGGCTGCTCTGGCCCAGTTGGGCGGCCAGGCTTGCCGCATCGCCTCGTCCCTGCCAGTGCCACAGCTGGCCGCTGATGGTCGCCAGCTGGTCGAGAGCCTTCTCCAGCTCGGCTAGCTTGGCCGCGCGGCGTTCTGCCAATGTGGCCAGCATGGCGATCGGGGTGGTGGCCCCCTGTGCCAGGCTCTCCAGCTGGGCGATCTCGGCCCCAAGCAGTGAGCGAGCCGAGCGCAGCGGATCCCATACCAGCGGTTCATCTGCTTTCCAGCGTGGCACCTTGGCGGCGGTGGGTTTGCTCATGGAATCGTTGTTGGCCGTGAGGCGGCGCAGAGTAGCGCACCACTCCGGCAGCGGCAGGATGGCACAAAGTGGCGACAAGGCATCGGCCAAGGCGGGCTCACTGTTACCGGTGACCAGCCACGCGATGGCGTACAGCTGGCCAGTTGGCAGCAGTGGATCTGCGCCGTCCTGCAGCTTGGCGACAAGGGTGGCCACCGCGTTGGGGGCGGCGAGGCTGTACTGGTTGCCCTGGTGCTGGCCCACCCCATGCTGATATGGAGTCACGGTCAGGCAGCGACCGGTGACCAGCAGCCTGTCGAGCTCTGCCCGCAGTCCTGCCAGCACGGCAGCGGCACGGCTGATGGGTGTGGGGCGGTAGTGCGCCTTGGGTGCCAGAGCCTGTAAGCGAGCCACGGCGCCACCTTGGCTGTCAGGTAGTTGGCCAAGCACCCCGCTGGCGCTGGTGTGTATCGCCCCGGTGCTGGCAGGCCAGTGCAGCATGCCTTTCGTCCAACTCATTGCGGGGTGTCCGGCCAAGTCACATCGCTAGGCCATCCCTCCGATTGGGGGAGGCGCATCAGCTCAATGCGGTATTCCTGCCAGGCAAACAGGCGAGCCAATTCCTCTTCGCTTGCCTGTCCCATCTCTTTTGCATCCCGTAGTGGTCCGATATACGCATCAGCAATGTTGAGTAAACGCGCTCGTTCGTTATTGGCGGTAGCTTCAACGATGTGGATTGGCGGCGGGACAATCGTTAGCTCGTCACCGACGATTTCAATGAAATCGCCACAAACAGGTTCTTTGTCTGACTTGTTTAACCGAACGCTCACTACGTCAAAACCAGCCGGATAGAGCATGGAGTGGTCTCGAGACGTTGAACACACCCGGTTGTCGTCCAGTAACATATGAAGCACCTTTACATCGTTGGACATGGTGCGGGATATGTCGTACCAGTCGTTGTTTTGACTGTCTCGGCAAAACATCACGCCTTGCTCAATCTGGTAGGTCTCAAATCCGAGGTAATGGTGAATAACTTTCAATTTTTTACTCCCCCTTGGTTTAGTAGGCGATCGTCACCCAAGTGCCATTAATGAGCTTTTGTAACTGGCGCGTCGCTTGAGTACACACATCGGCAAATTCGGCATAGGTCGCTGCAGTCACAATGACGCCACTGCCAAACTCGGAGATAGAGGCGCTTTCGGGGTATTGCCTGATGACCATGGCGGTAAAGCGGATATCTTCAACAACCTGGGGCCTGTTGGTAATAGACCACCATGAGGGCGGATTATTTGGGCTGTAGACTCGCTGGCCTGCGTCATGCACTCCACCCGGCGCATAAAATTTGCCGTTGATGTCAAAGGTGTAGACTGCTTGTGGTGTGGCTCGCTCAGCACTTCCGACCATAAGGACGCCTTGCCCCCAAACGTTCCCCGAGCGCAGCATGCCGAGCTCAACCTGGGTTCGATAACCGGCATTGGCTGCACTGCTGCGTCCCCTCACGATCGGGTAGTAATCCGACACGCCCGGCACTTCGCCAAAATCGACGTGAAAAGGTGCATTGTTTGCCCATTGGGCAGCATAGGCGTGAGAGTTACTGGCCGCCCAATGAGACCCGACAACCTGGAAGGAACCTGAAGCCATGATGGCTCTTGTATTTGCCCATCCCCCCGCACCATCGGTACCCCACCAATGAATAGAGCCATCTGGTTGGAGAGTCATCGCGCTGGCGTGTCTGCCCGGGATGTGCATCTCGAACATGGGGTTGGCATCGGCCTTGACTTGGATCCGCTTGCTTTCGGAGTGCCACAGCTGGCGCCAGCCTTTGAAAATGCCGTTCTCAACCGTGGCAAACCCCATTTCTGAGCCGGCAAAATCGAGCCCGACCATGCCGTTGTATCCGCTGGCATTGGCGTGGGCTGCGTTGAAGTAATACTTCCACTCGCTCCCAAACGGCATGCCGTTGGCGGCGTTCGACGCGTTATAAAACCCGCTCTTCTCTCTTAACTGGGTAGCCACATTGGTGGTGGCCGCGGCATAGGTACCAAGACCGGCCGGTACCTCGTCGATATTTTCCCAAGGGTGACGGTGACGCTTGAGGGCGAGCTCCGGCACATCGTCCAGATCGCCCCATTTGTGGCGATGGCTGCCGTCCTTGATCTCCACCGCGATGGTGACGCCCTTGGCATCCTCCAGAATGCCTTTGCCGGTGACATCGCCGGTCAGCTCGATGGTGCGCTTGCGGCGCACGTCGGTCACGCTACCATCGGCGTTGATGATCGCCACTTTGGCCACATGGTGCTGATAGCCGTTGCTGTCCAGGTAATCCACCATATCCGGCACGCTCAAGGTTAGGGTGAAGTGGTTCACCCAGGCATCGAGCAGCGAGCCCGCCCGGTAGATATCGAGCCAGAGACCCACTGGCTTGGCGCCCGGGGTGATTTTCTTCACCTCGTTGAGCTCGGCACGCAGGCCGCCGACATAGGCCACCCCGGGTTGTACCTTGTAGACCCCCGATGCGTAACCCAAGTTAAAGCCATCCCCGTAGAAGGTGGCAGGCCCGAAGAACTGCAGCGCCTGCAGGCGCAGATCATCGTCCATTCCGCGTAGGCGTGCGGCATAGTCAATCTGCCAGGTGCTGGCGTCCACATGGGTAGCGGTCGCCTCGGCGGCGCGGTCGTACTCCATCAACATGGATTTGACCAGGTTGTTGCCGGTCTGGCCGGTGGCCTCATTGGTCTTGAGCTTGGTCTCCAGCCCCTTGTACACAATCATCCCCACCACACCGGTGGCTTTGTTGATGAGGTACATGGCGTTAAAGCTGAAATCGCCGACCGTGGTATCCATCACGATGGTGTAGGCCACCGCATCGTTGTTGATGCGCCCGCGCTGATCCACCTCATGGCGGTGCACAATCTGGCCCGCCGGCGGTAATCCGCTATCCGGGTTGATGGGAGCGGCAGGATCGAGATCCGGCACATTGGCCAGCACGAACTCATCGAGCACCACCGGCGTCTGGTTTGTCAGGCACTCCTGCCAGTAGCGGGAGAAGGCGTTGGTAATGATCTGGCTCATTAGTTCCTCTTAAGCGTCGCGCCAAACACTTGCTGACTCATGTCGATGCGACCAAAGCGCAGGGTGCTGGTTACTGGGTAAACCACCTGAAACCGATAGCGGCGGCAGGTGCGGCCATAGTGTTGAATCAGGGTTTCCATCAGTTGCTGGTTGCCGGCGAGGGCGCTGTCGGTCACCTCGATGGTGATGACGTCCCAGGGCGCTCCCTCTTGCCGTTCGTGGATGTCGCACCAGCCGATGCCAAGGCGCTCGAAGATGCGCTTAAAGCCTGCTACCTCGCCGGCGTCCCGGGCATTTACAAAGGCAAACTTGACCCGCTTGCGAAAGAGCGGCAGCGGCTCACCATTAAAACGGCTGATGTCCCGCTCCCAGGCGAGCAGTGCCAGCAGGGACTCCGAGCAGGTGAGCGGGTCTTGCTGGGCGAGCGGCAGCAACAGCCACCCCTTGAGCCGTAGCCAGAAGGCGTTGATGCCCTTGGCCAGAAACCCGGGCTCGGCGTGGGCCGGGCTGATGGTGTAGCCATCCTCCCACCAAGGGGCGCTGGCATCGGGGAGCCGCGGCGCTTGGCTATTGTGTTCAAGCGGGGTCGGGTTAGTCATAGAGGGTCACCTCCAGCGTGTTCAGGCGCGGGATGGCCAGCCCCGAGACGATGTCATCTTGTGCAAACTTGAGGCTCTGCAGCTGCGGGAACTGGCTGTGCAGCTCGCGGGCCAGCTGCGAGAGGGAAAAACGTGAGCGCGGCCAGGTGCGAGTGACACTCGGAAAATCCCCCGACTGACGAAACGCCGCTTTGACCAGGGATTCAGCGCCCTGTTTGAGGGCAGCCTTCTGCTCGTCGGTGAGGTTGGCCACTGGCCACAGCTCCAGCGTGAGGCTGTGCTGAGTCTCTGGCATCGCCATCACGAACAGGTCGTCGCCGTGGCCATGGTTGCCCTGGCGGCCCACGTAGTCGTTAAGCTGGGCAATCAGGCTGGCCGGGGTAGCGCCCACCTCCAGCAGGATGTAAGCGTTGGCGGTGCCCGGGCCCCGCGGCGCTTCATGCTCGAAGAAGATGTGATCGGCGCGAATGCCGGCGATGCTCGCCAGCATGGAGCGGTAAATGGCATCAATGTGATAGCGACCCACCGCCGAGAACTGGTTCTGAATACGCAGGCCCAGGGCATCGTTACTCTCGGCATCGGCGCCCTGGGTGGTGATCCACTCCTTGTCATCGTTGCGGGCCGACAAGATGCCGGTGACCGGTTCGCTCAGCAGGTTGTAGTAGCCCGGGGCCAGATTCCAGGCCGCGCCCGCGAACTCGGCCTCGCACACCACGCGAGCCACCGCTTCACCGGCCGGGCTCACCACCGCCTGCAACGGCTTGACCCGGTAGATGGTGCCGTTGATGCGCTCGGTGCTGACCCAGATATCGGCCGGGATGGTGACCGCTTCGCTCGGGTTGGCCTTGACGAAGTTGATCACCCCGCGGGTCTTCTGGGCGCCCTTGCGGGTCAAGTCCACATCCCATGCCTTGAGGTCGAGATAGGCATCGGTGGCGGTGGCGGCAAAGGTGTTGGGCAGCACATGGCCGGCCAAGAGGGTGCGGATAAGCCAGAGCGCCGGGGTGATCACCACGCCGCGTACCAGCCGCCAGAAGGGGCTCACATCGCTGTCGTTGGTGATAAGGGATCCGGCGGCCTCGACCTCTTTTTTAAGCTCGGCTTCCATGGCCTGCTCGGTGGTCGGTACGCCGGTCTCGGCCAGCAGGGCCATAAAATCCACGTTGGGGCGCAGGTTCACAGGGTTACCTCCAGATCGCCAAATTCATAGGTGCGGGCGGTGACCAGCACCCGCTCGGGGGCCTCTTCGCGGATCACGATGGTGCCGGGCACCAGTCGCTCGTCGTTCTCAACCAGCAGCTCGATCTCGGTCATCACATCGGCGCGCAAGGTCGGGCTGCGCTCGCCAATCAGCTTGCGGGCCAGCCCCGACTCCATGATCCGGTGCTTGATGTCCTGGCCGATGCTGTGGCGGTCCCGGGTGTAACGGGGCTGGCCGCCGGCATCGAGTTGCCAGGCCCCGTTTACCACCAAAATGTCGATGTACTTGGCGTCGCTCATCACGGGGTCTCCAGCCAGGCGTTTTCGGCCATCTGCTCAGGGGTCATCGGGTTCTGGTTGTGCATGTGCACTTCCCCGATGCTCAGGTACTTGGGCGGCTTCTGGTTGGCGGTGGTCGCGGCCGCGTTGGCCTGGATCAACTGCTGGCCCAGCCCGCCCGCCGGTACGCGGCTTTGGCTACCCTGGCTAAAGCGGGCGAGGGGAGCGTTGATGTTCTCCTGATTGGGCAGGTTGAGATCCGGCATGCTGCCCATCTCGATATTGACGCCCGGGATCATGTTCAGCTTCTCGACCAGCCAATCCACTGCCTGCCCGAGCAGCTTGAACACGCTCCAGTCGGCCATGCTCTTTTTCAGGTCGTCCCAGTAGTAGATGGCCGCCGCCACGGTACCGATCAGCAGCACGATGCCCGCCACGATCAGGCCTACAGGGTTGGCATACATGGCGATGTTGACCGCCAGCAGGATGGCGCGAAAGGTCGCCATCCCGGCATTGAGCAAGGCAAGCGGGGCGGTGATGATGGACCAGGCGATGCCGAGCCCCAGGGTGGCCAGCTTGGCCAAGCCGGCGATCAGCATCCAGGTACCGGTGACCATGCTCAAACCCACGATGGCCAGCAGGGCATAGCTGATGACCTTGGTCAGGTTCGGGAAAAGATGCGTCCAACGCAGCACCTCGTTGGCACCGTCGGCAAAGACCCCCACCACCGCATTGATGGCAGGTAGCACCACCCCGAACGCGGCGGCGCGGATGGCAAACCAGGCTTGCTCGACCCGCTGCCACTGGTCAGTCATGGCGGCGGCCATCTGCTCGGCCTTGCCCATGCCGTGGGTGTTGGCCAGCGCATTGATGTTGGTGGCTAGCGCCTTGGTGTTGGTCATCAGGAGCTTGATCATGCTGACCGCCTCATCCGAGCCGAATGCCTTCTTGAGCTCGTCCCCTTCGGCCACGCTCAGGGTGTCGCCATAGCGCGCCTTGAGCTTGTCCAGCATGGTGAGCACCGGCAGCATGTTGCCCGCGGCATCGGTGAACTGGATGCCGAGCGCCTTCTGGGCATTGCCGACGCCTGCCAGAAACGCCTTGAACTTGGTACCGGCCTCGCCGCCGCTCATGGTGGCCTGCAGCTGGCCGAGCACGGCAAACTGCTCATCCATTGCAATGCCGGCGGCGGTGGCGTTGGCACCAATTGCCCCGAACGCGTCGGCCATGCCCTGGCCGGTGGTCTTGAAAAGTTGCACCGCGAGCGCGGTCTTGCCGGCCACATCCTCGACCCAGTTGGCTTTGCCCATCTGCTTGGCCTGCTGCTCGAAGATGCCGTACATGGTGCCCATGTAGTTGGTGATGGTGGCGGTGTCGGCCTTGGTCGCCTTGGCCAGGGTGGTCGATGCTCGGGTGAAGGCGGGCAGCTCGTTCCCCTCCAGCCCCGCAATCGCCGACTGGATATCGTAGGAGGAGCGGACAATCTCGGTGGCCGACTCCCCGTACTGGATAGAGAGTTTCAACGCCTCGCGCCCGAGCGCCCCGAGCACCTCCTTTTGCACATCGAGCGAGGCCACCTCGGCCAGTGCCCGGTCCATCTCGATGGCCGGGCCCAGGGCTGACTGGATCGCCAGGCCACCGGCGGCCACCGTGGTGGCCCCCATTGCCATGCTGCTCCAGCCCTGACGGCCAGCCTTGCTGACCTTGTCCATCTGGGCATTGATGCCAGCAAGGGGTTTGGTGACCTGATCCACCAAAGCCACCTGCATCATCAATTTTTCCATCCAGGCCATAGGTCGTTATCCGTTAAATGCGTTGGCGATGCCCTCGGCCACTGCAGCGGCGTAGGACTCCCGGGCGTGTCGGTCTAACCAGAGGGCGCGGGCCAGGCTGTCGATGTCGTCTTCGTCATGGGGCAGGTAGTGGCGCCGCAGCGCCAGCGCCTGCTCCAGGTGATTGCGCTCGATAGCCTCGGCGCGCGCCGTCAGTTTTTTACGGTGATCTCCAGATCGGGGGCGAACTGCTGGTTAATGGCGCCCGCCAACTGCAGCGCCGCCCCCGGGCGTTTGAGCAGCTCATCAAGTGCCTCTTTGCTCTCCTGGCAGACGATCTTTTTCAGGTAGTTGTGGGCCGGCGCAACCTTGTCGCTTGGCATCATGTCGTTGATAAAGCCGTTGTAGGCCACCATGGTGGGGGCGAATTTCAGCTCTTTGCCGGCAACGTCCAGGGTGATGATGGGTGTGGTCATGGGGTGGTTTCCTCTTGTTCAATCCAGTGGTTCAGGGTGTTGATTTGGGTTTGGCAGCGGCGCAGCGCCATCTGCAGGGTGGGGATAAACCGCACGGCATCGCCGTAGGTACGCCCCGTGAAATCAGGCTCTGGGCAGTGGGGCACCAGCCCCGGCGGTGGTAGCCGCTTTACCAGCTGCGTTTGCACCACGGCCTGTGGCTGGCTGGAGCAGGCGCAGAGCAGCGTCAGGCAGAGGCTCACTAGCGCAGTCCGGGCGGCCCGCCGGCGGTGTGGCCAGCGCTTGTTGCAGTTCATCGGCGGTCTTCCTCTGTTGTTGGTCGAGCTCGGCCAGGGCGGCGTTCTGGGTGCCCAGCAACTTGCGCAGCCCCGCGGCATCGCGCTGCAGCGTCGCCAGCTGGCTGGCCTGCAGCTCGTTGGTCTGCTGCAAGGTGTTGATGGTCTCGTTGGCGGTGGCGAGCGCCTTGCCCCGGCTCTCCAGCATCCGGTTGCCAAGAAACAGGGCTGCGCCCATCACCAGCACCAGGACCAGCAGCACATGGGAGAGCAGTGCCTTGAAGGTGCTCATGCCAGCACCCCGCCGAACTCGGTGAATTTGGCCAGCAGGTCGGCCAGCTTGTGCTCGCGCTGGCCATATCCGGCCCCCGGCAGGCTGGCCCAGATGTTGGCGCACTTGGCCACCGCCTCGCGGATGCGCCCTTTAAGCACATCGTCCAGCGCCTTGCGCTCGCGAATCAGCTGGATAGCCCAGGTGTCTTGCGACTCGGGGCCAAAGTCCGGCAAGGCCAGCAACATCTGATAGTGGCGCCAGTGTTTGGACAGATGCTGATAACGGCCGGCGGCGGTACTGACCAGTCCGGGGCGGACGATGACAGACACATTGGGGTGGGTGCTGTAGTCACCGAAGAACCCCGCCGGATTGACCAGCTTGTTGTAGCCGTCATCGCCCCGGCCCTTGGTGCCTTCGGCATAGGCAATCATGTCGAGAAACGCGGCCACCTGCGGGTGGCAGTGACTACGCGGCATCGTTGTTCCCCCTTTTGTTCAGCACGGTCTTGGCCTTTTCGCGGATGATGTCCACCCCGAGCAGTCCCACCACGCCCCCGATAAAGGGGGCGGCCTCATAGGGGACGCCGAGCAGGGTGGTGCCCGACGCCGCGGCAAGGGTAATGAGGCCGCACAGGGTGGATTCGATCAGACGGCGGCGCCCGCTGCCGCCATCATAGGTGATGCGCATGAAGGAGATGCTCAGCGCCAGCAATGCCCCGGACACGGCGGGCCAGTTGTCCATCAGCCAGGCCATCAGAGCGGCCCAGAGGGTGGGGTCTTTGTTCGGCATAGGGTTCATATCCCGTTCTCGTTATTGCCCGCGTCGCTCGGCGCGGCTCTGGCAGGGGACGCACAGCCGCACCCCTGGCACATGTTGACGGCGTGCTGCCGGGATGGGGTCGTCGCACTCTTCGCAGTGGTGCCGGCTCTCCCCCTGGTAGCGCCCTTTGCCCACTTGGTTGGCCAGATGCACGGCCAGCATCCGGGCGGCGTGGTTGTTTGCGCGGTCGATATCGTCCACCTGGCCTCCTTACCCTTTGAGGTGGCGGGTGTCGTCATCCGAGAGGTACGGCACGCCATTGATGTGAACGAAGTCGGGGGAGGTGACGATGCCTTTGAGCTTGTGCACCCCCTTGCTGCCCCCTTTGGGGTCGATGTCGAGCAGGTCGGCGATCTGCAGCTTCACGCCGAAGGCCTCCACCTTCATGGTTTCGTCGCCGGTGTCGGCATAGAACAGCACATCGTCCGGTTTCAGCCCGCGCCAGCTGCCGGCCCGTCTGGCGGCATCGCTCAGCAGCTTGAAGTTCTTGGCATCGAGCTCGAACTCGCACTCGGCCGATACCTCGCCATCCACATAGCCGTCAGGGATGCCGCGGGTTTGCGCCACGGCGCTGTTGTCGGTGATGGTGAGGCTGGCCTTCTCGACGTGCACCATGGTGCCCAGCAGTTCAATGTCGAAGCTCTGCCCTGAAATGCGTCTGGTCATGGGTTAGCCCTCCCCATTGGTGAGGCTCAGATCGAGCATGATGTTGATGGTGATCCCCTTGGGGCAGTCCACGGTGCGGATCACCACGTAGATGGAGACGTGGTTTTTGTCGGTCCACTGGATAGCGATATCGCCATCCCGGGGGGAGGTGATCTCGCCCGGGAATGGCTGGCCGTTGATGGTGGTGGTCCTGGCCATCTCGCGCAGGTCTTTGCCAAAGTAGAGGATGGCGGCGGCCGTGCTGCCCGGGGTGGAGTTGAACGAGCGATCGCCGATACGGGCTATGGCGCGCACTCGCATCCGGCGCGCCACCTTGTAGGCCACCCGCAGGTTTTCGATCACCTGGTAGTCACCGCCCTCGGCGTCCAGGGTGCGGCCATCGGCCCAGTAGATGCCGTCATAGTCCGGGTACCACATCGGCACCGAGAAGCGGTTCTGCTCCAGGGTCTGCAGGGTGGCGAGCGGCAGCTCGACCCCGTCCTTGTCCTTGGGCTTGTTGCCAAGGCCGACCAGGGCGCCGGTTTTGACCCGGCACGGGGTATCGGCAATGCTCACCGCCCGGTTGCACAGGCGTCCGGCATAGGCGCCGGCGAGGTTGGGCCACAGCTGCGGCAGCAGAGTAACGGACTCGGCCTTGATGCCATCTTGCAGTGTGACCAGGGCGGCCTCGTAGTCGCTCCAGCTATGCCCATCCTGCTCGGCGGCATTGATCCCCGCGACCGCCAGCAGCATGAACTGCCAGCGACCCCACTTGGCGATCAGCTCCTGGCTCAGGGCGTGGGCGGCGTTGATCTTCGCCTCGTCCCACTCTTGCCCCAGTACCACCACCCCTTCAAAGGATTGGGTCTTCTGTGCCTCACGGACGGCATCTTTCCAGTCCATGTCGGTGGGCAGCACAAAGGCGGCGGCCGTCCAGTTCTGGCCGGCGTTGGCCATGGCAGCCTGCAGGTTGGCTTTGAGCTCACTGGCGGGCTCGCCCAGCAGCTTGTCAAAGTCGCTCTGGGTATTGAGGGAGAGCAACTTGCCGGTATTGCTTGGCGCCGAGCCGACAAACAGCAGGTGGCGCTCGACTTCCGTCACGGGCCCCTGCATCTGGTTCAAGTTGTTGATCTGTACATAAGGCCACATGGCGTTATTTCCCCTTCATCTCTTGCTTGTTGACGTCCCAGCCGTAGTCGATGCTCTGCAGGGCGCGGGCAAAGGCTTGCTCCCGTTGTTTGGCGTTGGCGCCGAGGAACGGGCGGGCAGGGAGCTCAATCTCCCAGCTCGCTTTCACCGGTTCATCCTTGAGCTTCCTGATGAGCAATCCCGCCAGGGCGTAGTTGAGATTGCCGGTGATCCAGCCAAGCGACGCCGAGCGGTATGACCCTTTGCGCGCCCCCGGGCGCTTGAACCCGAGCTCGCGCAGCTTGCGGGCCTGCGCCTTGGTCGCGGGTTTGAGCTTGCTTCCCTCGCTGCTCGCGATGCGGCGCCGGCTGGCCGCGGTCACCTGATAGGTGTGTCCCTTCTGGTGGGTGTTGGCTATAACCCCGGCATGGGCGTTCATCGTCCCCCGTTTGAACCCGAGCTCGGCCACGTCCTGGCTGGGGGCGTGGATCTCCAGCAGTTTGGGCAGGCCGCGCAGCATCTTGCGTTTGCCCCGCTTGCGCGGCGCCCAAGGCTTGCCGTTGGGGTCTTGCTGTTGGCGCACATGACGGGCCGCCAGCTTTTTGAGCTCGGCCGCGGCGCGCCACACCAGGCGCTTGCGCTTCTGGGGCGGCAGGGCCAGCAGGTTGAGCTGGTCCTGGCTGCGGCGAGCGTCCAGGGTGATGGTGATCATGCCGGGCCACCTACCTGGTGATGGCCGGTGTCACCGACGTTCATGTCGATGTGGTCGGCCACCCAGATCTCATAGGGGGCCACCTGCCAGCACTTGCCGAGCCAGTTGATAGGGCCGCTCGGGTGCTCTATAAGGCGCAGCGGCTCGGTAAAGGCGAGCTGGATCTCGAGATCGGCACTCTTCTCATCGTTCGGGGTCACCGCGTATTCGGGGTCGGCCAGCGCGAACTGTTCGCGAAACGAGTCGTGCTCCTGTACCCAGGCGGCCACTGCGGCCAGCACGATGGCCGGATCCAGCTCACGAAAGGGCAGTTGCTCAACGATGAACACCGCCTGATAGGTGAGCCAGGCCACGTCTACGCCGGTCGGGCCCATGTTGCGGGATTCGAGCCGGATCGTTCCGTTCTCCATCCAGCTGTCGAGGGACTTGCGGCACTTGGCCGGCAGCACCCGGTTGAGCTCGGCGTGGAGGGCGTGCAGGAAATAGCCCTGGGCCTGCTGTTCACTCATCTCTTTACTCATATCAACGAGACCCCCGTCCGGTGTTTGCCCTTGATGCTGCGCACCAGTTGCTGACTCTCGGCCAGCAGTTGGGCCCGTTGCTCCGGTGCCCGCTCGGCCAGGTTGTTGGCGGCTGGCCGTTCGGTGACGCTGGCGAACTCCGGCAAGAGGGCGGCCTTGGCGCGGGCAAACACCGCGGCCAGATACTGTTCGGTTAACGCATTAGTGCCACCCTCAAGACTTGGCCCCGGTACCTCGGCGGCATTGGCATAGCCCTCGGCCATCAGCGCGGCCTGGCGCATCGCCAGCTGCAGGTTGATTTCCGAGATGGCCGCCAGCAGGGCGGCGCCGGTGGTCTGCTGGTCAAGGTCGGCAGGCAGGGCGCGGCGGCGTTCAAAATCGGCCACGGCCACATCGGGCCAAAACCCGTCATTGCGGATAGTGGCGGCGCTGTAGTCGATATCCTTGCCTGCAAACATCAGTGACCTCGCTGGTTGAATAGGTGCACCCCTGTAGCCACGCAATTGCCACTGGGTTCGCCAAAGGCGGTCCATGGCATTCGCGCCGGGGTGCGACGGCGCGGAGAGTCGGTTTGTTATTCGGGATTGAGCACCCGCAGGCGCATGGCAATCTTCTGGCGCAAGGTGTTGACCCCCACCTTGTTGTGCAGCTTCTCTGCCTGGGCCAGCCAGTGGTCGGCCTGCTCCAGCGTGGCGGAGTCCCCCACGGCGCTCGGCCGCGGCTGGCCGTCCTGGTCACGTAGCAGCAGACAGCCCGCGGCCTTGAACCACTTGGCGGTCAGTCGCTCGTTGAGGCGCCAGTCACCCCGCACCTTGTCGAACACCCGGGAGAACCAGGGCTCGACCGCATGGCCTTCGGCGGCCTGCTTCTCGGCCCACTCCAGCACGGTGTCGGCCACGAAGTGGGCCCAGTCCCGCTTGATGTTGCTCGGGGTGCGCTGGCCCTGGGTGATGGCAAGTTCGGCCCAGGCGATGCCGGTGTCGAAGTCGCCTACATCAAAGGCCCAGACGGTAAGCAGCTGAAACAGCTCGTTCTGATAGGGCTGGCCGGAGTCGGCCACGCTGGCCAGATAGCGCTCCACATAGGGGCGGTATTTGGGCATCAGCTCGCCGCGCTTCATGTTCACCCGATCCCCAATGCGGGCCAGCTTGCGCAGGCGGACGATGTCCTGTTCCAGGGCAATCATCTGCAGGTGCAAGCTGTCCGCCACCGCGCCGGTGGCCATGCCCGTGCAGGCGGCCTGCGCGGCCCCCTGCATGGCTTGCACCCGTTGCTTGTGGCGTTGACCCGGTGAGCTCATGGGTTACTCACTCGGCGCAGTGGGGGCGGCACCGATCTCGATGTCGGCCTCTTCAAAGCCGCCATAGGCCAGGTATTCGCCGATGGCGTAGCCCTCCATCCGCCAGTACTGGTTATCGAAGCACTTCTTGTCCTGGTTATCGTCGGCCTTGCGCTTGCGAGTGCCGCGCTGGGTGTAGATGTGCAGGTTGTCCAGGGTGGTCACCACCATCCGCTTGCCCGGGAAGAAGGGCGGGATATAAGCCTTGCGCCCGGCAATGGACTCGGCCAGCTTCTGGGCGGCGATCTGCTCGGTCGGCTTGGTTGCCTCGCTGTAGAGCTTGGCTTGGGCAGAGGCCACCAGGTCGGTGCCGACCAGCACGACCAGGCGCGGGTCCTGGCGGAACAGCGGATCGATGGTGGTGTTGATAAGGTCGGATGCCATTTCGTCCAGGGTCTTGTAATCCCCCTTGCCATCCGGGTCGAAGTAGATCTTCTTGCCGGTCTCGGCCTTGATGATCTGGCTGCCTTCGTTCCACTCGCGGGCCAGCTGGTGCCAGCCCTTGTTGACGTCTTCGCCGAGCGGGTTCTTCTCCGGATCTGTGGTGTCAGCGGCTTTCACGCCGTTCCAGCCGACGCGTAGCATGTCCAGGGCAAACGCCTTGTTGATGAAATCGCCCACCAGGCGCAGGAACTCGCCCTCGCTGCCGGCGTTGGCCCAGACGCACAGGGTTGCCCAGTCGAGCGAGGCACACGAATCGGTCTCGGTCAGCTCGTAGGTGTTGCCGGCGACGCCGATCTTGCCGTTAAAGCGGCCATCCTTCTTGCGGCCGGTGAACAGCTTGCCGATGCCCACTTGCACCACCTGGCCCTTGATCTGATCTACGTCGAGGCAAGTGATGAGTCCGAGGAACTCGACGGAGGCGAGCAGCGCGGCGCGCAGGCCGGTTTCCACCGGACCGGTGACGCTGAACTGCTTGGCCAGCGCGTTGACGGGGATGCCATAGGCCTTGGCCAGGGCATTGCTGTATTGCTCCAGGCGCTGCATGGCCTGGACGGTAAGGGTCTGGCTCACGGTCGCTCCTTAATAGACTGCGGGGGTATCGTCACCGCCGAGGGCGTCCGGGCGCTGGCCCGGCTTCTCGACAGAGAACTGGTCGATCTTGCTGTTCAGCTCGCCGAACTTGTCGGTCAGGCTGGCCAGGGTCTGTTCCAGCTTGCTGAACTGCTCGGTGGTGATGCCGGGTTGCTCCTCCACCTTTGCGGGCTCGGTGACCGGTTGGGTGGTGTCGTCGGTGGCCGGTTTGGCGTCCAGCTTGGCGCTGAAGGCATCGATCTTGGTGCCAAGGCCATTAAGGGCCCCCAGCATTTGATCGAACTGTTCTGGTTTCATTTCCTCATCCTCGGGTTGGCTGGGGGGAGTCATAGGCGCTTGCTCGCCATGGCTGGCCAGGAAGCTGAAAAACTTGGCGATCAGGCCATCGGCCTTCTCGTGCTTGGGGAGCTTGAACATGGAGAGGTCAAGCGGCTCGCTGGTGCCAACGGTCTGTCCCTTGTTGCTGTTGCTGAACTTGAGATGGGTGGTGCCGGTGCTGGCCGGTTCGTCGGTGACACCGAGGCCCAGCAGGTAGGTACGCCCCAGATCGGCGAAGTTCTCGAAGGGTTCGATGGAGCAGAACTGATACTGGCCGTTCTGGTTGTAGTAGATGAGATCGCGATTCGGGCAGAGGATGGCGAACAGCTTGAGCTTGCCATCCACCTCTTCGGTCTTGAGCGCCTGCACCGTGCCATAGCTGGACCAGCGATCGTGCTCCGGCCAGATGACGGCGGTGTAATAGGTCGGATCGTAGGTCTCGGCCATGTCGGTGAGCCAGTCGCGGGTAATATCTCGCCCATCCACCGCTTTGCCTTCGGTGGCGATACAGACCCAGCCAGTTCTCAAGGTTGATTCGTTCATGCCTGCTCCCAATAGATGCGGGGTCAGGCTATCGGGTCGGCAAGGGGGTTTCATCCAGTTGTGTTCGTCGTGATTCGGATCCAGCGGGATATCCGAATTGCTTGGAACATCAGTGAGATAAGCAAGGGGAGGGGCTGGCTATGATGGCGCCATCATTCACCTGATGGAGGCGCAGTGGCGTATCCCGAAGAGATCCGCAATGCCGCGCGGGGACTCTACCTTAAACGATGGACACCCCAGGAGATCAAGGACGAGCTGGGGCTTAACTCCTGTCGCGTGGTCTACTTCTGGGCCGAGAAATACGGCTGGCGGGATCTACTGACCGAAGAGGCGGTGGAGGATGCCATTGCCCGCCGGGTGCAATCGCTGCTCGGCCGAGAGAAGAAAACCAGCGCCGAACTGGACGAACTGGATCGGCTTATCGGCCACCACGTCAGCCTCAAAGAGAAGGCCATCAAGTGGGCCGAGCGGCAACAGGCCCTCAAGGCCAAGAGTGAAGCGGGAGAGGAACCCGCCCCGCCGCGAACCCAACGCGGGCACAGTGGCCAGGATGGTGGCCGCAAGGGGAAGGGCGGCAAGAAGGGCAAGAACGAGGTCTGCCACCTGACGGCCGACGACTTTGCCGAGTGGCTGGGCACCCTGTTTGGCTATCAGCTGCGCTGTCGGGAGGCCAAGAACGACCCGGCACTGCCGCGCACTCGCAATATCCTTAAATCCCGCCAGATCGGCATGACCTACTACTTTGCCGGCGAAGCGCTGGAAGATGCGGTGCTGACCGGCGGCAACCAGATCTTCCTGTCCGCCACTCGTGCCCAAGCGGAGGTGTTTCGCTCCTATATCTGCAAGATTGCCCAGACCTTCCTGGGCGTTACCCTGACCGGCAACCCCATCGTGCTGTCGAACGGGGCCGAGCTGCACTTCTGCTCGACCAACTCCAACAGCGCCCAGTCCCGCTCCGGCAACGTCTACATCGACGAGTATTTCTGGATCCCCAACTTCGAGAAGCTCTCCGACGTGGCCAGCGCCATGGCGACCCAGAGCCGCTGGCGCAAGACCTACTTCTCGACCCCGTCGAGTAAGGTGCACGAAGCCTATCGGTTCTGGACCGGGGATCGCTGGAAAGGCCAGCGCCCGAGCCGGGTGGCCATCGACTTTCCGGGTGAAGATGACCTGCGCGATGGTGGCCGCGTCTGCCCCGATCGGCAGTGGCGTTACGTCATCACCATCGAAGATGCCATTCGCCTTGGCTGTAACCTCATCGACATCGAGGAGCTCAAAGACGAGTACCCGGAGGAGGTGTTCGATCGCCTCTACATGTGCCGGTTTATCGACGATGCCCTGTCGGTGTTCAAGTTCCAGGACATGGAGCGGGCAGGGGTAGACCCGAGTCGGTGGGAGGATTACAAGCCCGGGCGGCCCGACCCGTTCGGCCGGCGCGAGGTGTGGCTGGGTTACGACCCGAGCCGCACCCGCGACAACGCCACCCTGGTGGTGGTGGCACCGCCCATGGTCGCCGGTGAGCGCTTTCGGGTGCTCGAGAAGCACTATTGGCGCGGGCTTAACTTCCAGTACCAGGCACAGGAGATTGAGCGTATCGCCAAGAAGTTTCGGGTCACGTATCTCGGGGTCGATGTCTCCGGCATTGGTGCCGGGGTCTATGACCTCTTGAAGCCCACCTTCAAAGGGGTGTGTCACCCCATCAACTACAGCATCGAGAGCAAATCGCGGCTGGTACTCAAGATGATCGACGTGGTGGAGGCCAACCGCATCGAGTGGGATAGCGCGGATCGGGATATCCCGCTGGCGTTTCTCGCCATCAAGCGCAGCACCACTGGTGGCGGTCAGATGACGTTCCGCGCGGCCCGCGACAACGTGACCGGCCACGCTGACGTCTTTTTTGCCATCGCCCACGCCGTGGCTAACGAGCCGCTCGATCCCACCCGCAAACGTAAATCCACCTGGGCAACCAGCCAGGAGAGAAAGGCAGCATGACCAAGCGACACAAATCCCAACCGGCCCGGGCGGCCACCCCAGCAAAGAGTGCGGTGGCGTTCAGCATGCCGGAGGCCATCGACCCCACGGCCTGGATGACCGATTACACCGGGGTGTTCTACAACCCCTATGGCGAGTATTACCAGCCGCCTATCGAGCGCAAAGGGCTGGCCAAGGTGGTGCGGGTCAATGCCCACCACGGGGCCATCCTGATGGCGCGCCGCAATATGGTGGCGGGGCGCTTTACCAACCAGCGCACCACGGTCACCGCCTTTGCTCACAACTACCTGCAGTTCGGGGATGCGGGACTGCTCAAACTGCGCAACGGGTTTAACCAGGTGGTGGGGCTGATGCCGCTCTCCAGCGTCTATTTGCGCCGGCGCGAGGATGGCTGCTTTGTCTATCTGCAGCAGGGCAAGCCGAACCTGATTTACCGGCCGGAGGATGTCATCTGGCTGGCCCAGTACGACCCCGAGCAGCAGATTTATGGCATGCCCGACTACCTTGGCGGCCTGCAGTCGGCCCTGCTCAACCAGGATGCCACCCTGTTTCGGCGCAAATACTTCCTCAACGGTGCCCACATGGGGTTCATCTTCTACGCCACCGACCCGAACATGGATGACGACACCGAGGAGGAGATGAAGGAGATGATCGCAAGCAGCAAGGGGGTGGGGAACTTCCGCTCCATGTTCGTGAACATCCCGGACGGCAAGCCAGATGGCATCAAGCTTATTCCAGTGGGGGACATTGCCACCAAGGACGAGTTTGCGGCCATCAAGGGGATCACCGCCCAGGATGTATTGACCAGCCACCGCTTTCCGGCGGCGCTGGCCGGCATCATTCCGACCAATGGCGGGGGAGGTCTAGGAGACCCCGAGAAGTACGATGCCACCTATGCCCGCAACGAGGTGTTGCCACTGTGCGAGCTTATCCAGGACGCCATCAACAGTGCGGGACTCCCTCGCTCCCTCTGGGTCGATTTTCGGGAGAATATCGGTTCAACTGTATAAACAAACAGTGCTTGCTGTGGCAAGATAGGCTGTTGATTTGGATAGAAAAGGGGGCGTAATGCGGGTTTATTGCAAAGTGTGTGGCCAGCGGGGCCGCATTACCAAGACCAACCGACTGAGCGATGATGTCTCGGATCTCTACTGTCAGTGTACCGATGCAGAATGTAGCCACAGCTGGGTGGCCACCTTGTCGTTCGCTCACACCCTAAGCCCCTCGGCCAAGACCACCAACCAGCTGGTGCTGAGCTTGATGGGGTCGCTGACACCAGAAGGTCGGCAGTTGGTACTGAAAGGATTGGGGACGCAATAGCGCCCCCGGTTATGACCCCTATTCAATCGATACCGACATAAATTACTCGTGTGATTTCATCTTGACCTAACTCCTGCGTTTTCGGTTTGTTGTGGAGCACAGTAGAAAACCAGTCCTGAAATATGCGATTGTTAGCTATTTCTATTGTCTGAGATATAAATCCGCCACTTCATAATCCTTAAAGGACTCATCTCGATCATTGTAAATAAAGCTAACGTCAAAATAGGGCCTTACATAACTACTTAAAATAGCTGTATTCGATGAGACATCAATATCTATGAATAGTCTATGTAATTCATCCTTATTTTCCATGTAATCTGATTCAGGAATATCAATCTCAACAGTTACTCTTCGTAGATTGTATCTACAGCTCACATAAATATCATTGCCATCAAGCTTGGTTGTATTTATTAACTCAAGGTCTTCAATACCTTCCCAAACATCTGTACGAATATCTAAGATGTCTTTTACCTTGGAGTCGAATATGGAGGCTTCGTAGTGATAAGAAAGATCTTTGTGGGACATGTTTTCAATAAATCTAGAACCACTTTCTTCTAAAAAATCCTCGAATAATTCTTCAGCATTGATCTTGTCAATAGCATGGTCATCCTTATCAATTGTACTGTTTACAAAGTCAAATAATGACGTATAAATTTCAATTTTTGCTTCAACACCTTTATCTTTTATGTCTGTCTGTAAGTCGTCATGAAAGCTAATGGTTTTATCTTTTGTTTTAAAAAAATCAGACTTGTTTTCGGTTATGAAGATAACGTTATCTTTGATATCGCTGATGTGGTTTAAGAATGATAGCCATATAAGAGTGTCTCTGTACCCTTTTTCTCCTTCAAGAAAAGGTTTCTTATTTGTAAGGGCTCGTTCTACCACATCAACATGTGAAATGTTTTCATAATCAAAAACCTCAACACTCTCTACCCGGCTCTTTATTATAGGCAGTAATTCATACTCTTCTACTCCTAGTTCACTTTCCTTGTAGGCAATCTTATTTTGGTTAAGTTTTTGAATTTTACGAATTTGTTTTTTTATTTCTGCGAGACAACTAGCTACTTCTCTACGTCGAATGTTTTCAACTTCTTGGACAACAAGTTCTGACAAGATCAATTCATGCCCTTCATTGTTAAGGAAATGAAATAGATACTTAAAGTTCGCATTATTCATAAACCAGTCGTTATAAAATACGTTTGTATCTAGAAATACTTTCATTTACTACCTTTTATTTTTAATAGTGATTAGATGGAATACGGTATTATTTCGATAATATAGTCTTCGTATGACCTCGTTCTACCATCGTAACTTACAGAGAAAAATCAATTGCTTATCATGATATTACTAGCCTATCACTGCTGTCTAGCTGTGTATCGTCTGATACATTGATGCGGTGCGGCGTTTGCCAGAAATGCTGGACACTCACTGTTCTATTTTAACCTTTTTGTTAATCGTGCTAGCAGGACCGGTTACATTTACCAACTTTTCGTCAGTGGCAGTTGGTCCAGGTGGGGGAGCAACTTATTCCAGTCGCGATCGCCGTGGGGGGGGGCTGAATATGGCGGGTCTTGTCGGCTAGGATGTGCTGGGTGTCGGCTAGGGCCATCGGGTATTTGTGGATGATGGAGTAGTAGGTGCTGGCCTCGCGGTGTTTGGCCACCTCAAGCAGGTGATAGATGCAGCGCCCCCCATCATGTCATCGGCAGCGCACAACCGCGCGACACTAAGCAACCCACAATAATACGGGATAAGCAATAACCACCCCACCCAGCAGCACAACACAGCCGGCATGATACCGGTTCTACACAGGGCAGGGGACGTTAGTTTCGGCAGGAAACATACACAGGGCGCACTGAGCGCCCTGAACAACTTGTCATGAGCCACTCTTAAGCGGTGGTAGGTTCAACAGTGAACCTCGAGGTAAGGCGGGCAGTTTTTCCGGTGAGAACAATAGATGTCTCAGGGGAGTTAAATTCCTTTTTGTACTCGATGTTGACAGGTGGCTGATGGTAGAAGATTAATGCGGATTCACAGCGATCCAAATCACCCTTGGGAAGAGCACCAAAGGAATAGCAGAGCTTCTCTCCTTCATTGAGTTGTGCTTTCCATTTTTCCAATTTTTCATGGTTGGCGAGTCTGGAGTTCACGTCCTCAGCCTGACCTATGTAAATGAGATTGTTTATCGTACCTTTGCCGGTTTCAGTGTTGTGCAGATAGCTATACACACAATAGATACCAGACTCGGTGGGAATGTTCTCTTTTTCTGCATCTGTCCAATAACCATCAAATTCAATTTCATATTTTTTTACCATTACTCTTTTCCTTATGAGACATAGGTTATGACCCAAGATGGCTTGCTTGGTTCGTGCATAGGCTACCTCTTTATGATGTGTTGGTCATTTATGAGTCCTGTGTGCTCGGTCACAGAATGTGTTTTCTATTGAGGCTTGCGGTCATTGTGACCATTAGAGTCAGGGTTGTAAGCGAATAGAGGAGCCAAACGCCGAACGGTGATCCGCTTTTGGTGGCTTGCTATACTGTTCATTCATACAGTAACGCAGAGATTGTCAGCATGTTTGCTCAACCCACTTCCGATGCCCCCTTGTTGGAGCTGCCCCTGTTCCTCTCCCCGGTGGCTTGCGGCTTTCCGTCGCCGGCGCAGGACTACACCGAGCAGACCATCGACCTCAATCAGTTGTGCGTGGCGCATCCGGCGGCCACCTACTTCGTGCGGAGCATGGTCGACTACGGAATCCGCGATGGCGACCTGCTGGTTGTCGACCGCAGCCGCAAGGCGCGCCACGGCAGCGTGGTGGTCGCCGCGGTGGATGGCGAGTTCACGGTGAAGAAACTGCAGCTTGAGCCCACCGTCGCATTGCTTCCTGGCAACCCGGCCTATCGTCCCATCCATTTCAATGATGGGCAGGAGCTGGAGATTTTCGGAGTCGTGGCCTTTGTCGTACACAAGATGGATACCCCATGAACAAGCGCTGCGCCGTCGCCCTGGTCGATGTGAACAATTTCTACGCCAGTTGCGAGCGGCTGTTCCGCCCCGACTTGAAGGGGCGGCCCATCGTGGTGCTCTCTAACAACGATGGCTGCGTGGTGGCCCGCTCGGCAGAGGCCAAGGCGCTGGGCATCAAGATGGGGGTACCGTACTTTCAGATCCGCCAGTTCTTCGAGGCGATGGGCGGGGTCTGGTTCTCCAGCAACTATGCCCTCTATGGTGATATGTCGAACCGGGTGATGACCATTCTGGAGGGGATGGCGCCGGCGGTGGAGGTCTACAGCATCGACGAGGCCTTTATCGAACTGAGCGAGTCCTGGGCGGGCGCCCTGGTGGTTTATGGCCGCCAAGTCCGCGAGCGGGTGCAGCAGTGGACCGGGCTGACCGTGGGGGTCGGCATCGGCCCCACCAAGACGCTCGCCAAGCTCGCCAACTACGCTGCCAAGAAGTGGCCCGCCACCGGCGGCGTGGTGGATCTGCGGGATGAGGCACGGCGCGATCGGCTGATGGCGATCACCCCGGTGGACGAGATATGGGGCATTGGCCGACGGCTCACCGCCAAGCTGGAGGTGCAGGGCATCAAGACCGTGGCCGACCTGGTCGCCGCCGACCCCAAGAACCTGCGCCGCCGCTATGGCGTGGTGGTCGAGCGCACTGTGCAGGAACTGCGCGGCATTCCCTGCGCTGAGCTGGAACAAGAGGCACAGGCCAAGCAGCAGATCATCTGCTCGCGCTCGTTTGGGGAGCGCATCACCCAGATCGGCACCATGCACCAGGCGCTGGCAGGCTACATGGAGCGGGCCGCCGAGAAGCTGCGGGGGGAGGGGATGTGCTGCCGGCATGTGACCCTGTTCATTCGCACCAGCCCGTTCAGCGACCGGGAGCCCTATTACGGCAACCAGGTGAGCACCAAGCTGGCTATGCCCACCCATGACACCCGGGCGCTGCTGGCCCTGATCCCCGAGCTGCTCCCCCGCATCTGGCGCGATGAGCAGCGATACCAGAAAGGGGGCGTTATGTTGGCCGACTTCACCCCCACCAACATGCAGCAGGGCGACCTGTTCGCCGCACAGCAGCAATCCCCGCGCAGCGAGGCGCTGATGCAGGTCATCGACAAGATCAATCATGGGCGGTTGGGGAAGGTTTACTTCGCGGCCCGTGGCCGCGACACCCGGGAGTGGATGATGAAGCGGGAGCAGTTAAGCCCCCGCTATACCACCGCGCTTGACGAACTGCCGGTGGTGAAGTGACTTACTCGATAATATTCTACACCGGTACTCAGGTCTTTGGTGTGGCAACCTTGTCGTTCGTTCACACCTTAAGACTCTCAGCCAAGAGCATGAATCAGTTGGTACTGAAAGTGCTGGAATACAATTGAGTTGGTAGTTCTGGACGGTAATCCTACCAAACACAACTTCAATTTCTAACCCGTGTAAAAATACATCAAATACGGTATGATAGATAATATTTACTTACTAGAGCAATCCTACGATTGCCAAAGGTAGATTATGAATATCTGATGATGGTTAATGATTGGAAAAATCCATTAGAGTAAATTGAAGAGACTTCTCATATGCAATTCGATTCTTCATTCAGTATGAATGCCATAATCCTGATTACTTCTGATCGCCCAGATGATGGTGGTGTAACCAAGCGTTTAGACGAAGACCTGCGGACTATTACTACTGCCTATGAACTTATTTACTATCATGAGGCAGTTTCTAGTAGAGAGCAATTTATCCAGTTCATGGGCAATATAAATTTTTTTGTTGTTAGCAATAATTTAAAACCTGTGATTCATTTTCATATGCATGGTGGAAGTGAATTGGGCTTAGAGATTGGCAATACCAGAGAGTATATATCTTGGTCAGAACTTACTGAAACTCTTAGACAGATAAATATATCTATGTTGAACGAGTTATGTGTCATATCCACAGCGTGTTATGCATTTAACATGATCAATGAGATTACTATCACACAGCCATCACCATACTTTTCCCTTATAGCTTCACATAATGAAGTAAAATATGGTTATATTGATGATTTCGCATCAAAATTTTACAACGCCCTACTGAAATATGGGGATTTGATTATTGCACATGATGAAATTAAAGATGCTTTTGACTTTTATCATAGTGAGAAAATGTTAACGATTTCCCTCGCCAAGTATATACTCCATAATTGTAAAGGTAAGCAAAAGCAAATGAGAAAGGAAGAGTTGATATCTAAAGCCATATCTGGCGGGGTAATTGATACTCCCGACTCACTGAAAGAAATGAGGAGAGTCATAAAGGAATACATTACTCCAAATCAGGAGTTGTTGAATAGATATGTTGATAGCTTTTTGATTGGTAAGAAAATACCTATAACAATTGATGATATAGTTAGTTTGGTGGAGGGAAGCTATAGATTAAGGGGATAACCAAAGGCTAATAATAGTCTCTATCTCGCAGAGTGACGTTGACCCGCGATTTTCAACTTATCAATGAGCTCTGTGTTGGAGAGCTCACTTTTGAGGTATCAACCTAATTGTGGGGAAAAATCTCTAGGAATAGATATCACAGTGCCTCTTTTAGCTGTAGTCGTTTTGTTCATGCATCCACTCCGGTGTGTCCAGCCCCTCCAGCACGCGCCACATCTCTGACTGATAGGGCTCCGGCAATATCTCTATCCAGCGGTGCGCCCCGGCGTGGCCTTGTGCCTCATAGACCTTGCCGCACAGCTCAACCAGCATCCGCCAGTCTGGATCCCCTTGTGGTACCGCGAATTCATCCAGCAGGCTCTGTTCAGCGGGCGGCTGGCCATCGAGCCCCCAATCCGGTTCATTGGGGAGCGATCTAGTCGATTGCAGCTGGCCGTTCTCAAGCCAGAGGCTGAAACCGTCCACCGTGACACTGGCCCCAGCCCGCAAACGGTCGATGGAAAAGGGTGACAAACCCCATTGTTCCCTCATGATCTGCTCTGTGAAGACATCAGGATCTGGCCGCGTACAGTTATTGTCAGAGCTCCAAGGTGCCGGGCTGTCGCCCGTCTTAACCCCAACCCCCCTCGCTGCAGCCTCGGCGGCTTTCCTGGCTTCATGGGTGCCGGCGGGCACAATTTCCCACCCTTGCAGGCGGGTCTTGATGCCCAAGCGAGCGGAGGTAATGCCCATCAGGCGCTTGATGTCTTCGCCATAGCTGTTGGCCTGCTCCTCGATAAGGTGGGCCAGCTTGATGGGGTGTTCGGCGCGGGTCGCCAGTGCGCCACCCATGGCGTGCAGGTAGCAACGAAAGATGCCGTTATCTGCGGCAAAGCGGGCGGCCTCAAAGCGTGGGTCTTGCAGCACTGGCTTGGGTGGGCCCACCAGTTCGGCATGCTTCTTGGCGTTGCTGATGCGGCGCAGCTCGCGCCATACCCCGACCGGGGCGCCGCCGATCTGCTGGAAGGTGCGAATGCCCCACCAACTGGCCCAGGCCACGGCATGCAGGGCGCCCTCATCGGCGGCGGTGCCGGCCTCTTCGTCATCGTCCAGATAGGCGCCGTCGATGTTCTTGGCAATATATTTGGCGATATAGCCCGCGGCATCACCCTTGGCCGGGTCTATCTCTTTCCAGTCGAAGCGGGGAGTAAAGTCGGTAAAGGGTGGGGCGCCCTTGATATCCCGTACCAGCTCGTCGTGGTCATCGGTCAGGGCATAGCGTTGCAGGATACCGATCACCCGGTTGCGATCTTCCGGGCGCATAAATAGCAGCAGGTGCCAGTGCGGGGTGCCGTCGTGGTGAGCCTCGCACACGCGAAATCCATAAACGGGCGCGTTCCACCGCTTGAGGGCCGCCCTGGCGCGGCTCCAGAGTTTGGCCAGATAGACGCAGGTCTCCCGCGGCGTGGCCCCTTGGTATCGCTTGTTTTCTACTGCTTTGCCGTTGTGCTTTTGTGTCCAGGCATGAAAGCGGCTAGGGGCTGTCCAAGTGAAGAAGACCCCCACATGACCCTGCTCCTCGGCATAGTCATTGAACCCCCGCGCACGCACCATCATTTCGTTGCGGCGGTTCACCGGGTTGGCGTTGCTGGCCTCCCAGCAATCCTTCATGGACACGACCAGGTTATACTGCTCGTTGACCACTTCCGACTCGGCCAGCCAGCGCATCATGGCCCGCTTGCGCTCTCGTACCACCTTCATGGTGGCGTTCGATACATAGGCCGACACCCCTTTGCGCACCTTGCCGAGCAGAATGTTGATCTGCTCCTGCAGCCGATCCCAGCAGCGGTTGACGCGCTTCTCCCACCACTTGGCAGAGAGCAGGCGCACCAGCACGCTCAGGATCCAGTTATCCCGCACCTCGTTGGATTTGAACTTGGGCATCTTGCCGATAAAGCCCCACTGATCGGCCGGCTGGCGCATCAGCTCCCAGGTCTGCAGCAGATCCGGCTCGGCGCCCTCTTTGATGTCCTGCTCGATGTTCTTGTAAATGGCTGCGGTCTGGTTGGCGAATTGGTGGGCCACCTTCTTGCGGCCGTCTTCATCGCGCATCTCCCTTGGGTTGACCGGGATGGAGTGGAGCAGCTGGCGCACCCAGCGTGTGCGCTCACGCAGCCAGATATTGGCCGCTCGGCAATGGATGAAACTGCAATCCTTGCGGCGCCGTGCATACTGCTTGAACAGGTCGCGGGTTAACTCGGGGGAGAGGCCATCAAGCAGCTGGATGGCCCACAGCAGATCGTATTGACCGCGTGGGCCGCCGAAAACGGCGTCAAAGTTGACGCCGGGCAGAGAGTTGCAAAGGGTGTTGACGCGCTGCAGCTGTGCTTTTCTCGACAGCGGCAGCCGGGTGGTGAGCTTGGTCATGCGTTAAGCGGATAACGTCTTGATGCGAAACAGGCATCCACTGATGCGCTGCTGGGCATGGTTTTTCATTCGCCGAGCGGCCGCGCACTGACGCAGCAACAGCTTGATGCTGACGTGGGGGCGGGCAGGTAGCTGGCGCGCATGGGCCAGCTCTCGTTGATAAAGACGCAGCCGCGCTGCGTCTTCCCGATAGGCCTCTTGCCAGCGATACATCAGGCTGGTCAGTTCCTGCTGCAGGTGATGGGTCACTTGATCACCTCACCTTGCCCATGGAGTGGCGCGCACTCCTGCCACCACTCGCCGATCTCTTTGGCCAGCGCTGTCGCGCCCTGACCCAGTGCCAGCCAATAGACAGAGCGCACCGCACCGAGCGCCAGCAGCTCCCGAGGGATATCCCGATCGCCTCTGGCCTCACCGCCGGCAGCGATAAACTCAGCGCGAGCTGCCAGCCAGTGGGTGGTCAGCGGGTTGTGTGCGGGGAGTGGTGCGGATTCTTCATCGTCCTCGTCGCCGTCATCATCGAGCAGATCAGCCGGGTTGCTGGTCGCAACCAGCTGCAGCTGGATGTATTGCTGGCCGGAGTAAACCCCGCCCAGGGCGATGCGGTTATCTTCGGCATTGGCGGCGAACATATCGGCCAGCAGCCCCTCGACCACCTTGGGCGCCTGGCGGGCAATCTTGATGATGTCGCTCATTGGCAGGCCCTCCGGTTGATGCTGAGAAACAGCTGATGCCAGCGCAGGGCACGCTGTGCCTGGGCTAACAAGGTTTTACCCTCAGTTCCTCTTAGGCATGAGGAGTGGCGGGCTTTGGCGGTGAGCCGCTGGCGCAGGCGTGGCAACTCGGCCAGCGCCTCCTGCTCGGATATGGGATGGAAGATCTTGCTCATGCCTGCACCTCCGGCGTGGCGATACCGGTCAGCAGCCAATCGACATGGCGCTTCAGCTCCGGGTGGTTGGCGATCAGCAGGAACAGGCCACCACCGATCTCGCGGTATCCCAGCTCGTAGTTCTTGAGCGTGGTGGGCGGAATGCCGAGCAGGGCGGCAAACTTGGGACGGCTCAGTTTCAACTGTTCCCGCAACAGGCGCAGGCGCTTGGCGGCATGGTGATTGAGCAGGTTGATTTGGGTCGGCTGTGCGTTCATGGTCAGGCTCCTTGTTGAGTGGTGCAGGGGTTGATGCGGCTGAACAGAGAAGCCCAAGCCAGTGCGGTTGACCGCTCCATAAGCGCAACCCCGTCGGGGTGTTGGCTAAGACGGGCGCCATAGCGGCCCGTCAGCTTGCGTTGTTGGATGCGAAGGTTGCGCAGGGCGCAGGGGATCGCTAAAGTTGCCATGTCGACTTCCTCATACGTTGTTGATAAGGCCCGCTTGGAGTTGCACCTCCGTAATGCGGGCTTTTTTATTGCCCAATAGGACGTGGGCCTTGCCCGGTCATCTGGCTTGCTGCCAGCACCGCGCGTTTCATGCGCAGCTTTGCTGCTCTCTCTTTTTTCTCCCTCTCGATATCCCGGATAGTTCTGGTGACCGGTGCCGGGTGCCATACCTTGGTGTCACAGCCGCCGCGAAATTCGCTTTGGTACTCCAGTGCAATCACCGCAAGGCGGATCGCTTCGCGCTGCGCATGCGGCAATGCCGACAGCGTGGCGCTCATCAGTTCACCCCGAGGCTGGCGGGCGATGGCACAGATGGCCGCTTTCTTGGCCTGGCTCAGTGCTAGCCAGTCGGTGTCGAGGCTCGAGCGCTTCTTGCCGAACATCTCGCGCAGCAACATGCAGCCGGCGGTGTTCATGGCCACCTGTTCCTCTGGCGTCAGGCCAGCCAAATTGCGTTGTTGATGGTCAATGCGTTGGGTTTGCATGGGTTCCCCCTTACATGGTCATGGTTTGCATCAGGATGTCTGACGCACAGGCCAAGGTCGGCACCGCTTGAAAGCGGGCCTCAATGTCGTGGATCAAGATGGCGAGTGACCCCATGGCCGAGGTGGCCACGCTCACCAAGGTGTTGCGCTCCGAGCGGGTGATCCGGCCGCGGTCGGTCAGCTCCAGCGCTCGCTGACCAATGCTGGCGATCTTGGCGTTCAGATCGATGGCCTGGTGGGGCAGGGAAGGGGCTCGCTCAGCCTGTGGGATGGCCACGGCCGTCAAACCACAGCCAAACAGGGCTCCATCGAACAGGGTTTCATCCCCCTCACTCGCCTGGGTGATGGCAATCAACTCGGCCACCGTCAGCTCATGGGGTTGGTCGGGGTTTAACTTGTTGCGCAGGAGCTGCGGATTCATGCCAACTCGCTGGGCGATCTCGGCCATGTTGTGACTGGCCGCAAAACGTTGGCAGGCGCTGATCCAGTGCGGATGTTTGCTGGCGTATTCGGTAAACATGCTAGGTTCTCCTTGACCCGTTATGGTGTTTGCAGGTTCACGCGAGCGTCATGGTGACGTAGCGCTCAGCCTGATAACGGGCTTTCAGGAACAGGGCGTAAAGATTGACCTCGCGAGGTGCGCCCGGGCCGTCTTGCAAAATGGGCAACTGACCGCGGTCGGCACGCTTTTTGACCGCTTCCAGGCTAATACCTTGGCGGTCGGCGTACTCCTTCAGGCTTTCGCTGACGCGATTACCAAAGGGGTAATCAAGCGGTAATTGGCTTACATCACTGGGGATGCGGATAGGTTTGATTCGAGTAGTCATGATGAATCCTTCTTAGGGGGTTCAAACACAAGGAGTGGGTTGTTGCGGGGTGCTGCGCGAATCGGCCTTTAACTTGCCGCCAGTGAGTACCTCGATCTGGTAGGCGCGGCCTTTGGGAACAAAGTCACTCCACTGAGAAATGGCTTGAGGCTTACAGCCCAGTGCTTGTGCCAATTTGTTAGTGCCACCGAAGTGGTCAATTGCGTCTTTTTTCTTCATCACACTCCACCTTGTAAGGTTTACTTTCGAAAGCAAATGTAAAGCTAGGTGAATCATGATTGCAAGGAAAAACTTACAAAAAAGACAAGAAATTCTACGAAAGCAACTTGTAAGATTGCTTACATGAAAATAAATGAACGCATCAAGCAGACACGTAAGAGACTCGGGTATAGCCAGGAGATTCTTGGCTCACGGGTAGGTGTATCACGCGTTTCCATTAGTCAATGGGAGCGGGGAGAAAACACGCCTAATGGTCGCTATCTCAATGAGTTAGCTGCTGCGTTGGGAGTCACTGTTGATTGGCTCTTGACTGGTGAAGGAGAAGCATCCAGTTCATCTGGGGACCAACGGATACCTGGTTATCACAACGTCGAACCAGCAGTGATTTATCAGGGTAAGCGGATCCCGATTCTGAGCTACGTGCAGGCGGGCAACTGGCGCGAGATGTGCGAGCAAGCCACTGCCTTCGATGGCAATGTCGAATATGTATCGGCAGGTGGCGAGATCGGCCCATACGGCTTTGGCCTGTGGTTACGTGGTGACTCCATGGTGCCACTATTCAAGGAAGGGGATCTCATCATCGTTGATCCTGATGAGTCACCCCAACCAGGGGATTATGTCGTGGCCAAGAACGGCAGCAACGAGGCTACGTTCAAAAAATACCGACCCCGCGGTATCGACGAGAACGGCCAAGAGGTGTTTGAACTGGTCCCCCTCAATGATGATTACCCCACCATGCACTCCGACCGACAGCACATCCAGATCATCGGCGTGATGGTAGAACACAGGTCATATCGAAAAAGACAAACAGGGCGCTAATGCGTCCTGTTATTTTTTAATGCTGAACGATGAGGGAATAACGTGTCAGAGGGAATAAATGAGTGGACACCATCCGAGGCTGGCGAGATCGTTAAGTGTGGATTGGTTATGCCTATCTCGGCTATAGATACATACACTGAAAAGCACTGGGATAACATTAGAGATATTATAAAAGAGTCATTGTCGGGGCTAAATTTTGAAATAAAATTGGTCAGTGACTCGAATGATAGTGGTGTAATTCAAAGCAGGATAGTACAAAATCTATTCGATTCTGATATCGTTATCTGCGACGTTAGCGCGAAAAACCCTAATGTAATGTTCGAGTTGGGGATGCGATTAGCATTTGATAAACCCGTTGTAATTATAAAAGATAGCACGACAACATTTTCTTTTGATATCGCGGTTATCGAGCATTTGGAATATCCTAGAGATTTGCATTATAACTCAATCGTTACATTTAAAGAAAAACTTAGACACAAGGTGCTCGGAACTATTGAAGCATCGGGTAGGCCAGAATATACAACTTTCTTGAAACATTTTGCCATCACGGAAATAGCTAGGATTGAAACGAGGGAAGTCGACCCCTATGAGTTTATAATTCAAAGTTTGGCTGATATCAGGGGAGATATTAGTAATCTGAATAAAAGGTTCTCCGGGGCAGGTAATGTTTTATCAGAGGATGTTATAGATTTAAGTAAGTTAGCGGCTGCAGCTGCTAACGAATTTATTCAAACATCAGGTGAAATCGGAAACTTAACCAGTTTTTTGAATAGCGATATCGTCGCTAACCTAAGAATGCATTATCCAATAGATGATAAAATACTAACACTCGCTTTTAAAAATGAGACTCTAGCATATTTATAATTTGGGGGTAGGTGTGGATAATTTAAAATATATCAGTTTTGCTAGCTTTGATCATAATGATGTGTTTTTTGATTCTCTCAAAATGAAATATGCAGAGTTTAGCGATTGGTTAAATAAAAAAGCTGATAGCAATGAGTTCGCATATGTTCTCTATGGTGATCAGGGCATCGACGGGTTTATGTATTTAAAGATTGAGAATTCGGTTGAGGATGTTTCCCCCCCGCTTCCCCTCGGCCGTCATCTCAAGATCGGTACCTTCAAGTTTAATGCAAGAGGTACCTTGCGAGGACAACGTTTCCTAAAGAAAGCATTTGATTTTGCGATAAGGGAAAGAGTTGATGATATCTATGTAACTGTATTTGCTGAGCACGAGAGCTTAATCGGCATGTTTAAAGCGTACGGTTTTCAGTTGCATGGAATGAAAGAGACTGCGAATGGCACCGAGTGTGTATTTGTGCGAAATTTGCATAATATTACTGGCGATGTAATGAAAGATTATCCGTTGGTCGTCGCTACAGATAAGCAAAAATACATGTTGGGTATTTATCCAGAATTCCATACACGTCTTTTCCCAGACTCCATACTAAAAAATGAAAATGCCAGCATAGTTGAAGATGTTTCTCATGCAAATAGTATTCACAAGGTATATTTATGTGCCATGCGTGGTGTAATGAACATGCATCGTGGTGATGTGATGGTGATATATCGAACCTCTGATAATATGGGGCCAGCTAGGTTTAGAGCTGTAGCTACTTCAGTTTGTGTTATTGAGGAGGTTAAGAGTATTAGAGAATTTTCTTCATTAGAAGAGTTCATTTATTATTGTTCAAAATTTTCTATTTTTACTCAAGATGAGTTGATTTCATTTTATAAAACACAAAGGTATCCATTTATTATCAAATTCACATATAATATAGCTTTTAATAAAAGGCCTAATCGTGCTACTCTAATAGAAGATGTTGGTCTAAATGAAAGTGACTATTGGGGGTTCATGTCATTGAGTGACACCCAGTTCGCTCGAATTGTTCAGTTAGGTGAAGTAGATGAAGGTCTTGTTATCAATTAAGCCTGAATATGTTGAAAAGATTTTTGATGGAACGAAGAAGTTTGAGTTCCGTAAGAATCTATTTAAACGCGATGGGATAAAATCTGTCGTGATTTACTCAACTATGCCAGTAGGCCGTGTAGTCGGTGAGTTTGACGTGTCAGAGCTCATTGCTGATCTTCCCGAAATTGTATGGGAGAAAACTCACTCCTATGCAGGAATTGATAAAAAATTCTTTGACAGCTACTACGACAACCGTCAACGGGCAGTTGCAATTGGAATTGGCAATGTTCGTCGTTATGAACAGCCGATGCCTCTTGTTGAGCTTGGAATCGGCTCTACGCCACCACAATCATATCGTTATCTGTGATGAACCAAGAGGCCGCGTTATCGCGGCCTCTGTTTTTCGGTAATCCACTAATCCAAGTTCCCTTCATAATCACTGCCACTGACTTGATCGACCTAGAGAGATTGTCTTGTTAGTTTCATCTAAAGTGCCCAACACTTGCCTCAATAACAGTACCAATCTCCTCTAGTCCCCACATGTATGCAGCTGCCTCAGGTAAACACTACTAACCATCACTCTATGCTGTATAAAATAACAGTGTTTTGATGGGGGAGTTATGACGGTGAGAGTTCAGTGGTTGGGAGCTATGTGGATGTGTGCGTCGTGGGGATGGCTGAGTGCCCACCGTTATACGGAGGGACGATGAGTATCAAGTCTATTCCCGAAGGTTACTTGGTCGATATCCGTCCGCAGGGGAGGGAGGGCAAGCGGATCCGCAAGCGCTTCAAGACCAAGTCCGAAGCCCAGCAGTTCGAGCGCTGGGTAATAGCCACCGAACACAACAAAGAGTGGGTGGAGCGGCCAGCAGATAACCGGACGCTCTCCGAGCTAATCGAGCTCTGGTGGCGCTACCATGGTCAGACGCTGAAGTCGGGGGTACATGCCATTACCCGATTGCGCAAATTGGATGCGGCGTTGGGTTATCCTCAAGCTCGGCAAATAAACCGCCTGTTGTTTGCTGAGTATCGGGCGCAGCGCCTGCAGGCCGGTTGCCAGCCCAGTACGCTCAACTGGGAGCAGGATAGGCTCAGCGGCGTCTTTTCGGTGTTGATCGCATTGGGGCACTACCACAACGAGCACCCGCTTAAAGGGTTGAAAAAGGTCAAACAGGTAGACCGAGCTATGGGGTATCTCACCCATGAGGAGATTGGTCGCCTGCTGGCAGCATTGACTGGTGACAACCTGAAAGTGGTCAAGTTGTGTTTGGCCACCGGTGCCCGCTGGAGCGAGGCGACAGGACTGCGGCGGGATGATGTGATTGCCAGCCGGGTTACCTACATCAACACTAAGAACGGCAAGAACAGGACTGTACCCATCTCGGCCGCACTGGCGAAGGAGATCACCCAGGGTATTCACCGTGGCCTGTTATTCAAAGACGTTGACTATCTGCTGGTGCGTGACGTGATCAAGCAAGTTGCCCCAGATCTGCCAGCAGGACAGGCGGTGCATGTGCTGCGCCATACGTTCGCTTCTCACTTCATGATGGCGGGTGGCAATATCCTGGCCCTACAAAAAATTCTTGGGCATCAGAACATTCATCAGACGATGACCTATGCCCACTTTGCACCGGATTATCTCAATGACGCGGTCCGCTTTAACCCGCTGGAAAACCATCTTCAACCAGCTTGATCTTCCCCGAGAATGGGCCGAAAAAAGTGTCCACATTTTGCCAACTTTGGTGTCTTTTCACGTCCCAAAGTGTCCCCTTGTGTGGCACTTAACTCCTTGATTTAAATGTAAATTATTGAAGTAAAAGAAATAAAAATGGCAGCCGAGGCTGCCATTTTTATTGATGTCTTATGTCGTTCTGGTTCAGGAGGTCTTGCGATCCTGATCCGGCTCGAACTGATGGCCCGATTTCTCCAGCTCCAGGTTCTCTTCGGAGCGTTTGCCCACCCAGTAATCGGCGTTCTTGATGCCGAGCTTCTCCGGGTGGAATACGGGGTCAATCCCTTGTGCCTGCTGCGCTTCATAATCCTTCAGGCAGGTGAAGGCGGTCTTTTGCAGCAGCAGAATGGCGATGATGTTGAGCCAGGCCATCAGGCCAACCCCGATATCACCCATGCCCCACGCCAGATCTGCCGTCTTGACGGTGCCGTAGACAGTGGCAGCCATCAGCGCAATCTTCAGCAAGAAGGTGAGCCAGGGGCGATTTATCTTGCGGTTGATGTAGGCGATGTTGGTTTCGGCGATGTAGTAGTAGGCAACGATGGTGGTGAACGCGAAGAAGAACAGCGCGATGGCCACGAAAATGCTGCCAAAGCCCGGCATCATGCTCTCCATGGCGGTCTGCACATAGCCCGGGCCTGCTGCGATACCGGCAATACCTGTGTAGATGGCGGCGCCGTCCGGCCCTTGTACGTTATAGAGACCGGTGATCAGCAGCATAAAGCCGGTGGCGGAGCAGACGAACAGGGTGTCGATATAGACGGAGAACGCCTGCACCAAACCCTGCTTGGCCGGGTGACTCACTGCCGCCGCAGAGGAGGCGTGCGGCCCGGTACCCTGACCCGCTTCGTTGGAGTAGACCCCGCGTTTTACCCCCCACATGATGGCCAGACCCAAAATGGCACCGAAACCGGCATCCAGACCGAAGGCGCTCTTCCAGATCAGCAGGATCACGCCCGGCAGCTGGCCGATATTGAGGGCGATGATGACGCAAGCCACGATGATGTAACCCAGCGCCATAAAGGGCACCACGGTACTGGCAAAGCTGGCGATACGCTTGACGCCGCCGAAGATAATAAAGCCGAGCAGCAGCGCCAAACCGGCGGCAGTGACGTTCGGATCGATATTAAAGGCGGTCTGCAGGCTGGAGCCGATGGAGTTGGCCTGCACGCCCGGCAGCAGCACGCCGCAGGCGAAGACGGTAGCGATGGCGAAGGTCCAGGCGTACCACTTCATGCCAAGCCCTTTCTCGATATAGAAGGCCGGGCCGCCGCGGTATTCACCGTTGATCTTCTCTTTGTAAACCTGCCCCAGGGTGGACTCCACGAAGGCGGAGCTGGCGCCGAGGAAGGCGACCATCCACATCCAGAACAGGGCGCCCGGGCCACCGAAGGTGATGGCGGTGGCCACACCGGCGATGTTACCGGTACCCACACGACCGGCCAGGGTCATAGCCAGCGCCTGGAAGGAGGAGACACCGGCATCGGTGCTCTTGCCATCAAACATCAGGCGCACCATCTCTTTGATATGACGCAGTTGCAAAAAACGGGTACGCAGGGAGAAGTAAAGACCGACCCCCAGACACAGGTAGATGAGCGCAGGGCTCCAGATTACACCATTGATGGCATTGACGATTTCATTCATGTACAACAACTCCTTTGTTGTGTTTGTGGCGCTGTCTTGGCGAGATCTTGGCCTCGCTCTCTGTCACTGTTTTTGGCCCTGTTTGTTAACAATCCAGTTAACAAATGAGCGCGAGGTTGAGGGGTTAAGCAGAGCGCAAACACGCGCCATGCATGGCTTGTAACATATCGAGTTGTATCGGTGCTTCCCAGCGAAAAATGTTGCCTTGTTGCAAATTTGTGAATTGACAAGGGTGGGGGGATAATGGCAGGCAGCGTTTTCTATGAGTAAAGATGAGATCCTCCTTGTTGATCTGCGCCAGACAATGTGACGGGCGTAACACAATGGAAAGCAAACATGAGGCCAACAATGAAAAATGCCCCTGAGACGTTGACGATCCGTCCCCCTGAGGCCGACGACGGGAGCGCCATCGCCCACCTGTTCACCCAATTGGGGTATCCTGCCGAAGGCGCTGACGTGACGGCGCGCCTGTTGACGCCGGATCCCGCGAGCGTTGTGCTGCTCGCCTCCCAAGGCGACAAGGTGGCCGGCGTGCTGGTGTGGCACAAGCTGGCACCGCTGCATGTTGCACCAGCTTGGGGCCTGATCTCGGCGCTGGTTGTCGATGAAGGGGCAAGAGGGGCGGGAGTGGGCGCAGCCTTGCTCAAGGGCGCCGAAGCGATGGCGCGGGCCGCAGGTTGCGCCCAGCTCGAGCTATCCAGTAGCCTCAAGCGCGAGGCGGCCCACCGTTTCTATCTGGCGCAGGATTATCAGGAGCGGCCGAAACGGTTCGTTAAACTGTTGTGACCTGTTGTTTGCATCAAAAGAAGGAGTAGGCGTGCTGGGATGGTTCAAATGGCTGGGTGGTCGCCCGCAAGCGCCCATGAGTGAGGATGAGTTGGCACTGTGGCGTCAAGCGCTGGCGGCTGTGCCCATCTTGCTGGGGCTCAGCGACACCGAGCAGACAACGCTTATCGGGTTGGGGCAACAGCTGCTCAAGCGCAAGACCCTGACCCTGATCGGGGTAGAGCTCAGCCGCCGTCAACAGGCGGTGCTGGCGCTGCAGGCGGCGTTGCCTATTCTGCACCTCGGCCTTGACTGGTATCGTGGCTTTCACGAAATCATCATCATTCCCGAGCCTGTGACCCGGCGTCAGGAGGTGCAGGATGAGTTCGGGCTGGTGAGCGAGTTTGAAGAGGAGAACGCCGGTGAATCCTGGCCGCAAGGGCCGCTGGTGCTGGCCTGGAGCGAACTGCAGCAGGATGGTGACTGGGACGGCTTTAATCTGGTGATCCACGAGCTGGCTCACAAACTCGATATGCTGGGCGGTGAGGCGGACGGTGCGCCGCCGTTGCCGGGGCCGATGAGCAGCCAGCTGTGGCAACAGGCCTTTCAGAGCGCCTTCGATGCGCTCTGCCAACAACTCGACCGGGATGAGGTAACCGCCATCGATCCCTATGCGGCCGAACATCCCGCGGAGTTTTTCGCCGTCAGCTGCGAGTGTTTCTTTACCGATCCGCTGCGGCTGCAGCAGGTTTATCCCGCGGTATACCGGCAACTGAGCCAGTTCTTTAGCCAGGATCCCGCACTGCGTTTCCCCGCAACCCGCTTGCTGGCGGGGGACACAAGGTCACTTGCCTGATAACAGATCTGTTGAACGGTTATTCGAAATAGCAAAACCCCATATTGTCGGGGTTTTGCTATTTATGGCTATCAATTGCCGCGCTTCGCTTGCCATCCTGTAAGAAGCGTAAAACGCAACATACGGTTTCGCTCCGGACATACTCAAAGAAATGGCATGTTATAGCTCCACGTTCTTCTTTTTCCGTCTGTAGATGTAAGTGACAAGAAATATCGAAAAGATGAAACACAAGGGAGTAATTAAATAAAGGATAACATCAAAATAGTATGCGGCATATGTTTCGCCAACATAGTGCCCATTCAGTATATATTCTTCATATAAATGAAATAGTGGCTTGGTGATTGTGAGTATCGAGAGGAATAATAATGCCAAAAAAATGAGAGTTACTACAACAATACGCATCATACTGAAACATCCTCCAAAATAAATATCGATATATGTTTAAGTTTACACATCACAGTCTCAACTGGGAAATCAACATTTATCACTTCAGTTTTTTGCCATGTGAGAAATGAAGTTTTCTTTTTATAACAGTGACTTACATTTTTATCTCTCGCAGGAAAATATTTACAAAATACGATTTTTTGTAAAAGAGTGCACTCTATGAAGCTCGCCTTCAACAAGAAAATCCTAGATGCAACACACCCTGATAGGGGGCTATTTCTGGAATGTATTTTTGCAAAGAAATTATCTCACGGAGCGTATGAGCGCGGTTTCCGTGAGGCTGTTCTCTCCGTAGGTCTTCCTACTCGTTCGTACGCTGCTTGGGTGTTTGAAGTAACTTACTTTTCAAGCGCTGAGTATGTCAATAAACGATATTATTCAGATCTCGTAAGTGTGAGGGGGAGACCTAAAATTTAGTGAGATATTAGTTTCAGGTAGCTTTGAGATAGGAATCTCTGAGATAAAGATGAACGAACAGTGAACACATCACTGTTTAGGCTAAAGATTACTCTTGATTAAAATAATGAATAGCTATCTTACAATAGGTGGTGAGGTTTATTTTTGAGGCTCTCGGCGACTTTCAATCTCTTTAGATACTCTGTCTTTTTGAATGGAGAATAATTTCCCTGGGAGCTTGAATGAATATATGAAAGCAACTGAAGATAAAAACAATATCGCATACTCCATATATACTTTAGCTGCTTGAATATGAGAGGAAAATTCAAAACCCCAAATGGATATTGTTTTTATGACCTCAATGCCATCCACAAAAAATAGTTTGTATATGAATATACATAACAGTGTAATTAAATAGGCATACAACAGATTTTTTGTACTGTGAAGGCTGCGGAATGTATTTTTAGAGGCTGACTCTGCAATTCTCCATGAGCCTGTTGGAAGTGATGACGGATCTCCAATCAATGCAATGACACCAACAAGGAAACCCGCCAATATAGAATATATATTCACCAATACATCTAAAGATGATTCTTTCACCAATGGTTGAAATGCATAAGAAAAAAGACCACTGACCACAATCGAGAGTAGCAAGAATAAAGTCTTTCTAACGTACTGATGCCATTCAGCCATTAATGCTCCAGTATCCTTTCCCTATCATATCGTACCAATACGTCAACCAGTTTATTCCACATATCATCTCGCTGAACTGATTTTCCATGCGCTTTTACCAAAACTTTATTCCTTAGGACAATTTCATCATGAGTAATCTTTTTGTCCGTTTTGGTTACTATAGTATACCCTGAAAGATCTGTCTCTGCCAAAGCTGCTGCCGCGTCTTTCAGTCTATCTGCACCGACCCGTGCGTTTTCAGATTTTACTTTACCATTGTGTGTCAGTGTTATTCTGGCACTAAGGTTTTCATTATCTAAAATGGCTTGCGGATCATCATCATCCTTTAAAGAATCCAGCATAGATGATGCCATATTCATTATCTTAGAAACAACACCATTAACTTTATATTCTGGATTCACTCTCTTGATATAATCGAAAGAGGAAAGATACGCACTGGCATTAATTAAAATGCTTTTCACGCCATCTCTGTGAATTGTATTAACAATGTTTATGTCGGCTATTTGCTGTATATCCAGCCGAGAAGCTTCATCTCTAAAGCCTGCTTTCCCTATGAGGTTTTTAATAAAGTCGCTAATTTTGGGGTGCCGAAATGAATCAGTTGGACTTAAAATGACATGGTCACCAAATAGGCAAATGAAACCTTCACCATCCAAATACTCTTGATGTAAAGGGGCATCGTGAATATCTACGTTAATCTCTACATCTTGCTCTGACGGTTTGGGTATTGTATTCGCTGCAGCACCTGCCTCATAAAGACCAACAGATAGCAGAGTACAATCAAAGTCTCCCCCCATTAAAGGCACTCGTCTGATACTATGCTTCATTCCTACGCTATTTTTGTTGTTGCCAGCATAAAAAGTTCTATTTGCTGACAAAGGAAGACGTTGCCATGCTTGATTAACCATGTGCTCTAGAGAATGTTTGATAACAAAATCATCTACACACATATAACTAGCTCTGAGGTAATAAATCGTACGGTTTCTTTTTTCTGCTTGTTTGCTCGCCATTAGCTATCCCTAACATTTTGTAAATGCATGATTCATGAGTTTTGATTGAAACTCTATCATGGGATAGTAGGTTGATGAAAGATTAGATTATAGATTTGTCATTAGTTATCAACCGATTACACCTTAGATAGTTCGGCTTGGTTTTATGTATTTCCACTGCACCTTTTATTTTTCCTTATGTTTTCTGCTGGTTGATACTAAGCGTAGAGTTATTACAAGAGCTCCAAGGAGCGCAGCTGGCGCTGCCTGAGGGCAACTTGCTCGGCCCTGTTTCGCTATGCTCGCTCAACCTCTCCACCGTGCCCGCTGCAGGTGTCTCAAGTACCCAGCCATCAAGGCAAGTTGTCTTGATGGACTTGCCAGCGGCCACACCAACCAACCGGATCACCAATTCTCCAAGCTTGCTGTTAATCCGCGGATATGACCGAATCGGAGCGACCAAAAGAGGTTAATGAGGGGAGGGGATAACGAGGGATGCGGCAATATCCAAAGCGGCGAATATTCGGCTGTGGGGCTGAAAAGGAAGAGTGTGTGGCGTATTCGCTGGCAGATCAGCTTTGCGAGATAGTAAAAAGGCACCCGAGGGTGCCTTTTTTACAATTTGAATGGGTTGCCTATCAGGCAGCGGCTTTCAGCTGTACGGCGGCGGCTTTCTTGTGATCGCCGATCGGCATCACGGTGCGGCCGAACTGCTCGTTGATCACGGTGGCCATGGCCAGGTAGATGGCGCTGGCGCCACAGATGATGCCTTCGAAACCGGCGATGGTGCCGATCAGGGTGCTGCCGGTGAAGTCACGGGCGGCCAGCAGGAAGAACAGCACGGTCAGGGAGGCGAACACGAACTGCTTGGCGCGCGGGTAGTTGATGGTGCCAACCAGCATGAACAGGGTGAACATGCCCCACATCAGCAGATACCAACCCATGTAGGCGTGCGGAGTGGCTTCGGCCAGACCCATGGTTGGCATGATCAGCAGGAACACCAGGCTCAGCCAGAACAGGCCGTAGGAGGTGAATGCGGTTACACCGAAGGTGTTGCCACGCTTGTACTCCATGATGCCAGCGATGATCTGGGCGATGCCGCCGTAGCACAGGCCCATGGCCAGGATCATGGCGCTGATGGGGAAGAAACCTGCGTTATGGATGTTCAGCAGGATGGTGGTCATACCGAAACCCATCAGACCCAGAGGGGCAGGGTTGGCCAATTTTTCGCTCACGTGGCGTTCTCCAAAAATAGAGGTGGGGTTAACAAAAGACGCGCGATTTTAGGCAGGCTGCGGCGCGCCCGCAAGGGGGCAAGGGGGATAAATCGTAAAAAAACTACGTGATTATTTGCATCAGAGGCCAAATGCTCACCAAGGCAGGCTGTTTGGTGAGCAAAAGGTGTCAAGATAGTTGAGGGGTTGTATTTTTATTACGCTTTTTACGAAGTGCGGCGGCGTCACTGATCCAGTGTCAGGATCACTTTGGCTTCCTTGTCCTCTTCCTTGACCTGGCTGTCGAGCACGAACAGCCGCTCCGGGGCGATCCCCTGGCTGTCGACCAGAAACTCCTTGGTATTTTGCGCCCGGCGCATGGCGAGATTGCGCAGGGATTTGGCGGTGATGAGCTGCTGATCCCGCAGCAGGATCACCGCCTGGGCCCGCAGTGCCGCGCTCTCTTCATCCAGATGGAGGCGGTCCGCCAGATCATCCAGATCTTCGCCAAAGCGCTCTTCATAGGCCTGGGCCAGCGCCTCTTGCAGGGCGGGGTCCTGTTCCAGCAGGTCGAGATCCGCCTGATTGCCGGTGAGCTTGGCCAGTACCCGCTCCAGCTTTTGCCGTTGCAGGATGGGGCGCTCCTCGTTGAAGTTGACCTTGCCGCGAATGTTCATGCTGAGCTTGGGTCTATCCTTAAGGGCCTGCGCCAGCTTGACCAGTTTCTCCTGCTGGGTGGGGGTGAGATCGGGATCCCCCGGCAGGAAGGGAAGTTCGTCGAGATCTTCGGTGCCATCGGCCAGCGAGGCGAGCAGGGAGAAGGGGGAGGTGATCGCCTTGCTCAGGGTGTTGCCCAGCACATCCCAGAAGATATTGCCGATGCTGAAGTCCGGTTGATCGAGATCGCCCTTCACCTTGAGGTTCATCTGTATCACCCCGTTGGCATCGCTTAGCAGGGCGATGGCCAGCCCCAGCGGCAGATCCTTGGCCTGATCGCTCTTGATCTTCTCGCCCAGTTGCAGCTTCTTGATGGTGATGTCGTTATCCCCCTCCAGCCGATTGCCCTCCAGCTTGTAGTGCAGCTTCATGGAGAGCTGCCCTTTGTCGATGGCATAACCGGCATAGGTGCCCGAATAGGGGGTGAAGGTGGTGAGCTCCAGATTGTGGAAAGCGACCGCGATGTCGAGGATCGGGTTGGCCACCAGCAGGTTTGTGCCGCCGCGAATGGTAACTGGCGCATAGCGATCCACCTTGCCGTTGAAGGCGAGATCGGAGCGTTGCCCCGGAATATTGCTGATATGGCGACTCTGGCCGCCCAGCGAGGCGATATCGGCCACAAAATCCTGACTCAGGCTGCGGTCGGCAAAGCGCAGGTTGCCCTGATCGGTGCGCAGCTGGTCGATGGTGAAACGAAAGTCGGGAGCCTTGCGGCCTGCCTTTGCTTCAGTACTTTTTGCTGCCGCCGGTTGTGGCAACAGCAGCTGTTGCAGGTTGGTGGTGCCATCTTCGTTGATCTCGATGCGGGCGAAGGGCTTGTTCAGAGCAATGTCCTTGATCCGCATCTGCTGGCTGATGCCGTCGTACGTCAGACCGGTGAGAGCCAGGGTGTTGAACTCCAGCAGCCGCTGATTGTCTGCCCGATCGACCACCTTGAGCCCGTTGACATCGAGCCCCCCTTGCAGGGTCAGCTTGCTCAGATCTCCCTGGGCGGTGGTGGCGAGATCAAGTCTGGTCTTGCTGCTCAGCAGCCCGTTTTGCACCTTGATGCGTATCAGATCGGCCAGATAGGGCTGTGCCAGCGTCAGGGGTAGCCCCTGCTGGTTGATGTCGCCGCTTAAGGTGAAAGGAGTCAGGGTCAGTTGGCCATCAAAGGCGAGGGGGCTGCTCTGGTTGAACTGGGTGGCCAGAGTCAGTTTGCTCGGTTGCTCCCCCTTGCTGCCCAGTGGCCCCAGCGCCAGCTTGAGGCCGGATAACTGGCGTGCCTGCGGTTTGCCGCTACTCGATTCGGTGAGGGTGAGACCGCCCTTGTCGATAAGGATCTGCTTGATCTGCCACTGCCAGGGTTTGTCTGGCGCATGTTTCTTGCCGTTACCGGCTGTCTTTGCTTGTTGTGCCGACTTGGGCGCCGCATTGTTGGCCACCTCGTTTGCGGCGTGGGCCCCTTTGACGGGCTTGGCGGGGGCCTGTTCAATCAGCAAGTCAGCCAGATCCAGCTCCTGCTGTGGGTTGAGGGTGGCCTTGAGCAGGGGCTGTTGCAGGGTCACCTTGCCGATCTGGAGCGACTGTTTCTGGCCATCGACAGCCAGATCGCTCAGGGCCAGCTGGCCGAAGCGGGCAAATTCGTCGCCCTTGTGTTTTTTAAGCTGCCAGTTGTCCAGCGTCAGCTTGCCTTTGGACAATTGCCACAGTACCCCTTGCTTGCCCTCTTTAAGCTGGTACTCCACCTCTGCATTGGCGTGGCCCTTGGCCAGATCCAGCTTGAGGTAGGGTGCCCAGAGCGGGGCAAAGGGTTTCAGCTCTACCTGCTTGAGGCTCACTTTGCCCTGACCCATGCCGCTCATCACAGCGAGCTTGCCATGAGCGGCGAGGCTGCTTTTGCCATTGATGGCGGCGCTCAGCTGATAGGCGGTCGGGTGATTTGCCTCGGTGCGCAGGTTATCGAGCTTGAGGGTCACTTTTTCCAGATTGAGGGGCGGCAACCAGCCGGGTTCGCTCTCCTTGCGCTGATCCTGATAGCGCACATGGCCGTCAGTGACATTGACACTTGCAATATCGACCAGCAGCGGGGCGCTGGCTGTTTCGGGCTTGGGGGAGGGGGCAGGGGCGAGCAGGGTCGCCAGCGCATCGGTCAGATTGAGTCGAACCTCCCCTTTTTTGTCTGCCAGCCGTTGCAGCAGCACCACGGGTTTGGTCAGGGTGACGGCGGAAAGCACGACCTCTTTCTGCTGCCAGCTGGCTTGCAGGTCGGGGGTGATAAAGAGCTGCTCAAAACGGATGATGGGCTGCTGTTTGGCATCGAGCAGGGCGGTCGCGCCGAGGGTGAGAGATGGGTTGCGCAGCCCTACGTCAATCTCCCCCAGCGTCAGTTGCAGGCCATAGTGTTCGGCCAGCCAGCCGGGCAGATAGCGCTGGACCAGACGGGGGGTTTGCCACAGCAGCAGGGTGATCAGGATAAGAAGCAGCAGAAAAGCGTAGGCAAGGTAGCGCAGCAAGCGGAGCTTGGGGGACGCGGGCTCGGTGGTGTTCATTTGGTGCACTCCCATTTGGTTCCCGCCATGGTACAGAAAAGCTGGATAGTAATCATGGGGTTGCGTGCTGTTGTACGCCGTACTTTGTCCAAAGGCGATCCAGTTCACCCTTTTGTTGCAGCGCTGCCAACCACTGTTCCAGCTGGGCAGGGGTAATGGGAGCCTCAGGGTGAAGGATGGCTCGGTGTTGATACTGTTGATCCCATTTTTGCGAGATCAGCAGCTGGTCGGCGGTGTCGGGGTGGGAAAGCAGATATTGGTTAAGGTAGGAAACGTTGAGAATGGCTACCTCACCACGCCCTTTGAGTAGCGCTTGCAGGGCGCTGATGTTGTCTTTGACCAGGGTGATATTGAGCTTGCGCTGCAGGTAGAGGGGATCAGCATTGAACTGGCCGATGCCGTAGTGGTAGCCGGTCACCCCGATGAGATGATGCCGAGAGGGGTCATCGAAAAAGCGCTGATCCCGGCCCGTTTTGTTCAGGGCCACATAGACCTCGCCACCACCGAGGAAGGGGGCTGTCATCTTGAATTTATCGGTGTCCCAGCCCCATTTGGTGTCTTCAAACAGCATCAGCGAGAAACGGCCCAGATCGAGCGCCTTGTAACGGTTGGCGGCCGAGGTGGGAACAAACACGAATCTTACCTCTTGCTGGATCTCGTTTAGCTTGGCGATGAGGTCCAGCGTCAGCCCTTCATAGCGGGAATCGGAGAGTTTGACCACAAAGGGGGCATAGGGGTATCCGCCAACCTTGATGAGGGGATGGCTCCAGCCAGAGAGGCTGAACAAGAGCAAAAACCAGCACCAATATCTCATGGGATCCCCAGGGCAATAGCTTGCTCCCAGATTCGGTTAATCTGCGCCAGTTTTCAAGCTGTTAAGGGAATTAACACAGCGCTGTTCGGCGGCTTCCAGCTCGGCCATCACCATCTGGATATCCTCCAGCTGCTGGCGCAGCACGCCGCGTTTTGCCTCGATCAGCTGGATCATGGAGTGAAGCTGGGTTTTGCTCGATTTGTCGGTGTCGTACATATCGAACAGCTCGCGGATCTCGGCCAGGCTAAACCCCAGCCGTTTGCCGCGAAGGGTCAATTTGAGCCGGATCTTGTCTCGATGGCTGTAGATGCGGGTTTGCCCCTCCCGCAGCGGGGTGAGCAGCCCCTCATCCTCGTAGTAGCGGATGGTGCGCGGCGTGACATCGAACTCGTGGGCCAGCTCCGAAATGCTGTAGGTGATCTCCTTGCCGGGCAGGGAACGGGACATGATCATGACTCCTGTTGCTGGGCGTGTGGCTGGCAGAGGCGGGCACGCAGCCGTTCGGCATTGGCGTGCAAGGCCTGACCGACCCGCGAGCCGTTGGCGCGGCCGAGCTGCTCGCTCACCCACTGGCCGGTGGCCGCCAGTTTGTCGAGATCCACCCCGGTTGTCATGCCAAGGCCGTGCAGCAGGTAGACCACCTCTTCTGACGCCACATTGCCGGAGGCGCCCGGCGCATAGGGGCAGCCGCCAAGCCCCGCCACCGAGCAGTCGATGGTGCGAATGCCGCGCTCCAGCGCGGGTAGCAGATTGGCCAACCCCTGGCCGTAGGTGTCGTGAAAATGGACCGCGAGTCGACCCGCCGGGATCTCGTGCAGCACCGCATCCAGCATGGGCGCCACCGTGCCCGGAGTGCCGACGCCGATGGTGTCCCCCAGCGAAATTTCGTGGCAACCGAGATCCAGCAGTTGCTCGGCCATGGCAGCGACCCGTTTCGGGCGGGTCGGGCCATCGAACGGGCAGGCGATGACGGTGGAGAGGTAGCCGCGCACCTTGATGCCGAGGCGGCGCGCCTCCTGCACCAGCGGGGCGAAGCGCACCAGCGACTCCTCCACGCTGATGCCGATATTGGCGCGGGTAAAACCGTCGGAGCAGGCGGTGAAGAGGCCAATCTCATCGGCGCGGGCGGCAATGGCTGCCTGCAGGCCTTGCAGATTGGGCACCAGAGCGCCGTAACGGGTTGAGCCCTTGCGCGGCAGTGCCTCGAACAGCGCTGCGGAGTCAGCCATCTGCGGCACTTTTTTGGGCGATACAAAGGCGCCAACCTCGATGCGCTGCAGACCGCTGTCGGCCAGTCGCTGGATCAGCTCCAGCCGCTGGATCAGTGTCAGCGGGTTGGTTTCATTTTGCAGGCCATCGCGCGGCCCCATCTCCACCAGACTGACCTTGTCATCCGGCATGGCTGCTCCTCTGTTCATGATCTACTCGCTTGTTGGTTGATGGCGTTCTCCTCTAGGGCGGCATCGGCAAAGCGCACCAGCACGGCCCCTTGGCTCACCTGATCACCCTGTTTGCAATGCAGGGCTTCAATTACCCCGTTCCGCTCTGCACGTAGCTGGTGTTCCATCTTCATCGCTTCCAGCACCAGCAGGGGTTGCCCCTTGTTGACTGCTTGTCCCTGCTCGACCAGCACCGCGACTACGATGCCATGCATAGGGGCGATGGCGCCCTGCGCCTTCTCGTTTACCTGATCATGGTGGTGATTGTGCAGCTGATCATCAGCCGCGAAGCGGATGCGCTGGCCCCCCAGGGTCATGATGAAGGTTGCCTCCGAGCCTGCGACCGTCTGAATGGGGATCTGCTGCCAGCAGCCACCCTGTTGTAGCCGGATATGATCGTTACCTCTCTGGTAGCAACGGGTCTCCCCTTGCCACTCAAACTGGCCGTCATGATCGTTAAGGGTCAATACCCGGCGCTCATCGCCGATCCGTACCGCCGCTGTCCAGCAGCGATCCGGCCCCAGCCGAAATCCACAGGCTTGCTGCCAGGGGGAGGTGCCCACAGGGCGGCTCGCCAGCCAGAGGGCGGCCAGCGGCCAGGCGAGCTCAGGAATGGGCTGTGCTGTGGTGGGAATGGGCCACTGGGTATGGTGGCCCATGGCCAGTACGTCGGGCTCTTCACACAGGCGCAGCAGCAGCGGGCCGTTGTGCACCAGCGGGCCGAGATCCAGTGCCGCCAGCGCATCGGCCAGTTTGGCGAACGCCTCGGCGCGGTTCTGGCCGTGGGCGATCAGTTTGGCGATCATGGGATCGTAATAGGGGCTCACCTCATCACCTATGGTAACGCCGGTGTCGATGCGCACGCCATCCGGCCAGTGGAGCCAGTGGATAGGCCCGCTGGCAGGTAGAAAACCGGCCGCCACATCCTCGGCGTAGAGGCGCGCCTCCACCGCATGGCCGCGCAGCACCACTTCCTCCTGAGTGAGTGGCAGCGGCTTGCCTTCGGCCACGGCCAGCTGCCAGGCCACCAGATCCTGCCCGGTTACGGCTTCGGTGACCGGATGCTCCACCTGCAGCCGGGTGTTCATCTCCATAAAGAAGAACTCATCCTTGCAGAGCAGAAACTCGATGGTGCCCGCCCCCTGATAGTGGATGGCTTTGGCAGCTGCCACGGCCGCATCCCCCATGGCGCGGCGCAGAGCCGGAGGGATGTCGGGGGCGGGCGCCTCTTCGATCACCTTCTGATGGCGTCGCTGCAAGGAGCAGTCCCTGTCCCCCAGATAGATGGCGTTGCCGAGGCTATCGGCAAAGACCTGCACCTCCACGTGGCGAGCCCGGGGCAGATAGCGCTCCAGCAGCACAAGATCGTCACCAAAGGCAGCGTTGGCTTCCCGTTTGACTGCCGCCAGCGACTCGTCAAAGTCGGCCAGCTGATCGACCCGGCGCATCCCCTTGCCACCGCCGCCACTGGCCGCCTTGATAAGTAGCGGGAAGCCAATCTGGCTCGCCTGATCGCGCAAAAAGTCCGGCCGCTGATCCGTGCCGTGATAGCCAGGCAGTACAGGTACACCGGCGGTCTGCATCAGCGCCTTGGCGCCCGATTTGTCGCCCATGGCGAGAATGGCGGCGCCGCTTGGGCCGACAAAGCGCAGGCCGCGCTGTTCGCAGGCGGTGGCAAAATCGCTGTTTTCCGACAGAAAGCCGTAACCGGGATGGATTGCATCGGCGCGCGCCTCTTTGGCAATCTTCAGCACCTTGCCGGTGTCGAGATAGCTCTCTCTGGCCGGTGCGGGCCCCAGATGCCAGGCCTCATCGGCCAGACGGGTGTGCATGGCATGGGCGTCGGCATCGGAGTAGAGGGCGATGGTGTGGATGCCGAGGTGTTTCGCCGTCTTGATGATGCGCACGGCGATTTCGCCGCGATTGGCGATCAGCAGGCGTTTAATCTGAGTGTGATGGGTCATGTCTCATCCTTGAAACGGGGACGCCAGGCGGGAGGGCGTTTGTCAAAGAAGGCCTGCATCCCCTCCTGGGCTTCGAGTCCCACCCGAACCCGGGCAATGGTCTCGACAGTTTTCTCTTCGTGCAGGCGGGAAGGATGGGCCTCTATCGCCGCCAGCAGTCGTTTGGTCTCTTTCATTGCCTCCGGCCCGTTGCGGCACAGACGAAGGGCCTGCGCCCGTCCCTCCGCCAGCAGTTGATCCGGCTTGCAGAGTTGATGTGCCACATTGAGCCGACAGGCGGTGATGGCATCGAACGGCTCGGCACTAAGCATGTAGCGGCGCGCCTGACGCATTCCCATGGTGCGCACCACGTAGGGGCTGATCACCGCAGGCACCAGACCCAGGCTCACCTCGGAGAGGCAGAAGCGGGCATCGTCGCTGGCCAGCACCAGATCACAGGCGCAGATGAGGCCGAGCGCCCCGCCATAGGCGGCCCCTTGCACCAGCGCCACCGTGGGGAAGGGGAGCTCGTCGAGGGTCTGCATCAGCCGGGCCAGTACCCGGGCGTCTTCGCGATTGTGCTCGAAATCGGCGTGGGCCAGATTGCGCATCCAGTTGAGATCGGCGCCCGCGCAAAAGTGTTTGCCTTCGGCCCGCAGCAGCAAAGCATGAGGACGTTCGGCGAGATCATGACCATGGAGATGGGCCAGATCATCGAGGCAGTCGAGCAGCCCCAGCATCAGGTCGGCATCAAAGGCGTTGTGGCGGGCCGGGCGCGACAGCACCAGCTCGGCCAGCGGGCCGTGCCGCTCCAGCCGAAACGGGCCCTGTGTTGAAGAGCCAAGTGCTGAGGAAGTAAGTGGGTCTGACATGGGTTTGCTCCTTACATCCGAAAGATGCCGTACTGCTCGGGTTCAATGCGGGCACCCTGACATGCGGCGAGCGCCAGCGCCAGCACGGTGCGGCTCTGGGCCGGGTCGATGACGCCGTCATCCCACAGGCGAGCGCTGGCGTAGTAGGGGTGACCCTGGCGCTCATACTGTTCGATCACGGGCGCGCGGATGGCGGCCGCTTCCTGCTCGCTCAAATCTTTGCCCTCGGCAGTCAGCTTGTCGCGACGCACCTGCACCAGCACTCCGGCAGCTTGTTCGCCACCCATGACGGAGATGCGGCTGTTGGGCCAGCTAAAGAGAAAATCGGGCTCATAAGCGCGGCCGCACATGCCGTAGTTGCCGGCACCAAAGCTGCCGCCGACGATCAGGGTGATCTTGGGCACCCGGCTGCAGGCCACTGCAGTGACCAGCTTGGCGCCGTGCTTGGCGATCCCCTCTTTTTCTGCGCTACTCCCCACCATAAAGCCGGTGATGTTTTGCAAAAAGAGCAGCGGGATGGCACGCCGGTTACAGAGTTGGATAAAGTGGGCCCCCTTCTGGGCACTGTCGCTGTGCAGCACGCCGTTGTTGGCGAGGATGCCCACTTCCATGCCGCAAATACGGGCAAAGCCGGTCACCAGTGTGGTGCCGAACTGCGCCTTGAATTCGTCAAAATCAGAGCCATCCACCAGTCGTGCAATCAGTTCGCGGGCGTCGTAAGGGCGTTTGAGACTGGTGCCCACCAGACCGTAGAGTTCCTCGATTGGGTAGCAGGGGGGCTCGTAGCCGGGGCTGCTCTCTATCGGCTCGTTACCCAGATGAGTAACCAGCGTGCGGGCGATGGCCAGCGCATGGGCATCGTCACGGGCCATATGATCAGCAACGCCGGAGTGGGCGCAGTGCACCTCGGCGCCGCCCAGGGCCTCGGCGCTGATCTCCTCGCCGGTGGCGGCCTTGACCAGCGGCGGACCCGCCAGAAAGATGGTGGCTTGCTCCCTGACCATGATGGATTCATCAGCCATGGCGGGCACGTAGGCGCCGCCAGCGGTGCAGAGCCCCATCACCACCGCCAGCTGGGGGATGTTCTGGGCCGACATGCGGGCCTGGTTGTAGAAGATGCGGCCAAAGTGATCCCGGTCGGGGAACACCTCGTCCTGCATCGGCAAGAAGGCGCCACCGGAATCCACCAGATAGAGGCAGGGGAGGCGCAGCCGCTCGGCGATGGCCTGGGCGCGCAGGTGCTTTTTCACCGTGAGCGGGTAGTAGGTGCCGCCTTTCACGGTGGCGTCGTTCACCACCAGCATGCAGAGCCTGCCCGAGACCCGGCCGATGCCGGTGATGATACCGGCGGCGGGCACTGGCTCGTCATAGACCTGCCAGCCAGCCAGCGCCGAGAGCTCGAGAAACGGGGAGCCCGGGTCCAGCAGCTGATTGATGCGCTCGCGGGGCAGCAGCTTGCCACGGGCCTGATGGCGGGCGTTGTTGGCCGCACCGCCCCCTAGCGCGATCTCGGCAATGCGGGCGTGGAGATCGTCGACCAGCCCCTGCATGGCGGCCCGATTGGCCGCATATTCCGGGCTCGCCGTGTCAAGGTGGGAGTGGATACGACTCATGCATTTTCTCCCATCAGCTCGCGGCCGATGAGCCAGCGGCGGATCTCCGAGGTGCCGGCGCCGATCTCGTAGAGTTTGGCGTCCCGCAGTAGGCGGCCAGTGGGGTATTCGTTGATGTAACCGTTGCCGCCGAGCAACTGGATAGCGTCGAGGGCCATCTGGGTGGCGTTTTCGGCGGCAAACAGGATGGCTGCGGCGCAATCTTTACGGCTGGTGCGACCCTGATCGCAGGCGTTCGCCACCGAGTAGACCAGCGCCCGGCTGCTGGCGAGGCGGGTATACATGTCGGCGAGCTTGCCCTGCACCAGCTGGAACTCGCCGATGGCTTGACCAAACTGCTTGCGCTCACGCACATAGGGCAGCACTACATCCATGCAGGCCTGCATGATGCCAAGGGGGCCCGCAGCCAGCACCACCCGCTCGTAATCGAGCCCGCTCATCAGCACCTTGACCCCGCCGTGCAGCGGGCCCAGCAGGTTCTCCTGCGGTACGGGGCAGTTGTCGAACACCAGCTCGCAGGTACTGGAGCCGCGCATCCCCAGCTTGTCGAGCTTCTGGGCGGTAGAAAAACCGGGAGTGCCGGCTTCAACGATAAAAGCAGAAATTCCTTTGGGGCCGGCACTGGCATCTGTCTTGGCATAGATGACGAAGGTGTCGGCATCGGGCCCATTGGTGATCCACATCTTGTTGCCGTTCAGCACGAAGTGATCGCCCTCGCGCTCCGCGGTGAGGCGCATGCTGACCACATCGGACCCGGCTCCCGGCTCGCTCATGGCCAGCGCTCCCACATGCTCGCCGCTCACCAGCGGGGGCAGGTAGCGCGCTTTTTGCTCCGGTGTGCCGTGGCGGTGGATCTGGTTGATGCAGAGGTTGGAGTGGGCGCCGTAGGAGAGGCCGACCGAGGCGCTGGCGCGGCTCACCTGCTCCATCACCAGCACATGGGCCAGATAGCCGAGGTTTACCCCGTCATACTCCTCCGCCACCGTGATGCCGTGCAGCCCCAGCTCACCCATCCGGGGCCAGAGATCACGGGGAAAGGCGTTGCTCTGATCGATCTCGCTGGCGCGCGGGGCGATCACTTTCTGGCAGAAGGCCGCAACCTGTTCGGTCAGGGCATTCAGGGTCTCATCCATCTGCATCCATGCTCTCCTTGCGGATATGACAGTCGGGTAGGAAGGTTGGTTCGACCGGCTGACTCGGCGTTACGGCTGGCAGTGGTCGGTCCATTTTGTACTTCACTTCTGCCACAAGTTTACGTTAGCGTAAACGTAAATCAATTGTTAATCTGTTGTGTGTTGATAAAGCGGTGGTAGTGAAAGCGTCATCAGCTGCCACGACAACAGCGCCATAGTGGCAGATCCGACAGACGCAGCGTGTGGGCGCCGCGTCATAAAGCACTAACTCAGGAAAAGAAGCGCGGGGCAACAAGGGAGCGAACGACAAGATGGATTTTACCCTGACCGATGATCAACAGGCGTATGTGGAGGCGGCCGCCGCCTTTGCCGATGAGGCGCTCAAACCCCATGCCGCGCGCTGGGACAAGGAGCATGAGTTTCCGATCCCGACCATCAAGCAGGCGGCCGGGCTAGGTTTTTGTGGCCTCTATACCCCGGAGCAGTTTGGCGGATTGGGGCTACCTCGCCTCGATGCGAGCCTCATCTTCGAGCGCCTCGCCATGGGCTGTACCTCGACCACGGCGTATCTGACTATCCACAACATGGTGAGCTGGATGCTGGGAAGCTGGTTACCCACCGAGGTTGCCAAAGAGTGGGTGCCCAAACTGGCCAGCGGCGAGTTGCTGGGCTCCTATTGTCTCACCGAGCCGGGGGCGGGTTCCGATGCTGCGGCACTCAAGACCCGGGCGGTGCGCGAGGGTGATAGCTACCTCATCGAGGGAACCAAGGTCTTTATCTCGGGAGCGGGCAGCACTGACGTGCTGGTGGTGATGGCCCGTACCGGTGGTGAAGGTGCGAAGGGGATCTCTGCCTTTATGGTGCCGGCTAATGCCCCCGGCGTGAGCTATGGCAAGGCAGAAGAGAAGATGGGCTGGAACAGCCAGCCGACCCGGGAGGTTGTTTTCAACGGGGTTCGCATTCCTGCCTGTTATCGGTTGGGCGAAGAGGGGGAAGGATTCAAGTTCGCCATGCAGGCCCTCGATGGGGGGCGCATCAATATTGCCACCTGTTCAGTGGGCACAGCCCAGCAGGCGCTGGACGATGCGCTGGTCTATGTGCAGCAGCGCCAGCAATTTGGTCACCCGATCAGCGAATTCCAGAGCGTGCAGTTTCGCCTGGCCGATATGGCGACCGAGCTGGCTGCCGCCCGCCTGCTGGTACGTCAGGCCGCCGACAAGCTGGATCGCGGGGCACCCGACAAGAGTGCCTGGTGTGCCATGGCCAAACGGTTTGCCACCGATGTGGGTTATCGAATCTGTGATGAGGCTCTGCAACTCTTTGGCGGCTATGGTTATATCCGCGAGTATCCGCTCGAGCGCTATCTGCGCGATACCCGGGTACACCGCATTCTGGAGGGCACCAACGAGGTGATGCGACTCATCATCGCGCGCCGCATGCTGACCGATCCCGGTTTGACGCTGGGCTAACCGGTGGTCGCATCAAGGGTGTGTTGCCTGCCACCCGATTGCACCATGCCGGTTTCGGCATTGTGAGCCAGCCACAGGTTGGCGTCATTCAAGCCTGTCATCATGGCGGCAGCTTCATCGACAAGGACAATGTTATGACAAGGATCAGACTCGAATATCATGGCCACGTGGCCTATATCACCCTCGACCATCCCCCTGCCAACACCTGGACCCTCGCCAGCCTGCAGGCCTTTTTGCAGATGATGGTGGAGCTCGACAGTCGTCCCGATGTGGTGGCGCTGGTGATCCGCGGGGCTGGCGACAAATTTTTCTGTGCCGGTGCCGACCTCAATATGTTTGTCGAGGGGAATGTCGAGCTGGCCCGCGAAGTAGCCGAGGCCTTTGGCAAGGCCTTCGAGGCGCTGGCCCGTTTTCACGGCGTCAGTATCGCCGCCATCAATGGTTATGCCATGGGCGGTGGCCTGGAAGTGGCGCTGGCCTGTGATATCCGTATCGCCGAGCAGCAGGCGTTGCTGGGACTGCCGGAAGCCTCGGTGGGCTTGCTTCCCTGTGCCGGTGGCACCCAGCGTTTGACCGAGCTGGTGGGGCCGGGCTGGGCCAAGCGGATGATCCTCTGCGGTGAGAAGGTGAGTGCCTCGCTGGCTTACGAGATGGGGCTGGTGGAGGAGGTGGTGAAAACCGGTCAGGCATGGGAGGCGGCGCACCAGATGGCCCATCTGGTGGAGCGCCAGAGCCCGAGCGCCCTGCGCGCCTGCAAAACCCTGATCAATCAGGGCCGCAGTGGCCCGCGGGATGCCGCCTTGCCCCTTGAGCGGTCGCTGTTTCTCGATCTCTTTAGCGATGCCAATCAGCGTGAAGGGGTGGCCGCCTTCCTGGAGAAACGCTTACCGCGCTGGCAATATGGCCCAACAGAGTAAATCCATACGGAGCCGTTTATGAGTGAGCCGGTCAAGGTTAGCTGTTATCCCACCGAAGATGGCCATCAGATCGGGGTGTTGACCCTCGACAGCCCTGCGTCTCTCAACGCATTGAGCCTGCCGATGATCCAGATCCTGCAACAGACGCTGACCCGTTGGGAGCAGGATCCCGCCATCGTCTGTGTACTGCTGCAGGGGATGGGTGAGAAGGCATTTTGTGCCGGTGGCGATATCCGCTCCTTCTATTACCGCAAGCAGGAGGCAAGCGGATCGGAACTGTTCGAATATGCCCGCGACTTTTTCGAGCAGGAGTACCGGCTCGACCACCACATCCACTCTTACCGCAAGCCCCTGATCTGCGTGGCGGACGGTATCTGCATGGGGGGCGGCATTGGCCTGTTTGCCGGTGCCGATTTTCGGGTGGTGACCGAAAAGAGCCTGTTCGCCATGCCGGAGGTAACCATAGGACTCTACCCCGACGTGGGAGCGAGCTGGTTTTTAAGCCGGATGCCGGGGCGACTCGGGCTCTGGCTCGGTCTGACTGGCGCCCGCTTTAATGGCGCAGATGCCCTTGGGGTGGGGTTGGCGGATCACGCCATCGCCAGTGGCGAGCACAGTGCGCTGTTGTCACGCCTCGCCGTACTCGACTGGGCTGCTAGTGGTGATCCCCGTGAGCAGATCGATCTGCTGCTCAGGGGATTGCACCGTGAGGTAGCGGCCCGCTTGCCAGCGCCAGTATTGCTACCCCATCAACAGAAAATCGATGTCCTGCTGGCGGGGCGCACGCTGCAAGGGGTATTGGCGCGGTTGTTCGAAGCTCAGTTCGATGAACAGGAGACGGTACTCCAGCAGGCGCAGCAGCTCTGCCGCACCGGCAGCCCCATCAGCCGCGCCATTTTGTGGCGTCAATATTGGCAGGCTCGCCGCAACTCACTGGCAGAGGTATTTGCCGAGGAGCTGACCCTCTCGGTCAACTGCGTGCTGAAGGGGGATTTTGTGGAAGGGGTACGGGCACTGCTGATCGACAAGGATAAAGATCCCCGCTGGCAACAGTTGCCACCGGAGGGGGAGTGGCTGGACGAGTTCTATCGCTGGCCGCAGGGGCGCAATCCGTTGGCCTGCAAGGAATAACATCTTGGCAACCGGCGCACGCCGCCATCAGCAACGCAAGGAGCAAGCGGGATGACAAGGATAGGGTTTATCGGGCTCGGCAACATGGGGGGGCCCATGGCGGCCAATCTGGCCAGGGCCGGGCACAGGGTGCAGGTGTTTGATCTGGTTGCCCAAAACATTGAGCGCGCTATCGCCGCTGGCTGCATCGCCGCGGGGGATGCCCGTGAGGCGGTGACCGGCTGCGAGGTGGTGATCAGCATGCTACCTGCGGGGGAGCATGTGCGCGACCTTTGGTTGTCTGAGGGGCAGGATCTGCTGGCAGCCCTGCCGGTTGGTGCACTGGTGATCGACTGCTCCACCATAGATGTCGACTCTGCCCGTCAGGTCGGGGAGGCGGCCCGCGCACGCGGTTTGCGCTTTATTGATGCCCCCGTATCGGGCGGTGTCGCCGGTGCGGCCGCCGGGACGCTCACCTTTATCGTTGGCGGCGATAGGGCGGATTTCGAGTCGGCAAAACCTCTGCTCGCCTGCATGGGGCAGAACCTGTTTCACGCCGGGGCGCTGGGTGCCGGGCAGATCGCCAAGATGTGCAACAACATGCTGCTTGCGATCCATATGGCGGGTACCGCCGAGGCGCTGGCCCTCGGGGTGAAGGAGGGACTGGATCCCGCCGTGCTCTCCACCATCATGGGCAAGAGCTCCGGCAACAACTGGAGTCTGGAGCGCTACAACCCCTGGCCCGGGGTGATGGAGAATGTGCCCGCTGCCCGCAACTATCAGGGGGGCTTTATGACCCGTTTGATGGTGAAAGATTTGGGATTGGCCATGGCGCTGGCCGAGCATGGCCACAGCGCTGTGCCGATGGGGGCGCTCGCTCGTAACCTGTTCAACCTGCATGCCGCTCAGGGGCAGGGGAGCCGCGATTTCTCCAGCATCGTCGAACTCTATCTGGATAAACAGGATCCCGCCTGACGGGCCACCTCTCTTCAAGGCATCTCTCTTCGACCAGCTACAAGGAGCATTGATGGATATCAAAGATAAGGTCATCGTTATTACCGGCGCTGGACGTGGCTTGGGACGGGCTATTGCGCTGGCCCTGGGCGCACAGGGGGCGACGCTGGCGCTGCTCGACATCAATCGCGCCGATCTGGAGGCGACCGCAGCCCTGGTGCGCAGTCAGAATGATCAGTGCGATCAAGATAGCCAGTGTGAGCTGTTTGTCTGCAATGTGGCGAGCGAAGCCGAGGTTGAGTCGGTTTTTGCTGGCATCAAGGAGCGTTTTGGCGTGCTGCACGGTCTTATCAACTGTGCCGGCATTTTGCGCGATGGCATGCTGATCAAGGTGAAAGAGGGTGAGCTGGTGGAGAAGATGACGCTGGCCCAGTGGCAGAGCGTGATTGACGTCAACCTCACAGGTACCTTCCTCTGCGGTCGCGAGGGGGCGGCGCTGATGGCGCAAGGGGGGCAGGAGGGCGTTATCATCAACATCTCCTCTATCGCCCGCGCCGGCAATATTGGCCAGAGCAACTATGCCGCCAGCAAGGCGGGGGTTGCCTCGCTGGTGGTGACCTGGTCGCGGGAGCTGGCGCGCCATGGCATTCGGGTGATGGGGATTGCCCCCGGGGTGTTTGCCACCGACATGACGGCGGCGATGAAGCCTGAGGCGATGGCGCGGATGCAGCAGGCTATTCCGGTCGGCACCCTTGGCGAGGCGCAACAGCTGGCCGAGACGGTGAGCTTTATTTTTGCCAACGACTATCTGTCGGGAAGGATGATAGAACTGGATGGCGGTTTGCGTTTATAGGGATTTACATAATGGGCCCCGGTGTTTCCACCGGGGCTTTTTTATGCAGATTATTTATACAGAGAGTGCCTGAATGGCGATGCATAGGAACCATGCGAGTCAGGTTGTGTTGGCAGAAAAATGAGAAATATCAATGGGTCTTGGTTAATTTGAGCCAGCTCACAGGCCATATGGGTCAGTGCTGTAAAATTGCGCGCGGTCAAGGCGGTGCATGATTGACGGGACGAGGGATTGCGGTCGGAATAGTCATGCAATATAGTTGCCGCCTTTTTCACGGGGTCAGGATTCCCAGCCCCTCCCATATTGCGCGCAGTATGAATACGGACGCTCTGCCGCCGCCTAAATAAACAGGATTGAAATGGACAAGAAACTAGGGCTGGGCGCCCTCATTTCGCTGGTGATCGGCTCCATGGTCGGCGCCGGGGTCTTCAGTCTGCCACAAAACATTGCTGCGCATGCCAGTGCCGGGGCGGTCGCCCTGGGTTGGGCCATCACCGGTCTGGGCATGATCTGTCTCGCGCTGGTTTATCAGAACCTCTCCATGCGCCGCCCCGATCTCGATGGCGGTATCTTCAGCTATGCCAAAGCCGGTTTCGGCGATTTTATCGGCTTCAACGCAGCCTGGGGTTACTGGCTCTGCCAACTGCTGGCCAACGTCTCTTACGCCATCGTGGTATTTAGCGCGCTCAGCTACTTCTTCGATACGCCGGGTCACGTCATCTTCGGCGACGGCAATACGCCGGTGGCCATCACGCTGGCCTCCATCCTGATCTGGTCGGTACACTCGCTGGTGCTACGCGGGGTGCAGGTGGCGGCCCTGGTGAACATCGTGACCACCATCGCCAAGATGGTGCCGCTCATCGTTTTCAGCGTGGCCATCCTGCTTGCCTTCAATATGAAGACCTTCACCCTGGACTTCTGGGGTCATGGCAACAGCGATCTCGGTTCCGTGATGGATCAGGTCAAGTCCACCATGAAGGTCACCCTCTGGGTCTTTATCGGGATTGAAGGGGCCGTGGTGGTCTCTGCCCGTGCCCGCCATCGCAAGGATGTCGGTCGTGCGACCGTGCTGGCCCTGCTGGGTGCGCTGGCGCTCTACGTGATGGTGACCCTCTTCTCGCTGGGGGTAATGACCCAGCCTGAGCTGGCCCAGCTCAAGAACCCCTCTACCGCCATGATCCTGGAAGCTGTAGTCGGCCCCTGGGGCGCCTGGCTCATCAACATCGGTCTGGTGATCTCCGTGATGGGGGCTCTGCTGAGCTGGACCGTGCTGGCGGCTGAAGTGCCCTACATTGCGGGTAAAACCGGGGTCTTCCCGGCCTGGTTTGCCAAGGAGAACAAGAACGGCTCGCCGCAGGTGTCCCTCTGGTGCTCTACCTGTCTGGTGCAGATCTTCCTGATCATCATCTACTTCCAGAGCAGCACCTATCTGGCGCTGGTCAATATCGCGACCTCTGCAGCGTTGGTGCCCTACGTTTTCTCCGGTGCCTATGGCCTGAAGCTGGCATTGAAAGGGGAGACCTATCAGGGTCAACCTCATCAGCGCAAGCGTGACCTGCTGCTGGCTCTGGTGGCGACCGTTTACGGCTGCTGGCTGGTCTACGCTGCCGGTGTGGAGTACCTGTTGCTGGTGGCGCTGCTCTATAGTCCGGGCATCTTCATCTACTGGAAGGCGCGTCAGCATCACGGTCTGCGTGGCCTTAACCGGCTGGAGCAGGGGATGACGGCGGCTCTGCTCGGCTGTGCCGTGCTGGCCTTCTACAAGGTGATGGACGGTACCATTCCGCTGAACTGAGCGGCACAATGAAGAGATGGCCCTCGCGCCATCTCTTTTTTTTCATGCTGATATCCACTGTTGCCCGGCCGTGTTGGCCGTTTATCGTTCAAAACAGGAATTTTTATGCTGTTTATGGGTTACCTCCTGCTGGGCGCCTTTGCCGGCATGCTGGCAGGGCTGTTCGGGATTGGCGGTGGATTGATCATTGTCCCCGTGCTGGTCATGACCTTTCGCGCTCAGGGTATCGACCCTGAAATAATTACCCATCTGGCCCTCGGCACCTCGCTGCCCACCATGATCTTCACCGGCTTTAGCTCGCTCAGGGCCCATCAGGAGGCGGGGGCCGTCGACTGGGTGATGATCCGTCGGCTCGGGGTCGGCATGCTGATTGGCGCCTGGCTCGGCGGCATGACTGCCAACCTGCTCAGCGCCAGTACCCTCAACATCATCATCGGCTGTTTCGCCTGGAGCATGGCGCTGCAGATGGGGCTCAACCTAAAGCCCAAGGCGGAGCGTCATATGCCGGGACCGCTCGGCACCGGCATCGCAGGCACAGTGATTGGCTGGATGTCCGCGCTGTTTGGCATTGGCGGTGGTTCGCTCACCGTCCCTTATTTGAGCTGGAACTCGGTGCCGATGCGCAATGCAGTGGCCGCCTCTGCCGCCTGCAGCATGCCCATCGCGCTGGCGGGGAGCCTGAGCTACCTCTATGCGGGTTGGGATCATGCCGATCTGCCCGAGTGGAGTGTTGGCTACATCTATCTGCCCGCCCTGCTGGGCATTGTGCTGACCAGTACCCAGTTCGCCCGCATTGGCGCCAAGCTGGCACACCGCCTGTCACCAAAACGCCTCAAGCAGGCCTTTGCCCTGCTGATGCTGCTGGTGGGGGCCAAATTCATGCTGTTTAGCTGATTCATTCGGCAGATTGTTGAAAAATAAGGCAAACGAACTATTGGAAGGCAGAAAGCCATTGCATTGAGAGGCCAGTTTGCCTATTCTCCTCGCCGGTGGTCCTATTGGTCCTCTCGCATTGATAACCCGTCGACCTGGTCAGGACCGGAAGGTAGCAGCCAAGGCGGGGGACTCGAGTGCCGGGATGTGGCTGGTAGGGCCACCACTTGTTTCTGCAATTCAATAAGTTACAGCTAATGGCCCCCTTCAGACCTCTTGGTAATCCACTTTATGTGGATGAATCAGGAGTCTTCTCTGTGAATCTCTGGCTCAGTCCTCAAGGTATCTGGTACTACCGCAAGGTGACAGTGCTCCCCTGTGGTCGCCGCAAAGACATCAAGAAATCTCTCCGCACTCGGGACAAGCTGGTCGCACGTGACATGGTGGCTAAGATGCTTGCCTGTGCGCGTTCTCGGGTAAAGCCTGAGACTGTCCAGCCAGAACCTCAGCCAAGCTCCCTGCCGGAGCTTCAGCAGCTAGCGCAACAGATACAACCAGCGGTCAATCCTGCCCCTAATGCAGTCTCTGCGGCTCCTTCTGCCATTTCATCCCCTGTGCTTTCAGAGCTCAGTGAGCGTTATCTGAAAGAGAAAGCCCTATCCTGGGCACCCAAAGAGCTCAGCAACCAGAAGAACTACATCGGTTACTTCATCAAGTCGCTGGGGGATAGATCTCCCACCGCTTACAGCAAGGCCGATGTGGTCAAGTTCAAGGACGAATTGCTGAACTCAGGCAAGAGCCCGACGACTATCAACAAGTACCTCCAGAAGCTCTCTCTGTTGTTCGTTTGGCTCGGCAATCACCATGAAGGCATCGTCAATCACTTCGCTGGGCTCAAGCTGCAACGGGTCAAAGAAGTCAATGCTCGAAGTGGATACACATCTGCGGAGAAACAGCGGCTGATCCAGTGGGCGAAGCAGCAGGAGCCATACCGCAAGTGGATAGCGCTGCTCGGCCTGTATACCGGAGCGAGAGCCAATGAGATCTGCCAGTTGTACGCAGACGATGTGCAGCAGGTCGACGAGGTATGGTGCCTGAACATCAGAGATAACCGGCCAGACCAGAAGCTCAAGACGGCCAATAGTGCCCGCCTGATCCCTATTCATTCCTCGCTGATTGCTGGTGGCTTTATCGACTTCGTGCAGGAAAGGGCAGGAGGACGGCTGTTCCCTGAGTTACCTCATCGACAAGACGGTTACAGCCATCTCTGGGGGCAGTGGTTCAGTCGTCATCGCCCTATAGACAAAGACTTCCATAGCCTGCGGCATACCGTGGCAACAGCGTTGAAGGATCAGGGTGTACCGCTACAGTATGCGGCGGCCATTCTTGGCCATACCAATGGTGCCATCAGCTATGATCGGTACGGTGGTGGGGTAGCAGTCGAGAAGCTACAAGCAGCTATCGAAGCGGCACTATGAACGTACTACCTTGGAGATCATTTCGTATGTATTTCAATCCAAGAAAAATCACTATTTAGCTAGATGCTGATGAGCACAAGGAAGAGCACCAGTGGAACACCAGAGGCCTGATAAGGCACTACCTGATTTGAATGAGTTAAAAGAGCAAATAGCGTTGGAATACGGGCGATGCCTCCTCCAGTTGCAGCAGTTTGAATTGATGCTCAAAGCAACCCTGCCCACTCTGAAGGTGAGCGGGTTCTCCGATGAATTGGCTGGTAACGTAGAACGCGATCGCCAGCTTCTAGGCGGCAAGACGCTGGGACATTTGGTGGGCCAGTGGAACCAGAGAACGACGCCGGGAGATGAGCAAGAAATTGATGATGATGCTCTAAACAGTCGAGCTTACTTCAGCTTCAGCTGTGGTCTGGAGGACGGGGAATGGATGAACGAAAAGCTCAAACAACTACTCGAGTTGCGAAATGAGCTGGTTCATCATTTCCTGTCACGCTTTGCTCTGAACTCGGAGGCGAGTTGCCAGGAGGCAATCAGCTATCTGTTCACAGCAGCCAATACCATCGAGAACAACTGGGATACGCTGATTTCCCTCCTGACTACTTTTGAAAAAGGCAAGAGGGAACTGATCGACTTTATAAACTCTCCCGCCGGAAAGAATCTTTTCTACTACGGCATCATCCCTGGTGAACCTGTCGTCAATTGGGAAACCACTACCATCATCCAACAGCTGAAATTTGCAGAGCGTTCAATAGCCAAGGACGACTGGGCACAGTTAAACGAAGCCATCCGCAGTATCGGCCAAAGCCACCCAGGGCTATCCCCCAAGCTATACGGATGCAGCAGTTGGCGGGAGGTTATTCATCGTTCCCAGCTCTTCGAGGTTGACAAACGGCTTTCTCCCAGTGGTGTGCTCACTTGGTATCGCTCACGCCGGACTTAAGCAAATCTGCTAAATCCTGCCATTTGGATTTTCTGCACATTCTAGGGAACCTGATTATTTCAATGGATCAAACAGGTATCTCCAGTAAATTCTGAAAAAATCCGTGAGGGCTTATAAGATGCGCGCGCCACCCCCAGTCCCCCCCTGGGGGGCCTCCTGCTGCCTTCCCGATCACCTGCCCGTCTGCCTTCTGTCCTGCCCTGGGGGAGCCTGTCGCCTGTCCTGTCTATAGGGCATCAAGCCAGCCAGGGGGGAGAGGGACGTTCGTTCCTCACATCATGCCGTTGCCCGCCTGTAGTCCTGCCCTGCTGTCACCCTGAGATCTTGCTGCCCTACCGCCTGCCGTCCTGAGATCTGCCCGTTACCTTGCCATTGTGTCCCACCCTTCAGCCTGTCCTGGTGCCCTTGTCCTGCCTGCCTTCCGCCTATCTCAATAGGGTATACATCAACGATACATAGTTTATGTGCCCCAATAAGTGATAAAGAAATCATTGACCCTACTTCAATGAGACAACTATAGTGAGCCCACTTGATTGAGACATGACCTAATGAATGATCGACACTGACATTACGACTGAGAGAGACAAGGAGAAAAGATGTTTGTGAGGGCATACCTGCGGGCCAGTACACAAGAACTAGATGCACAACGGGCACGTCAGACACTTGCAGACTTTGCCCAAGAGCGAGGCTATACAGTAGCGGCGTGGTATGCGGAGAACGTATCTGGCGCACACTTGGATCGTCCCGAGTTGACCCGCCTGCTGGCTGACGCTCAACCTGGAGATGTCTTGCTGCTGGAGCAAGTGGATCGCCTGAGCCGTCTAGTTGAATCCGAATGGCAACAACTCAAGCGAGCCGTTGAAGATGCTGGGGTGCGTATAGTCGCTTTGGATCTACCCACCTCTTGGGGAGCTATGGACAAGGGACAGGCTGGAGCCGCAGACATGACTCAGAGGATCCTTGGGGCTGTGAACCTGATGATGCTTGAACTGCTTGCTGCCTTTGCTCGGAAAGACTATGAGGATCGCAGAAGGCGACAAGCTGAAGGCATCGCCAAGGCTAAGGAGGCTGGCAAGTACAGGGGAAGCAAAGCCGATGTTGCCAAGCACAAAATCATGGTTGATCTCAGGCGCAATGGCGTATCAGTGGGGGACATTGTGGAGATGACTGGTATGTCACGAGCTACCGTCATGCGAGTGCTGAAAAAGGCGCGAGAGGGCGGGGAACTATCCGAGTAACCTATAGACATCAAGAGGAATCGGGTTCCTCTCGCTCGTCTTCCTTATTCAATCTTCCACCATGAGTTGACCACTACACGCACCAAACGATCTCTGAGCAATCGCATAACTGGCCTATGGGGTAGCTTAGGTGCTGGCCATGGATAATCACAGAGGATCATTGAGATGGCTTCCTGTCGATGCCTCTATCCACTGGCAGTCTATCACCTCCGATGCTTGGCTGATTTGAATAAACCCTGACCATAGGAGAGAACAAATCTATCGACCCTCTTTCTTACCGCCCCTGTTTTTGGACAGCCTGCCACCTTGTCCTCGTGATCCTTCCTTTGTAAAATTGCCTTCCAATAAACCCTGACCAATGGAGAACAGCCCATGAGATAAACCAACCAGACCAGAGAAAACTGAATGACCGAACTGACTAATTCCATCGCTACCCCTAAGCGTGGCCGTCCAGCATTTACCCATGATAATCGCTTTGTCCGCCAATGGCTTTACCGCTATAGCACTTCTCTCCCGTTGGAAGATGGGTTGCTGCTACCTTTTAAAGTCCCGTCTATCTACGAGTTGCCAAGCTGGTGTAATGATGTGATTGTCGGAGCTGCAAGGTTGAACAATTCCGAGAAATACACAGGAAAACCATTAAATACAACACTCATCATCAAGCTACTCATGGCTTTCCCCACGCTGACCAATGCCAATGTGAAGGCGTTCCTCGAGTCTCGAATGGCAGACACTGTCAGCAAGCAATACGTGAGTCAGCTAGCCAATGCTGCTATTAGTGCGAGTAAATCAATCGACTACTACCTCGCCAAGCTAGAACTTGGGGAACAAATCGGGAGGGGGTCAACTGGAAATAGTCTGACATTATTTAGTAATCCGTCAGATCACTCTTCGGTCTGGTCGGAGTGTCAGGCAGCATAGGCTTGAGTTGAGGAGAGCCTGACATTATCTACAGGGATAGTCTGAACCCGTCGTTCTTGGTCTGGGATGATTATCAAAAAAGTATTTTCTACCAGACCTTCTATCAGATCTGACATCATTTTCTCATTGGGAATTAATGACAGTTCTGGCTAGTGATGATTACGAATAAAGACTATCCCAATAATCTTATCTATAAGATACCTATCAGCACCCTCAAACTCGGTGATCTCCATACTTTGGGGATCTCCCCATTCCTGCTGGAATAGAGGGAGGTCTAATGAAGACCAGATCTGTACAAGCTGGGGAAATGCCAAGTTGGTCTGAGCTGGAACGAGTTTTTATGGCTATTTATTGAACAGTATTTGTTTGGAATGCAGGTGTCTCTAAGAATGGTAAGTTATTCACAGTAACTACTGACATCAGCAACACTAGATTCATAATCAGAATGTGCACTTTGCGCATTACTCATCTCATACGAACAGTCATCTTCAAGATCCAGATTTGTTGCGCATGAATGTAATGAGCTCGCTGCTGTTGCAAGAACGTCAGCCGCACTCTCAGCCTCTTGTCTTGCTTGAATGCACTCTTCTGAATCTTCAGATGCGGCAGCAATAGGCAGTCCAAACACGACAAGAAGGGAAAATAAGCTAGCACTTAAAATACGCATAAAAGTCTCCGATTCACTATGGAGCTTATTATGCTGAATGCTCTCTCATCGTTACTTGATCCTCTTCACAACATCCCTTAGATACCAGAGCCAAAGGCCAACTACTGGATTTCCAGTGAGCTTCTATTACCCGCTTTTCTTTACCTGCGGAGCTATTTTACGTTGGTTTACTCCGTCTGTTCTTCATTGGCTTGAAGCATTAGGGGAGGGCAGTTATCATGGACTCCTCAATTGCCCCTATAGCTACTCCACTTCATGTGGATTACCTTGGTCGGGTTAGTTGTTAAGTTTTGACTTTAGAAATCTTGTTGATGGCAACCACGTCATCCCTAAGTGCCTGATTTATTTGGGCTCGCATTGATAACCCGTCGACCTGGTCAGGACCGGAAGGTAGCAGCCAAGGCGGGGGACTCGAGTGCCGGGATGTGGCTGGTAGGGCCACCACTTGTTTCTGCAATTCAATAAGTTAGCTTCCTAACGCCCTTGGTCATCCACTTTGTGTGGACGACGAGGAGCTCATCGATGAATCTCTGGCTCAGTCCCCACGGCATCTGGTATTACCGGAAAGTCACCACGCTCCCCTGTGGTCGTCGTAAAGAGATCAACAAATCCCTGCATACCCGAGACAAGCTGACGGCCCGTGCAGCTGTTGCGAAGCGGCTTGCCTGCGTGGGTTCCAGACCCAAGCCCATTCAGTTGCCTGCAGAGGTCAATGTTGCCCCACATGAGCAATCAGTAGCCCGGCATCCAAGGTTTTATTGTTTGGTGACACGCATGGCTGCGTTGTATTTGAGCCGACCATGGGAAATATGTCTGTTTATCTCGCTTAGCAGCGTCTCTTTATTGATGGGCTTGGTGATATACCCGTTCATGCCATGGGAGAGATAGTATTGCTTGGATTCCGGCATCGCATCCGCCGTCAGGGCGATGATGGGGATATCTGCCCAAGGCATCTGGGAGGTGCGGATCCGGGTGGTGGCCACTAGGCCATCCATCACTGGCATCTGGACATCCATCAACACCAGATCAAATTTGGTGTGACCCAGTTTCTCCAGCGCCTCTTCTCCCTGAACGGCCAGTGTGACCTGATGGCCCACGGAGTCGAGCATGGCGCCGATCACCTTGCGGTTGGTGGCATTGTCATCAACCAGCAAGATGCGATAGCTCTCCTGATCCAGCGGCTTGGACGGCAGGCAAACAATCGAGGGGGTCGTGGCTCTGGCGGGCCAGATATAGGTAAAAGTACTGCCATGTCCCTCGCTGCTCTCTACCGAGATATCGCCGCCCATCAGGCGTGCGAGGTTACGGGATATTTCAAGTCCCAGGCCCGATCCGCCATATTGGCGGGTGATCGAGACATCCGCCTGGGCGAAACGTTGAAACAGGTTCTTTAGCTGACTTTTGCTCATGCCGATCCCGGTGTCCTGGATCGAGATGCGTATCGAGTGGCGATCCTGCTCCAACAGGGTGCTATCAACATGGATCTTTACTTCCCCCTGATGGGTGAACTTGATGGCATTGCTCACCAGGTTGAAGAGGATCTGGCGCACCCTCAGCGGGTCGATCATCAACCACTCCGGTGTATCGGGGGCAACAGCCAGGGTCAGCTTGATCCCTTTTGCATCGCAGTTGCTCTGCATCAGGGCCCGGATATCCTCCAGCAGCTGGGGCAAGTGATGGGGGGCCAGTTGCAGCTCGATCTTGCCCTCTTCCAGCTTGGATACATCCAGAATGTCGTTGAGCAGACCGAGCAGATGGTTTGCCGATTCGCGCGCTGTCTCCAGATAGTCTCGCTCCCTCGGGTCCATATCCCGGTCGGCCAGCAGTGAGAGCATGCCGAGAATGCCATTCATGGGTGTGCGAATTTCATGGCTCATGTTGGCCAAAAAGCTGCTTTTGGCCCTGGTGCCTGCCTCTGCCGCCTGATTTGCCCGCAGCAGTTTGTCATTGAGCTGCTGCATCAGTTTGTGTTGCAGAAACGAGATATTCATTTGTCGCCAGATCAGCAGGGCGAGCACAAAGAGCAGCGCAAATTGCAGGGTCGCAATGAGTGTCGTCGTGATGATCTGCTCCCTCACGCTGTCGCGGCGTGCCACATCAAACAGGGTCGCCTGCTGGTTCACCTCCAGAGTCAGCTGATGGAGCAGGGGAAGCAGGGAGGCAAGCTGTTGGCGCAGCTCCTGATGGGCAAGATTGTCCAGCGGCTTGGTGGCTTCCGGGCCGAGCCAGATATCCGCCAGAGAGATGTAGGAGCGAATGGCTTTGCTTGCCTGCTGGTAGATCTCGGTTTGCTGAAGCAGGCTGCGATCCTTGCTCTCCAGCACCAGATCCATGCGACTGACCAGAATATCGTATCTGAGCTGGAAGGTCGGTTGCGGCTCATGGAGCAGCGAGCTTTGAAAACGCAGCGCTTCGTTATAGAGCTGGAAATAGTTCCACATCACGTTGTCTTCGCCCTGGCTGGTACTGCGCTGCAGATCCTGAAATTGCCGGTACTGGATGGTGCCAATACCGGCAAAGGCAAGGAGCAGCACGCAGAGCACCACAAACAAGAAACGTTGACTGGCCGCCATGGAACGCATGATGGGATTTACTCCACTTTTATCGCGCTGATCTGCCAGATAGCCCGACCGTAATAGAGCTTGTTTTGCAGTTCGGGATATTGATCGAACGGATAGACAAGGAACAGCGGCCCTTTGTCACGCACCGACAGTGGCTTGCCATTGATCGTGCGGGCGAGGATGACCCGATACTGCTCGGCATCGCTTGTCGGCACCTGTACCGAGTAGTCATTGAGCGCGGTAATGGTGAGCTGTTTGCCGGTTGCCCCGACCTTGGCCAATACATCTTGCAGCAGCGGGCCGCGAAAGGTTTTGGCTTCGTCATACCAGGGGGTATGGGTTTTGATTTCGTGTACCGGCAGTTGATCCAGCATGGCGCTGTCCCACAGGGCAAGAGCCTGATGAGTGGGGCTGCTGATGGCGCCTTCAACCTTCAACACGGCGCTGTCAGGGGAGGGGGCTGCGTATGCGGTGCCGCAAAGGGCTGCCAACAGTGGTGCGATGTAAAGGCCTGCTTTCATGATCTCTCCTTCCTGGAATATGGCGGCATGGAGGCCGAGCCAACGGTGGCTTGTGAGCTGTGTGCAAAGGTAAGCAATAATCGGGCCCAGTCTAATGGGCTTGAATTATCAGCCATTTAGCCTGTTATCGGGCGATCTCGACCCAGGTGAATTGCAGTTTGCAACGTGCGGGGGAGGTCAATTGCAATTTGGCAATCAAAACGAGGAGTGGGTGTCGGCGAATAAGGCGCAAAGAGTATCATTTGGATAACAAGAGCCGTGGCACTGCCCGGCATAACATTTGCAACGTGCTGAATGCCGTGACAGCAAATAGTCTGAGAATCGACAAGGAGCTAGCGATGGAAAGCATGACTTACACCCTTAATGATATCCAGGTAGTGGTACTGGAAAACGAGTTTGACGCGATGGCCGTCAGTGAGCTCCGCCCGTTGTTTGAAACCCTCTCGACCCACCCGGGAGATATCCTAGCCGATATCAGCGATGTTCATTTTATCGACTCGTCGGGGATCGGAGCCTTGGTATTTCTCTATAAAAGATTGATTATGAACGGGCATCAGATGGCCCTTGTCTGTGGACCCGGTCAACCTCATGACCTGCTGGAGATGCTGCATATCGACCGGGTGATCCCCTGCCATGAGAGCATCAAGGCCTATATGCGTTCCCGTGGCATGATGGCCGCTGCATCATGAAACGGGTTGGTATCCTGCTCTCGTCCATTCTGCTGTCGGGTTGTGCGCAGTGGCCGCCGGAGGGATATGGTGGCATGGCCGAGGCAAGACCCACCCGTATTCCGGTCAATGAGGATGAACGGCGGGTCTGGTCTCGTTATGATGAGCGTCAGAAGGAACTCGACTTGCAGCTGACGGAATTAAAGCAAGCGAGTCTGCAGGGGTGTATGCCTGCCGAGTTGAAACGACTACAATCTCAACGTATTGATATCGAACGGGATATGCACGGACGGCTCTGGTCGGATGTAGCCTGGCGTCAGACCGTGTTGGCACAATCACTACAACAAGTACGTTTGCGGCTGCAACAGACAACAGCGGATGGCTGTCGTGCTGATTGGTCAGGGCTCCCCTTACGCCAATGGGGGCAGACGTAACAGACGAAAAGGATGTCTATGAAACGGGGCGCTCTCGAAGGATTGATCTGTGTTCTCTTGCTGTTGTTCACCTGCCCGTTACTGGCCTCCACCTTGTTGGCTCCCGGTGATCGGTTGGCCATAGTGCAACCCGGTGAGCCTGCTTTTGATCAGCCTTTCCAGATCAACAAGCAGGGGGAAATTGCACTGCCTGAAGTTGGAAACGTAGTGGTGGGGGGGAAGACCCTGCAACAGGCGGATGAGCTGATCCGCACCGCCCTCAAACCTGTTTACAACAACCTCTCTCAATTGACCGTCACCTTGCTGGAGAAGCGGCTGCTGATCAGCGTGATGGGCTATGTCAAGAAACCCGGCAGTTATGATCTGGCGCCTGATGGCAACGTGCAGATGGCACTCGATGCCGCTGGCGGTCTGGTGCCCGGTGCCCAGCTCAACAATATGCAGGTGCGGCGCGGCAGCACGGTATCGAGCTTCGACTACAAGCGTTATCTCGATACCGGCGATGCCAGCGTGTTGCCGCCATTGCAATCCCTTGATGTGGTGTTCGTACCTGCTTCTCCGCTGATCGGCAACGTGCAGATCGATTTTGATGCGGCGACCCTGGCGGCAGGCGGGGATGGCGATACCGGCAAGGCGATCAAGGTGTTTGGCGAGGTCAACAGCCCCGGCGCCTTCAGCTTCAAGAGTGGCAACTCCATCGTGGATCTGCTGATGCGAGCTGGTGGGGTGACCCGTTTTGCCGGAGTGGAGCGGATCCGGGTGATCAATGGTGATGCCCCCGAGCTGTTCGATCTCAAAGCCTATCTCGACTCCGGCAACAACAAGCTGCTGCCCAATCTGGCGCCGGGCGCCACCATCTTCGTGCCCAAGGATGAAGAGCAGATAAAACGGGGGGCACGCACCATCTACATCATGGGCGAGGTGTTCAAACCCGGCGCCTATGAGGGGCGGGAAGGGGACTCCTTCCTCGATATTCTGGCCAATGCCGGTGGCCCGACCCGCTATGCCGAGAGTCGCCAGATCCGTTTGCTGCGCACCGATGGCACGATCGAACCCATCGACTTGCAGGCCTATACCGAAGGGATGCAAAAGGCGCTTCCCCAAGTCAAACCCGGTGATGCCATTTTTGTGCCGGAAAAAACCGATATCAACGAGAAGTCCTGGTTGAAGGTGGCACCCGGGCGGGCGGTGATGGTGATGGGGGCGGTGCGGATCCCGGGCCGCTATGAATGGTCTGACGAGATGTCGTTGCTGGATCTGATCGCCCACGCCGGTGGCCCCAACGAGCGAGCCGATATCGCCAAGGTGCAGATCCTGACCGCCGAAGGGGGGCAGGCCACGCCAACCCTGTTTGATCTCGACAAGTTCCTCCATCAGGGGGGGGCGCTCGCCAGCCTGCCGAAGATCCGGGCCGGATTCACCATCATGATCCCCGAGCTGCCCACCGATCCCAGTGACAACAAGTCCCAGTGGGTGCGCCAGTCACCGGATAGCTCCATCTATATCTTCGGTCAGGTCGGGGCCCCCGGTCGCTATGCGTTCAATGAGCAGATGGGCTTTATCGACATCCTGTCGGCCGCCGATGGTCCGACTGCGGCGGCGGATCTGCGCAATGTGCGCATCGCCCATCGCAGTGGCAGCACTGCGCGGGTCAGCAAGCTCGACCTTGCTCTCTACTTTGAAACCGGCGATGAAACCTTGCTGCCCAAGGTGCTGCCCGGCGACTCCATCTACCTGCCGGAGAAGAATCGCCCCTGGCTCGATGAGCCGAAGGAGAACACCATTCGGGTGTTGGGAGCGATAGCCCGCCCCGGTCGCTACCGTTTTGACTCCTCCATGACCCTGCTGGATCTGCTGGCCGAGGCGGGGGGCCCGACCAGCAGCGCCTATATCAAGAAGATTGTGGTGATCAACATGGCCACCAGTGGTCAGGGGGATCAGGCCCGCAGCTTCGATCTCGACGGCTTTGCCAAAGAGCCCGACTTTAGCCAGTTACCGGTGCTGCGCGCAGGGGACACCGTCTTTATCCCTGATAGCAAAAGCAGCAACTGGGCCATCTTCATGGATGGTATGCGCGACATTTTGACCACGATCTCGGTGGTGGCCCTGGTCGGAACGCTTTGATATGAGCATCCCCATTCAATATCTGGAGCTCGAATCCCTCTATGCGGCGACGGTCGCCCGGGGGATCCGCTCGCTGGCGGTCACCTCGTCGGAAGGGGGAGAGGGGGTGAGCTCCATCTGCGATGCGCTGGCAAGGCGCTCGGAAGCGGATGGGCTGCGCACCCTGCTGGTGGATCTCAATCTCTATCACCCCGGCCGCGCCCCGGCGGTTGCCTGGGGGCCCAATGATGTGCCCGAGCCTGTGGCCAATGGCCGCTCCTTGTCGCTGCTCCCGGCGCCGGGTAAGGATCTGATGGCCTTTCGCAACAAGGATACCTTGCGCCAATTGCTGGTTCGCTGGCTGGAACATTACGATGTGGTGATCTTCGATACCTCGCCGCTCACTGCCCTCAATCGGGGTAACATTCCGGCCGATCAGGTGTGTGGGGCCTGTGAAGGGGCACTGCTGGTGGTGCTGGCGGGGGTGACCCCGACGACCGTGGTACAAAGTGCGGTGGATAAACTGACCCGTGCCGAGGCCAATCTGGTTGGCGCTGTCTATAACGACAAACTCAACCCGGGGCTGGCCAGCGAGATCCTGCGCGAACTCAACCGGCTGCCCAGTAACCGGGTGACCGAATGGCTCAAGCGCTGGTGTCGGCGCAGTGCCTTGCTCAATTTCCGGATCTGATCGCCCGCTGATGGAGGCCCGATATGGATGACTGGTTGCGATCTGCTCCGGCAACCCTGCAGGCGGTACGCGAACTGCGCAACCGGCTGGCGCAGGGACTCTCCCTGTTTCAGGTTTCCCCAAAGGATCAAGCCAACTGGCTGCTTTGTTTCAGTGAGCTAGCCACCAATAGCGTCAAGCACACAGCGCCTCCTGCGACCCGGCTCTGGCTCACGCTGAAAGAGGATGAAACGGGCTTGAGTTTGATACTGGAGGATGATGGCGGCCCACAACCCGGTCTTGCCAGTGCCCCCTTGCCCGATGAGCTGCAGGAGGGGGGATACGGGCTGGCGCTGGTGCACCAGCTGTTTGCCGAGGTGCACTTCTGTCGCGACGGTGAGCGCAATCGCGTGACCCTTCGCCAGCAGGGCCCGGTCAACCAGCTGCCGGTGCTCGCGGTGATCGACGATGACAAGGTGATGCGTGCCCTGCTCACCGCCTATCTCCATGAGCACTACCGGGTTGAAAGTTATGCCGACTCCCATGCCGCCCTGCTGGCGCTCGGAAAGCAGCCCCCCGCGCTGGTGCTCTCCGATATCGAGATGGAGGGGATCGATGGCTTTGGGCTGCGCCAGCAGTTGATGAAGGATCCCAAGATGAAAGGGGTGCCCTTTATCTTCCTGACCGGTCATCAGGATCAGTGGACCCAGAGTCGGGCAGGGGCGCTGGGGATCGATGACTTTCTGGTCAAACCCATCACCAAGCAGGACCTGTTGCTGGCGGTTTCGCGGGTGCTGCAACGCTCGCAGCAGCTCAAATCACAATGGGGCGAGCAGCTGGATCAGCGCATGACCTCGGCGCTGCGCCCGTTATTGCCCGCCACCTCCATAGGGGGATACCAGCTGGCGTTGCAAACACGCGCGGCCACCGTGGGGGGCGGGGACTTTCTGCTGGTCAAGGATCGGGTGTTGTGGCTCGGGGATGTGATGGGCCACGATGCTGAAGCCAAGTTCTTTGCCCATGCCTATGCCGGTTATCTGCGTGGCTTGCTGACGGCGCACGATCTGGAGCGCGCCCCCGCCCGTTTGCTGACCATCTTGTCCAATGCGGTTCACAGTGATCCGCTCCTTGGGGCTACCCTGCTCACCACCCTCTGCATTGAGCTCGGCAACGAGGGGCGGGTGCAGTGGGCCAGCGCGGGCCACCCGGCGCCCTGGCTGGTCGGGCCCGGTACCATCCGTCAGGTCGGCGTGACCGGCCCCTTGCCCGGTTTGCGCCCGGATCCCCACTTCGTGACCAATGAGCGTCAGCTCAAGCCCGGCGAGATCCTGCTGTTCTGTACCGATGGCCTGCTCGATAGCCGTGACGCAGAAGAGCGCCAGCGCTGGGAGTCGCAGCTAAAAGAGATCTGCCTGACTTCGGGGCCCGGTCTTGAGCAACTGGCTCATCGCATTGCCCGCTGGTTTGATGAGCGCATCAATGATGCTGCCCTCGATGACATGACCCTCCTGCTGGTCGCCTGTCCCGGCGCCTGATCCTGCCCCTCTTTGCCTGACTGGCCCGCTCTATGCAGCGCCTCATTTCAGGTGGCATGGAGCCACGGGAGGAGGGCCTTATGTTACCCATGCAGCAGATCTGGCTGGCCATCGATGCGCGTCAGGTCGGTGGAATAGAAGTTCACATTATCCACTTGGCCAACGATCTGCTGGCCAGAGGATTTCGCCCCACCATAGTGCTGGTGAGCAACCACGGCATGACCCCCTTTACGACCCTGCTCAAACAACAGGGCTTGCCCTACGAGGTGTGCCACAACAGCCGCGACTTTATGCGCCGTCTGGCCCGCCAGCCGGCTTCTGTGCTGATCCACACCCACGGCTACAAGGCCGGGGTGCTGGGGCGGCTGACAGCCTGGTTTACCGGTAAATCGGTGGTCTCGACCTTTCACAGCGGGGATGACGGGGACGGATTGCTGAAGTTTTACAGCTGGCTGGATCGCACTACAGCGCGTTTTGCGAAGTGTATTGCAGTAAGCGAGCCCATCGCTCGCAAATTGCCTGTGCCAAGCACGGTGATCAGCAACTTTGTCCCCATGCCTGCGACGCCGGCTACGGTAACTGGCAACCGGATTGCCTTTGTCGGCCGCCTCTCGCCGGAAAAGGGGCCGGAGGCGTTCTGCCAGCTGGCTGCCTTCTGCCCGGACGGGGCGTTTCATCTCTACGGGGATGGCCCCATGAAAAGCGCCTTGTTGCAGCAGTATGGTGATCGCGTCCAGCTTCATGGTTTTCAGAACATGGCCAATGAGTGGCACAACATCGACCTGCTCTGCATCACCTCCCGCTTTGAAGGGTTGCCGCTGGTGGCCCTGGAGGCGATGGCTCACGGCATACCGGTTTGTACCTTTGCGGTGGGGGGGCTGGTCAATCTGATCGACCATAAATCCAATGGCTGGCTGGTGGAGCCCGGCCATGTGCGGGATATGGCGGAGCTGGTCAACTACTGGCTGCGCAGCGATGGTGTGGTGCGCAGCAAAATGAGTCAGGCGGCGCGCAACACCATCGCCCGAGGGTACAGCGTCAACAACAGGGTGACCGATATTCTGGCTGTCTACGGCGTCTGAATCACAAAGCGAAACCCGCCAAAACGAGTGGCTGCTGGCCACTCGTTTTTTATGTGCCGGTGTTATGGGAAGCAGAGGGCGGATTGCTTCTGTGATCACGCAACGCTTGGGTTCCTGCGGTTGGTTAATCTGGCATCAGGCCTTTGGATGGATGGGGCCAGATGATGGCGATCAGATCGCTGACTTCTCTGTGATCACCATTGATTTGCCACAAGGATGCGCCATAAAAAAAGGCCATTGCAGTGGCAATGGCCTGATGGGGTTGAGATGTGGCTGAGATTGGCGGGATTAGCGCCCCTTCTTGCCGACCATGATGGCGATCGTCTTGCCGATGATATGCACATCCTGCACCAGCCAGCGCCAGGGGTGGAGCAGGGCGACCGAGTAGGCCAGATCGAACGCCAACTTGCTGCGCACATCATCGAGCGACTCGTCGTAACCCTGGTTGACCTGTGCCAGACCGGTAATGCCGGGGGCCACTTCATAGGTGCGTTCGATAAAGTACGGCACCGCATCTTCCAGCCGGTTGGCGATCCCGGGTCGCTCCGGGCGGGGGCCGATCAGCGACATCTCCCCTTTGAGCACATTGATAAACTGCGGCAGCTCATCGAGCCGGGTTTTGCGCAGGAAGTCGCCGCTGCGGGTGATCCGGCTGTCCCCCTTGCCACACCAGACCGGCCCGGTGGCCGCCTCGGCGTCGGCGCGCATGGTGCGAAACTTGATCATGAAAAAGAGCTCAGTATGGGTGGCATGGCTGCGCCCGATCCGCAGCTGACGAAAGAACACAGGCCCCGGGCTATCGAGCCGGATGGCCAGCATGATCAGCGGCCACAGTGGCAGCGTCAGCAGCAGGCCAAGAGTGGCACCGAGCAGATCCATGCTGCGTTTGACCACCAGGGTCAATCTTGGAATGGGGTGTGTCATACGGCTTTCTCCTGTGACATGAAACGTATGGGGGCGCGCAGGCAGTAGCGCAGGGTGCCCATGCCGTTGTACCAGTGTCCGAGTACCAGATAGTGGATCTTGCGAAACAGATTGGGCCAGGGGTGCACAGGGGTCAGCTGGATCAGGATGACCAGCAGATACCCCAGCAGTTGCAGCCCCAGCAGCAGCTGAAACAGCAGGGATTGGGTGGCAAGCGGGATGGCGCAGAGCCACAGCAGGGTCAGGCAGAGCGGCATCAACACCCGCAGCCCCTTGCCACTGGCAAAGTTGAAGGCAACCCAGCCGAACTTGGGGTGTAGCAGGGGCAGCAACCGCAGCAGCTGCTGGGTGTTGCCAGCCCCGATCCGCTTGCGCCGTGTCGCCTCCAGCGCGGCATCCGAAATTTCCAGTTCCAGTGCGGCGCAGCGATTGTCATAGACCGCCCGATACCCCTTGGCGATGGCCTGCATCGGCAGGATGAAATCGTCGTTGATGGTATCGGCAGCCAGCGGGGTGAGGCACTCCCGGCGCATCATGTAAAAGGCCCCGTGGGCCCCCAGCATGCCGCCAAGGGCCGACTCGCAGAGCTTGATCTGGCTTTGATAGTGCCAGTAACTCTCCTCGCCCTGAGAGCCCGGTTGCCAGAAGCGGTACGCTTCCCCGACCACCCCTACCTTGGGATCGGCAAAATGGGCGACCGCCAGCAGCAGGCTGTCGATGGGCAGCAGGGCCGAGACATCGGTGAGGGCTACCAGATCGCTGTGCACCCGGGTCATGGCCTCGTTGAGCACGGCGACCTTGCCGCGATTGCGGGGGTGATCAAACAGCCTGATCTGCAACTGCTGCAGGGCGGGATCACCGAGCTGGCTCAGCGCAATGGGGTAGCTGTTGTCGCTGCAACCATCGAAATGCACATGCACCCACAGCTTGTCGGCGGGGTAATCGAGGCTGGCGAGGTTTTGCAGCTTGGCCGCGATGGTCGCCGCCTCGTTGTAGACCGGCATCAGCAAAGTGATGGTCGGCAGCGCCTCATCGGCGGCCTCTGTTTTGAACCCTCGATCCAGAGGGCGCGGTGGATTGGCTACCTTGCGCGCCTGCCGACCACCGAATTTGAGCAGCAGGGGATAGCCGACATGGTGGTAGACCACCAGTACAGTGCACAGCCAGAACACGATCATGATCCATTCCATGGGATGCTCCTCTGGTCATCGGGTCGCTTGATCAGCGGCTGTAAAGCTGCTGATAGGCCTGAGCCATCCGGCTCAAGCTGCTTTGCTGGCACACAAACTCTCGGGTGACGGCACGCAGGCTATGGCACTGCAGCAACCCTTGTGCCAGAAGCTGGGCAAGGCGGCCGGGATCCCGCTCCGACAGGATATGGCCGCTGGCCTGGCAGACGATCTCTCTGGCCGCCCCCACGTCGCTCATCACCACCGGCACCCCGCAGGCCTGCGCTTCCAGCACGCAAAGCGGCATCCCTTCCGCCAGCGAGGGGAGGCAGAAGAGATCCAGCCCCTGATAGAAGCGCGGCATGTTTTCGACCAGCCCCAGAAAATGGACCCGATGGGCGATCCCCAGCTGCTGACACTGTTGTTGCAACGCATTTTGCAAACTGCCGACCCCTGCCAACGCAAGATGCACCTCCTGTGGCAGGGTGCGGATCGCCTCCAGCAGCAAGGTGTGACCCTTGACCGACTCAAGGCGGGCGGCGCACCCAATCAACTTGACCCCTTGCGGCAATCCCATCTCCTGACGGGCGAGGGCGGCGGCGCCCGGGGCAAAGCGCAGCTCATCGATGCCGTTGGGGATCACGGTTGGCGAAAGCTGGCCCAGCTTGGCCAGCAGCTGGTTGGCCACCGGCGTGGCATCGGCCACCAGAATGGGTTTGAAGGCGCGTAGCCCCCACAGGGCCAGCGTGCGCTGATGGGGATCATCGAGATACCAGGCATCGTGCTCTGTGTGTACCAGGGTGGGCACCCGGGCCAGCCGACTGGCCAGACAGCCATAGAGCATGGGCCCCAGATGGTGGGTATGTACTGCGACGGGCTTGAGTTGGCGCAGCAGTCGGGTGAGCCGCCAGAGGGTCGCCAGCGACCAGCCTGCGGGCTTTTCCAGGCAGTGAATATGGTCTGCGAAGGGATGCAGGGCGGGCCATGCACTTAGTACATCCCCTTTGTGCCCTTCGAGGGAGATGATATGCACCGGTTGCTCGGCGGGGCTCGCCTGCGTGAGGTTGAGCACCATGGTCTCCAGCCCGCCGGGCTGCAGGTGCTGCACTATTTGAACGATGGAGCTTCTGCGGGGATGGGGTCTGTGCGACGGGGTTGATGACAACATGGTTCGCGCTCCGGCAAGGGAAGGGGTAACACCCCGGATAACGGGAGAATGCGAATCTTGTACCACTCTTGCGATCTACCCACAGAGGCGATCAGCTCCTCTGGTGGCACTGCCTTTGCATCGTGCGAGGGGAGCGCTTTTCTCAGGGAGTGATGCCATGCCTGTCCAGTTCTATTACAACCTCTACATCATTCTCTTTGCCGCCTGGCGCCGTCGCTATCTGCTGGTGATCCCGGTACTGGTGATGCCGCTGGTGGGCGTGACGGTCGGCCTGCTCACCCCCAAGGAGTATGAGAGCCGCACCACCTTTATGGTGCCGCAAGATGCCAACCAGACCCCGACCCTCAAGGATCTGATCACTCAGGAGAGTCTCAAGGATCGCTTTGCGGTGCTCGAAGCCCTGCTGCGCAGCCGTTATGTACTGGATGGGGTGGCGCGGGATCGCGGTCTGGTCAATGACGAGACCCCGCCAGCCCAGCGTGATGCCATTATGGACTGGCTCTCGAGTGCCGTCTCGCTGCGGCTGATCGGTGATGAGGTGATCGAGATAAAGGTAAAAGCGGATTCGGCGGCCAACAGCGCCGGGCTGCTCGAAGCCATTTCGCGGCGTTTCTTCTTCAACCTGCTTAGCAAGGGGCGCCAGTCGGCGGAGTCGTCCGAGCGTTTCCTGCAAAGCCAGCTCGACAGCCGCCGCAGCGAACTGCAAGCGGCCGAGCAGCTGCTCGCCGATTTTAAACGGGAGCATGCCAGCGCCTTGCCTCAGCAGCAGAGTACCAACGTCGCCCGTCTCTATGGTTTGCAGGAGCGTTATGCCGAGAGCCTGATCACCTTGCAGCAGGCCAAGGCCCGGGTCGATCAGCTCTCGCTGGGGCAGGAGAGCCAGCTGGCCCGCCAACTGGATGAGAAGCTGCAACTGATGCGCACCGAGCTGGTGTTGCTGCGGGCCCGCTACAGCGACGAGCACAGCAAGGTGCAGAGTCTGCGCTATCAGATTGACCAGTTGCAGCAGGAGTTCGAGCAGCTCAAATCCCAACCGGATATGGCGCGCGGGCCCGAGTGGCAACTGGCCCAGACGCAGCTGACGGAGGCGGAGCAAAACGCCGCCGGCCTGAAGAACCAGCTCGATGGGCTGGACAAGGTGGTCGACTCCCAGGGCGATACCGAGCGCCAACTCGCCGAGCTGGAGCGGGATTTGGCGGTCAAACGCACCCTCTATCAGGATTTGCTGCTGCGCTATGAGAAGGCCAAGGTGACCGGCGATCTGGGCAACTTCGAGCAGGGGGAGCGGATCAAGGTGATCGACAAACCCTTTGCCCCCAGTAAGCCGAGCAACTACCCGCTCTGGCTGTTTCTGCTGGCGGGCATTGTTGGCGGACTGGGGCTCGGCTGCGGTCTGGCGCTGGTGGCCGAACTGGCGGATGCCAGCCTGCGCCGCTCCGATCAACTGGCCGCCCTGATCAAGGCGCCGGTGCTAAGCCGCATTCCCTACTGCGAGCCAGTACCGGACTATCCATCCCACAGTGATCAGGCGCTGGATGGGCAGGTATTGCCCTTGTCACCGGAGCCGGGTTGATTGCCGTAAAAACGGGCTGCCAGCCTGAATCTGGATATTTCTGAAAAGGCCTTGTGATAAGGCCTTTTTTATATTGTACGGATGGTGGAGTAAACATCGCGGCAAGCCCCATAAAAGAGGAGATAGGCTCCATTTTCTATTTCCGTTTCTTGACTGAGGTTTTATCCAGTGATACAAGTGGAACCGGCGCAAGGCTATTGATAATAGACCTATAAGAAGGACTTATAAGTCAGATGCTGGTTGGTAATACAGTGATTTTAATATTATCTATTGGTTGTGATGACGAGGGTAGGGCAGAGCTAGATGGAAGGCGTTACGAAGGCATTAATAGTGTTTTCCATCCTATTACCGTTAGGCGATATTAAGGCTGGCTTGAAATTATGAGGGATAAACTTTGGCAATAGAATCACCATTATTTCAGAGTGCAATGGAGTTACTTGGTCACTCTATTACACATTACAATGGTAAGAAAGAGCTAGACCGAAAATTGTTGATTTTGCATTTGGCAAATGCAGTGGAATTAATATTGAAAGATTTAGTGCTTGACTCTGGTGAATCTATATACAAAGGGCCAAAGGAAACAATTACTATTCAAGGTTGTATAAAAGTATTGCAAGATAAGTCTATAAGTCTACCCTTACTAAATAAGATAGAGTTGTTAGTTGACGAAAGAAATGCTCTACAGCATCGTTTTGGTTCTCCGAATGAATTGACCAGTATTTTTTACATGAATATAGCAGAGAATTTTTTTCGAGAGGTTCTGAAAAAATATTACAGTCAGGAGTATGATGAAATTATAGTGCAGTTTTCAGATGAGTCTGACTTGCTTGAGTATAAATTGAGTGATCCAAGTAATGACCAAGAATTAGATAAGCTTAAAGATTTAGCTAAAATACATCCTTTAGGTGCATTACTCTCGGCTTGGACATATCTCGAAAAAGAAGTTGAAGTATTTGCAGAGGAAACAGGCATAAAATTTCTCCAACGTCGCCCTGCAACCACAGATCTGGTCAATGGTCGTTGGGAGCGATTCGGTGTAGCGGTACCTGATGGATTGAGTGACCGTTTCCATGAAGCACGTCGATTAAGAAACATGGCAGCACATGGCCGCCTTGAGCCGACGGTCGAAGATGTCATATCTTCAGTTGATACAATTGAAGCATTAGATAAATACTTATTGAGCCTAGATAAATCTGTTATTAAGCAAAGTGCCCAAATTGAGAGAGAACGGCATGAAAAAGAGCAGAAAGAGTATCTTGATAAACGTTCTAAAGAGCGCCAGCCAATAAAATTCATTGATTTGTTCGGTGGTACGGTAGCCTAACAAGCCCTTGAATAGGGGGGCTGCCAACGTATGGTGTTTACAGCTCGTAGGTTCGATTAGCGGGTGGTAGGCATAATCGGATGCTCGCTGTGACACTCCACTTCAATGCTGTAACTACGCCCCGACCGGTGCCAGTTCGAGGGTGATTTTTTGTGGGAGGGGGAGAAGTGGCAAGATGGAAGGGTTTTAGCGAGTTAAATAGAAATGTTGCAGAAAGACCGCGAACGTCCGATTACGCTTCGCTAATCGAACCTACTGCCCTTAAAAAATCGTAATGAGGAGAGACTATATTGATAAATCATCTGTTGTCACGCTCTGCTGAACTTGAAAAAAACTTACTGGAATTTTTAGTACTGCCTCCCTTCGATGACTCACAAAGAATCATGGTGAGCAGAGTCATGTGTAGTATTGCTTTCGAGCATGCTGAAAGTGCCAAAATGCTTATATCAGCAGGTAATCTAACCTCGGCTACGGGGCTTGTTCGTCTTCAATATGAGGCACTGGTTCGGGCAATGTGGCTGCTCTACGCTGCAACCGATACAGATGTTTTAAAGTTAACCAGCGAGCTGACGCAGGAGACGGCAAATAAGGCAAATAAGCTTCCTATGCTCAGCGAAATGTTAGAAAAACTACAAGGAAAGTCCCCTCAAGAACCGTTGGATATGTTGAGAGAATTCAAAGAGTATTCTTGGAAACCTCTTAGTTCGTTCATCCACGGTGGACTTCATGCAATCCATCGCCACAGTAAGGGTTATCCACTTCCTTTACTTGAACAGATGGTCAGAATATCCAACGGGGTGTCGTTAATGGTGGGCATGCTGTTAGTTATATTGCATGGTGGTGGTGAGCAGGTAGGTAAAATCCCACGTATTCAAAGAGAGTTTGCTGATTGTCTACCTGATACAAAGTTGTAAAGTTCAATAAGAAGTGTCGTAAAGAGCCGCCAGCCCCATGTTTTAGTCGAGTAGCCTGCCTCAGCCCAATCATGAGCACAACTGCTGTATATGCTCAGCCACTTATCCTTGTTTCCAGATAAAAATCAGGGAGCCATGGCTCCCTAATCGCGACACACGGGGTGATTAACTAGCCGATAGCTGGCGATTGTTGCCAGTTGGCTTGCTGCGGACGGCCTTGAGTTCGGCGTTGATAGCGCCAGGCCAGCAGTAGCGGCATACCGAGCAGCAGCTGGGCGGCCAGCGGGATCTCCTCGATGGGGGCGGCCAGTGCACCTTCCGGAATAATGCCCCCTTCAATTTCGGCCGCCAGTTTGAGCTCCAGCGCATTGCCAAAGTCGGCGAAGGTGGTGGCATTGATCACAAATGCATCCTGACCGCCCGCCACGTTCTCCACATACCACTCTTGCAACACCCCATCGGCATAGTCCTGACCTATGGTGATGCCGTTGATGGTATCGATGCCTGAGGCGAGCAGTTGATCCCGCACGGTAGAGGTATCCAGCCCGTTGTTCTGGATACCGTCACCTGACACATCCATCACCTGGCGGGCGGCGGTGTAGTTGTTGGTATCAAACTGCTGGGCACCAAAGGCCATGGCCGAACCGGGGGCCGTCATCCCCGCATAGGGGCGTACTAGGGCATCCAGGGTGGCGGCGAAGTTGTTGATGGAGGTCATGTCGTAGAGGTGGAACCAGTCGGTCATCAGACTTTGCTGGTTGCTGCTGCTCCACATGATCATCTGTACGGCGATGGACCCGAGTTTGCCGCCACTGGTGTCGAGGATGGCGCTTTGTACATCCTGACTGTAAAAGGCGTCCACATACCCCTGTAATTGCAGATTGAATTCCGATGAACTGACGCTGCCCGACACATCCATCAGCAGTTGCAGTTCGGTATCGACTTCGGTCAAGGCGTATGCGGGGGAGGTTACCAACAACATCCCCAGCAGCCCTGCCAACGGTTTGAGTTTCATTGCTCACTCCTTCTCCCTGGCGCTAGTGCCAGCAGGGGGAATGAATAAAGCGTGCCAGCTTTGTTGCATCCTCTGACTTGGCTTGATCCGGGTGAGGCCGGGCAGGCATGGAACTTGCGAGAACTTGCGTCAGCGGTCAAAAGCGCTGATAACCGGCAGGAGTTGCGATGGAGATCCGTCCCTGGCAGTGGGCACCCAACTGGCTGCTACTTGGTTTGGCCAATCAGTGGGGCATGGTGTGGCTCAATATGGGCCACTTCAACCTGCTGGTGGTGTTGCTGATTGCTATCTGGTGGCAAATTGCATCGCGGGTTGCACCGAGCTGGCGTCCGCATCCACTGGCGCTCGCCCTGTTTATCCTGCTGATCCTGATCCCCAGCGCCAGTTGCAAGGCGCTGGCCTGTCTGCTGTTGGTGGCCTCGCTATGGCGCCGTCATCAGAGTGGCGATGAGCGGGCGGTGTTGCAGATTGTGCTCGCCTTTACCGTGGCGGTGTTGTGGGGGCAGCAGGTGTTTGCCCTGCTCTCCGGCCCTGTGCTGGCGCTCGATGCCTGGGGGGTGGGCCAGTGGTTGCAGCTGCTTGGCTGGGAGACTCGCCTTGATGGCAATCGCATCGAGCGGTTGGGGGGCCATGCCCTGATTGTGCTCAAGGGGTGCTCCTCGTTTTCTCAACTCTATCTGGTGGTGCTCTCCTGGCTGGTCTCCTGCTGCTGGCTGGCGCCGGATCGACCTCTCTACCGGCAGTGGCCCATGTTGCTGCTGGTTTGCCTGCTCTATATCGGGGCCAATCAGCTGCGGTTGGTGCTGATGAGCCTGGATCTGCGCTGGTATGGCTGGCTCCATACCGGCTCGCTGGCCCAGCTCTACCAGTGGGCCATCATGTTGTTGGTGATGACCATCCTCTTTATCCGGGGACGCCGTGATGCATCTATCTAGGGGATATCTGTTGCTGTTGCTGGTGGCGCTGCTCAGTGCTGCCGCCATGGGCTGGCGTTATCAGAACCGGGCAGTTAACGAGGGGGCCAAGCCCATGCTCCTGGAGCTGGTCCAGATGGGCTGGCGCTTGCGGGTGGCTACGCCGGTATTGGGCGGCACCTATGTCAGCTATCAGCTGGCCCATCCCCGCTGTGATGGTCTGCTGCAGGCCATGCTGGTGGCGCCGGATAGCGAGGCGATGTCAGTGACGCTGGCGGGTGAAGGGATGAGCCAAGGGGTGATGTTTTTAGGCGAGCTGCACCAGAGCCCGCCGCTGCTCTCTTACCGTCTGACCCAGGGTTGGCGCAAATTGTGGGGGCTGGCCCCTTATCCCCTCTATCGGGTGGCCTTGCCGACTTCTTGCATTGACCTTATTGCGCCGCCGCTGGGGTGACCGACCCCGGTTCACCGTTTGGCAGAATTCGGATCAGCAAGGTATTGGGGGCCAGCATGGGGTCATAGCGGGGCTCCAGCTCAATGGCGCGAGAGCCCAGCAAGCGGGTGAGTACGGTTAGCCGCACGCTCGCTATCCGCGCACTCTCCAGCATGTCGGTTTGCAGCCCGGGGCCGCTTACCAGCGCAATTCGGGCCGGATCCTTGCGTCCTAAAAACTGATGCAGCTGCTGCTCCTGATCCGCTGGCAGTTGTGTCTCCGCTTGCTGGTACTGCAGTTGCAGCTGGGGCTGTTCGGCCATTTGCTGTTCCCGCAACTGGTTGAGGATCGGCAGGGTCTCATTGACCGGCTCCTGACGGGCGCAACCGGTGAGGATCAGCAACGGCAGCATCAGGGGCAACAGGCGGCGCAGGGCGCTGTCTTTGGCTGTGGAGCGGGGAATCTGGTTGGCCATACGCAGTCACTTCAGGAGGATGAGTTGGCACCAGTTTGCAATGTTTTCAATCCCTTGGCCAGTTGTTCAATCTCGCGGCGCCACTGGATCCAGGCGGCAGAGGGCAGTTGCTCTGCCACCTGCCAGCGGGTCGGCAGCTGATCCCGCAGGCGCTCCAGCAGCAGGGCGGCTTCCACCTGATAGCGGGCCTCCTGCTCCAGCCAGGCGAGCCAGCGCAGATCTTCGATGGCTTGCTGCAACAGCAGCAGATCGTGGGAGAGGCGGTGCGCCTCGCAGGCTTGCGGGCCGAGCAGCATAAAGTCGCTCTCCCGCCCATCGGTGGGGTCATAGGGCAGGGCGGTGGGCATGCGGCCATGCCACTGCAAATAGCCCTCGGCGCCGCTTTGCCACAGATAGAACCCGGCGGCTCTCGGGGTGCCCAGATTGTAAAACCAGGGGGTGACCTTGTGTTGGCGCACCCGCGCCACATCGGCCTTGTCGGCGCCAAAACCTGCGTTGATCAGGGCAATCTCCACCTCTGCCAGCAGACCAACCTGACCCGGGTGGTTGAAGTGGCCTGCGCGGATCACCGCCGGATCCCGCCGTTTCATCTCCCGCGCCAGGGTGGTGATGGTGGGCAGGGTGGCGAGATCCGGCTCATCAAACAGGCTCCATGCCAGCGGGGGCAAGCCGCTGGCGGTCAGCCCCTGTTGCCGCGCCTGCCACTGTTCGAGCTGGCTGGCAGGGTCGCCCCCCCAGCGTTTGAGCGGGGTATAGGCCAGCAGGGGCGGCACAAAGCCGAGCCCGGCTGCTTCTCCCATGATCTCCCGCATCCCCGCTTCATCCTGTGGCAGGGCGGGCGAGAGGCCGCTGATCCCGAGCTTGGCGAGCCGCTGCAGATCGCAGCGACTGGCCACAGCGATCTGCTCTTTTAGCGCCTCGGGGTCGGGGCTTAGCCAATTCAGATAGGGGGGCGCTTCGACATAGATGCCGACCGGCTTGCTGGCCGCGGGCAGGGTCAGCGGCAGCACCTCGATAGTCAATGGCAGCTGCACCAGTTGCTGCTGGCTCAGCAGCTGAATATTGCCGAGATAGCGCCCCGCCGGCGCATCGCGTGGGACGGTGATCTGCAGCACCAGACGCCGTGGCACGTCTGCCAGCAGGGTGAGCCCGGCGACCCCCTCGACCAACTCCTGATCCGAGGGGGCCAACAGGGTGCCACTCGCCTGCGGGCGAACCAGATGCCACTTGCCGTAATAGGGGGTCAGCGCCAGCGGCGATCCTGCCTGCTCGGGAGGGTGGATCACCAGCAAGGGGGCCGGATCGTCGGTGGCGGCGTGGATGGCAAACTCCAGCAGCAGCTGGCTGCCACGGGCGGCCAGCACGGGTTGTGAAGCCTGCTTCAACGCATCGGCCGCAGATAGCGGGGCGATCTGCAGGGTTGGGGCGGCATCCGTAATCGGCGTGAGGCTCAGTTGCTGTGCAGCTGGGGCTGGGGTTGGGGAATAGGGGGCCAGAGTCCACTTTTCCAAAAACAGCTGGCGCTGCTTGGTCAGCACGATGGCGGTAGCGTCGGCCAATACGGCGAGATCTTTTCCACTATTCGGGAGAGCCTCTTTGCTGGTGGAGGCCGGATAGGGGGCAAGCAGCAGCCCCGCCAGGTATTTGGCATCCGGTGAGTGGCCCACCAGTGTGATAGTGAGCGGGCCGCCGGGGTGGTTCAGGGTGACATGGACCGGGCCGCCTTGACGCGCCCCGAACAGCTGCCAGGGATCCGGATTTGGCAGTGCCTCGCGGGATTGTCCCGCCAGATAGCGCTGCGTGAGCCACTCCTGTGGTTGCCACTGTTCGGCCCAGATGGGCTCGCCATTGACCAGCACGCTGCGCTCGAAGGGGTGGGGCAGGTACTCCCATTCACCTGGGTCATCCAGCCAGAGGGTGAGCTGGTAGCGCCCCTTGGCGACCTCCAGCCGTACGCCATCCAGATTGCGCAGCCCATCGCGCACAAGGGCATCGCCGGAGGGGCGCAAGATGGGGGTGGGATGGCCAATCAGCCGGGGATCCCCCGGGCTCAGGGGCTCAAAGCCGGTAAAGCGGGGGGCGGTGGAGGCCCCCAGATCCAGCGCAATGGTGCCCTTAGGCAGGGTCAGACCGGGCACCCAGTACCAGCGGTGAATGGTCATGGAGGGGGCGTTATCGGCCATAAAGAGATAGAGCTTGGTGAGTTTGTCCAACGCCAGCGCTCTGGGTTGGCTGGTGCGCCACTCGCTTAAGGCAAAGCGCTGGGTGAAGGGGCCGGGTGCGACAATCCGCTCCAGATTGACCCGGCTGCGGTAGTTGACCGAGGCCTCGTCGTCGATACGCAGGATCAGGGTTTGCGGGTGGGCGCTGGGGTTATGGCCCTCGATCACCAGTTCATCATCGCTGCCTATTGGCCAGTTGTGGGGGCTCAGATCGAGCCGCTGGGGTGTCTGGTTACTGGTTAGGGGCAGCGGGGTCTGCCCCTCCAGCCGGGTGGCGGCCATTGCTGCATGGCAGCAGAGCAGGATAACCAGCCAGAGCCCTCTGCTCATCCGGCCAGCCCCTTTAGCCAGTTGTTCAGCTCGGCAGCCTTGTGATCCCAGCTTTGCAGGGCCACCTGCTGCTGGCGAGTGTGGCGCCCTTCGCTGCGGGTGAGCCCCTCCCAGCCACTCTCCTGAAACCAGCCCGGATTGGGTTGATCAAAGGCGGCCCGATTGATGGCCTGGGCCAAGCTCTCCCCACTGCGGGGGAGCTGGATCTGATCCCGATAGCCATCGAGGGCCGGAAAATCGGTGCTGACGATGGGTCGCCCTGCGGCCAGATATTCGCGCAATTTCAATGGATTGCAGGCACGGATCTGGGCGTTGTCGACAAAGGGCAGCAGACTCACCTGCCAGTGCTGGGCATAGGCCGCCAGCGTGTGATGGGGACGGGGCCCCAGCAGATGGATATTGGGGAGCCCCTTGAGGGGGGAGATATCGGTCTGGACCGGGCCAATCAGCACCAGATCCCAGTGTGGCAGGGCGGCGGCCGTCTCTGCCAGCAGAGGGATATCAATCCAGTCGCTCAGGCTGCCGTAAAATCCGGCAATGGGGCGGCCGGAGGGGAGATCCGCCGGACGCTCTCTGGGGGGCATAAACAGCTCGAGATCCACGCCGTGGCTGAGGAGCTGGGTTTTATGAGGGGGAAAGCGGCTGGCCAACGCGGGGCTGGCGGCCAGAATGAGATCCGCTTTTTCCACCAGTCGGGCTTCGCAGTGAGCGATGGCCTGATGATCCACCCCCGCCAGCGCCGAGAAGTCATCGCCGCAGTAGTAGATTACTGCCCGCTCTTCGAGCTTGCCAATCAGATCGACGGCGCTGGGCAGGGAGATCCAGAGCAAGGGGCGATCCAGCTCGGGCAGCTGACGCCGGATCTGCGCCGCTAGCCAGTGGCCATTGATCTTGCCCGCCAGCCGACTGCCGGGCAGCGGTAAGGCGAGCGGCGGCAGAACCCGGGGGCTGCTGGCGTCGATTGGCGCAACCGACTGGCCGCCAGCATGGCGCGCGCCGCGCAGCACGGCCCCCAGTTTGCGGACGATGCGGGTGAGATCATGAAGGGTAAAGCGGGGGCAACGCATGCCGATGGAGTTGACCCAGAGCACTTGATAATCGGGCAACAGACGCTTGATCAGGTGTTGGGTGCTGGAGGGGTGCTGGCCCCAATCCTCTCCCAATACCACCAGTTGCGGCAGTGAGTGTGGTTTCATGCAAAGGTCTCCGAAGCGTGTGCGAGGTCGCTGTGATCTTGTGGCTGCAACGGGCGCAGTACGGTGGCCGGTACACCCGCTGCCAGCACACCGGCGGGCAGATCCCGAGTGACGACGCTGCCTGCGGCGACAATGGTACCGGCGCCTATGGTGACACCGGCCATCACCATCACCCCGGTGCCGAGCCAGACATCCTGCTCAAGCACAATGGCCCCCACCTGTTCATCGCGATCCGGTTTGCCAAGAGCGCGATCGCGGGCGTTGACCGGGTGCCCCGGGTAGCCCGCCAGAAAGGCACGCCCTGCAATCCGGACGTTATCCCCCAGCACTATCTTGCTGCCTACCGCCAGGGTGGTTTGCCAGCCAATCCCGACATTGCGGCCAATCACCAGCCTTGGTGTCTGGCTCGATGCGCGGCCGCTGATGGTCATGGCGGCGCTGAGGCGGCAGTCGGCACCAATTTCGATGATGACCGGACCGCTGATATAGGGGATGCCGCCATAGAGATAGAGGCGCGGGGCGGGGGCCGTCAGGCGAGATTGAAACAAGGGGGTCCACCAAAGGGTGCGGGTCAGGGTTGCCAGCCCGTTGCTGCCCAGCAGATAGAGCCGATAAAGCAGCCGATGCAGGGGAGGGACCACGGGGAATGACCAGTGGCGGGCACTTTTGGCCAGTCGCCATACCCGGCGAGCCAGTGGCGTTTCCCCCTGTTTGGCCCAGCTTTTCATCCGGTGCAGGTTGATGGTGTTCATAGCGACCTCTCCCTCTGGTGCAGTCCGTTGCTCGCTAAGCAGAAAGCAGGGATCGGGCCAACAGGACGACCTCGGCGTGATCGGGCCAAATGGGGCTAAGAGGTGGGGCAGATTGCGCCGGTTGGTGCAATTTGCAGCCAGTGTTGTGCAAAACGCAAATGCCAGTCTCATTCTGGGCTTGTTCAGGCCGGTTAAGCCGCACAGAGGGGCTATCGCTTCAGGGCGGGAGTGAGTGGCGTGGGCTTTGCATTAGCGGTAGCTGACCCGAAGCAGGATGCTTCGGGTGGCTGGGAGGCCCTATGAAACTTGGTGTGAACCAGATTGCCATGCTCTATTACGCCAGCGGCTTGCTCCTGATGAAGGGGATCTCCCTGCTGATGCTGCCGGTGTTGACCCATCAGCTGCTGCCTCGTGAATACGGCCAGCTGGAGGTGCTGCTGACCCTCATCAATCTGGGTTCCCTTATTTTGGGCTTCGGGCTGGTTGATGCCCTCTACCGCTTTGCCGGACTGGCGAAAGATGAGCAGGAGCGCCAGCAGGTGGTGGCCCGCATGTTTGGTCTGGTCTGGCTGATCGCCCTGGCCAGTCTGGTGCTGCTCTGGCTGCTGGCACCTGTGGTGCAAGCCTGGCTGCCGGTTGAAACCCGCCTTGCGGATGTGCGCTGGGTGCTCTGCGCCCTGCCGTTTGAAGGGGTGATCGGCGTGCCGCTGGCATGGCTGCGGATGCGCAATCAGGCGCAGCTCTTTTTCGTGGCGACCGCAGGCAAGGCGGTGATCCAGTCGGTGCTGACCGGCTGGTGGCTCTGGCTCGGTTGGGGCGTGAGCGGGGTGCTGGCCTCCGGCACCCTGACCTGCGTTGCACTGGCGCTGCTGCTGAGCCTCTGGCAGTGGCGAGATAGCGGGATCCGCTTTGACTGGCAGCACTATCGGCCGCTGCTGCGCTATGGATTGCCCCTGGTGGTGAGCGGGCTGGCAGGTTTTGCCCTGAGCGGACTGGATCGCTGGTTGCTGGCCGATGTGGTGGGGGAGGCGCTGCTTGCCTACTACGCGGTGGCGGGCAAGCTGGCGCTTGCGGTGGGGCTGTTGCTGCAACCCTTTGCTCTCTGGTGGTATCCCCGCCGTTTCATGCTGCTGCGCGAGCCGGATGGACTGCGGCTCAATGCCCACTACAGCGTGATGGGGTCGGTACTGGGGTTTGTTACCGCGGGGATTGTCGGGCTCACTGCTCCCTTGCTTATTCGCTGGCTGACCCCGGAGAGCTATCACGGGGCGATCGCCTACATTCCGCTGCTGGTGCTGGGTATGGCGGTGCGCAATGTTTCGGACTTGCTCAATGTCGGCTGCTTTAGCGGCGAGAAGAGCAATGCCCAGATGGTGATCAATCTGGGCTGCAGCGCCCTTGGGGTCGCAGGCTTTCTGCTCGCCATCCCCCCCTTCGGGGTTGCCGGGGTGATCTGGACCCTGCTGCTGGTCTATCTGGTACGGGCGCTGGCCTTTTATCTGGTGAGCCAGCGGTTGCTGCCGCTGCCGTATCGCCTTTCCACCCTCTGGGCCAGTTCGCTTGGGGCGCTGGCGATGGTCTGGCTCGGCCAATGGTGGGCAGGATCATGGCTCGTCTAACGCCGGCCATCTGGGCAAGCGCCATCTGTCTGGTGCTGGCCCTGCTCTGGTGGCGGCTGCCCCATCCCTTGCTGCTGCCGGTGCTCGGTCTTGCCATTCCCGCCATCTGGTTTGCCCTGCGCTGGCCCTTCTTGATGGTGCTGGGGTTTGTCACCTTCTCCTTCTTTCGGCTGCATGAGGTGTTCCCCCAGCTCTATCCCCTCAAGATCCCGCTGCTCTTCTCGCTGGCCGCCATCGGCGCGCTGGTCTGGCACATTTTGCTGACCGGTCGGATCAAGCCCTACTGGAGTCCAGCCCTGAGCTGGCTGACGGCCTTCTTTGTGATGGTCTCCATCGGTGTGCTGTTTGCCAGCAACCGGGGCGAGGCGATCGCCACCTGGACCGGCAGCTACAGCAAGATCTATCTGATGACCCTGGCCACCGCCTGGTTGGTGCGCACCCCGGGGGATTTTGCGCTGGCGGTGCGTACCTTCGTGGTAGCGGGCTGTCTGGTGGCGCTGGTGGCCCTCTACAACAAGGCGAGCGGGATTGGGCTGGTGGAGGGGACCCGGGTGACCATAGGGCGCGAGCTGGGCTCTGTGCTGGGGGATCCCAACGATCTGGCGCTGGTGCTGCTCTTTCCTGCCGGTTTTTCGCTGAGCTTGCTGCTCAATCATGGCAATGGGGTGGGGGGGCGTTTACTGGGGGGGCTCGGCTTTGCGCTGACTGCGGCCGCCATTATTGCCACTCAGAGCCGCGGTGGTTTGCTTGGCGTGTGTGCGGTCAGCGGCCTGTGTGCCTGGCAGCGGGTGAAGTCGAAAACCCTGTTGATCTCGATGGGGATGGTCGCGCTGGCGGTGCTGTTTGCCGCCGCCGGGATCAGCGACCGGGCATCTGGCGGCGCCGCCGAGAGTGGGGTCGATGCCTCGGCCATGGGGCGGATCTACGCCTGGCAAGCGGCCTGGGGCATGGCGCTGGGCCATCCGCTGGTGGGGGTGGGCTTGTCCAATTTCTATTACAACTACTTCTTCTACAGCCCCCATTGGGATGGACTCAATCATGCGGTGCACTCCACCTGGTTCGGGGTGCTGGCTGAAACCGGCTTTGTCGGGCTGGCGCTGTTTATCGGCATGGTGACGGTGACCCTGCGTAGTTGCTGGCGTTGCCAGCTTGCTGGCATGCCTCCTGCAGTGATCACGGCGATGCAGGGGGTGATGGCCAGCATGGTGGGGTTTGTGATTTCGGGATCCTTCCTGACCCAAGGGTTTACCTGGCCCATCTATCTGGAATTGGCGCTGGCCGTCGCCGCCATCAAGTACGTGCAGCAGGCGGCCACAGAGGTGCAGGCCACCGCTGAGGATCATCAGGAGGCAACCCGGTTGCCGGCAGTGCCACCAAAGGGAGCAAGAGGATGAACGCAACCCCTGTTTTGCTGGTTCACTACGGAGAGGACTGGATCCGCGGCAGCGAACGCTGTCTGCTGGATCTGCTGGCCCACCTCGATCGCAGCCGCTTTACGCCGTTGCTCTGGTGCAATAGCCCGACGCTGGCGGCAGAGGCGGCCACCCTCGGGGTAGAAACCATGGTCGAGCCGTTCAGCCTGCTGCTGGGATGGCAGGCGCCACGTTTTGATCTTGCGGCCCATCGGCGCCTCTCCCGGCGAGCCAGAGAGCTCATCACCGAGCGGCAGATTGAGCTGGTGCATGCCAACAGCGCGGCCCCTTGTCAGTGGCTGGTGGGGGTCTGTCGAGTGTTGCAGGTACCGCTGGTGTGCCACCTCCATGCCCGTTACCAGCCCAGAGACAGATTCAGCCTGCGGGTTCATCAGGCAAGCGTGCTGATCGGGGTGAGCGAGCCGGTGTTGACCGGTTGGCGCCAGGATGGCTGCGCTGCCGATCGGTTGATCCGGGTACCCAACGGGGTGGATGCCGCTCGCCTGAATGGCGGTGCTCACTGGCCGGTCTTCGGCATGCTGGGCTTGCCCCCGGGGGATATGATCATCGCCACCATCGGCTCCCTGATCAAACGCAAGGGGATTGATCTGCTGATCCGCTCGCTGGCTGCCCTGATGGCATCGGGGGAGGAGGCCCAATTGCTGATCATTGGCAGCGGCCCGGAGCGGGAAGCATTGATGGCGTTGGCTGTCGAACTCGGGGTGGCCGAGCGGGTCCACTTTTTGGGCGAGCGGCCGGACAGTGCCGCTATCTTGCGGGGCGGGGTGGATCTGCTGGTCTCCGGAGCCCGTGAGGAGGTGTTTGGTCTGACGTTGGCGGAGGCGGGCATGTTGGGGCTCCCGGTCAGTGCCTACCGAGTGGGCGGCATCCCCGAAGTGGTGGAAGAGGGGGTGACCGGTTTGCTGGCAACCCCGGGGGATTGGGCCGAGATGGCTGATCACTGGCGGCAATTGAGCAATCCGCAGCGCCGATGTGAAATGGGGCGGGCCGCTCAGTTGCGTGCCGCACAGTTGTTCACGGTGGCGCGCTATGTCGACGGGGTCACGGCGGTGTGGGACGCCGCGCTGGCTGGTCGTTGGCACGCCACGGCCCCCACACCCTTCCGACCACTCATGCATTGGGCGGGGCAACGCCTCCTTGCCAGAGGTCGCAATATGCTGGCGAGTGGGATGGCAAGAGTGGCGCAAAAAGTGCAACTGGGGTTTGGCCGCCGCAAGGTGCCAGAGTAAGGGAGCAGCAAGATGAGCATGCAAACTGAGCCGGTGTTCGGAAAGGTCATCGTTGTGGATCCTATCCCGTTTCGCGGTGGCTCCAAGGTTGCGACCGAAGTGCTGCTCGATGAGTTGGCCAAACGGATGCCCGGGCTCACATGCCATGTGTTGACCCAGGATCCCGACTCCTGGTCCCGTTGTCAGCATCATCCTCTTTGGTTGCCCCACATATTGAAGGGGCGGGAGTCCGGCATCGGTTATCTGCTTAAACAGGGGTGGCAGACCCTGCTGATCCTCTGGCTGGTGTTGCGTCTGGGGCAGGTGAAGTGCCTGGTGGCGGCGTCCGGGCCGGGGGTGGATCTCTGCTGTTACTGGGCTGCCCGCTGGTTGCGGTGCCGGGTGGTTCAGCTGATCCATGGCCCTGTGGGGTGCTCGGGGCTCTCTGCCAGAGCCCTGCAGCGGGCGAGTTTTGTCTTTTATCTCGAATCAACCCGCAGCTCCCTGGCGGCATTGCTGGCCAGGCTTGGCGAGACCGAGTTCCCGTCACACTGGCAGCCATTTACCAATGGTTTGAGCGAGATTGATTGGCCCAAAGCGACCCTGGGGGGGCCTCGTATTTTGTGGGCGGCCTCGTTGCTGCGCTGGAAGGGGCTGGAGACCATGCTGGCCGCCCATCAAATGATCCCTGATGCTCGCCCCGAGCTGATGGTGTGCTATCTGCAGCCCAAGGGCACGCTGCAACCCTGTAGCCAGCCTCAGCCACAGCTGCCAGACACGCACTGGTATGCCAACCCCGCCAATCTTGACGAGATCCGAGCTCAATGCGGTATTTTTGTCTCCACCAGTCATCAGGAACCGTTTGGCCTCTCCATTCTGGAGGCTATGGCGGCAGGATTATGTGTAGTGATCCCGGCCGATGGCGCCTGGTGGGACCGACACCTCACCGATGACGTGAATTGCCGCAAATATCAGCCAAACGATCCCGGCGATCTGGCGCGGGTGCTGGCCAGCCTCAATGCGATGCCCGACGTGGTCAAGCGACTTGGCCATCATGCTCGCCTGCATGCCATGGTCCATTACAACGCGGCAGATACCTATCAAAGCACACTGGATCAGTGGGAAGGCATGTTGCGATGGGATGCGTTGAGCCTTGCCGTGCATGGTTAGCGCGCAGTGGTTCCCCACGGGGAGGATGGTGGCGTATGAGGGACTTATGGGCAGACTGGTTGCGGGAGGCTGGGTGACTCCGCCACTCTGATGCAGTTACGGCCGGATGATTTGGCGGTGTAGAGCGCAGCATCAGCCAGTTTTACCAGTTCAGATGGCTGCCAGTGACTCGATGGTCTGAGGCTGGCAACACCCATGCTAACGGTCACCAGACCGGTGGCATTTTGTGCGTGTGGCTGCGCGAGTGCAAAAATCAGCCGCTGGATATGTTGGGCAATTTCATAGGCGGATTGACGCTCGACATGTGGCAACAGGATGACAAACTCCTCTCCGCCGTAGCGGGCCACCAACTCCCCCGAGCGGCGCCCGGATTGCGCCAGGGTATGGGCCAGCAATCGAAGGCACTCGTCACCGGCAACGTGGCCATAGAGGTCGTTGAACTGCTTGAAATGATCGATGTCGAGCATGATGAGCGCAATCGGCATCTCTGTCTGAATACAGCGCTCCCAGGCCTGGTTCAATGAGTTGTCGAACAGACGACGGTTGCCGATATTGGTTAGCCCGTCGGTATTGCTGAGCGCTTCCAGTTTCCGGTTCGCTTCCGCCAGCTCCCTGGTTCTGAGCTCGATAATGAGCTCCAGCTCATGTTGGCGCTCCTCCAGACTGGTCATCGGGTAAATTTCGCTTTCCCGAGCCGCACTGTAAGGGATGGAGATACTGCTGTGAGCAATTTTCCACGCCATGGCTTCGTGTCGAAAAATCAATACCAGTCTGGCGGTTCTGCGGGAGAGGATAGGTTCTGATTTCGGTAGATGGATATGAAAGAAGGCGGTGACCGCCACCACATCCGCGGCCAGATCTTGCAGGGTCACATTGAGTATTTCCAGGCGGATCCTGCCCGGGATCTGGGCAAAATCGCGGCGGGTTATCCGGATCCACTCATCCCTATCGGTAACCAGAACATCACTGCTGCCGGCAAAACCGCTGAAATTGTCGCTAAACCGCGTGGTGAGCCGATCATCCCGTGATGAATACAGCTCGATGTACTCATCAAACAGTGAGCGGATCAACTGTTCCCGTTCAGTGGTCATTGCGCTGGGCCCATGAGAAGTGGTCACGTTTTTCAAACGTTCGATTGAACTATAGTCAATAATGTCATTTCATTTGGCTATCTATCTTGATTTTTATCGTTTTTTTATTCGATTACCGTTATTGGCAAGTGTCCGTAAGGTCAGTCAGAACAAGGCGCCATGGAGAGGATTAGCATGGCTGTCCGGTGCATATCCTCCCCATCTCTATTACGCATCGGGGTGACCACCGGTGACAAGACAGCGGGTCTGCATGCAGATCCCCAGACTGCAGGCATCAGGTAACCCAGAGTGCCTCGCGGCGATCAATGGCTGGCGAGATAGGGGCTGATATCCACCTCGTCAATGAGCTCCGGGCTCATGTAACGCTTGGCATAGCGCAGGTTGACGCCAGAGCGGAGAAAGAGCGCAAACAGCTCGGGGTCGATATGGTGATCCTGTTGCATGAATCCCATGATGCGGATGGCCTCCGAGAGAGATTTGGCTTTCTTGTAGGGGCGATCGCTGGCGGTCAGCGCCTCGAAGATATCGGCGATGGCCATCATCCGGGCAGGGATGCTCATCTCGTCCCGTTTCAGCCGCTTGGGATAACCAGTGCCATCCATCTTCTCATGGTGTCCCCCTGCGATTTCCGGCACCTGTTTCAGGTTGGCGGGGAAGGGGAGTTTTTCGAGCATGATGATGGTCTGGATCATGTGCTCGTTGATCTTGTAGCGCTCCTCATCTGTGAGGGTGCCCCGGCGGATGGCGAGGTTGTAGAGCTCGCCGCGGTTATAGAGGTATTCAGGGGTGTTGACCTGAAATCCCCAAGGATTGTCAGGGGCAAGGCGGTCGCGGTTGCTGCGGGTGAAGAGGTGATCCGGGCGATCGGCCAACAAGGGTTCGGTGACCGGCAGCGGTGGCTCCGCGGCCCGCTGTTTGCGTGCCAGTTCATCCTGAGAGATCCCAATCCGATCGGAGAGCGTGCGCTGCCAGGTGCGGCCCGCGATCTGCTGCAGCCTTGCAATATGCTCTGTGGCCATAAATTCGCCCCCTTCGTTGCAACGGGCGATAAAGGCAAACTCCTCATCCAGCTGTTGCCACTGCTGTTGCAGCGTGGCCTGTAACGTGGCCTCATCACCCCCATGGAGACGTGCCTGCCAGTAGGCAATCTCGGCATCCCGTTTCAGCACTTCAAAGCGCATCCTGACCTCGTGAATGCGATCGCACAGGGTTTCCAGCTTGGTGGCCTTGTCGACCACAAACTCCGGTGTGGTGACTTTGCCGCAATCGTGCAGCCAAGCCGCGATATGTATTGCTTCCCACTGTTTTTCATCGAGCGAGAAGTGTTGGAAGGGGCCCTCCTTGGCCTCACATGCCGCTTCTGCCAGCATCTTGGTCAGTTCGGGGACTCGTTGACAGTGGCCACCGGTATAGGGGCTCTTGGCATCGATGGCCCCTGCGATGAGCTGGATAAAGGCTTCCAGCAGATTGCGCTGCTCCTCCAGCAGTTGCTGGGTGGTGAGTGCCACGGCGGCGGTGGAAGAGAGCGCGTTGACAAATGCCATCCGCTGCGGGGTCAGGGACTTCTTCCGTTCATCGATCAGAAACACCAGGGTGCCGAGCAGTTGGCCATCACGGTTTTTCAGGGCAATCGGCCAGAAGGTCAGCGGCGTGTCGCTCTCCTCAATGTAGGGAAACAGGATCTGCAATTCGCTGGTGACCAATGCAACGGGTTCCAGTTCTACCCCTTGCAAGCTCTGGAACAGTGGATGTTTTGGCTGATTGAGGGTTCCGATACTGTGGATCGGCGTTTGCTCCTGCACCTCGCCATTCCAGCACAACCCTGCCAGATCCAGCGTCTTGTTGCCGCTATCGGAGAGGTAGAGCATGCAGCCTGTTGCACCGGTCAGTTGCTGCATTTCGGTGAGCAGCCGCACCAGCAAGCGGGGGAAACTGGTCTCGCTGGAGAGGGAGGTGGAAAGCTGCAAAAAGCGCTGAATAGTCGATTTCATGTCGCCCATGGCTCGGGAGAGAGCGATGATTTCGGCAATATAGGTGTTGACCCTGACCGGGTCGTTGAAGTCAAAGCTGGCAATTTTCTCCGTCTCTTGCGTCAGGGCATCGAGGGGCCTGGCGGCGGTTCTGGCCAGCTTGATGGCTGCGAACAGGGCAAAGATCAGGAAGATGCCCGACAGAAGGAAGGTCTGATTGCGAATGGTGAAGGCGGTGGCCAGCAACTCATCGACAGGTGCTGCAATCCAGAGGGTTAATTTTGACCCATCGGCTTCCGGTAAAGTGATACGCATTCCTTGCCAATCATTGCCCTCTGATTTAAAGGAAAGACTATCTGCCTTCTGATTCTGACTGGCATTCATCAAGTGTTGGATCATAGGCAGGTCGGCTTCGGTCACTCTTGCAAGTCGATAAGCGCCATGTTCATGAATCACCATCCCACCTTTATGACTTGTCATTAGCTCGCCCTGCTCATTGACGATGGCTAGACGCATATTGGGGGTTATCTTGGCGAATTTGAGCAGGCGCTCGATAGCTCGGAGGTTCAGGCTCATCCCTATGACGCCAGCCCCATTTTGCATTGGTTCGGCAAAACTCAGGTACATCTCCTGAGTATCGTGCGAGATATAGAGAGGGGATTGCACCAGCTGTCCACTCTGCTTGGCCTGAATAAACCATGGATGCTCTATTGGATCAAAAAATTGTCCTGATTCCTCTTGCCGTTCAATGATGGTGAGATTGTCGGCCAGCGCGAAGGTCTCCGTAAGAGTGGTTGCCTCTTGATGCCGGATGCTCTTCACGATCCAGCGGGTATTGGCGGGCGGCGTTAGGTGTTGTACCTCGGTGTCGGCAGGCCAGCGCATGAGCCAGAATAGATCGCCGTTGTTGTAACCGGCATACACCGCGTTGGCAGAAGGTTGTCCTTTGAGCAGGGTTGTCATGTAGGGAAGGCTGGCCATTCGCTCTGACAGGGTCTTGGCTTCGGTCAGGCGCTGTTGGGCGAGCAGATTGACGCTTAAAGCTGAGGTGCTGAACAGCCCTTCTAAAGCCTGAGTGGTGATTTGGCCAATCAGGGTGAATCTGTCTTCCGCCTCTTTCATCAGCATGGTTTTGGTTTGCCGATATTGGTGACCAAGAGTGATCAAGGCAAACACCAGCAATAAACCCAGAAACAGATGGGCAATATGAACATACAAGGGGATAACGCGGCGAATGAGATTCATGTTATCTCCTTAAAAGGATGGGTTTGTTGAGTGGGGTATAAATGAGATAGCCCAACAGGATAATAGGTAGCTTCATGGTGTTCGCCCTTGCTGCTTGCATTAAAGAGACCCCGTTGCGTAAACCACCAGATGACGATAAATGGAAAGGGGTGATAAATCCTTTTTTTATTCCCCCATCGCAGTAGCCAAAAATGATCCACGGCGATGTTACCGCAGAGTTCTGTGATCGTGATTCTTTTCACTCTGGATATGGATTGAAACCCTCTTTTTGCGGGAAGTGCGCCGAGATATTCAGCAGCCTGGTTTCTTCATCCAGCGACACAGTAACGGTGGCGCCATGAGCTTCCAGCATGATTTTGCCATGATAGCCATTGTGACTGTGTGCTTCTTTGTTGTTATTAGATGATGGGAATCTGTCGAACAGAGAGAGGACATTATTGATATCCAGCAAGGTCGAGCTATCAATATTTAAAATAATGCTGTCGGGGTATTTCAGACAGACAATTTCCACGCAGGAGGAGGGTGCCGCATGCTCACAAGCGAGCCGTGTCAATATTTGAAACGCGGAATAACAGAGAAATTCGTCACCTGCGATGAATAGCTCATCATAGAGGTAATTTTTGGGTTTGGTCAGCTTGATATCGAGCTTTTTCTCGGCATAGAGATTTTTGAATTGCACCGAAAGCCGGTTGAAAATATTAAAGAGCTGGACTTTACCCGCTTTCAAAACAAAGGTGCCGGTTTCAATCTGGTAAATCTCGCTGGCCAGCCGGGTCAATGCCAGTGCATCGCCTACAGATTTTCTGGTGATGGATAGCTGGGTTTTTTGGAGCATGTTGAGCGATGAGTCGGCCGCCAGCTCTTCCAGCAGGTGTAGCGCGTTGAGCAGGGGCTCCCGAATTTCATAGCGGATATTGAACTCGAGGCTCTCTTTGAGCGCATTGAGCTCAAGCATCTGATCGAACTCTTTTTGCAGATCTCTTCTGGCATGCACCAGCCGCATCAGATTGGCAATGCGAAAACGCAGCATCTCGATGTCGATCGGCTTGGTGATAAAATCGACGGCCCCCAGTTTCATCGCCCGTTTACGGGAATAGATATCATCCAGTGCCGTCATAAAGACGATGGGGATGTGCTCTGAGTGGGGATGTTCACGCAAAATTCTGGCGACATCGAATCCGTTCAGGTTGGGCATCATGATATCGAGCAGCACCAGATCGGGTGGATTATCCGATTGGCAGGTCCTGATCGCTTTTTCGCCATCCTTGACCAACTTGAGATGAAACTCTTTGCGAAATACCGAGGTGATCAGCATCAAATTATCTGGAACATCGTCAACCACCAGAATGGTTGGACTATCCTGATTGCTGGCGACCAGATCGCTGTTGGAAAAACGGTGCAAACGACCGAATTCAAATTGTGAAAGTGGGGGCTGCGACTGGCTGGTTGCCAACAGCAGCCGAGTGATCCTGGTTTTAAGGGTATCGGGCTTGAGCGGGGTCAAGATAATGTCAGAGACTTTCGCCTGGACAAATTGTTCGATCAATGGGCGATCTGTCCCTGAGGTCAGGGTCAAAAATGGCAGTGTGTGATGAGGTGCCCTACTGCGAATATTTTTCAGCAGCGTGAGCAAGTTTGCCGAATCGAGATCGATATTGCAGATGATCATGGCGGCAGGGCCATCAGCCACGCAACGTTCCAGCGCCTCGACACTCTCCACCACCGTAATCTGGCTTATGCCAATGGCTCGTAACTGATTGCATAGCGCATCGCTGTGCACATTATCTTTTTCCAGTACCAGCGTGGGCCCGGAAATTATTTTTGCTATGTCCATATGGCTATCTGATGTGCCCATCTGTCGCTGTATCCTGCCAGCTCATTTTGAGCATGATAATATAGGGTGCATGACCCTGGTCAACCGATACCTCTGCTACCTTGCGCTGGAAATATAAATCTGCAAGCTGGCTCATCACCCAACGTGATAAAGAGAGCAATCCGATATCATCATACCGTTGGTGCTGACCCATCTTCTGATGGTGTACAACCGCCATTACCCCATATCCACTTTTTTCTTGTATCCGATTTATCCCTTGTGAGTTGCTGGCTCCTGTCGGGTTGTGCGCACATTTCAACCGGGTTGTCATGGCTGCCTGTCGGGGGATCCGTTATGGTGTGAGAAAGGTTGGCAGGGGTCGCCATCCTCCATCTTGGCAGGGAGAATCACGAGATATGGAACATCTTGCCCCGAGCGCGGCTCATCCTATGGTGCTGCTGGTTGATGATAAGAGTGGCTGCCACAATTTGATGAATACGCTGCTCGGTGAGTGCCTTTTATTGCACGTCTTCTCCTGTGAGGCGGTGCTGATGATGGTCAGGCAGAACGATGGAGCATGCTGTCAACCATGAAATCGCGTCTCTGGCACATTACTGCCGTGCTGTTGCTCTCCCTGATGTTGGCCACGCTGGTCGATGCCTTCTATCTGGAGCTGGAGCGGCAGGAGTATCGCCAGTCGCTGGATACCCGCATTCAGCGCGAGGGCGACAATCTGCAGCAACTGACCCTCTCAAGCAAGGGGATGGGGGCGGTGCAACTGGCTGGCCGCCTCAACCGCGAGATCCAGCAATCGTCACTGCTCGAGCGGGGGGAGCTGAGCCCGAGCGAAGCTCTGCAGGTGTTGGCGCAGGGGGTGAAGGCCAATCATGCCTTTGTTACCAATAAAGCAGGGGTGATTGTCCGTGATTGGGATGCGCTTGGCCGCCATGTCGTCGGGCAGGATGTGTCGTTTCGCTCCTACTTCAGGCAAGGGCTCAAGGGGCTGGAAACAGTAGATGCCGGGGTTAGCCTCAATACCGGCAAGCGGATGATCTATGTGGCGGCGCCAGTCTCTCACGATCGGGCGCAAGGAAGCGACATTACTGGGGTGGTGGTGGCGCGTTACGAGATGGCGCTGCTCGATACCTTTCTGGCCGGGTGGGGCGATACCATCGGTTTGCTGGTCTCGCCAGATGGAGTGGTGATGGCCAGCAACAAGAGCGATTGGCAAATGGCGGTGGTGGGACCGAACTCTGCCGCCAGGCAACAGCAGCTCTTTGCCTCTCGCCTATATGGACACTACTTTGCCCCGGATCGCAAACCGGTGATCCTGCCTGCACTCGATGGCAGTGAAGTTCGGATAGGGAAAGATAGCTATCTGGTGAGCCGCATGCCTATCGAGTGGCACGATGCCAAAGGGCAGTGGACGCTGCTGCTGTTGGGCAATGTGGAACAGGCCGTGTCAGGATGGCGGCGAGTTGCCTTGTTCGGCACCGCCCTGTTGATATGTCTGAGCTCGGCCCTGCTCTGGCAGGGGCGGATGTTGCGTCGCCGCAGCATTCGCGAGCGCAACGAGCAGTTTGCCTTCCAGCAGGCGTTGATCGATACCCTGCCACATCCTCTCTTCTATACCGACAATCAGGGGCGCCTGCTGGGGGTGAATCGCGCCTTTACCAGCGCATTTGGTGGCGCCCGGCCGGTCGAAGGCAAGCGGCTGGCGGAGTTGCCGCAACTGGCCGGACTGGATGCGGTGGATGAGGGTAACACCTTGCAAAGGGTGGCGGGCAGTCAGGCCAGAACGCAGCATGAGGTGCGCCTGTTTTCGCCGGATGGCCGTCCTCTGGACATGCTCTATTTTCTCTCGGGGATCGAGCTTGCCGAGAGCGAGCGAAGCGGTGCGGTCGGCAGCTTGGTCGACATCACCCCGATCCGTGCCGCCGAGCAGGCCATGCGGGAGGCTCATGACCGGATAGCGGCAGATCGCCAGCGGCTGCACGAGAGCGAGCAGCGGATCCAGTCCATGGTGCGCAACGTACCGGGTATGGTCTATCGCTGCTTGCCTCATCATCCCTGGACCATGTTGTTCGTCAGCGACGAGGCGGAAAAATTAACCGGCTATCCCGCCAGCGATTTTGTCGATAACAGCCGCGATTTTGGTGACTTGATCCATCCCGATGACCTCGAACTGAGCAACCGCAACACCATCGAGGCCATTGCCGAACACCGGCAATACATCAACGAGTACCGCATCTTCGATCGCTGGGGTCAGCTCCGCTGGGTCTACTCCATCGGACTCGCCACCTATGATGCCGAGGGTAAGGCCATCTATCTGGACGGGATCATCTTCGATTTCAGCGACCGCAAGCAGGCTGAGGCCGCCATGCTAGAAGCTAGGCAGATCGCCGAAGATGCCACCCGAACCAAGAGCGAATTTTTGGCCAACATGAGCCATGAGATCCGCACGCCAATGAATGCCATCATCGGTATGGCCCATCTGGTGCTGCAAACCAACCTCTCCCCCGAGCAGCACAACTATGTGAGCAAGATAGACAGAGCGGCGAACAACCTGCTCGGGATCCTCAACGACATCCTTGACTTTTCCAAGATGGAGGCGGGCAAGTTGCAACTGGAGAAGGTGGATTTCCAGCTCAACGAGGTGTTCGAGTGGCTGGCGGATCTTACGGCGTTTCGGGCGCGGGAAAAGGGGCTGGCGCTGCTGTTCGATCTGGCCGCTGATCTGCCTGACCGTTTGTGCGGCGATCCCCTGCGGCTTGGCCAGATCCTGCTCAACCTGACCAGCAATGCCATCAAGTTCACCGAGCAGGGAGAGGTGATTGTCCGGCTGGCACGCAGTAACGAGCGAGATGGCAAGATCTGGCTGCAGGGCAGTGTGCAGGATAGCGGTATCGGCATGACAGCCGAGCAGTGCCAGCGTCTCTTCCACTCCTTTGAACAGGCTGACAGCTCGACCACCCGCAAATATGGTGGCACCGGTCTTGGTTTGGCCATCACGAACAATCTGGTGCAACTGATGGACGGTGAGATCCGGGTGGAGAGCGCCCCGGGGCAGGGCAGCGAGTTCCACTTCCGTATCTGTCTCGCCACCCTGGCGGATCAGGGTAAGGAGAAAGAGCAACGTGTGGCCATGCCGCTGGCGCCGCAGCGTCTGCTGTTGCTGGAGTCGTGTCCTGCTTCGCGAGCGGCCATTCTCCACCAGCTGGCGGCGCTGCCTGTTGAGCTTGTCTGCGCGGACGAGCCCGCCGCAGTGCTGGCACTGCTGCATCAAGGCATCGCGGCGGGCAAACCCTGTGATCGAGTTGTGCTGGGCTGGCTGGAGGGGGAGAGCTGGTTGTCAGAGGTGCTGCAGGAGGTTGGCACGCTGGCAGCGCCGCCCGCGATCTTGCTGATCACCTCGGGCGATCCCGCACCGCTTGCCAGCTATGTTGCTGCGCTGGGGTTGGCGCCGTGTGATGTGCTGGCCCATCCGTTTACCCCGCAGGCACTGTGTCAGGCATTGTGTAAGGCGAAGGGGGGCGATGCCGTGGGACGAGAGGCGTTATCGGATGCAAGCCCCCATCATCAGGTTGCGCTGCCCGCTCATGGGCTGGCGGGGGCTCGTCTGCTGTTGGTGGATGATAACGACATGAACCGGGAGGTGGCGCTGGCCCTGCTGGGCAAGGAGCAGATCTCCCTGGTCTATGCTTGCGATGGGGCACAGGCGCTCGCCCTGCTGGCGCAAGATCGCGGGTTTGACGGCATCCTGATGGATTGCCAGATGCCGGTGATGGACGGGTACACCGCGACCCGGTTGATCCGCGCCGATCCGACGCTGGCCCGGATCCCCATTATCGCCATGACAGCCAGCACCATGGTCGGGGATAAAGAGAAGGCGCTGGCGGCAGGCATGAATGACCATATCGCCAAACCCTTGAATATGCCGCTGTTGCTGGCGACCCTCTCGCACTGGATCACACCTGCCAGACCTCTGGCTGCCGCCAGCAAGTTGCAGGTGACTGACGATGCGACCCCTTGGCAAGGCGTGCCCGGCCTTGACGCGCAGCGGGGCATGGCCGTGATGGGGGGCGACAGTGTGCTCTACCGCAATATGTTGCAGCGCTTTTGTAACGGGCAGCAGGGGTTTGAAGCCAGTTTCCACTCGGCGTGGGCCTCGGATGACAAGGTCACGGCCCGGCGTCTGGTTCACACTCTCAAGGGCAGTGCCAGCACCATAGGGGCGACCGGTGTGGCGGAGCAGGCGGCGCTGCTCGAGCAAGCCGGTGAAGAGGGGGATGATGCAGGGGTCGCAACCCGCTTGCCATCCCTGATGGCCGAGCTGAAGCCCCTGCTGTCTGGGCTGGAAGCCGCGCTGGCAGTGTCCCCTGTGACGATGGGCGCTTCCCGAGGCATCGATGCCGGGATGCTGGCGGCGCAACTCCAGCAGTTGGGGGCCTTGCTGGCACAGAGCGATGCCCAGGCGTTGGCGCTTTGTCAGCAGATTGAGGCTGATCTGGCTGGCAGTGCATTGCCGCTGCGTGCTGCATTTCAAGAGGTGAGTCGGGCGGTCAACGAGTTCGAGTTCGATAAGGCGCTGCAGTTGCTGGTACCACTGCTTGGGTGATGGTTAACACCCTTATCGCTTGTCATGTTCATCGTCATCCCAACTCATTTTTTAGGGTTGCCATTGAACAAGAACAATTATCATCTATATCGATAGAGATGGATATTTACGCTCTGGTTAATTACGCAGGGTGACGTGAAGGTAAATAGTGTGAATACGTGCAGTAACATCTGTAACCGGATGAGCGAATGTATCGCGAGTTAAATATGATCACTATGTTGAAGGCAGCCTTCCACCTTGCCTTTTCTCTTACCATTAATTTGAATGCAGATTCACGATGATGCGTAAACATATCCGTGAGTGCGATATTTTACTCACCAGCATCCAAGACAATAAAGAGTGGGGGGGAGCGTATTGATATGCATACCTCTGCGGCACCTTTTCATTAAGCGGTGTTAAACGGCAGGGAGGCCAAGCAGGGTTGTACTGCGTGGGCTAGCAGGAGCAATCATCGCCCTTCAGCGCAGGCAAGATGCAAGCAGATATCAAGCGACAGCAGGTAAATCGTGCCGTGCAGGCCGTGCTTGCTACCGGTGGTAGCTGGCCGTGAGACAGTTCTGGTATGGGGAGGCAAGTCAGGAGGTTGTCCCGTGGAGACTGTATGGAATATGCAATGAGATGAGTAAAGATATATTCAATGGATCATTTATTGGTGGGCATCAGTATTGTTAAATGAGCGGTATAGCCAAGATTTCAATCATGTTAATTTGGCTCACAGAGAAAGAGAGGATATGCGGTGATTAATTATTTACTATCCAATTAAGTTCATAAAATTTACGGGGCTGCTAAATATCTCTTTGGGGGTAATTAATTTCATTTGTGATGTGGCTCGCTATGAAAATAGGGGGGAGTCGGTCGAAATTGATAGAGATCAATACTGCAGGGTGGGTGAGTCCTTAGCATTTCCGCTATTAAGCATTTATCAAACAAGTGCTCACTACGGGAATAAGTAGAATGGTCGAGGATAATTTTTTATCGGCTCATGGGATTAATCGCCGTGATTTTATGAAATTGTGTGCCGGGATGGCCGCAACCCTGGGATTAAGTCAGCATGCCGTCGCCAAGATGGCCACTGCGCTCACCAGCCCCGAACGGCCGCCGGTGATCTGGATTGGGGCGCAGGAGTGCACCGGTTGTACCGAATCGCTGCTGCGCGCCACCCACCCCACCATCGAGAACCTGATCCTCAACACCATTTCGCTGGAGTACCACGAGGTACTCTCGGCGGCCTTTGGTCATCAGGCGGAAGAGAACAAGCACAACGCCATCAAGCGCTATAAAGGCAAGTATGTGCTGGTAGTGGATGGCTCCATTCCGCTCAAAGATGGTGGTGTCTACTGCATGGTGGCCGGTGAGCCTATCGTCGACCATATTCGCCGTGCCGCCAGTGATGCCGCTGCCGTCATCGCCATCGGCTCCTGCGCCGCCTGGGGCGGTGTGCCAGCCAGCGGCGGCAACCCGACCGGTGCCGTCAGTCTGGAAGAGGCGCTCGGCAATATCGGCACCCCGATCATCAATATCCCGGGATGCCCGCCCAATCCCCACAACTTCCTCACCACGGTTGCCTACTACATCACCTACGGCAAGCTGCCGGCGCTGGATAGCAAGAAGCGTCCGCTGTTTGCCTATGAGCGGCTGATCCACGAGAACTGCGAGCGCCGTCCGCACTTCGATGCAGGGCGTTTTGCCAAGGAGTTTGGCGATGAGGGCCACCGGCAGGGCTGGTGTCTCTACCACCTGGGCTGCAAAGGGCCGGAGACCTACGGCAACTGCTCGACCCTGGAGTTCTGCGATGTGGGCGGCGGCATCTGGCCGGTCGGCATCGGTCACCCCTGTTATGGCTGTAACGAGCAGGGGGTCGGTTTTAGCAAGGGGATCTTCCAGCTCGCCAAGGTAGAGAATCCGACTCCGAGGGTGGATAAACCCGATGTGAAGATCCAGGAGGGGGGCTATACCTCGCCCACCGCGACTGGCCTGATCGGTGGCGCCCTCGGGGTGCTGGTGGGGGTGAGTCTGATGACGGTGCGTGAACTCGGTCGCCAGCAGAAACGCCACGAAGCCGGGCAGCACCCATCACGGGAGGAGTAGCCGTGAACAGACGAAACTTCCTCAAATTTGCCTCCGTCGGTGCGCTGGCGGCGGGCACAGCCGTACCCGGCACCGCACTGGCGGCGGCCAAGAACAAGCCGCCCATTCCCGGCGCGCTCGGTATGTTGTATGACTCTACCCTTTGCGTCGGCTGTCAGGCCTGTGTGGCGGAGTGTCAGCGCCTCAACGGCAACCCGACCAACCCAGCCGGGGCGCAAACCTGGTCCAACAACGACAAGCTGACCCCTTACACCAACAACATCATTCAGGTGTGGAAGAGCGGCACTGGCGAGCACAAGGATCAGCTGGTGGATGGCTACGCCTACATCAAGAAGCAGTGCATGCACTGTGTCGATCCCAACTGCGTCTCTGTCTGTCCGGTGCAGGCTCTTAAAAAAGATCCCAAGACCGGCATTGTTCACTACGACCCGAGCGTCTGCACCGGCTGTCGCTACTGCATGGTGGGTTGCCCGTTCGATGTGCCCAAATATGACTATGACAACCCGCTGGGGGCGATCCACAAGTGCGAGCTCTGCAACCAGAAAGGGCTTGAGCGGATCGATCAGGGGAAATTGCCCGGGTGTGTCGAGGTGTGCCCCACCGGCGCCGTCATCTTCGGCACCCGCGAGGAGCTGATGGCCGAGGCCAAGCGTCGCCTGCTGGCGACCCCGGGCAGCGCATATGCCTATCCGCGCCAGACCCTCTCTCCCAACGACCCTTACCTGCACGAGGTACCCCACTACCAGCCTTACGTCTATGGCGAGAAGGAGGGGGGCGGCACCCAGGTGCTGGTGCTGGCCGGGGTGCCCTATACCAAGCTCGATATGCCCGATCTGCCGGAGCTCTCCTCCGGTGCCCGCTCCGAGCATATCCAGCACACCCTCTACAAGGGGATGGTGCTGCCCATGGTGGTGCTGACCGGCCTTTCGGTGCTCATTCGCCGCAACACCAAGAATGGTCACGAACACCATCATGACGATGGCCATGATCAGGGGAGTGCGCAGATCAAGGATCAGGGCACCACAAAGGGAGGCAAGGATCATGAGTAATCACAAGGCGTATCCCCTCGGTGGCAAGCTGGTCAGCTGGCCTGTACTGGTGCTGGCCCCCTTTGCCGTGCTGTGCGGCATGTTGATTTTAAAACGCCTCGTCTTCGGGCTGGGCTCGGTCACCGATCTGAATGGCGGCTACCCCTGGGGGCTCTGGATCTCGTTTGATCTCTTGATCGGTACCGGTTTCGCCTGTGGCGGCTGGGCGCTGGCCTGGGCTGTCTATGTGTTCAACCGGGGCGAGTATCACCCGCTGGTGCGACCGGCCCTGTTGGCGAGCCTGTTTGGCTACTCGCTGGGCGGCCTCTCCATCACCATTGACGTCGGCCGTTACTGGAACCTGCCGTACTTCTACCTGCCCGGTCACTTCAACACCTCCTCGGTGCTGTTCGAAACTGCGGTCTGCATGACCATCTATATCGGGGTGATGGCGCTGGAGTTCGCTCCCGTGCTGCTGGAGAAGTTCGGCTGGAAGGCGTCACTTATTCGCCTCAACAAGATCATGTTCTTCGTGCTGGCGCTGGGGGCGTTGCTGCCCACCATGCACCAGTCCTCGATGGGCTCATTGATGATAGTGGCAGGGGAGAAGATCCATCCGCTCTGGCAAAGCTACGAGCTGCTGCCGGTCTTTTCGCTGCTGACCGCATTTATCATGGGCTTCTCCATTGTGGTGTTTGAAGGATCCCTGGTGCAGGCCGGATTGGCGGGGCGGGGCCCCAACGAGAAGTCGCTCTTCTACAAGCTGACCCAGGTGATCGATATCTTCCTGATCCTGTTTGTGGCGCTGCGTTTTGCCGAGATCGTCATCCACGACAAGTCGGCCTACCTCTCCGAGTTCAATCGCTACTCCATCATGTTCTGGAGCGAGATTGCGCTGATGATCTTCCCGTTGCTGGTGTTCCACTGGGACAAGAGCCGCCGGGATTCGCGCATGTTGTTCCTGGGGGCCCTCAGCATGCTGCTGGGCGCCGCCCTCTGGCGGCTGGATTACTCCCTGCTCGCCTTCAACCCCGGCAATGGCTACCACTACTTCCCCTCTGCGGAGGAGGTGCTGATCTCCCTGGGCTTTGTTGCCATCGAGGTGTGTGCCTATTTGCTGTTGATCCGGCTCTTGCCGGTACTGCCATCACTTGAACGTGTTCACCAAGATTATCAGGCCCGAGGGAAAGCCAACGTATGAGCCAACGTATGAGCCAACGTATCACCATAGACCCCATCACCCGCATTGAGGGGCACCTGCGTATCGACTGCGAAATCGAAGGCGGTAAAGTGACCAAAGCCTGGTCGTCCGGCACCATGTGGCGCGGCATGGAGGAGATCGTCAAGGGCAACGACCCGCGCGATGCCTGGATGATAGTGCAGCGCATCTGCGGGGTATGTACCTCCATTCACGCCATCGCCTCGGTGCGGGCGGTGGAGAACGCCATTGGCGCCAAGGTGCCGGTCAACGCCCAGTACATCCGCAACCTCATCATCGCGGCCCACAACATCCACGATCACATCGTCCACTTCTACCAGCTCTCCGCGCTGGACTGGGTGGACATCACCGCGGCCCTTGAGGCCAATCCGCAAAAAGCGGCGGACATGCTCAAGGGGGTATCAACCTGGTCCCTCAACAGTGCCGATGAACTGACCAAGGTGCAGGACAAGATCCGCGCGCTGGTGGCGAGCGGCCAGCTCGGCATCTTTGCCAACGGTTACTGGGGTCACAAGGAGATGAAGCTGAGCCCGGAGGTAAACCTCATCGCCGTGGCCCACTACCTGCAGGCGCTGGAGTGCCAGCGCGATGCCAACCGCATTGTCGCCATCCTCGGTGGCAAGAGCCCGCACATCCAGAATCTGGCGGTGGGCGGCGTGGCCAACCCCATCAATCTGGATGCACCTAGCGTGCTCAACCTGGAGCGGCTGCTCTATGTGAAGAGCTTTATCGACCGGCTCGGCGAGTTTATCGAGCAGGTCTACAAGGTGGATGCCGCCATCATCGCCGCACACTACCCCGAGTGGCTGAACCTGGGGCAGGGTGCCAAGCACTACCTGAGCGTGCCGGAGCTGCCCACCGATGCCAACGGCGGCAGCTTCCTGATGCCGGGCGGCTATATCGAGAATGGCAATCTGGCGGGTTATCGCCCCATCGAGAGCCATCAGGATGGCTGGCTGATGGATGGCATCGCCGAGAGCAACAAGCACGCCTGGTACAAGGATGACGAGCCCCTCAAGCCGTGGGAGGGCAAGACCGAGCCCGACTACACCGGCTGGCAGGATGACGGCAAATACTCCTGGGTCAAGTCCCCCACCTTCTACGGCAAGGTGGTGGAGGTGGGGCCCCTCGCCGATTTGCTGGTGAAGCTCGCCGCCAAACACCCGGAGACGGTGGCGCACTTCGATCAGCTGAACGGCCTCTACAAAACGCTCACCGGTTCTGCCATCAAGACTGAACAGCTGCACTCGACCCTGGGCCGCATCATCGGCCGCGCGGTGCGCTGCTGTGTGCTCAAAGACACCCTGTCTCATCAGTGGAAGGCGCTGGTGGACAACATCGGCAAGGGGGACACCACCGCCTATATCAAGGCGGAGATCCCGGCGGACAAGGAGTTTCGCGGAGTGGGCTTTGAAGAGGCTCCGCGCGGCATGCTCTCCCACTGGATCGTCATCAAGGGGGGCAAGATCGAGAACTATCAGGCGGTGGTGCCATCGACCTGGAACTCGGGCCCGCGCAACTTCAATGACGAGCCCGGCCCCTACGAGCAGGCGCTGGTGGGCACCCCGGTGGCCGATCCGGCCAAACCGCTGGAGGTGGTGCGCACCATCCACTCGTTCGACCCCTGCATGTCCTGCGCGGTCCACGTGGTGGATACCCAGAATGGCGAAACGACTCAGGTGAAGGTGTTGTGATGAATACCCTGATCCTGGGCGTAGGCAACCTGCTCTTGAGCGACGAAGCCGTCGGTGTGCGCATCGTCGAGGCGCTGGGGCGTGAATACCGTTTCGCCCCCGGCATCGAGCTGCTCGATGGCGGTACCGCCGGCATGGAGTTGCTCGAAGCGATGGCCAGTCGCGATCACATCATTCTGGTGGATGCGGTGCGCAGCGGTAATCCGCCGGGCACCGTCGTGACCCTGAAGGATGAGGAGATCCCGACCCTGTTTGGTCGCAAGATATCCCCGCACCAGCTGGGGCTGGCGGACGTGCTCTCGGCGCTGCACATGACGGGGGAGTCGCCCAAGCGGCTCACCCTGATCGGGGTCGAGCCTGAATCCCTCGAACCCCGCATCGGCCTCACTCCTGTGGTGGCTGCTGCCATGGGGGAGGCGACGGATCGGATTTTGACTCTGCTGGCCGCCGTTGGCGCACCCGCCATCCCGCTCTCTGAGCAGGAGAAAGCTGAACAAGCACGGGAGGGTCTATGGCGCAGTCCCATTTAAGCGAGGCTGAGAGAGTGCTGGAGATAGTACCGGAGACGGCGCAGGAGTTTGCCGGTTTTGCTAGCGATCCCGCGCCTCTGCTGGTAGCCCAGTACGAGCGGATCGCTCGCGAAGAGATGCAGGCGTTGCCTTTCTATCACCCGGACATGCCTATAGTGGCGGAGTGCACGTTGTTTGAAGGTCAGTGGCTCGGCTGCGTGCTCACCCCCTGGATGTTGAGCGTGGTGGTGTTGCCGGGGCCGGATCAGCTTTGGCCGGTTCGCAGCAGCATCGATCGGCTCGCCCTGCAGCTCCCCTGCGGCAACATGACCTTTATGGTGGGGGAATTGCCCGAGACGGGACAGCTGCTGGCTTGCTCCCTGATGTCGCCGCTCGATCCCCATCTCGGTGCCGGGGAGGGGCGGGCGCTGGTGAGCAGCACCCTCAAGATGCTGCTCTCCTTGCCGGTGCAGCAAGGGGCTGGCGGCGTGGATCTGGGTCGCAGACGGCTATTCGGTGCCCGGCGCGGTTAACCGGCATAGTCGCTAGGTTTCACGCGAAATCAAGTTTAGAATAGGGGGCCATTTTGGCCCCTCACTCCCATGTTCAGACACGCATTTCGCCTCTTTTTTGAGTGATGATCCGTGAGTGGTACAAAACAAGAAGGATCCCCATGACTGTTTCTCGCAATTCCCTTCTCCATTACGCTAGATCCAGCGCGAGCGTCCTGTTGACTCTGCTGCTGGGCACTGCCTCTCACGTGGCTCTGGCCGCTGCCCAACCTGTGCCTGCCGAGCTCAAGCTCGCCATCGGCAGTGAGCCCACCGAAGGGTTTGACCCGCTGCTTGGCTGGAGCCACGGCAGCTACCTGCTGCTGCACAGCCCGCTGCTCAAACAGATTGCTGGCGATAGTGCCGATCTCAGTTGGCAGAATGTACTTACCCAGGCTGTGACCCCAAGCAAGGATGGCAAGGGGTGGCTCATTACCCTCAAGCCTGACCTGAAATTCTCCAACGGCGCGCCGCTCACCGCCGAGGATGTGGCCTTCACCTACAACAGCGCAGCCAAGGGCGGCGGCAAGATCGACATGGGCAACTTTGTCTCGGCCAAGGTGCTCTCGCCCACCGAGGTTGCCATCACCTTGAGTGCCCCCCAGAGCACCTTCGTCAACGTGCTGGGATCTTTGGGGATAGTGTCGAAGAAGGATTACGACGCAAAAGCATATGCCCAAAAGCCGGTCGGTGCCGGCCCTTACCGGCTGGTGAGCTTCCTGCCCGGTCAACAGCTGGTGGTGGAGGCGAACCCCTATTACGCCGGTGGCAACAATGACTTCAAACGGCTGGTCTTTGTCTTTATCGATGAAGAGAGCGCCTATGCCGCCGCCCAGAGCAGCCAGCTCGATGTGGTGCGCATTGCCCCGTCGCTGGCGCCCACCGTGCCTGCCTCCCTCAAGCTCTGGGTGCGGCCGAGCGTGGAGAACCGCGGCATCGTCTTCCCCATTCCGCCAGCGGGTGGCAAGGATGCTAAGGGCTATCCCATCGGGAACGATGTGACCTCGGATGTGGCGGTGCGCCGCGCCATCAACTACGCCATCGACCGCAAGCTGCTGGCCGATCAACTGCTGGAAGGGCACGCCATCCCCGCCTACAGCGCGGTAGAAGGCCTGCCTTGGCTAAACAAAGCCACCGCCTTCAAGGATGGGGATGCGGCCCACGCCAACGCCCTGCTCGACCAGGCCGGTTGGAAGATGGGCAGTGACGGTATTCGCCACAAGGGCGACCTGAGAGCCGCCTTTACCCTCTGGTACACCAGTGGCGACAGCACCCGCCGGGATTTGGCGGAAGCGGTGCGGGCCATGCTCAAACCCATCGGTCTTGAGGTGAGCCTCAAGTCCGGCAGCTGGGAGCAGGTGGAGCGGGAGATGCACGCCAATCCGGTGCTAATGGGGTGGGGGAGTCTGGATCCCATGGAGCTCTATCACCACTATCAGAGCGGCTCCGGTGGCGTGGAGTTCTACAACCCGGGCTACTACAGCAACCCTGTGGTGGATGGCCACCTCAAGCAGGCGCTGGATGCTCCGAACTGGCAGGCGGCCGTGCCGTTCTGGCAGCAGGTGGAGTGGGATGGCAAAACCGGCGCCGGAGTGCAGGGAGATGCCGCCTGGGCCTGGCTGCTCAATGTGCAGCACACCTATCTCGCCAACCGTTGCATCGATCTTGGCAAGGGGGCGCCGGAAATCCACGGTAGCTGGTCACTCCTCAACAACCTGCAGGATTGGCGGTGGACGTGCCGTTAAGTTCGCCCTTGAGTCATTCAGGTTATCTGTTGCTAAAAGCCCTGCTGCGTCTGGCAGGGCTGCTTTGTCTGGTCTCGGTCGCCACCTTTGTGCTGCTGAGTTACTCCCCCATCGACCCCATCAAGGCCTATATCGGCAACGATCTGCTCCATGTGCCGCCAGAGCAATACGCCCGCATCGCCGCTCGCTGGGGGCTGGATCAGCCGCTCTGGCTGCGCTACTGGCACTGGTTTACCCAGGTGCTGCGGGGGGATCTCGGTTACTCCATGCTCTACAACGCGCCTGTGGGTGAGGTCATAGGCCAGCGCTTTGCTGCCTCCTTCCTGTTGCTGGCGGGTGCCTGGCTGCTCTCCGGCTTTTTCGGGATTTTGCTGGGCCTCTGCGCCGGTCGCTATCTCAACCGCTGGCCCGATCGCCTGATTTGCCGCTTTGCCTACCTGCTCGCCTCTCTGCCCACCTTCTGGGTCGGCCTGTTGCTGCTCGCCCTGTTTGCGGTGCACTGGCCACTACTACCAGTCTGCTGCGCCTGGACGCCGGGGCTCGCTGCCGATGAGGTGGACTGGGCCATGCGGCTGCGTTATCTGCTGCTGCCGGTGACTACTCTGGCACTGCTCGGGGTGGGCAACATTGCCCTGCATACCCGGGGGCGGGTGGCCGAGGTACTGGATAGCGACTTTATCCGCTACGCCCGCGCTCAGGGCGATGGCGGCTGGCCCATGCTGCGTTTTCATGTGCTGCGCCATGCCCTGACCCCAGCGCTCTGCCTGCAGTTTGCCTCCCTTGGCGAACTGATTGGCGGATCGCTCTTGGCCGAGAAGGTCTTCTCCTACCCGGGGCTCGGCCAGGCCACCGTGGATGCGGGGCTGCGGGGGGATATCCCCTTGCTGATGGGAATCGTGCTCTTCTGCACCCTGCTGGTCTTTATTGGCAACACGGTGGCCAGTTTGCTGCTGGCGCGCATCAATCGGGGTTGGGAGGGCGAGCATGCTGTTTAATCCGTTTCCCTCGATACTGCGGCTGGGTTTTGCCCTGATCGGATTGGCGCTGCTGGCCACTTACGGCTGGAGCCTCTCTCATCAGGATGTGCCGATGGATCTGCTGGCGCGCCAGCAAGCCCCCTCGCTGACCCACTGGTTCGGCACCGATCAGATGGGGCGGGATCTCTGGTTGCGGGCCTTTCAGGGCACCCTCACCAGTCTGGAGCTTGGCATCAGCACGGCGCTCTGCAGTGGCCTGCTGGCCATGGTGGCGGCAAGCGTGTCGCTCGTTCATCCCAGATGTGATGCGGCGGTGCGAATGGTGATCGACGCCATGCTGGCGCTGCCCCATATGCTGCTGCTGATTTTGATCTGCTTTACCGTGGGGGGCGGCATGCGCGGGGTGATCCTGGCGGTGGCGCTCACCCACTGGCCCAAGCTGGCGCTCATTCTCTGCGCCGAGGCGCGGCGGATCGCCTGCAGCGACTATGTGGTGCTGGCCCGCTGTCAGGGGATGGGGGCGCTGCGTCGCTGGCGCACCCACCTGCTGCCGGGGCTGTTGCCCCAGTGGTTTATCGGCACCCTGCTGATGTTTCCCCATGCGGTGCTGCACAGCGCGGCCTTGAGCTTCCTAGGCTTTGGTCTGGCGGCCCACGAGGCCTCGCTGGGCCTGCTGCTGGCCGATGCCCTGCGTTATCTGGCCGGTGGCGGCTGGTGGCTGGCCCTCTTCCCGGGGCTGATGTTGCTGCTGTTGGTGCTGCTCTTTGATCAGGCTACCCGCGCTCTGCAACTGCTGCTGTGGCACAGGAGTGAACCATGCTGAGTTTTGATCAGGTGACCATCGAGGCGGCCCACTACTCTTGGCTGGGACGGCGCAGCTGGCAGCCATTGCTGACCGATATCAGCCTGCAACTGGCGCCGGGGGAGATAGTGGCGCTGGTGGGGGGGAGCGGCGAGGGCAAGAGCCTGCTGTTGCAAAGCGCCCTGACCCTGCTGCCGGACAACCTGAGGATGCGCGGCAGCATCTCCCTCGATGGCACACCTCTGTGCGATGCCAGCTGCGCCCGTCTGCGCGGTCACACCCTCTGCTATGTGCCACAGGGAGTAAGCGCCCTCAATCCATTGCTGACGGTGGAGCGCCAGCTGGGGCGTGCGGCACGTCTCTGCGGCCAGAGCGGTTCTCGCGAGCGGCTCGGCGAGCAACTGCTGCGCTACCAGCTGCCCGCGACCACCCTGGACAGATTCCCGCGCCAGCTCTCCGGCGGCATGGCCAAGCGCATTCTGGCCTGCACTGCGGCGCTCGGCGGTGCCCGCTACATTCTGGCGGACGAGATCACCGCCTGGCTCGATGAGGGGTTGGCCTGCCAGCTGCTCGGCCAGTTGCGTGAATTGGCCAATCAGGGCAGCGGCATCCTCTGGGTGACCCACGATTTGGCGCTGGCGGCCCGCTTTGCCGATCGCATCGTGGCGCTGCATCAGGGGCAGGTGAGCGACACCTTGAGCAGCCACCATCTGCGCCAGGGGCAGGGGAGCGAGATGCTCCGCGCCCACTGGCAGGCGCTACCCGAGTTCAATGCGCTCTTCTCTGTGCCGGAGGTTTACTGATGTTGGAAGTACGAAATCTCACTATCGCCCAGGGGGAACGTCCCCTCTGGCAGGGGTTATCGCTGACGGTGAAAGCGGGCGAACGGCTCGGCATCTCTGCGCCGAGTGGCCATGGCAAGACCACGCTGGGGCGGGTATTGGCCGGTTGGCAACCGGTTGGGGCCGGCGGGCAGCTCCTGCTGGATGGGCAGCCAGTACCTGAACAGGTAAAAGGTTATAACCCCATCCAGCTGGTGCCCCAGCACCCGGAGCTCACCTTCAATCCCTATCGCACCGCCGGGCAGGCGCTGTGGGATGTATGGCGCCCCGATGAGGCCATGCTGGCCCGCTTTATGGTCAAGCCTGCGTGGCTCGGTCGTAAACCTGGCCAGCTCTCCGGTGGTGAGCTGGCCCGAATCGCGCTGCTGCGCGCCCTCGATCCACGCACCCGTCTGCTGATTGCCGATGAGGTGACCGCCCAGCTGGATCCGCAAATCCAGCGCCAGCTCTGGCAGGAGTTGATGATGGAGTGCGAACAGCGCGGGCTTGGCATGCTTGTCTTCAGTCACCAGCAGGCGCTGTTGCGCCAGATCTGCCATCGGGTGCTGCGCTTTGGTGAGCCGGAGCAGGAGGCGATGGCCCGTAGCGTGGCCTGAGGATTGGCTTCCCCCTCATCCCCAGCCCTTCTCCCGCAAGGGGAGAAGGGGGCAGAAGGTGCCATTTCGCCAGGCTCGGGGTTTAGGGTTTGGAGAACCTTGGGGTTTGAAGATATGGCTGGTTGTTATGCTCGAAGCCCCCTGAGGGGTTTGAGGGCGTCGTATAGCCGCGGCATCCACAAACCGGTTCCCTCTCCCTGGGGAGAGGGCCAGGGTGAGGGGAAGCGAGTGTGGGATGCTGGCCATTTTGGACGGATAGCATGACCGACAAGGTCTACAGATAAAAGAGAGGGAGGCATCAGCCTCCCTCTCTTGCTATCCGCCGTTGGTAACGGCATTTAACCGGTTCTGGTTCAGGCCGTGGCCAGCCAGTTGAGCCAGGCATCCATCCCTTCACCTGTGGTGGCGCTGACCTGGATCACCTGAATATAGGGGTTGACCCGTTTGGCGTTCTCGATGCAGCGGGCCACGTCAAAGCTGACGTAGGGCAGCAGATCGATCTTGTTGATCACCATCAGCTGGGCGGCGGCGAACATATCCGGATATTTCAGCGGCTTCTCTTCCCCCTCGGTGACGGAGAGGATCGCCACCTTGTACTTCTCGCCGAGATCGAAGCTGGCGGGGCAGACCAGATTGCCCACGTTCTCGATAAAGAGGATGCCCCCTTGATTGGCGGGCAGCTGGTGGCATGCATCGTGAACCATTTTGGCATCCAGATGGCAGCCCTTGCCGGTGTTGATCTGCACGGCAGGGACGCCAGTAGCACGAATGCGATCCGCATCGGCGCTGGTCTGCTGATCCCCTTCGATCACCGCGCAGGGGCGCTTGTCGGCCAGCTGGCGCAGGGTTTCGCACAGCAAAGTGGTTTTGCCTGACCCCGGGCTAGAGACCAGATTGAGCACCAGCTGGGCCGCTTCGTCGAAGTGTTCGCGGTTGTGGGCGGCCAATGCATTGTTTTTGGCCAGCACATCCATCTCGATGGCGATCAGCTGGCGCTGACCCATGCCGGGCACCGACAATCCCGCTTCCCCTTTGCCATAGTGCAGATCACCCTGCTGATGGTCATGGTCATGGTCATGGCTGTGATCATGGGAATGGCCGTGGTCATGAGAGTGGGCATGATCATGATGATGGTCGTGGGGGTGATCATGACCCTCGTGGCTTATGGGAGCCCGCACCCCGTGGTAGTGGTGATGGACATCCCCCTGATGGTGATAGTGGTGGTGAATGATCAGGGTGCGCGGCGCACTCTGCTCGTGGTCATGATGGTGATGGGCGTCATGGGCATGATGATGGTCGTGCTCATGACCATGTTCATGGTGATGTTCATGTTCGTGATGATGCTCATGATCGTGCTCATGGCCGGCGATCCGCGCCTGGCCGCATCCGCATACGCTACACATATCAACTTACCTCGATGTCGGTGATGCGCAGGCTATCACCCTGCGCGACTCGTAATTTGTATCCGCCACACTCGGGACAGGCCTGCCCGCGTTCGGTGAGGGTGACCGTCTGGTTGCAGTCGTAACACCAGGCCTCTGCCGCCTGGTGCTGAAAGTGCAGTTGGGCCCCCTCGACGGCGGTGCCCTTGGCGGCGGCCTCGAAACAGAAGGCAATGGTGTCCGGGTCGACGCAGGAGAAGCTGCCGACCTCGAGCCAGAGGGCGGTCACCCTGGTAAAGCCCCGCTGGGTGGCCTGCTCGGCCGCCAGATCGATGGCAGCCATGGCCAGAGACATTTCGTGCATGGTGACTCCTTAACCGATATGGGGAGGAGCAGTGATTCCTCCCTGTAATTGACGGAACGGCATGGCCGCTCAACAGATCCGCGGCAGCAGCTCCCCTTGCGGCAGCTCCAGATAACGGCGGCTGCCCCAGGGGTTGTTGAGGATCACCTTGTGGCGATCGCTCGCCTGCACCACGCCGATCTGGCTGGCGGTGGGGTTGAATTGCCGCAAGATGCCCAGTGCGTCCTGTGCCTGTTCGGCAGGCAGGGCCAGCACCATGGTCCCCTCGTTGGCGAGATCATGGGGCTCGAAACCGTAGAGCTCGCACAGACCGCGTACCGGATCGCACACCGGAATGGTGGACTCCTCCAGCTCGATGGCCACCTGAGAGGCGGTGCTCCACTCGTTGAGCACGGCGGCAAGGCCACCGCGGGTGGCATCGCGCAGGGCGTGAGGAGTAATGCCCGCCTGCAGCAGCGCTTCTACCTGCGGCCAGAGGGTGGTGCAGTCGCTCTTGAGATCGGATCCCAGTTGCAGGGCGTCACGGGCCATCAGGATGCAGGCGCCGTGGCTGCCAATATCCCGCGACACCAGAATGGCGTCACCGGCCTTGAGGTTGCGCACCGAGATGCCCCGGCTCTGTTCGGGCAGGGGGAAAGTGCCGACCCCGCTGGTGTTGATAAAGATCTTGTCGGCAGCCCCCTTGGGCACCACCTTGGTGTCGCCGCAGACGATGCGGGCACCGCTTTTGGCAAGCTCTGCTGCCATAGACTCGACGATGCGGGCGAGGTCTGCATAGGGGAATCCCTCCTCGATGATAAAACTGCAGCTCAGATACTCGGGCTTGGCCCCCATCATGGCGAGATCGTTGACCGTGCCGGCGATGGCCAGCTTGCCGATATCCCCTCCCTCGAAGAAGAGCGGCGAGACGGTAAAGCTGTCGGTGGTGAAGGCAACGGGGCCCTCTACCGGCAGCAGGGCGGCATCTTCACCGCGCAACAGGATCTCGTTGCCAAAGTGGCGAAAGAAGAGCTGGTTGATCAGCTGGTTCATCTCCACGCCGCCGCCGCCATGGCTTAACTGAATTTCTCTCATTGGATCCCCATATATCGGTAGTAGGCATTGCAGGCCCCCTCGGAGCTGACCATGCAGCTGCCCATGGGCTGGGTCGGGGTGCAGCCCCGGCCAAAGACTTTGCACTGGTTTGGCTTGGCCAGGCCGCGCAGGATATCGGCGCACTGGCACGCCTTGTGGTCATCGATGGGGGTCTGATTGAGCGCAAAGTGGCGCTCCGCATCGCGCTTGGCAAAGGCATCGCGCAGGCGCAGGGCGGAGGCGTTGATATCCCCCAGACCTCGCCAGCGAAAGTGCTCGCGGGTCTCGAAAAAGCGCTCGACCAGCCGCTGGGCGGCTTTATTGCCGCTGGCGGTGACGGCGCGGCTGTATTGCACCTCCAGCGCGTAGCGACCCTCCAACTTCTGGCGCACCATCATCAAGAGTGCCTCCATCACATCCACCGGTTCGAAGCCACTCACCACCACCGGCACCTGATAGCGATCGACGATGGGCAGGTAGATATCGGCGCCGGTGATGACGCTGACGTGGGAGGGGCCGATAAAGGCGTTCACCTTGGCCACCCCGTCGGCCATCACAGCATGAATAGCGGGGGGCACCAGCACATGGTTGATATGAAACAGGAGGTTCTCAATCCCCTCAGCTTCAGCTGCAGCCAGCAATGCGGCGGTCATCGGAGTAGAGGTCTCGAAACCGATGGCGAAGAAGACCACGGTTTTTTCCGGGTTCTCTTTGGCGATGCGCAGGGCATCGAGGGGGTCATAGACCGGGCGGATATCGCTCCCCTTGGCGCGCTGCTGGGCCAGCGTGCCCTTGGAGCCCGGCACCCGGATCATGTCCCCCAGGGTGACCAGAATGACGTTGGGCTGGCGGGCGAGCTCGATGGCCTGATCGATGCGCTCTTTTGGCATGATGCAGACCGGGCAGCCGGGGCCGTGGACAAACTCGATGCTGGCGGGCAGCAGCTGGTGCAGGCCGTACTTCATGATGGTGTGGGTATGGCCGCCGCACACCTCCATCACCCGCAGCGGCTCGGACAGATCTTTGGCCAGTTCGGTGATCTGGGCGGCGAGGGCGCGGATCACCTCGGGCTGGCGAAAGCCCTGAAAGAGATCATTCAAGGTCAGCATGGCAAGATATCCTGTTTGGGCATCAGGGCCACCATCTGGCGGAAGCTCTCGAGGCTGGCCTGCGCCTCCTCTTCGTCAATCTTGCTCATCACAAAGCCGATATGGAGCAGCACATAGTCGCCCACCTGGAGAGGCTCTTCGAGCAGCATGCAGCTGACGCGCCGCTGCACCCCCAGGGTATCGACGGTGACGCAGTTATCTTCGGGGTGCAGCTGCACCACCTGAGAGGGGATGGATAGACACATGAATTTCAGGACTCCGACAAGGTGGCACAACCGGTTGTGACAGGCTGGTGCGTGGCAAGATGGTGGATGGCAAACCAGAGCTGACCGGCGGCGATGCCACCGTCATTGAGTGGCAGGGTTTCGCTGGTCAATACCTGCCGATCGGCTGCTTCGAGCGCGGGCACCAGCTGGTCCATCAGCACCCGGTTTTGAAAGACGCCGCCCCCGAGTACCACCGGATAGCCGGGGAAGCGCTCGGCAAGGGCGATGACCAGAGCGCTGATGGCGCGGATAAAACCGGCGGCCAGGCTGGCGGTGGAGGTGCCTTTATGCCGCTCGCTGACAAGGGTATTGATGAGCTCTGCCCATTGGATCTGCAGCGGCCCTTCCGCTGATTGGCTGAGATCAAAGGCAAGGGATAAGGGCTGTTCATCGGGGGCCAGCTGCAAGGCGGCCGCCTCCAGCAGGAGTCCCGCTTCGCCCTCGTAATCCGGGGTGTTGATCACCCCCAAGAGTGCCGCTACCGCATCGAACAGCCGGCCGATGGCGCTGGTGTAGGGGGCGTTGCGACCCAGCTGCCAGAGCTGGTGCAGGTTGCGGATCCGCTCTATAGGCAGTTGCTTGATCAACGGAATATCGAGGGCGCTGATCTGCTCAGGAGTGTGCGATTCAAACAGCAGCCCCAGCAACTGACGTACCGGCTCGCGGATGGCCGCCTCGCCGCCGATCAGCTTGAAGGGTTTGAGGTGGGCAACGCGAGTAAAGCTCTGAACGTCTGCGATCAGCAGCTCGCCCCCCCAGAGGGTGCCGTCATCGCCAAGGCCGGTGCCATCGAAGGCAACACCCAGCACCGGGCCCGTGATGTTGTGCTCGGCCATCACCCCCAGCAGGTGGGCGTGATGGTGTTGCACCTCGAGATGGGTGGCACCCTGAGCCTGGCAATAGTATTTGGCCCACTGGTGGCTGAGATAGCCCGGGTGGCGATCCGACACCAGCAGTTCTGGCTTGAGATCGTAGAGTTCGCGAAAGGTGGCCAGGGTCTGCTCGAAGTGCTCCTGCATTGGCAGGCTGTGCAGATCGCCGATATAGGGGCTGTAGATGCGCTGGCGGCCGAAGGCGAGCGCCAGCTGGTTCTTCTGCTGCGCCCCGACCGCCAGCAGCGGCGCCTTGACCGCCTCTTGCAGGCTGGGGGTGCAGGGGGCATAGCCCCGGGCGAGGCGCAACGTCTGGCGCCGCCCGCCTGCCCACTGCACCAGACTGTCGTCGCACGGGTGCAGGATGGGGCGATTGTGATCCAGGATGCCGTCAATCTCGCTGCCGAGTTCCCTGACCACCGCCTCACAGTCGATCAGGATCGGGCTGCCGCGACCATTGGCGCTGGTGGCCACCAGCGGCATGGCACAGGCGTCCAGCAGCAGCTGATGGAGCGGGGTATAGGGGAGCATGATGCCAAGGTAGGGGATGCCGGGGGCGATCCCCTCGGCCAGCGGTATGGCCGAGTGTCGGGATTCTGAGAGCCGATCATCATTTTTGCGCTTGCGCAGCAAGGTGATGGGTCTGGCCTGAGAGGCGAGCAGCTTCCACTCGTCTTCGCTGCCGGTGACATGCAATTTGGCCTCGGCAAGGGAGCCCATCATCACCGCCAGCGGCTTGCGTTCGCGCCGTTTGAGCATTCGTAATCTGGCAACACTCTGTTCATTGCGGGCATCACACATCAGGTGATAGCCCCCCATCCCCTTGACCGCGATAAGCTTGCCTGCTTGCAGGGCGCTTGCAGCTTCTTGCAGGGCATCCTCGCGCTCGGCCAGCGTATCGCCATAGCCATTTCGCCAGCTGAGATGGGGCCCGCACTCGGGGCAGCTCACCGGCTGGGCGTGGTAGCGTCTGTCCAGCGGGTTTTCATAGGCCGCCGCGCAGCGCGGGCACATGGCAAAGCCCGCCATGGCGGTGTGGGGGCGGTCGTAGGGGAGGCGGCGGATGATGGTGTAGCGCGGGCCGCAGTGGGTGCAGTTGGTAAAGGGGTAGCGATGGTGGCGATCCGCGGGGTTGGCCACATCCCGGGCGCATGCCTCGCACATCCCCTGATCTGGCGAGATGGCGACCGTGGCCGCGCTCTGCTGCTGGCTCGCTTTAATTCGAAACTGGCCATGAAATTGGTCATCGAAGTCGGGATCATGAGCAAGGGGCAGTTCCCGCTCGCTGAAATGATCGATACGGCTCAGCGGCGGCGCCAATTCCCGCAGTTCGCGGGCAAAGGCGGCCAGCTGCTCAGGCGATCCTTCGGCACCGATGGTGACGCCGTTGGCATCGTTCAAGACATAACCGGCAAGGCCGTGGCGCAGCGCCAGCCCATAGACGAAGGGGCGAAAGCCGACCCCCTGTACTATGCCGTCGATATGAAATTCGCGGCGCAGCCGGTTGGCGACCGGATTGGCAGAGACAGAGGGGGCGATGGTGGTGCTCATGCCGGCTCCATCTCATCTTGAGTCTGCGGCAAACGCAGCACCCGGCGCTCGTTCTCCTCGCGCCGCACCCAGCCATCCATCTCCATGCGCAGGCAGAACGGAATGGCGTATTTGCGCGACAAACCGGTGATCTCCTTGAGGGATGCCATGTCGATCAGATCTCCCACCTGCTGGCCCGCCAGCACTTCGGCGACCATCTGGTTGTAAAGTTCGGCGTCGTAGTAGATGGGGCCATCGAGCTGCACCAGATACTTGAGTCGCGCCAGATTGCGCAGTTGCTTTTGCAACGCGCCTTTTTGCTGCAAGCCCTGCTGCAGGGCGGCGGGCAGCTTGCGGGTGATAAAGGGATCCAGCTCCACGCCGCCGGGGCCCAGTTTACCGGGCTCGTAACCCTCCTTGCCTTGATCTCGCACCACCTTGAGCACCAGCTGTGCTTCTTCCCCCAAATCATCTTCTGACTCGCCGCTGCCTTGCTGCCACTTGTCATGGTGCAGGCGTATCAGCTGCTCGCTCTTGAGCTGCTGGAGCAGGGCCTGAGTGACCGGCAGGGCGATGCCGAAGCGGGTTGCCAGCTCGGCGGCACTCAGCGGTTCGCTGGCCAGCGTGCCGAGCAGCTGGTCGCGGCTCTGGGCCAGCCAGCAGTTATCCAGCAGCCACTCACCGAGGGGGGTGACCTGCTCGGGCCGCTGGTCAAAGCGGCTGGCCAGCACATAGCCATTGAGGCCAAGCTGCAGGGTGGCCGGGTTGTAGTGCTCGAGCTCATCAGGCAGCTCACCGAGCAGGGTGTGCAGCGCCTTGCGTCTGGCGGGATGGATGTCGCCGCACCAGACGATGCGGGCGCCGTGCAGCAATTCGCTGCTGCCGTGGCGAATGATGGCGAGCGGCTGGCCAAAGAAGCAGGGGATGGGGCTGGCAAAGATCAGCCGCGCCAGCCGGGAGTCCTTGATCGGCACGAAACGGGCCCGGCCATGCCAGCTGCCGAGGGCTACTTCGACCTCCTTGTTGTGCAGAGAGGGGCGTAGTGCCTTGCCGCTCAGGCTCTCGGTGTTGAGCCGCACAATAAGGTGGGTTGCCGCCTCGCACTGGCCAGCTGCGCTGGTCAGGCAGTGGCCGCGAGCCACCTCCTTGTGGGGCACTTTTTTCAGGCCCACCGCCACCCGGCAGACGGCGCCGATCTCGTCGACGCTCTGGTGATAGGCCTGCAGGGAGCGCACCTGCACCTCCCGATCGGCGGGGTAGAGGCGCAGCTTGTCCCCCACCTTGAGGCTGCCCTGCTGCAAGGTGCCGGTAAGCACTGTGCCGGTGCCGTTGGCGGTAAAGACCCTGTCTACATACAGTCGCGGGGCGGCCTGTTCGAGGGGAGCATGATGCTCAGCCATATCTCCTAGCTGGCAGACGATGGCGGTGTGCAGGGCAGCTATATTGGCGCCGGTTTTGGCGCTGACGCTGACGATATCGGGCACCATGCCGCTCTCGTCCATCACCCGCTCCAGCAGGCTCTCTTCCAAAAGCAAAAGCTCGTCGGGCGTTACCAGATCGCACTTGTTGATGCAGACCAAGAGGCGCGGTACCCCCATCGCCTTGAGCAGGCGCAGGTGATCGCCGGTCATCGGCATCCACCCCTCGTCGGCGGCAATGACCAGCAGCACCAGATCCAGACTCCAGAGCCCCGCCACCATATTGCGGATATAGCGCTCGTGGCCGGGCACGTCGATGACGCCTATGGTGTTGCCCTGACCGTCGTCGAAGTGGGCAAAGCCGAGATCCTGGGTCATGCCGATGGCCTGCTCGTGGGCGCGGGCGGTGGTGATGCCGGTGAGGGCCTTGATCAGCAGGGTCTTGCCGTGATCCACGTGGCCGGCAAGACCGATAACGGCGCGATAGGGGGTCATGGGATCAGGGCTCCTCGGTCGCATTTGTTGCATTGAACGGGGCGGGGAGCAGCAACTCCCTGAGTTGGGCGATCAGCAGTTCCATCTCGGTCGGCAGCAGGGTCGCCATATTGAGCAGCACCTTCTGCTGGCGCACCGTGGCGATGACCGGCACCGGCAGTTCGCGCAGGGCGTCGAGCAACTGCTGGGCCGGACGTGGGTCGGTGCATTCGAGCGCAGGGGCCGGGTAGAACTCGTCCGGCAAGGTGCCGCCGCCCACCACCAGCTGGGCGGGAACCGGCACAAAGGAGCCAGGCAGGGCGGCCATCAGCTGGGAGGCTCTCGCCTCCATGGCAGCCGGGTTGCTCAAGGTACGCTGGGCGATACCCTCGCCGACGGGAGATTTGTTGAGCTTGTGGATGAGCAGACGTTCGAGCAGGGAGTAGACGATGCGGCTCGGGCGGAAGGTGCGCATCATGGGGTGTTTTTCCAGCCGCTTGATAAGGTCGCTGCGGCCGCTGATGATGCCCGATTGCGGGCCACCAAGCAGCTTGTCGCCGGAATAGCAGACCAGATCCGCCCCCGCCTTGATGTACTGGCGCACCGAGGTTTCATCCGGTGCAAACTCTTCGGTGGTCAAGCCCGACCCCTGATCCACCGCCAGCACCACATGCTCGGGCAGGGCGCGGGCCACCTCGCCGATATCGGGGGATTCAGTAAAGCCGCGAATGGCGAAATTGGATCTGTGCACCATCAGCACCAGCGCGGTCTGATCGGTGATGGCATCGAGGTAATCTTTGGCGGTAGTGATATTGGTAGTGCCCACCTCCACCAGTTTGGCACCGGAGAGCGCCAGAATATCGGGAATGCGAAAGCCGCCACCAATCTGGATCTGCTCGCCGCGCGAGACGATCACCTCGCGCCCCTTGGCCACCTCCTGCAGCAGCAAGAAGAGCGAGGCGGCGTTGTTGTTCACCACCAGCGAATCCTCAGCCTGAGTGAGGCAACGGAGCAGGGGGGCGATCAGCCCCTTGCGCCCGCCGCGTTTGCCGGTGGCGAGATCCAGCTCCAGATTGTTGTAGCCGGTGTTGAGGTCACGCACCTCGTCCCACAGATCGGCACTTAACGGCGAGCGCCCCAGATTGGTGTGCACCAGGGTGCCGGTGGCGTTGATCACCCGGGTCTGACGCTGGCGCAACTGCTGTCGGCAGCGTTTGGCAATCAGCGCCTCGATCTGCTCGGGGGCGATGCCATGCTGGCGAAAATATTCGCTCTGGCGCAGCTCGCTAAGGGTGTCGCGCACCGCCTGGGTCACCAGCGGGCGGCTCAGCGCCTCGATAAAACCGGCGAGAAAGGGTTGCTGCAGCAGCTGTTCCACTTGTGGCAGACGGCGCGTTGGTTGCTGGCTGGGCTGTGGCTGTGAATCTGGCGGTGAATCGTCGGCAGCCGTACCTGATGCGGGCTGGCGGTGGGAGATGGCTGGCGCGTGAGACGAGTTCGGCATGGGATTACCAGTGCAGTGCGTGGGTTCGGGATGCGCACCGGTTTGCCGATAGAGAGGCCGAGCTGACGGGTTATGGCACTGCTGGCGATTTGCGGATGAGTGCAAACTGGGGGCATCAATGATGCGGGTATAAATTAATGCTGCATCGATGCTGATAAATTAATTTTTGGCCAGCGAGATAACCTGACTTCGGATTATATTGGCAAGCGGCAAGCACCTTTTGCTAAGGTATTATTTCAAACATATTGAACAAGTGATGGAAATAACGTTCAGGCCGACAAACTCAGCGAGAGAGTATTTGTTCAATAGATAAATTTGGCGGAAGAGGCAGGAATCGAACCTGCCAAAGCCTTCTCGGCTCACATCGGTTTTGAAGACCGAGGAGGCCACCAGACCCCATCAACTTCCGTAACGGTCGCCATTTTGTGGCAAATTTCTGTGACTGGCAACGCTTTTTTTGTCATAAAAAAGCGAGAGTTAGCGATTTTTTGAAAAAATCAAAGAACCTTGTTTTATATCAAGTTCAGCACAATTAGCCCGATGTTTTTAATTTAACATCGGGCCTCGATCACATTGCCGGAACCGTCGTTCAATAACGGTCGTTAACAACTCGGCAAATAATCACCGGTTGGCGTTGGCAATATTCCACTGATCCAGTTTATCTATTAACAGACTGGTGTCACTGGCGGCATCAAGATGCTGATAAAGATAATCCATTGCCTCGCTCACCATCTCGGTCATCGGGAAGGAGAACGCCACGATGGCCGGTTGTACCCCGACAAAGATCACCTCGGGGACAAAGGTCTTGAGCTCGTCGATGAGGAAATTGAGCGGCATATTGTGGGTCGAGAAGATAAACATCTCGGCGATGGTCTCGGGGGGGATCACCTGCAGGGTTCCCGCCTTCTCGCCGATCTCGGCGGCATCCACCAGCACCACCCGCTCCGGTTGCAGCTCCCGCACCTTGTAGACCACATTTTCCGGCGCGATGCCGCCGTCGATATGGATCCAGCCGGACAGGGGGGCGGCTTGCAGTTTGTCGGCAAGATAGGGGCCGGCACCGTCGTCCCCCATCATGGTATTGCCCACGGTCAACACGAGATTGCAGCCCATCAGCGGCTCCTTACCATCAGGTACATATGGGGGTCGTTAAAGAGGGCGGTGAGCTGATCCATAAAGGTGTTGGCCCAGCCCAGCTCCTGCTCATCGAGCAGATTGTCGGCTTTGCGCAGTCGGTCGAAGGCGCAGGCCAGCATATGGCAGTGCTCGCGATAGATGGTGATCTCGCCAAAGGTGAGAAACCCCTCCATCTTGCGGCGCGCTTCGCTCCCCTCTGGCAGCTTGGCCACCCAGTCGCGATAACCGGTCAGCGAGCAGACCAGGTCTGCTCGCAGGCAATCGACGATGCCGAGGTGGTGGCCGATGGCGAGGCTGTAGTACATCACCTCCCTGGCCTCTTCCGGCACGTCGAACTGCTCGTCGACGAACTTGCGCGAGAGGCGATAGAAGAAAACCTCGTCAGCCATGTACCGCCTCTCCCTTGCTGGCCGCCCGGTTGAGGCAGGCGTTTGCGAGGTTGTTGACGATCTCAGCCAAGCGGGGATCGTCGTGCTGATCGAGGTAGCTCTGGATGCGCAGATCCACATCCTGCTGGGTCGCCCCTTCGAGCAGGGCCATAAACTCGTCGGCGATGATCCGCCCCTGCCGATAACCGGCCATGCGGCGCGCTTCGCGCTCGATCATCACCCGGATTTCATTGGGGATGCCGGTGTGGCGCAGCTCGACCCGCTCACCCGGTTGCACCTCGTGGCTGGTGGCTTTGAGTTTCTGCTCAAGCAGACCGAGCGCCACGGCAAAGCCGTAGATGGTGGCTGCCGGAGTGGGGGGGCAGCCGGGGATATAGACATCCACTGGCACGATTTTGTCGGTGCCGCCCCAGACGCAGTAGAGGTCGTGGAAGATGCCACCGTCACAGCCGCAGGCGCCGTAGGCGATGCAGATCTTGGGATCGGGCGCCGCCTCGTAGGCGCGCAGGGCCGGTACCCGCATCGCCCGGGTCACCGCGCCGGTAAAGAGCAGGATGTCGGCGTGGCGGGGGGAGGCGACCACCTTGATGCCGAAACGCTCGGCATCAAACAGTGGGGTGATGGTGGCGAAGATCTCGATCTCGCAGGCGTTGCAGCCGCCGCAATCGACCCGGTAGACATAGGCCGAGCGGCGAATGTCCTTGAGCAGGGTCTTCTTGAGTTTGGTGATCTCGGGATCCTGTGCCAGCGGCACGGCGCGGGTATGGGCATGGCCGACAACCGGTTCTATGCCTTTGATCTTGCTCATCACATCCACTCCTTTTGTGCGGCCATCGGTGTGGCTATCGGTGTGATCAGGGCCGAGTCAGGCTGGCTCAGCATGCTCTGTTTTCGTTTGCAGTCGGGGCAGTGGTGCAGCCGCTCCGGGGTGGCCAGCGGCGTGCCCGCCTGCTTGAGAGTGTCCTCCACCAGCGCCACCAGCTTGCTCGGGGCAAAGTAGGTGCCGCACAGGGTGCAGGGGGCCAGCGCGAAGCGGGCCTCCTCATAGAGATCCGCCTTGTTGGTCACCGCCAGTTCGAACTCGGGGGAGAGGGCGATGGCGCGGGTCGGGCAGACCTCTTCGCAGCGGCCGCAGAAGATGCAGCGCGCCATGGAGATCTCCCAGCGCCGTTCGCCGGTCTCCATGTCCACTTCCATCACCAGCGCATTGGCCGGGCAGGCCTTGGTGCAGGCGGCGCAAGCGATGCACTGATCCGCCTGATATTTGGGTTTGCCGCGAAAATCCCGGTTCACCTCGTAAGGGGCGAAGGGGTACTTGGCGGTCGGGGTGCCAGCCTTGAGGATGGTCTTGAACAGCTTGATCATGATGACCCCTTATTTCAGCGGAGAGTGTTTGCGATCGATGCCGTAGCGCTCGATCTCCTTGTAGGAGACCACGGTGGATTTGCCCTTCTTGGGGTCGACCAGGGTGACCCGGTCGGTACAGGAGTAGCAGGGATCCAGACTGCCGATGATGAGCGGCGCGTCCGCCACGGTATTGCCGCGCAGCATGTAGCGCAGGGCGGGCCAGTTGGCGTAGGTGGCGGCGCGGCAGCGCCAGCGGAACAGCTTCTGGTTATCTCCCGTCATGCTCCAGTGGACGTTCTCGCCGCGGGGCGCTTCGGTAAAGCCCAGCGCAAACTTGCCCGGCTGGTAGGTGAACCCTTCGGTCAAAAGCGGCCCTTCCGGCAGGTGCTCCAGGCCAAACTCAATCATGTCGAGGGAGTCGTAGAGCTCGTGGATGCGTACCAGCACCCGGGATTGCACATCGCAACCCGCCTTGGTCTGGATCTCCATCGGCAACTCGCGGTAGCCGGCAAAGTCGTGGACCCGGCGCACGTCACGCTTGAAGCCGCTCGCCCGTACCATGGGGCCGACACAGCTGAAATCGCGGGCAATCTGCGGCTCGAGCTTGCCGATACCGATGAGGCGGGAGGAGATGTTGGCGGTATCCAGCAGCATGGCCACCAGGGGTTTGAGCTCATCACGGAGCTCGCGCACCAGCTGGGCACCCTTGATGCGATCTTCCTTGAAGATATCGCGGCGTACCCCGCCAATCAGGTTGAGGCCATAGGTCTTGCGGGCGCCGGTCAGCAGCTCGGCCAGGGTCATGGATTTCTCCCGCACCCGGAAGAACTGCATGAAGCCGGTGTCGAAACCGGTGAAGTGGCTCGACAGGCCGATGTTGAGGATATGGCTGTGCAGGCGCTCCACCTCCAGCAGCACGGCGCGGATCATCTTGGCCCGCTCCGGCACCGGAATACCCATGGCGTTCTCTACCGAGGTGGTGTAGGCGACGCTGTGGGTAAAGCCGCAGATGCCGCAGACCCGGTCGGTCAGAAACGCCACTTCGTTATAGCCCATGCGGGTTTCCGCCAGTTTCTCCATGCCGCGATGGACATAGAAGAGGCGGTAGTCGGCATCGATGATGTCTTCGCCATCGACGAACAGACGAAAGTGTCCCGGTTCATCCGAAGTGATGTGCAGCGGGCCGACCGGCACGATGCGGTTGGCATCACTGCCCAGCTCGTTGACGAAGGGGTAGGTCTCGGTGTCGGTGGTGGGCATCGGGCGCTGGCGATAATCCATGGCGTCCTTGCGCAGGGGGTGGATATCCTCCGGCCAGTCGTCCGGCAGTACCAGACGGCGTTCGTCTGGCAGGCCGATGGCGCGCAGGCCGTACATGTCGCGGATCTCCCGCTCGCCCCACACCGCCGCCGGAATGGTCGGGGTGATGGAGGGGTACTCCTGGGTATCGGCATCCACCAGCACCTTGACGGTGATCCAGCACTTGGTGTCGCCCTCCATGGAGAAGACGTGGTAGACGGCGAAGTGGCCGTTGAGGCTGCGCTCGTCATTGGCAAAGGAGAGCGGAAGCCAGCCCCCCAGCTGGTGGAAGATCAGGCTGGCCGTCTCGACCAGACTGGTGGGCTTGACGGTAATGGTGGCCTGATCGGCAGTTTGCCACTCCTCGTCGACGATGGCGTGGGGCAGTTGTGCTCGCACCTGCTGGATGTAGTCGCAGCCGATGCGATCCGAAATGGCGATGGTCATGCAGTTCTCACTTTAATGTTCGGGAATGAGCATTCACAAATGATGAAATCGGAAAAAGTTGCTGTGTTGGCGGGCATGGTTCAGATCCCGACCAGATAGGCGAGCAGCGCCAGCAGGGCGAGCCCCAACCCGTAGCGGGTGAGCTTGTGGGTGCGCACGAACTGGGTCCGGGCCATGGCGTTTTCGATGATGCCGGCCAGTAAAAAGGCCACCAGCAGCTTGCAGGCGAGGATCAGCGCCGCGCCGATGAGCGCCGGCAGACTCCAGTTGGCCGCCTTGCCGAAGGGCAGGAAAATCACCAGAAAGAGCTGCACCACCACCAGCTGCTTGAGGCCGATGGAGAGCTTGAGCAGGGCGAGGCCCGCACCGGAGTACTCGGTGAGCGGCCCCTCCTGCAACTCCTGCTCGGCTTCGGCGCAGTCAAAGGGCAGCTTGCCCATCTCGACAAACACCGCGAAGGCGCAGGCGGCGCCAGCCAAGAGGGTGGCAACCGGCGCGGCCAGTGGCTGGGTCGCTACATAGCTGCTGATGTTGCCCAGATCCGAGCTGCCCACCATCATCGCCATGATGAAGCAGGCGAGCACCAGAATGGGCTCCACCAGAATGCCGAGGGTCAGTTCGCGGCGGGCACCGATCCCTGCAAACATGCTGCCGCTGTCGAGCCCCGAGAGGGAGAAGAAGAAGCGGAAGATGGCGAACAGATAGATGTCGGTGATGAGATCCCCGGCGATGGGGAAGGGGGACTCATGAGTCAGGGTTGGCAGCGCCATCCCCACCAGCAAGAGGGCGGCGATGAGCAGCGCAGGCATCAGGTTGAAGATGATGCCGGCAGGCTCGGGGGTTACCTCCTGACGGCGCAGGAGCTTGGCGATATCCCGGTAATCCTGCAGTAGACCCGGCCCCTGACGGGAGTGCATCTTGGCCCGCAGCACCCGGTTGAAACCGGTGGCGAGCGGCGCCAGCGCCAGCATGGCGATGGCTTGGGTCAGGGCGAGGGCAACCATGCCCCAGCTCGGCATTTCAAGAACAGGCATATCAGACTCCTACAGCCATCAGGATAAAGAGCGCCAGCACCACACCGTGCAGCAGCCAGCCGGTTGTCCCGCTGGTATCGCTCACCCCGTGCAGGGCGCTGGCCAGATCGAGCTGCGGCTGCTTGCGATAGAGCGGCGCGCAGAGTTGGCGCAAGGTGTGGGTGACACCGCCGGAGGTAAGGCTCATGCGCTCCTCATAGGCGTAACCACAGGCCCACGGGGTGCCGGCGTGACGACGACCGAGCTTGGGGCCCTTGAAGATGGCCAGTACCAGCAGCGGAATGAGGAACAACCCCAGCAGGGTGATGGCGATAACGGGCGGGGAGAGGATCGCCTGGCTGCTATCGAGTGGCAGCAGGGTCGCGCCGGTGGCGACACTCATCTGGCTGGCAACGAGTGCCTGACCATAGCTGGCGATATGGGGGGCAATCCAGGGGGCGCCCAGACCCAGCACCAGACAGACCGCGGCCAGCAGCAGGGTGCCAGCCACCATGGCTCCCGGCACTTCTCGGGCGTGGCTCGCTTTCTCGCTGCGCGGTGCGCCGCAGAAGCAGATGCCGTAGACCTTGACGAAACACATCACCGCCATGGCGCCGGTCACCGCCAGCATCACTACCGCGAGCGGCGCAACGACAGAGGTGCCGAGCTTGGTCATGGAAAGGAGCGACTGATAGATAAACCACTCGCTGACAAAGCCGTTCAGCGGCGGCAGCGCCGAGATGGCCATGGCACCGATGAGGAACGCCAGCGCAGTCCAGGGCATCAGTTTGGCCAGCCCCCCCATCTTGTCCATGTCGCGGGTGTGCAGGCGGAACATCACAGAGCCGGTGCCCATAAAGAGCAGGCTCTTGAAGATGGCATGGTTGAGCAGGTGATAAAGCGCGCCGAGCAGCCCCAGCACCACCAGCGCCGGCTGCTGGTTGGCGATGCCGATCATGCCGATCCCCATCCCCATCAGGATGATGCCGATGTTCTCCACCGTGTGGTAGGCGAGCAGCCGCTTGAGGTCATGCTCGGCCAGCGCAAACAGCACCCCGAGCACTGCCGAACAGGCACCGAAGATCAGCACCACATAGCCCCACCAGAGCTGGCTGGCGCCGAGAAAATCGATGCTGACCCGCAAGATGCCAAAGAGACCCAGCTTCACCATCACGCCGGACATCAGCGCCGAGATATGGGACGGCGCAACGGGCTCGGCCACCGGCAGCCAGCCGTGTAGCGGCACGAAACCGGCGCGCAGACCAAAGCCGCAGAAGCTGAGCAGGAACACCAGGGAGGCCAGGGCGCCCGCCAGATGGTGATCGCGCAGCGCGGCGAACTCCAGCGAACCGCTTTCGCGGCAGAGCAGCCAGAAGGCGATCAGCACCAGCGCCATGCCGATATGGTTCATCACCAAGTAGAGACGGCTCTGTTTGGCAGCATCCGGATTGCTCTTGACCAGCCAGTAGGTGGTAAGGGTCACCAGCTCGTAGCAGAGCAAGAAACCGAGCGCGTTGTCGGCCAGCACCATGCCCACCATGGCAAAGAGGAAGAGGTTCATCAGCGCACCGATGGCCACATCCCCCTTGCCCTGATATTCGCGGATATAGGCAAAGGAGTAGAGGGCGACGGCAACGCCGACGGTGCTAATCACCAGCAGCATCAGCGCGGCCAGCATGTCGAGGTGCACCGAGCCCAGCAGCCAGAGCTGGCCGTCGACGGGGGCGCCTTGGGCAAAGATCTGGATGGCGGCGACCAGACCCGCGAGCGAGCCCAGCAGGGCAAAGCCGCTATTGAGGCGGTTGGCCAGTGCGGGCAGCTTTTGCAGCAGCAAACCGGCGGCAGCGCCCAGCAAAAAGAGCAGGAGCGTGGCCATAACAAGGGGGGACAACATCAGCGAACTCCCTCTGTGGTGGATAAATCGGATGCAGGGAGCGCCGTGGCAGGCGCCGAGAAGGCAGAGGCCCCTTGCGGGTTGGTGTCGGCCGCTTGCTGGCGACGGATACGCGCGGCGCGTTCGGTGTCGCCGTCATTGACCAGCTTCAGTGCCTGGGAGGGGCAGGCACCGACACAGGCCGGGCCTTCGGCGCGAAACTCGCACAGGTCGCACTTGACGGCGATGCTGCGCACCCCCGGTTCCCAGCTCAGCAGATCCTCGCCAAAGCAGCGCAGGCCGGCGGAGGTGGAGGGGTTGCTGGATCGGATGGAGCAGGGGATATAGGTGTCGTAACTGGTGGCCACGGCCACCGGACGGCTGCCGCCGCTCTGGATGGCGCCAAAGGGGCAGGCCACGGCGCAGAGATTGCAGCCGATGCAGAGGGACTCGTTGAGTTGCACGCAATCGCCGGTCTGGCGAATGGCCTCGACCGGGCACACCTTGATGCAGGGGGCATCGTCACAGTGACGGCACTGAACCGGCATGGTCGCCTGCTCGTGTCGCATAACGGTTAAACGGGGGGCTTGCTGCAAACCTTGCGCCTTGTGTACCTCGCTGCAGGCCGCCATACAGGTGCCACAGCCGATACAAAGCTTGGGGTCAGCGATAACGAAGCGGTTCATAGCCTACCTTGTCGTGTCGCGAACGGAGAAAGTAGGGGCAGGTTGGCAAGATACGGGCCAGAATGGTTTTTGCAGCGAATTTGGTTTTAAGTGGCTGTTTTTAAATAAATAAAAATTTTATCGTAGTTGAGTGAACGCGCTGATGTGGCTGTCGAACTGTGACGTTCGTCACTTGTGACGAAGCCGCCCGGAGGGTTCGTCACCTTGGAAAACGCAGCATAAGTAGGGTGCAAAGAACGCAGTGAATTGCACCGCTTTCAAATATGTTCGCGGTGCACGGCGCTGCGCTTGTTGCACCCTACGGTGGGATGTCTGAGGGGGCGATGTGGTTTGCTCCCTTCTCCCCTTGCGGGAGAAGGGCTGGGGATGAGGGGGGAGGTCAGCCATATGTTCGCGGTGCACGGCGGTGCGCTTGTTGCACCCTACGGCTGTTGTGTGAGAGGAAATGAGCTGGTTCGAATTGCCGTGGTTTGCTCCCTTCTCCCCTTGCGGGAGAAGGGCCGGGGATGAGGGGGCGGTAATCGGGGTTAACGGAAAAGAAGAGGGAGGCCAATGCCTCCCTCTCTATTTGCTGACGTTTTCTATGCCAGCAAGAGGCCATCAACCCGCCATCAGATATCCACCTGCGAACCCAGCTCGATAACCCGGTTGGGCGGGATCTCGAACTGATCCGGGGCCCGCAGGGCGTTGCGCTGCAGCAGCATAAAGAGCTTGCCGCGCAGATAGAGATACCAGGGGCGGTCTTTCATGATGAGCGACTCGTGGGCCATAAAGAACGAGGTCTCCATCATCCGGCAACTGAGCCCCTCGGCGTTGCAGCGGTGGAAGATCTCCTCCACGTTCGGGGTCTCGCGCCAGCCGTAGCTTGCCACCACCCGCCAGAAGGTGGGGGAGAGCTGCTCGATGCAGACCCGGCGCACATTGTGGACGTAGGGCACATCCTCCACCCGCAGGGTGAGCAGGATGATCCGCTCGTGCAGCACCTTGTTGTGCTTGAGGTTATGGAGCAGCGCATGGGGGATCACATTGACCACCCGCGACATATAGACGGCAGTGCCGGCTACCCGGGTCGGCGGGGACTTTTCCAGCGAGGCGATCATCGGCTCAAGGGAGTTGCCGTGCTCGTTCAGGCGACGAATAAGCTGGAAACGCTCGCTCTTCCAGCTGGTCATCACGGTGAACATCACCGCGCCCAGGGTGAGCGGCAGCCAGCCGCCGGAGAAGATCTTGGCGAGGTTGGCGGCAAAGAGCGGCACGTCGATACAGAGCAGCGCGGCAAACAGGATGGCCACCAGATACTTGTTCCAGTGCCAGCTGTTCTTGGCCACCGAGCAGGAGAGGATGGAGGTGAGCACCATGGTGCCGGTCACCGCGATGCCGTAGGCCGCCGCCAGATTGCTGGAGTGCTCGAAGCTCATGATGACGATCACCACCGAGATATAGAGCATCCAGTTGATGACCGGAATATAGATCTGGCCGGACTCCTGCTCGGAGGTGTGAACGATGCGAATGGGGGAGAGATAACCGAGGCGCACCGCCTGCCGGGTCAGCGAAAAGACCCCGGAGATCACCGCCTGCGAGGCGATCACCGTCGCCATGGTCGCCAGCAGCAGCAGCGGCACCAGCGCCCATTTCGGCGCGAGCAGGAAGAAGGGGTTGGCAATGGCGGCGGGGTTACTCAGCAGCAGCGCACCCTGACCGAAGTAGTTGAGCACCAGAGAGGGCAGCACCACGATAAACCAGGCGAGGCGAATGGGATTTTTGCCAAAGTGGCCCATATCCGCGTAGAGCGCCTCCACCCCGGTGATGGCCAGCACCACGGCGCCGAGGGCAAAGAAGGAGGTGGTCTGGTACTGGATAAAGAAACGCACCGCCCAGACGGGGTTGAGCGCACCCAGCACCTCGGGGTTGTGGATGATGCCGCGCAGCCCCAGCACCGCCAGCGTCATAAACCAGATCAGCATGATGGGGGCAAACAGCTTGCCCACCATGGCGGTGCCATGTTTCTGGATGGCGAACAGCAGGGTCAGCACCAGCACCGAGAGAGTGACGATATAGGGGTCGAGGGCGGGGGTGAGAATGCTCAGACCCTCGATGGCCGACATCACCGACATCGCCGGGGTGATCACCACCTCGCCATAGAAGAAGCTGCCGCCAATCAGGCCGAGGATGATCAGCAGCGGCGTCCAGCGGGTGGAGGCGTTGCGGGTCGCCAGCGACATCAGGGTGAGAATGCCACCCTCGCCGGCGTTGTCGGCCCGCATCACAAAGGAGAGGTACTTGACCGACACCACCAGGATCAGCAGCCAGAAGATCAGCGAGAGAAAGCCGAGAATGGAGGCCGGCTCGACGCCGAACCCGAATTGACCTGACAGGCACTCGCGCAAGGTATAGAGCGGGCTGGTGCCGATATCGCCATAGACTACGCCAATCGCCGCCAGCATGACGCCGGACATGGCTTGTTGTTTATCACAGTTCATGAGTTCATCTTGTCAGTTTGATGTTTACACGTTTGCCACAGCAGATCGCCCCGAACACATCAGGTATGTGTGGATACAACATCGGGGGGAAATCAAAGGATTGCGATGGGAAGGGAGCTAATCGGATATAAAGATGCGTTTCATGGGACACAGTCTGTTCATCTGTCGTTAAGCTTATAATGACACACACTCTGCGGGTTCATGCTCAGGTATAAATAATCAAAACGCCCTTTTGAGCAAGGTATTAATTGGCCGTTGATTGAAATATTCACTCGCTCTGTGGGCAACCGTTTGTTTTATCTGGGTAAGTGGTTTGGCCACTATTTTTTACCGAGGCGAGCGAAAAACAGACGATAAAATAGTGACTAATTAATTGCTGGCAGGATGGCAAGGGGGAGGGTGTTGGGTAGCAATGGAGTCTTTATTTGGGGGGTAGGGTGCAATGAACGAAGTGAATTGCACCAAATATTAAAAGAGGCAAGAGGTGCAATGCGCTGCGCTTATTGCACCCTATGGCTACCAATGATAAAAGTGGTAATTATTTAGCTAATTTTTAGTCATAGTGTGAAATTTATAAAAAGTATAAATCGAGATTATAATGCTGGAGAAAATTAAAAATAAAAATGACCAGCCATTGACAATCAAGTTTAATTTTGAAAGGTAGTTGTCTTTTTTTCGGTTAGCTTCGACCAATCTATATTCAAGGGCAGATGTGTAGTAAGAAATATCAATAAGCATCCCCTCGTATGCTTTTTTATCTATAAGCGCAGTTCTTCTCTCTGGTGGCCATCCATTTGAGATGTTTTTGTATGCATCAATAGCTTCATTGCAATACCAGTCTGTTAATCTATGCTTTTCGTTTTCCGAAGCAATACATAATTTTAGTTCTTCATAAACACTTCTGTATATATTTATACTTGTTGTGAGCTCAATTACGTCTTTGTTATCGGATTCTTCAACTTGTGCTTGATATAAGAGGTAGTTGAATAATGCATAATATGCAAGAATAGGAGTAACGCAAAACATGCATATAACAAGTAGTCTTGACCATAACCTTTTGGCTGATATAGAAAATATATACGCTATAATATGTCGTGCTTTGTTTAATGATTCGAAAATATATTCCATAATGGTTCTTATATTTATGCCACGTAATTAATTTTAACTAGGTTTTTATTTGCCCATTAATGTTGGCTATTAATGAATTCTGAGTGATTTCCATTTTATGGATGTTGAAGACGTCAAGTTCAACAATCGTGATAGAATGAGCTAATGTGTGTAAAATCAAATTTATTATCACACCTTTTCTTCAGAAATAGCCTTGGCGGCAGCAATCAATAGAGTGTTCTTTTGTCTTTCCAAATCGGCTTTGGTTTTTGGACAAGAGGTAGTGTCGATGATTTGGTCTAAATATTTAATTTTCTTTGTGTAGTCTCTCCGATATAACAATAAGCGCACTTCATATCTTAGGTAAGCTAAAGTGATTGTGACAAGATAGGAGGCAAGACCAGCAACGAATGATATAGTTTGCTCTGTAACATATGGAAATATAGCTGAATCAGAAGGAATTGTTTTTGACCAAGTTAGGACAATAAAAGTTATTAGTGCGGTGATAGCAGCACTACTTAATATATCAGTTTTTTGAATTTCTTTTGTATGTTGAGGTTGTAACTCATGAGACATGCTTATCACCTCTATGAGCTTGGATGACTTCCCATAGAGGGTCATCAGGATATAAATATAAAGTATTAATGTTTTTATGGCCAAGACGATCAATTACAATTACACGTACTTTTCTAGTTCTAATTCGATGAATAATAATCGGCTTAATATAGTTAAGGATGATAGCAAACACGATTGCTATAGATATTATTATAGAAGTTTCCATTGTCGTTCCTCGGCAGGTATATGTTCCCTTACATCCGTTACCGTATAGTTTATAAAGGTTTTACCTGTCAACTTCACTCTCTCCTTATACCATACACCCTCAATTTTAAGTAAGTCATCTTTTGAAAAACGTTCTTGGTTATCTGAGACTCGTTTTAAAAAAACAGAATCTGTAATAACAACGGTAATGCTATTGGCTGGGTTGTCTTTAGAAATTAACTTCCATTTTGCTTTGGGGTTATAGCTTAGTGTTTCAACGTAGTAAAAGCCGGATATTTTTCCTTCTTCGATAATATGCCTATGATTTCTTTTTACTACTAAGTTATTATTGTCTTCTTTTGATATTTTTATTTTTTGACAAATGGATGAACCATGGTCAATTGTTAAGGAATCAATACCATCCTCGGTTAGAGGAGCCGCAACATCACTAATTGCAGAGCGAATTTTTGGGTTGGTCAAAATTGCACACTGAAGTTCATTCAAAACAACTTTTTCACCATTTATATCTATCTCATAGCCATCATGAGTCTCTTTTATCAATATTTCTGTTGTGCTCATATCCATTTGCTTCAATAAATTTATTGCAGATTGGATGGATTGAATCACAGAATTTATTATAGATGTTTTATTGATCTGTATTTGTGACTCACTTTCCCGTGTAAAAAGCTGTAGTAACCACCATAAAGATCCCTCTTTGAATCCACCTTCTAACAACGTGTCAATATTAACTTGAGATTTATAGATCTTATTCGCTTCTTTAAAAGCCTCTTTGTATATGGTGTCTAAACCATTGATGCTAGATGATACATAACTTGCTTTCATCCGATGAGATTTTATTCTGTCTCCGTTCCCGTCATAACTGACCATTACGGGGTGATAGTTAACAAGTTCCATTTTTTTCCTGAAAGTATCTTGTGCATATCAATTGGACATATGCTGTTATCTGCTTGATGTCCTGGCTAAAAAAGTAGAAATAATTTTTGGTTGAAGTCCATCTTAGAGTTGCGTTATGTCATCGCTACCGCCCCTAAGTTCCAGCCCCTAGTCTGCTGCTTTTTACCTGTAGTTTTGTATTGCTTATCTGCATGGAAACGACCCCAACGGAGCTGGTTGCCAAGTGGCACATATTAACCGGAGGGATAGAAAACTGAAGAGGCAGGGGCCTAAAACCGGCTCTGGCTCAACAAATCAGTCAATAAGTGGCTCATTTTTGTTCTGTTTGACTTGATGATTGTCTGCCAGCTCGATAGTAAAACCAAACAACTTGCCGTCGCCCAAAGCGGCTTTGGCGTGCTGTACAGCCCATTTTTGGCCCTTGGTATGGCTTTTCTCCCGGGATTTCGTTCCTCCGCTTGCCCGGTTTGGGGCGGCCGATCCTGGCTGCAAACTCCTTCAAACGGCTCCGTTATACGGCTGGGGCAGGGGCTGGTCAGCCGGTGTCGAGCTCGTCACTTTTGTCGTGTCGATCACACTTCCCACCCCGTCGTCACCCTCGTCAGTAGCGGTAAATAGCACGCTGTTCTTGCTGATTACTCCTTTATTTTCAGATGGTTGTGAATTTTTATCGCACCCTTGGCCCTTTTTGGTCTGATAAATGCTTTGTGGGGGCTGGCCGCCTCTTTGCCTGTCGGCGGGCGGCCCGGTGTAACGAACCATTTAGGATCCCTCTCTATGAACAGCTTCGTGATTGCAGATCCCAGTCTCTGTATTGGGTGTCGTACCTGTGAGGTGGCCTGCGCCGTTTCACACCAGTCAGGGTCTTGCAGCGGGACCCTTGAGCGGGAGGGCGGCCTGCATCTTGCCATCGAGGATGGACATCTGGTCTCCAGGGACAGCTACTTTCAGCCGCGCCTGAAGGTGATTGTGGGCAGCAAGGTGACCACGCCGGTGCTCTGCCGCCAGTGTGAAGACAAGCCGTGCGCCATGGCCTGCCCGAACAATGCCATTGTCAGCGAGGATGGCTGCGTCAAGGTGTTGCAGGAGCGCTGCATCGGCTGCAAGTCCTGTGTGGTGGCCTGTCCTTACGGCGCCATGGCGGTGGTGCTCAAAGAGGTGGTACCCGCTGCCGATTCGCTCTTCAAGCGTCCGCAGACCAAGGCGCAGGCGCTCAAGTGCGATCTCTGCCGTCACCGCGAGGCGGGCCCGGCCTGTGTCGAGGTGTGTCCGACCCAGGCGCTGCGGCTGGTCACGCCGGAGCATCTTGAAACCCTGAACCGGCAGAAGCAGCTGGCCAGTGCCGAGGCACTGCTGGCGATGCCGGCGCGGGTGTGAGCGGGCTTGCCGAGCCATTTTTCGTTAACAAACAAGAGTGTGAGTCATGAAAAAAGTCATTACCGTGTGCCCCTATTGCGGCACCGGTTGCAAAATCAACCTGCTGGTTGAAAACGACAAGGTGGTGGGGGCCGAAGGCGCCAACGGCCGGACCAACGAGGGGCAGCTCTGCCTCAAGGGCTATTACGGTTGGGATTTTTTGAACGACACCAACCTGCTGACCCCCCGTCTCAAGAGCCCGATGATCCGCCGCGAGCGCGGTGGCAAGTTCGAGGCCGTCTCCTGGGACGAAGCGATCGAGTTCGCCAGCAGCCGTCTCTCTGCCATCAAGGCGAAATATGGCCCGGACGCCATCATGACCACCGGCTCTGCCCGTGGCCCCGGCAATGAAGCCAACTATGTGATGCAGAAATTTGCCCGTGCGGTGATTGGGACGAACAACGTCGACCACTGCGCGAGGGTGTGACACGCACCCTCAGTCTCCGGTCTGGAGACAACTGTAGGCAACGGCGCCATGAGCAACGCCATTCCCGAAATTCAAGAGACCAAGTGCCTGCTGGTGTTTGGTTACAATGCTGCTGACTCTCACCCCATCGTCGCCCGCCATATCCTCAAGGCGAAGGCAAACGGGGCCAAGGTGATTGTGTGTGATCCCCGTATGGTGGAGACCGCCCGCATCGCCGATCAGTGGCTGCCGCTCAAAAACGGTTCCAACATGGCGCTGGTTAACGCCTTCGCCAACGTGTTGATCAATGAAGGGCTCTACAACAAGGAGTTCGTCGCCAACTACACCGAAGGATTCGACACCTTCAAGGCCACGGTGGCCAAGTACACCCCGGAATATGTGGAGGGGATCACTGGCCTCAAGGCCGCCGATATCCGCGCCGCCATTCGCACCTATGCCGAATCGCCTGCTTCCATGATCCTGTGGGGCATGGGGGTGACCCAGTACGGTCAGGCGGTGGACGTGGTCAAGGGGCTGGCGGGTCTGGCGCTGCTGACCGGCAACTTCGGTCGCCGCGGCACCGGCTGTGGGCCGGTGCGCGGTCAGAACAACGTGCAGGGCACCTGTGACATGGGGATGCTGCCCCACCAGTTCCCGGGTTATCAGTCGGTGGCCGATCCCGAGATCAGCGCCAAGTTCGCCAAGGCGTGGGGCGTGGAATCCCTCTCTCAAAAGCCAGGCTATCGTCTGACCGAGCTTGGCCACAAGGTGGAGGAGGGCAAGTGCAAGGCCTTCTACATCTTCGGTGAAGATCCGGCCCAGACCGAGGCTGACTTGGGTCAGTTCCGCCGCACTCTGGCGGGGATGGAGCTGGTGATCGTGCAGGATATCTTCATGACCCAGACCGCCGAGATGGCCGACGTCATTCTGCCCGCCACCAGCTGGGGCGAGCATGAAGGGGTCTACAGCTCGGCGGATCGCGGCTTCCAGCGTTTCTACAAGGCGGTGACGCCCCCCGAGAACGTGAAGCCGGACTGGGCCATCTTCTCGTTGATGGCGACCGCCATGGGTTATCCCATGGAGTACCACAACACTGAGGAGATCTGGGACGAGATGCGTGCGCTCTGCCCGCTCTATGCCGGGGTCAGCTACGACAAGATGGCCGATCTCAAGAGCGTGCAGTGGCCTTGCCCGACCGAGGATCACCCGGGCACCAGCACCTTGTTCGAGGGGAATGTGTTCACCACCCCGAGTGGCAAGGGTCAGCTGATCGCCTCCGAGTGGCGGCCGCCGCTGGAGCAGCCCTGTGCCGAGTACCCGCTGGTGCTCTCCACCGTGCGCGAGGTAGGTCACTACTCCTGCCGCTCCATGACCGGCAACTGCTCGGCGCTGCAGACCCTGGCCGATGAGCCGGGCTATGTGCAGATCCACCCGAGCGATGCCAAAAAGCTCGGGGTGAAGGATCAGGCGCTGGTCTGGATCTCGTCGCGCCGTGGCAAGGTGATCACCCGCGCCAACTACAACGACCGGGTCAACGCCGGGGTGGTCTACATGACCTACCAGTGGTGGATCGGGGCCTGCAACGAGCTCACCATCGAGCACGTCGATCCCGTCTCCCACACGCCGGAGTACAAGTACTGCGCGGTGAAAATTGAGCGTATCGACAATCAGCCTGAGGCGGAAGTCTACGTCCAGACTGAATACAGCGCGCTCAAGGCGAAATTGCGCAGCGCCGCCAAGGGCTGATCGCCCTAAAAAAGAGGTTCTGCACAAATAAGGGAACCCGACTCGGATTTATCGAGTCGGGCACCCTTTTATTACCCAAAAAAAGGGGAGTAAATGATGCAACATGAAATTGGTCGCTTATTCGGACTTTTCTATATTGGCACTTATCTGGCGGCGATATTGCTGGGAATAGGCTGCTATATTTGGCGCGACGAGATGATATTTCTGCTCGGCTTCGGTTTTTTCGGCTGTTTTATGGCAGCAAGGCTTGCCATGAGCAGCGTATTTTCTGCCTTGAGTATTTCCAGTGCCTGGCTGATCGGGTTTATCTCCACCACCTTGATCAACGGCCTGCTGCTGGGGGTGATCACCCTGCTGATCTACCTCACGCACCAGAGCGTCACCGCCGAGCTTGCCGACAACGCCAGCTGGCTGCTGATGGCCTTCCAGAGCCTGTCGGCCCTCTTTATCTTCGGTGGCCTGAAGTGCTGCCACAGCCGGATCATCACCTCGTAAATTGCTGATGGATGGGTTGCAAACGCCATCTTGAAACCCGCAGCCAGCGAAGAGGAAAGGGCAGATCTGACAGTTGACGGCAGCCCACTTTTCGGGCGCCTTAATTGAGATCAAGAACTGATGAAATAACCGGTTAAATATGGCCATCAGATATATTAAATCGGATTGTAATGAAAATTGAGCTCATCTATGATGAGTCGCCATTCCAATATATCCCCCGATAACGATGTTACTTTTTGTTGTCGTTCGTTAATAACAACTCTGGAATTGCAACATGCGACAATTTTCGTCACCGCTTTTCTTATTGGCAGCCGTTTTTACGGGCTGTGGCTATTTATTTCGGTGACGGGGGCTTGTCGTGATGCGATGGCATGGACAGCCTGACTGGTGACTAAATCGATATAACGTGAGGCCGCAATGCTAAATGTGAGTGCCATCCCCCTGGACGAGATCTCTCCCATCTGGGACGACGGTTTCCTCCTGCTCTCCAAATCCCTCCTGTCGGCCGTGACGCTCGATGATTTTATCCACAAACTCAACAAGATAGATGCCAGCTTCGGCGGCGTAACCCGGGTCAACCTGATCCTCAACATGGGTGCGGATGAGGAGGCCATCTTCTACTTCATGGGACATTCCGGCCCAAAGCATCTGGTCTGCTCCAAGGCAGAGCTGCACCTCTCCCCCCGTCCGACCAAAGAGACCCCGGAACAGGCCATCATTCTCGCTGCCGCCCGCTTTGAGAATCGCTGCCCGGCGCTGGATCGCGAAGGGGTCTACGGGGGGCTGCGCTCCTACTGCCAGCTCCCCATCACCACCGCCCGCAGCCACCTTGGCGGGGTCGAGTTTATCAACACCCAGCTCGACAGCTTCACCATGGAGACCCTTGCCAAACTGACCCAGCTGGCGGCCATTATCGCCATTGCGCTGGAGAACGTGCTCGACAAGGAGCGCACTCTGGAGCAGGCCAACTCCCTGCGCCTTGAGCGCGACAGCTGCAAAATTCTGGTGGATGTAACCAACGCAGTGATCAAGCTGGTGCGCATCGCCGAGCTGCCCAAGAGCCTGTTTGCCATCCTGCACCACCACTTCGGCATCAGCAGCTTGTGTCTGGCCGAATACAACGCCACCTCCGACAGCTTCAAGAGCTATCTGGTCAATCAGCACCAGAGCGATCAGCCGGGCATCATCGATCACTCCTGTTTCGAAAAGAAGTGCCTGCAGGGGGCCCTTGGCCACAGCGAGCCGTTTTTTGTCTATCGCGAACACGGCCACGGCTGCAGCAATCGCTGCCGCTTTACCTCCCAGATCCTGCCCCCCGAGGCTGACAGCTCCTGCATTCTGCCGCTGCGTTATCGGGGCAACCTGCTGGGGGTGTTGATCCTCTCGCACCCCAACGCCGACTTTTTTGCCGATATCGATATCTCTCTGCTGGAGCAGGTGGCGGCGCGCACGGCCATTGCCATGAACAACGTGCAGGCGCAGCAGGAGATCTCCAACACCAACGGCGCCAAAGAGAAGACCATTCGCATCAACGAGCCGCAGATGCAGGGGGAGTTCCCCCACATCATCTACCAGAGCGCTGTGATGGAGAGCGTGCTGGAGAAGGTGCGGCTGGTGGCCGAGAGCGATAGTACCGTGCTGATCCTCGGCGAGACCGGTACCGGCAAGGAGCTGATCGCCCAGGCCATTCACGCCCTGAGTGCCCGCCACGACCACGAGATGGTGAAGGTGAACTGCGCCGCCATCCCCACCGGCCTTATCGAGAGCGATCTCTTTGGCCACGAGAAGGGGGCCTTTACCGGCGCCCTGACCCAGCGCATCGGCCGCTTCGAGCGGGCCCACAAGGGCACCCTGTTCCTCGACGAAGTGGGGGATATGCCGCTGGATTTGCAGCCCAAACTCTTGCGGGTATTACAGGAGCACGAGCTGGAGCGGGTGGGCAACAGCAACCCCATCGCAGTGGATGTGCGGCTGGTGGCCGCCACCAACTGCGATCTGCTCTCCATGGTCAAGAACAAGCGTTTCAGAAGCGATCTCTACTACCGCCTCAATGTCTTTCCCATCGAGCTGCCGCCGCTGCGGGAGCGGCGCGAGGATATCCCGCTGCTGGTCAATTTCTTTATCAAGAAGATCGCCAAGCGGATGCGCCGCACCATCACCTCGATCCCCGCCGATGCCATGAAGATGCTGGTGTCGCTCCCTTGGTACGGCAATATCCGCGAGCTGGAGAACGTCATCGAGCGCGCAGTGGTGATGACCCGCGGCCATGTGCTCAACCTCTCGCCCGATGAGCTGATGCCCCTCAAGGGCTACCACAAGATTGAGACCCTGGTTTATGACGAGCCCGCCACGCCGCTCTTTGCCGAGGAGGGGCCGACCGATGAGCGAGAGGCGATCATCGCCGCCTTGCGCGATTGCAACGGCATCGTCGCTGGTGAGCGTGGGGCGGCCAACCGCCTTGGTATGAAGCGCACCACCTTGCTCTCCAAAATGAAGCGGCTCGGCATCTCGGCCAGAGATCCCGAGATCATTGACGGGGTCGCACCATGAGAGAGCTACTTGAGCTTGAGGCGCGTGACGAGCTTAGCGAGCAGAGCGAACAGAACGAGCTGGCCCGTTGCGCCATCCATCGCGAGGTGGTGCACTACCGCGCCGATACCTTGACCTGCGACAGCGAGATGGCGCTCCCCTCCGAGACGCCGGTGGCGCTGGTCTACAACGGCATCGCCCACAGCGTGATGATGTGCTCGGCCTCCGATCTGGAGGATTTCGCCATCGGGTTTTCGCTATCCGAGGGGATCATCGACAGTCTGCTCGATATCCACGATATCGAGCAGATCGACGGCTGTCAGGGGATTGAGCTGCATATCACCCTGGCCAATCGCTGCATTCATCGCCTCAAAGAGAAGCGGCGCACCATGGCGGGCCGCACCGGTTGCGGCATCTGCGGCAGCGAGAGTCTGGAGCAGGTGATCCGCACCCAGCCAAGGCTGCCTGACAGCCAGCGTCTGGCTGTGGGCCATATTGACAAGGTATTGACCGCGCTGCGCCCGCTCCAGCTGCTGGGCCAGCGCACCGGCGCCACCCATGCGGCTGTGCATCTGGATGGTGAGGGCAATATTCTCGCCATCCGCGAGGATGTGGGGCGCCATATTGCGCTGGACAAGCTGGTGGGCCATCTGTGCCGCACGGGTCGCCGTGACGGTGCCATTCTGGTGACCAGCCGCGCCAGCTTCGAAATGGTGCAAAAGTGCGCCAGCGCCGGGGTGGAGATCTTGCTCGCCATCTCCGCTGCCACCGAGCTTGCGGTCGCGCGGGCCGAGCAGACCGGGCTGACGCTGGTGGGCTTTTGCCGTCCCGGGCGGGCCGAGATCTACAGCGGCTGCCAGCGCATTCTGCTTTAAGTGACAGCAAGAGTGAGAGACTGCTAAAGGGCTTATAAAAACTGGTAATAAAAAAGGGCGGGGAGTGTGACTCCCCGCCCTTGTTGTCTCTGCTTTTGTGGCGGATTAACGCGCCAGCAGGATACGCAGCATGCGGCGCAGCGGCTCGGCGGCGCCCCACAGCAGCTGGTCACCCACGGTAAAGGCGGCCAGATACTCAGGGCCCATATTGAGTTTGCGCAGACGACCCACCGGAATGCTGAGGGTGCCGGTAACGGCCGCCGGAGTCAGCTCGCGGGCTGTGATATCGCGATCATTGGGGATCACTTTTACCCAGTCGTTGTGGGCAGCCAGCAGCGCTTCGATCTCCGCCAGCGGCACATCCTTTTTCAGCTTGATGGTAAAGGCCTGACTGTGGCAGCGCAGGGCGCCGATCCGCACACAGAGACCATCCACCGGAATGACGGCGTTCTCGATACCCAAAATCTTGTTGGTCTCAGCCTGACCCTTCCACTCTTCACGGCTCTGGCCGTTGTCGAGCTTGGTGTCGATCCAGGGGATAAGGCCACCGGCCAGCGGCACGCCGAAGTTGTCTACCGGCAGGGTGCCGGAGCGGGTCTTCTCGGTGATCTTGCGCTCGATGTCGAGGATGGCGGAGGCGGGATCCGCCAGCTCGACCGCCACTTCGTCACGCAGCATCCCCATCTGGGTAACCAGCTCGCGCATATGGCGGGCACCGCCACCGGAGGCCGCCTGATAGGTCGCCACGCTCACCCACTCCACCAGATTGGCCTTGAACAGGCCGCCGAGGGCCAGCAGCATCAGGCTGACGGTGCAGTTGCCGCCAACGAAGGTCTTGATGCCGTTGTTCAGGGCCTGCTCGATGACGTCGCCGTTGACCGGATCCAGAATGATGACGGCATCTTTCTCCATCCGCAGGGAGGAGGCGGCGTCAATCCAGTAACCCTGCCAGCCAGCGGCTTTCAGGCGCGGATAGACATCCTTGGTGTAGTCGCCGCCTTGCGCGGTGATGATGATATCCTGCTTGGCCAGCGCCTCGATATCGAAGGCGTCTTGCAGAGTACCGGCATCGACGCCGAAGTTGGGTGCGGCCTCACCGGCCTGGGAGGTGGTGAAGAATGTGGGTTGAATATGGGCGAAATCCTGCTCTTCCTGCATCCGGCTCATCAGAACCGATCCCACCATGCCACGCCAACCGACCAAACCTACTTTTTTCATATTGTCCTACCCTGGATTGCTGCTAAAGAAACTCGTGGTGACACCCGTAACCCCTTGTCTGGCGACGCCTGTTTACAAGCGGTTTACAGGCCATTTAAAAAATATGCGCTGCGAAAAATGCGTCTATCCACATTACGGATTGTGGCGGCTTGCGCAAGTCGAATTGCGCAATATTCTGTGCCGTTTGCTGCATTAACCGGCAGCCAGAGCACCGCTCAGGTAGACGGGGAGGGAGAAGGTCAACATCAGATGAAAAGGCCACCGTTTATGGCGGTGGCCTGTCAATAAAACGGTTGAGGACGTCCTCTGCTGCTGTCTGGGGGGCGCAGTTGGCGTGTGAAACAGCCCGACAGCTTAGGTGCTTAGCCGTAACGAGCCAGAGTGAGCCCCTCATCGCTGATGGCGGGCTCGCTGCCGCTGATGAGATCGCACAGAAGCTGACCCGAACCGGCCGCCATGGTCCAGCCCAGGGTGCCGTGGCCGGTATTGAGCCAGAGGCCGGGAATGGGGCTTGGCCCCACCAGCGGGGTGCCGTCCGGCGTCATGGGGCGCAGTCCGGTCCAGAACTCGGCTTGGCTGATATCGCCCCCCTCGGGGAAAAGATCGCCCACCACCATTGCCAGAGTGTCGTGGCGTCTCGGATTCAAGGCGAGGTTGTAGCCCGACAGCTCCGCCATGCCGCCGACCCGGATCCGCTCGTCAAAGCGGGTGATGGCCACCTTGTAGGTCTCGTCGAGCACGGTACTGCGCGGCGCGGCCTCGGCGTTGATCATCGGCAGGGTGAGGGAGTAGCCCTTGACCGGATAGACCGGCAGCTCCAGCCCGAGCGGGCGCAGCAGCGGCCGCAAAAAGCCGGTGGCATAGCTGCCGAGCGCACAGACGATGGCATCGGCGCGATAGCGCTGCTCGCCCGCCCGCACCGCCACGGCTCGGCCACGGGCTTGCTCAATCTCGTCGATGTCGCAGTTGAAGACGAACTTGACCCCGAGCTTCTCGGCTTCAAGGGCAAGGGCCTTGGTGAAGCGGAAGCAGTCGCCGGTCTCGTCGCCGGGCAGACGCAAGCCGCCGACGATTTTGCCACGCACTCGCGCCAGCGCAGGCTCTGCCGATTCGCAGCCGCTGGCATCCAGCGACTGGTAGGGGACGCCATACTCCTCCAGCACCTCGATATCGCGCTGACTGGCATCGAGCTGGGACTGGCTTCTAAACAGCTGCAGGGTGCCGAGCTGGCGCCCTTCGTAATCGATGTTCAGCTCGTCACGCAGCCGCTTCATGCAGTCGCGGCTGTATTCGGCCAGACGCACCATGCGCCCCTTGTTGGTGGCATAGGCGGTCGGGGTGCAGTTGGCGAGCATTCTGAGCATCCAGCGTAGCTGGAAGGGATCGGCAGTGGGGCGCACGGTGAAGGGGGCATGCTTTTGCAGCATCCACTTGGCGGCCTTGAGGGGGATGCCGGGGGCCGCCCAGGGTGCCGCATAACCCGGGGATATCTGCCCGGCGTTGGCATGGCTGGTTTCAAGGGCGACGCCACCTTGTCGCTCCAGCAGGGTTACGTTGTGACCCGCTTTGGCCAGATACCAGGCGCTGGTTACCCCAATCACGCCACCACCGAGAACCACTATCTCCATATCGTCTTTCCTTGACTGATCTCCTGATGTGGCCACCACCATAATCAGCCGCCACAGGATATTCAACTGCTCTGCGCAGGATTGGGATCTCCGTCTGCTTGCCGGTCACAGGCTGGTGTTTGGTGCGATGGTGAGCCTGATTGCCAGCGTAAATCGCTGCGCTCTTGTCAGTGTGAATGTGCCAGGGGACATGGCCCGCTTACAACTGCTCCAGCTTGATCAGGTAGTGCTCCGCAGTGGCCAGAATGGCCTGCTGTTGTTCCGCGGCTTGGCCATCCCAGTTGGCATAGGGGAGGGCGAGGCGGGGATTGCCGCCCAGTGTGTCCCGATTGCGCCAGAGAAAGTGCCAGTAGAGGCTGTTGAAGGGGCAGCTCCCTTCGCCGTGGCGAGCTTTGACCTGATAGTGGCACCCCTTGCAGTAGTGGCCCATCCGCTCGAGATAGGCGCCGCTGCTGGCGTAGGGCTTGCTGCCCATCAGGCCGCCATCGGCAAACTGGCTCATGCCGCGGGTGTTGGGCAGCTCCACCCACTCGATGGCATCCACATAGATGCCGAGATACCAGGCATCCACCTCGTCAGGATGGATCCCCGTCAGCAGGGCAAAGTTGCCTGTCACCATCAGCCGCTGGATATGGTGGGCGTAACCGTGCTCGAGGGACTGGCCAATGGCGTGTCGCACGCAGGCCATCTTTGTTTCTCCATTCCAGAAGAAACCGGGCAGCGGCCGGTTGGCCCCGAGAAAATTGGTCTGCTGGTAGTCGGGCATCTTCTCCCAGTAGAGGGCGCGGACAAACTCGCGCCAGCCGAGGATCTGGCGGATAAAGCCCTCCACCTGCGCCAACGTGATGGTGGCCTGATTGGCCTGCCAGTGGGTCTCGGCGGCGCGGATCACCTCAAGCGGATGAAGCATCTTGCTGTTGAGGGAAAACGACAAACGGCTGTGAAACAGACTCCAGCCCCGCTCGCTCAGGGCATCCTGATAGCGGCCAAAGTGAGGCAGGCAGTGGGCCAGAAAATGGGCCAGCAGCTCGCGACTCTGGCGCCTTGTGATAGGCCACGGCAGTTGGCTGGCATCCGCCTCGCCGATGGTGCTGACCCCGTGGCGGGTCAGCATGGCATCAATCTCGCTCACCTCGTTGGCAAAGGTGAGGGGGGCCGGGATGGGCTGGCTCGCCGGCAGCTTGGCGCGGTTCTCGTCATCAAAATTCCAGCGCCCACCAAGGGGTTGGCCGTTCTCATCGAGCAGCACTTGGTATTGCTTTCGCAGGGCACGGTAGAAGAACTCCATCCGGCTATGGGGATAGCGCTGCCAGCCATCGCGGGGGGTGAGAAAATGCTCGCTCTCCACCTCGGTGGCAGGGATGGCATGGCCCGCCGCCCAGCTTTTCAACTGGCTGGCGAGGCGCCACTCATCCGGGCTCTGCCAGGCAAAGCTGCTGGCCTGATGTGCTTCGAGCTGAGCCTCCAGCAAGCCGGGTAAGTCGGGCCAGCGGGCGCTCTCATCAAGGGTCAGGTAACAGACGCGGTGGCCCGCCTTGCCAAGGGCTGCCGCGAAGGCGCGCATGGCGGCAAAGAAGGCCAACACCTTCTGACGATGGTGGTGGCAGTAGTCAGTCTCCTGACGCAGCTCCGCCATCAGATAGCAGACCGCCGGATCCGGGGTGCGAAACCAGCTGTGACCGGCGTTCAGCTGATCGCCGAGAACAAGGCGCAGCTCCATCAGACTCGCTCCCCCTCAGGTTGCTGGCTGCGGTGACGAGCGTGGCGACAGCGTTCGCTGCAGTAGCGAACCTCCTCCCAGCTGCGCGCCCACTTGCGCCGCCAACTGAAGGGGCGCTGGCAGACGGGGCAGATCTTCTCGGGCAGATGGGGTTTGCGATGCATGATGGCTTCCGGCCTTGGCTGATGGGGGATGTGGCGTGTGGGTAGGGAGAATAACGAAGCGGGAGCGCGGGCGGATCAACCTCGCTGCCGGTTTGCCGCGCAGATGCCCACTTTGTGAGCGGGCGCACAGCCCGTCGGTGCGCCCCTTGTTTGCCAATTAACCAGCCGTTAACGTGGCGAGGCTGCCCGTTGGCAGCATCCATCAATGGATCTTGTTGGCCACCGACTGTCTACAACCGATATGGAGGGGAGTGATGCCAATCATGACAGCTACGCCCCGGGCAGCTTGCCTGCTCGCCCACTGGTATACCCGGGATCCCATTCTCACCTTCGACTTTCCTCACCGCTGATTGGCGGCACCCGCCGTTTGAATTTGTCAGCCGGACGACCCCGATCGCCCCGGCCTCTTTGCCAATCCCGATTTCAAACACACTGGCCTAGCGCCGGTGAGGAGTATTTTATGCGTCGTATACCCGAGCCGTTTCGTATCAAGATGGTCGAGCCCATCAAACAGACCACTGGCGCCGAGCGCCGCACCGCCCTCGAGGCCGCTGGCTGGAACCCCTTCCTGCTGCTGGCCGAAGATGTCTATATCGACCTGCTGACCGACAGCGGTACCGGTGCCATGTCCGACTGTCAGTGGGCTGGCATCATGATGGGGGATGAGGCCTATGCGGGCAGCCGCAACTTCGTCGAGCTGGAGCGCACGGTGCGCGAGATTTTTGGCTACCAGCATGTGATGCCCACCCACCAGGGGCGCGGGGCCGAGCAGATCCTCTTCCCCGAGCTGGTCAAGCGTTGCAAGGGCAAGGCGCCGGTCTTTATCTCCAACTACCACTTTGACACCACCAAGGCTCACGTGGAGTTGGCTGGCGCGCGGGCCATCAACCTGCTCAACCCGAAAGCCCTCGACACCACGGCGCCCTACGCCTGGAAAGGGGATTTTGATCTCCCTCGCCTGACCGACACCATCGAGACCCTGGGGGCCGACAACGTGGCCGGCATCATCATCACGGTCACCTGCAACAGCGCCGGTGGTCAGCCGGTCTCCATGGCCAATATGGAGGCGGTTTCCGAACTGGCCCGTCGCCAGCATATTCCGGTGGTGATCGACGCCGCTCGCTTTGCCGAGAACGCCTGGTTTATCAAGGAGCGGGATCCGGCCTATGCCAAGCACAGCATCAAGGAGATAGTGCGCCAGATGTTCGCGTTGGGGGACATTTTCACCATGTCGGCCAAGAAGGACGGACTGGTCAATATCGGCGGGTTGTGTTGCTTTAAAGAGGATCTCGACCTGTTCCGCGCCGTGCAGGTGCGCTGCGTGGCGATGGAGGGGTTTGTCACCTATGGCGGCCTCGCCGGGCGGGACATGGCGGCGCTTGCCATCGGCCTGCGTGAGGGGATGGATGAGGAGTATCTCACCTACCGCATCAGTCAGGTGGCCTATCTCGGCGAGCGGCTGGCCGAGGCGGGCATCCCGATCCAGACCCCCACCGGCGGCCATGCGGTCTTTGTCGATGCCAAAAAGCTGCTGCCCCATATTCCGGCCGAGCAGTTCCCAGCCCATGCGCTCGCCTGCGAGCTCTATCTGGAAGGGGGCGTGCGCGGGGTGGAGATTGGCTCCCTGCTGCTGGGGCGCGATCCCGCCACCGGCAAGCAGGAGGCGGCGGACTTTGAACTGCTGCGTCTTACCATTCCGCGCCGGGTCTACACCCGGGATCACATGGACTATGTGGCCGACTGCCTGATCGCAGTGAAAGCGCGGGCCAGCGACATTCGCGGACTCACCTTTGACTACGAGCCGCCGCTGCTGCGCCACTTCACGGCGCGGCTAAAACCGGTCTGATCAGCAATCGGTTATACGGGGTGATCAACCGCGCCAAGCCGTGAGATCAAGGGCTGCCCCCGATTAAACGGCCAAGTAAAAAGCCCCCGTACCAAGGTGCGGGGGCTTTCGTTTATCGACACAAATATCGACACAAAGCCGGGATCAAACTGCCTGATACTCCAGTTCGACCGAGCCCAGCGCCTTGAGGGTGGACTGGGCGGAGTCACGCTGGCTGATCTGGCCGTTTTTATTCTCCAGCAGCACGGCGCGGCGGATGGTGGCGAGATCTTCGCCGTTAAGCACCGCATGGGCACAGGCCATCTGCATCGGTGGCAGGCTGGGGTTGAAGGCGGCGTTCTCGGCGTAGCGGCCAGAGAAGATGCGGCCATCGGCAAATTGCAGCGCCACCGCGGCATAGCCCTGGCTATAGGGGGCATAGCTTTGACGGGCGGCGGCCAGCGCGGCTTGCCACAGCGGGTCTTCGCTTTGAAGCTCAAGCTCTGCGTGATCCTGCGGGCTCATCAGCGCATCCGTGATGTCGAGGTCCGCTGGGCCAAACGAGTGGGGCAGGAAGGATTGCAGGGCGCTCAGGTCATCGGGCAGAGAGACTTTCAGGATCTTGGCGGTGCTCAGCTCGTTCATAAACTGACGGCAGTGGCCGCAAGGGGTGTAGTTGACGGTGATTTCAGATATCCCGGTCTCGCCACCCAGCCAGGCGTTGGAGATGGCGGACTGCTCGGCGTGAACCGAGTGGAACAGACCTTGCCCCGCGAACTCCATATTGGCGCCGAAGTACCAGGTGCCGCTCAGGCCACAGGCGATGGCACCGACATAAAACTTGGAGATGGGCGCCACCGAGCAGGCAGCAGCCAGCGGCAACAGGGCGAGGCGCAGGGCGCGATCATCGAGACCTGTGGCGGCTTTCAGGGTGGCGACTTGCTCCGGCGTGAAGCGGGCGTTGAAGTCGGCACTATCCAGCATGGGCTGCACGGCTGCTTTGAGCGGGGCAGAGAGGGTATCGAATGGCTTGGCAAAACGGGGATGCATAGTGTGTCCTCAAAGGCCAATTGGGCGGCCATTGTAGGGAGCAAGCTCGGGTAAATGTGTGAGCAGGCTCACGCCCTGACGGGCAAACGGAGGGGGATGGTAATGGAAACGTTTGTCTTGTGCAAATTGTGCGGCAGGTCGCACCCCGACAGCGCTGCAGAGCCGTCGGAGTGGTTAATCATCGGTCAGGTGAGCCAGTGATAGATGGCAAAAAGGAGGGGCGCAACGGCCGCGGTGAGGATCCCGCATACCACCATGGCGAGCGATGCAAAGGCCCCTTGGGTGATCCCCTTCTCGGCGGAGGTGGCGGTGCCGATGGCGTGGGCACAGGCCCCCATGGCGAGCCCTTGCGCTTCCGGGTCGGTCACTTTCAGCAGTTTGAGCAGCGGGTAGCCGATCAGGGCGCCGACAATTCCCACCACAACAACAACGGCCGCCGCGATGGCGGGAATGCCGCCGATAGACTGGCTGACGCTCATGGCGAGCGGGGTGGTGATGGATTTGGTCGCCAATGAGGCGAGTAGCGCCGGATCTGTGCCCATAAAATGACCGATCAGCAGGGTTGTGCACACCGAGATCAAGACGGAGGCGAGGGTACAGATTAGGATGGGCTTGAGCTTGGCCTGGATCTGGCGCGCCTGCTGATAGAGCGGCAGCGCCAGCGCCACCACGGCGGGCTCCAGCAGCATGGTAATGGGGCTGCTGCCGCGCTCGTACTGCTCAAGGGGCAGATCAAACCAGAGCAGCAGGCCGATGATCACCGCGGTCGGCACCAGCACAGGGTTGATGATGGGCCAGGGCAGGCGGCGATAGAGGGCGCGGGTGGCGAAATAGAGCGCCAGGGTCAGGGGAATGGCTAGCCAGAAGATCATTTGTTCATCCTCTGGTAGAGCCGACCGACGGTGGCGAGGATCAGCACAATCCCGAGCACGATGCAGAGCATGATGACGCCGAAGGATTGGCGCAGGGGCTCTAGCCAGGCCACCAGTCCGACCGCGACCGGCACGAACAAAACGCCCATGTGGCGCAGCAGCAAGCCAGCGCCCAGCTCGACCCAGTGCAGCTTGATCAGTTGCAGGGAGAGCAGCACAAACAGCAGCAGCATGCCGATGATGCTGCCGGGAAAGGCGAAAGGCAGGATGGCTGCCACGGATTTGCCTGCCAGCAGGCAGGCGACGATGACCATAAAGTCACGAAAGTACAGCAAGGCGCGTTGCGCGATCACGTGAACCTCATCGACTGGGAAGAAAAATCGCAGTTTACCAGAGAGGCCGGGTCGCGGCATTAAAACAATAACAACTGAAATCAGTTCATTTGAAGCTGATTTGTATGCAGATTATCTGTTGAACATCGTCTGATAGAACCCTTTTCGAACTACAAGGAGTAGTGATGACATCCCTCTTGTCCCGAGTTCGCCAGCTGGCGAACGATAATGCGTTGCCACCCCATCTGCTGCAAACCCGTCAGTGGGAAGGGCCCCTGTGTCGGGTGCGACTCGACAACACCGGTTCTGATGCCACCCCGGTCGAGCGCTGGGTGCTGTTTGACGGCAAGCTTGGCCTGCCGGTGGAGAGCGCCATTTATGGCGAAGGATTCCAGATGCTGGCCCAGACCATGGGTAGCTGGCAATCACCGCAACATGTCGGCCGTTGTCCCGATGCCAGCGTTTATCGCATCACTGATGACAATGACTATCACACCATTCACAACCTGTTGCTGGTGGAGCATGGCAAGGGGTGGCTGCTGCTCGCCTTTGCCAGCTGCCACCGTTTTGGCGGGGAGTTTCGCCTCTACCCCGATGGTCGCTTGCAGATCCTGATGAACTGCGAAGGGCGAAAACTTGCGGCCGGTGAGCATTGGCAGAGTGAGGCGCTGATCTGCCTCGAAGGGCCGGAGCGCGAAGATCTGCTGGCTGAGTTGGCACGGCTGATCGAGGCCGAGCATGGCTCGCTGATCGGCAAGGTGAGTGATCGCCCGAGCGGTTGGTGCTCCTGGTATCACTACTACGCCGAGGTGAGTGCTGCCGATATTCGCGAAAATCTGCAGGTGCGTGCCGAGCGTTTCCCAGCCCTGCGTTACGTGCAGATCGATGACGGCTATCAGGCCAAGATGGGCGACTGGCTCACCCCGTCGGCCAAGTTCGAGCAGGGGGTGGCATCACTGGCTGAGGAGATCAAACAGGCTGGCTGCGAGCCTGCCCTCTGGGTCGCTCCTTTTATTGCAGAGCCCGGTTCGCAGGTGTTTCAGGATCACCCCGACTGGTTTGTGAAGGGGGATGACGGCTTGCCGCTGCCCTCAGAGCGGGTTACCTATGGTGGTTGGCGCTGTACCCCCTGGTATGTGCTGGATGGTACCCACCCCGAGGTGCAGGCGCACCTTGAGCAGGTGTTCCGCACCCTGCGCGAACAGTGGGGTATCCACTACTTCAAACTCGATGCCAACTTCTGGGGCGCCATCCACGGTGGCCGTTTCCACGATCCGGCTGCCACCCGGGTTGAAGCCTATCGGCGCGGTATGGCCGCCATCCTGCGTGGTGCAGGTGAAGGCGCTTTCCTGCTCGGTTGCAACGCGCCCATCTGGCCCAGCCTTGGCCTGGTGCACGGCATGCGGGTGAGCGATGACGTGGAGCGCAATGGCCACCGCTACCGCCAAATTGCCCGTGAAGCCTTCTGCCGCGCCTGGCAAAATGACAAGCTCTGGGCCCTCGACCCCGACTGCATTTGCCTGCGGGATCTACCGAGCCAGCAGGCAAGCCAGGCGGATTACAGTTTCCATCTGGCAGCGCTGGTGGCAAGTGGCGGCATGATGCTGGCCGGTGATCGGCTGCAAGATCTCGATGAGGAGCAGGCGGCGCAACTGCGCAAGCTGCTTGAGCTCTGTGCGGCCCGGACACCTTCTGCCCGTTTCGAGTCGATGGACTTTGCCTGCGGCGAAGTAAGCCTGCCCGAGGGCGGCACTCTGCTCTGCCTGTTCAACTGGGAGGGGCAACCACAGGAGTTTCTGCTGCCGGAAGGGGGAAGCGATTTTTGGCTGGGACAGGCAGTCGGCACGGCTGTGACCCTGCAAGGGGGCGAGGGGCGGGTGATCCGCTACGCCTGATCACAACGTCACCATAAACAATTCAGGCTCCATCACGGAGCCTGAATTGTTTCAATCAGCGGTTATCAGTCACGTTTTTCAGTAACGCAGTCAGTAACGCCACTCAAAACCGACGGCGTATTTGGCGGAGCCATAGCCCGGGATATCACTGCCGGAGGCGATCGCCTTGAGGGTCAGCAACGGGGTGATGGGCACCCCCAGACCAAAACCGATGGCCAACTGATCATTGGGGTTCCCCATCAGATCGACCCGCATCACCCGATAGAGGGACATATCCTCGCTCAGGTGCATATAGGCTTGCGAAGCGCGGTTATAGACCTGACCAAACACCTCCAGCTGGAAACCTGACTGGGCGCTGATGGCCAGCGGTACCCCGACAAACTTGTAGAGATGGGAACCGTTGAAGTAGCTGTTGGTGATCAGAGGAGTGAAATCAGTCTGCTGATAAAGGGTGTTGAAGTTCTGTTCTACGATGCGATAGGTCTGCTCGGGCAGGCGAGCAAGATAATCCGGTACATCGAACCGGTATGCGGCGTTGGCTGCCAGCGGCAGCAGGGCCAGTAATCCGAGCAGTGCGTGGTGACGAGGCATCAGCAAATGGCTTCCGTTCGGCCAAAGAGATCTCTTGCTTGTGAGACATCCGCTCAGGATGTTGCAAGATATTGGTTTTTGGGGAAATCCCCTTCGTCATTATGACCTGAAGAAGGGGATGAGCGGGGAGGATTTATTGTGAAACTACTCACAACTCATAAATCTTCCAGATAGTGATAGAGACTCTTTAGAATCGCGAAGTTCCGTTCGTTACTCTGGTTCTGCTCGGCCAGCGCCTCGAGACGGGGCACATAGTCCGGCAGACGGCGGCTGAAGTAGTCGCTGCAGTGCAGGCGCCAGCGTTTCTGCTCTGCTTCGCTCAAGGTGTGTGGCCAGTTGCGGGCGCGGTAGCGGAACAGCATCTCCGGCAGCCGCGCGTCGGTAAAGGCAAATTCCCGCTCACCCAGCAGATCCGCCGGGGTGGCGCGCACCAGATCCATGGTGGACTTGTCGCCGTGGCCAAAGAATCCGGCGTAGAGCTGGGTATCGGGGTCGCTCTCATTGCTGCCGGCGAACTCCTGATTGAACACTTCCACCAGTTTTTCCCGTACCTCGGGGTGGGCGCGCAGCAGATCCAGGCTCTTGCGGCACTGCTCCCGATTGATGCCGAGCTCGTCGGCCCGTTCCGCCGTCAGGGTGGCGGCCGGCGCCAGCACCGGGCACTTGTTGATGTGCACCAGTTTCACCGGAATGCCCGCCAGATCCCCCAGCTCCTCTTTTTTGGTATAGAGGCGCTCGCGGATCTCCTCGCTCGTGAGCTCTATAAGCGGGGTGGGGTCGCGGGTCAGGTCGACCATGATCACCGCGTTCTGGTTGGTGGGGTGCCAGGCGAGTGGCGAGACCCAGCTTGCACAACCTTGCCAAGGAGAGAACATGCCGGAGACGTGCACCAGTGGCTTCATGGTCACCACGTCAATCAGCGCTTTCACCTTGTTTTTGTTGCGAAGGTCAAAGAGATAACCAAACAGCTTGGGTTGGGCCTTTTTCACCAGCTTGGCCATCTCGATGGTGGCCAGTACGTCGGAGAGCGCATCGTGTGCATTGGCATGGGCGACGCCGTTGGCGACTGTCAGCTTCTCCAGCCGGAAACTCGGTTTGCCTTCATCATCAAACGCCCACTCGATCCCCTCCGGGCGCAGGGCGTAGCAGGCCCGCAGCATGTCGAGAATATCCCAGCGGGAGTTGCCGTTCTGCCAGCTGTAGGCATAGGGGTCATAGAAGTTGCGATAGAGGGTATAACGGGTCACTTCATCATCGAAGCGGATGCTGTTGTAGCCAAGCACACAGGTATTCGGCGTGGCGAACTGCTCGTGGATCTGGCGAATGAAATCCGCCTCGCACAGCCCATCCTTCATCGCCTTTTGCGGCGTGATACCGGTAATCAGGCACGCCTCCGGATCCGGCAGGTAGTCTGCCGGAGGCTTGCAATAGATGACCAGTGGCTCGCCAATGAGGTTGAAATCCGCATCGGTACGAATACCGGCAAACTGCGACGGCCTGTCCTTGGCGGGGCTGATGCCGAAGGTCTCGTAGTCGTGGAAGTAGTAAGTGGGCTGGGTGGTCTGCTTCGCTGATGTGCTCATGTGTTCTTGTGTGTTCGCGCTTCTGATTGATTTTTCAGGGTTTAGTGCCGTTCTGGTGAGGTGAAAATTCCGAAGACACTTTCATCGTTCACCCAAACCTGACGTTGTTCAATGGCCTGCTGGTACATTATCTGGTACAAAATACCCCATGAGAGTGGTACAAAATTTTAATGGGGTAGCAATGGCGTTATCAGATAGCTGGCTTCGAGGGGTGAATGGTAAACCATATGCTGGCCCGAGCGAAGTGAGCGACGGTGATGGGGTGAGTGTCCAGGTCTCACCGAAGGGGTAGTTGCGTTCCAAGTTCGGCATGTGGTCGACGGGAAGCGGGTTCGGACCTCTCTTGGTCGGTACCCGGTTCTGACCTTGCGAGAGGCCCGGATAAAGGCCGATAAGCTCAAAAGCGGTGTTGCGCGGATCAGTGCCTCGGGCGACGAGCCTACGCCTGCAGCCTTGTTTGATGAGTGGTTCGAGAAGTACGTGATGCGGGAGTGCCGAGAAGGCACCCAGAAATACTATCGCTATACCTTCTCGTCAGTGAAGAACCGCTTGCCTGACCGGCCAATCAACCAGATCACCATGGACATGTGGTTGAGCTATTTCGATACCATCAGTGAGCGGGCACCAGGGGTAACCCGGGCTGTGATCACGGCATTGAAGGCGTGCTTCAACTGGCAGGCTCGCCGCGGCACGATCTACATGCCCAACAGATGAGTCTGCGGGCCAGGGATGTTGGCGCTCCCGCTAAGACCGGTCACCGGGTGTTGACGGTGCCAGAGGTTGCGAAGATCTGGCGGGCCATTGAGGCCAGTCGGACTGGCACCGGCAACAAGGTGATTCATCTGCTCTGCCTGGTCTATGGGGGCAGGCTTTCCGAGGCCAGAACGCTCAGGCGTCAGGACCTGGATTACGAGTCTATGGTCTGGACCGTGCCGGCGGAGATCAGCAAGACCGGCAGGCCTATCCGCCGCCCCATCACATCGGTGGGCAAGCAATTGTTCGAACGAGCCGCCATGGCGTCGGTGGACCCGGTCTATCTGTTCCCAGGTCAGGGGGAGGGGAATGGTCCGCTAGAGATCCACTCATGTAATCGGTTGGTGAGCCGCTTGCGCAGCAGCCTAGGGATCCCCCATTGGCGGATTCATGATGCTCGTCGAACGCTGTCGACCAGGCTATCGGAATTGGGGGTGTCGCCCCATATCACCGAAGTGATGCTGGGGCACACCCTGACTGGCGTGATGGCTGTTTACAACAAACATGACTGGCTTGAGGATCAAGCGGCTGCCTATGAGTGCTGGTGGACAGTGATCCAGCGGGAGCTAGGCGTTGCCACTGATCCGGTTGTGGCTGTCAATCCAGGCCATGATGTGTGACTTTATCCAGCGCAGTGGCTGGTGGTCGATGGGTTTGGGAAAGGTGGTATCCCTCATGCGCAAGTGTGTACAGATCTAGTTATCACCTGACACCGGCCTCAAGCCGGTGTCTTGTTTACGCTACTTTAGAGCGCACTTCCTTCGGTATCAATTTCAGACCCTTCTTGAACATGCTGTAGGGCGTCAGTCCCTCCATCATCCTGCTCTGATGCGGCCGCTGGGTGTTGTAGTGCGCCAGGTAGCTACCCAGGTCTGTCTGCATCTGCTCTACCGACTCATACCAGGTCGTCCTCCCCTTGATACGGAAGTGTTCATCCAGCAGTGTGCGATGCAGCCGTTCGATAAAGCCGTTGCTCTGCGGCCTGCGTACCTTGGTTGTCCGGTGCTCAATCCCCTCCAGTTGCAGGAACAGCTCGTAGGGATGATGGTCTGGGCGCCCACAGAACTCGCGCCCGTTATCCGACAGAATGGTATAGACCCGTGCCTCGTGGGCCTCGGAAAACGGCAGTACCGTTTCATTGAGCACATAGACCGAGGTCACCGGCAGCTTGCTGATGTAGAGCCGTCCCCAGGCGTGGCGGCTGTAGCAGTCCAGCACGGTTTGCAGATACACCTGCCAACCCCTTGGATCGCGCCGACGAAGAAGGTGTCGACAGCCACCAGTTTTCCGGTGTAGTGGACCTCAATCTGATGTTCTCGAAACTCTGGGCTGAGACGCTCGAACAGGCGAATTTACTCGTCATTGAGCTCAATGGTCCGCTCCCGGTGCGTTTTCTCAAGGCGCAGCAAGCGGTCGTGTTTGGAGAGCAAGTCGTGCCGTTGCCACACGCCACGCACACCGCCCGCACTGACGTTGATGCCTTGCAGAGCCAGTTCTTGTGCGACCCGCTGCGGGCCATGAGTTGGTCTGGTGAGGGAGTAATCGAGGATGGCCTGTTCACTCTCGGGCGCAACCCGGTTGGGATGAGCCCCTTTACAGCCGGGCAATTTGTCGAGCAATCCCTCGGCGCCATAGGTCTGGTAATTACGGCGAATTTCGTAGAACTGCTGACGGCTGTAGCCGATGAGCTTGCAGGCTTTGCTGACATTATTGAGCTCTTTGGCAAGCTCTAGCAGGCTGAGTTTACGACGTGCTACTTTCTCGTTGGTGGTCATATGGTGACTCAAGATAACACGGTAGGGGTACCGTTTTGTTATCCGGTTTGAAGCCGTATGACCACTCCCTTTTGTGGGCAACTGTCAGGTGAATACCATTTCCATACAGCATAACCTCTCGCCTGTTTTTCATATCTGAAACCTCTTCAGCCATCCGAAGCACCGCGCGACTGCATTTAGCTGCAATAACGAGCTTTGTTTAACACCAGTGTGCGGAACCTTATGGTGTCGCGACTGCTCGCACATGCTGTGCGATGATCGCTTTTATCCTTCTACGCCGGTTGGGTGTATCCCGGCAATGCCATCGAGCAGCAGGTCTTGTTCGCGTGAAAGAGGCCCGGTTGAGCGGTAGTAGGGATACAAGGGCTCTATAAGCCTCTTTGCACTGCTTTTTGCAAAACCGTGATGAGGTAAACCATGGGATTAATGACTAGATTTATCAGTAGCAAGGAGTAAAACGACACCCTTGCATCATCACAAAACAGCATGGGACAGGGATCATGAACAAAGCGCAGGAAGCCGGTTCGTGCTCGCTTCAGGTGGATCTCAGACAGGTCGTTTATGCCTTGTCTGCGTCACTGGATCTGGTAGGAATTGGCGATGTGGCCCATGGTAAACGGGTCGGGATCATGGCGGCCGAGTGTGGTCGGGTATTGGGGCTGGATACAGCTGAATGTTGTTTGTTGTTTGAGCTCGGCGTGCTGCACGATATTGGTGTCTCCTCGACCATCACCCATCACCATCTGGTTAGTGAGTTCGATTGGGAGTCCTCCCAGCGTCACTGCGAGGTAGGATATCAGCTGCTCAAGGATTTCCGCTTGCTGGCCCCGTTGGCACTGCCTATCCGTTATCATCATACCCACTGGCATCTCTTGCGCGAGATGGCCGATGCGGACCCCCAGGTTGCTCGTCAGGCCAACCTTATCTTTCTGGTGGATCGTTGCGATGCGCTGACTGCCCCATTCTATGGCGATGGCTCATTGTTAATGCATACACACGAGATCCGTGCTCGCCTGCAGGATTGCCGTGACGAATTCTTTGCCACCGATCTGTTGGATGGTTTTCTCCAAGCCTCTCGCTCGGAGGCGTTCTGGTTGCAACTGGAGGCGCGAGCCATCAATGATTACATGCACGAGATGCTGAGGCAGCGGGAGTCCTGCATCACCGATAATGGTGAGCTAAAAGCGTTGGCCAGGATCTTCTCGGGTATCGTTGATGCCAAAAGTCCATTCACTATGACGCACTCCCTCGGAGTGAGCCGTCTTTCGCGTGCCCTGGCTGAGCGGCTGGGGGTTAGTAGTGTCCATTGTGACATGCTCGAAATTGCAGGGCTGTTGCATGATCTCGGCAAGTTGAGGGTTCCTGATGAAATATTGGACAAACCTGCCGGCTTGACGCCGGAGGAGCGGGCAATCATCAATACCCACAGTTTCGAAACCTACCAGATCCTGCGTCATATCGAAGGGTTTGAGGAGATAGCCTGCTGGGCGGCCTATCACCATGAGGAGCCTGACGGGGAGGGCTATCCGTTCCATCTGCCGGCATCCGCCATGGCGCTCGAAGCGCGCATCCTGCGGGTAGCCGATATTTTCCAGGCCATGGTGCAGGACAGACCTTATCGACGTGGGCTGCCTGCTCGTGATGCTCTGGCCTTTATGCAACAACTGGCGGCTCAGGGTCGGGTAGATCCTGTCGTGGTGGCGACGTTAGCGGATCATCTGCCACAGATGATGGCTGCGGCCATGCCGGCCAATGAAAACAGATATGCAATCGGTTGATGGGGGAGGAGAGGCTGACCCATCCGGCAGTGAGCCAGCTATGCTTGGAGCAAGCCGTGCGTGGTGCCGGTACTGACGCGCAAGACGCCAGCCTGATTGGACTATGGATAGGGGAATTGATATGGAATCGCTAAAAGCCAGGGATTATATGCAGAGCAGACCCATTACCTTCACTGCAGACATGATGGTGCAGGCTGCGGTCGAGAAATTTTTGAACAGTCATCAGTTGGGAGGGCCAGTGGTGGATGGGCAGGGACACTTGATCGGCTGGATCTCCGAGCAGGATTGCATTGCAGTGATGCTCAAGGAAGCTTATCACTGTGAGCAGGTCGCTCAGGTCAAGGATGTGATGCGCAAGGAGGTACTGATGGTTGAGCCAGATACCAGCATCCTCACCCTGGCGGAGATGATGATGGGACAGAAACCCAAGATCTATCCGGTGGTGGAGGAGGGCAGGCTGCTCGGGGTAATCAATCGCCATAATGTGATGCAGGCTATCCATGCCCAGTTGACCACCTGTTTTGTACACAATCACGGCTAAGGGCTGACCGGATGCAACATGCAACAGAAGCAGGCCAATGGCCTGCTTCATTGTTTTGGGAGATGGTGCGTTCACCCATCCGTAGCCTGGTATGGAGGCTAATTTGCCTCTCCAGTGTCTCATGTTAAGGCTTGCACCTGCTGTCTGTGCTCTTTAGGATCTCCCCCAGCTATCGATATGGCCCCCTTGTCGGGCACTCTTTTAAGGAATTCGTACCTTGTCTCTCTCTATCGAGGCGCTGCGCCGCCGTCTCTCTGCCTGCATGAACCTCGACGCCCGCCGTCTCTCCAGCCGTCTGCACGGTGCCAAGAAGTTGCCCGAGGGCAAACAGGCTGCGGTACTCGAGACCATTGCCGCCGATCTGGATGCCGCGCAAGCGCGCTATCAAACCCGTCTGGCCGGAGTGCCCAAGGTCACCTATCCGGACAACCTGCCGGTCAGCCAGAAGCAGGCTGAGATCGCCAAGGCCATTCAAGAACATCAAGTGGTGATCATTGCAGGGGAAACTGGCTCGGGCAAAACCACCCAGATCCCCAAGATTTGTCTGGCGCTTGGGCGCGGGGTGAAGGGCTTTATCGGCCACACCCAGCCGCGCCGTCTGGCAGCCCGCACCGTCGCGGCCCGTATTGCCGAGGAGATGGAGTCCGAGCTCGGCCACTACGTGGGCTACAAGGTGCGCTTTACTGATCAGGTGAGCGAGCAGACCCACATCAAGCTGATGACTGACGGTATCCTGCTGGCCGAGATCCAGAACGACCGGATGCTCACCCAGTACGACACCATCATCATCGATGAGGCCCACGAGCGCAGCCTCAATATCGACTTCATCCTGGGCTATCTCAAGCAACTGCTGCCCAAGCGCCCCGATCTCAAGGTGATCATCACCTCGGCCACTATCGACCCGCAACGCTTCTCCCGCCATTTCAACAAGGCGCCGGTGATAGAGGTCTCTGGCCGCACCTATCCGGTAGAGGTGCGCTACCGCCCGCTCACCAGTGATAAAAGTGAAGGGCTGGAAGAGCGCGATGAGCTGCAGGGGATTTTCGATGCGGTGGAAGAGCTGGCTAGAGAAGGTTTAGGAGACATCCTCATCTTCATGAACGGTGAGCGGGAGATCCGCGATACCGCCGATGCCTTGCGCAAGCTCAACCTGCGCGATACTGAGGTGCTGCCGCTCTACGCCCGCCTCTCCAACGCCGAGCAGAACAAGGTGTTCCAGCAACACGCCGGACGGCGGATCGTGCTGGCTACCAACGTGGCGGAGACCTCGTTGACGGTGCCAGGCATTCGTTACGTCATTGACCCGGGCACTGCCCGTATCAGTCGCTACTCCTGGCGCACCAAGGTGCAGCGCCTGCCCATCGAGCCGGTTTCCCAGGCCAGTGCCAACCAGCGTAAGGGTCGTTGCGGTCGGGTGGCGGACGGTATCTGTATCCGTCTCTACTCCGAGGAGGATTTCAACGGCCGTCCGGCCTTTACCGACCCCGAGATCCTGCGCACTAACCTGGCCTCCGTCATCCTGCAGATGCTGGCGCTCGGCCTTGGCAATATGGAGGCCTTCCCCTTCGTCGAGCCGCCGGAGTCCCGCCATATCAAGGACGGCCTGACCCTATTGAAAGAGCTGGAGGCGGTGCGCGAGCTGCCCGCCACCGGCGATCGTGAAGCCAAACTGCAGCTGACCGATATCGGTCGCCAGCTCTCGCGCATCCCCCTTGATCCGCGTTTGGCGAAGATGGTGATCAGCGCGGCGCAGACCGGCTGCCTGAGCGAGGTGATGGTGATCACGGCCGCTCTCAGCATTCAGGATCCTCGCGAGCGGCCCATGGAGAAGAAGCAGGCCGCCGACGAGCAGCACAGACGCTTTGAGGACAAGGAGTCCGACTTCCTCGCCTTCGTCAATCTGTGGAACTACCTGAAAGAGCAGCAGGATGCCCTTGGCAGCAATCCATTCCGCCGCATGTGCCAGAAGGAGTTTCTCTCCTACCTGCGGGTACGCGAATGGCAGGACATCCACTTCCAGCTGCGTCAGACGGTCAAGGAGCTGGGTTTTAAAGCCAACCAGGAGCCGGCGGATTTCAAGACGGTGCACTGCGCGCTGTTGACCGGCCTCTTGAGCCACATCGGCAACAAGGATCTGGAAAAGCCCGAGTTCCTTGGTGCTCGCAATGGCCGCTTCCACCTCTTCCCGGCCTCGGGCCTGTTCAAGAAGCCGCCCAAGTGGGTGATGGCCGCAGAATTGGTTGAAACCTCGCGCCTCTACGCCCGCATCAATGCCAAGATTGAACCCGAATGGGTGGAGCCGCTGGCAGGCCACCTCATCAAGCTGCACCACAGCGACCCTCACTGGTCGAAGAAAAACGGCGCCGTAATGGCCAAGGAGAAGGTGACCCTCTATGGCCTGACGCTGGTCAACGAGCGCACCATCAACTTCAGCCGTATCGATCCGGCGCTGTGCCGCGAGCTGTTTATCCGCCGCGCGTTGGTGGAGGGGGATTTCGAGACCCGTCACCGCTTCTTCAGCGACAATCGCAAGCTCCTGGCCGAGGTGGAGGCGCTGGAGCACAAATCCCGTCGGCGCGACATCCTGGTGGATGACGAGGACTTGTTCCGCTTCTACGATGCCCGTTTGCCGGAGGAGGTGATCTCCGCCCGCCACTTCGACAAGTGGTGGAAAGAGGTGCAAAAGCAGGATCCCGAGCTGCTCAACTTCGAAAAAGAGATGCTGATGAAGGGGGATGCCGCTCACATCAGTGATCTCGACTACCCCAACTTCTGGCAGCAGGGACGCCTCAAACTCAAACTGACCTATCAGTTCGAGCCGGGAGAGGCAGCCGATGGCGTGACCTTGCATATTCCGCTGCCGCTCTTGAATCAGGTGGAGGTGAAGGGGTTTGAATGGCTGATCCCGGGGTTGCGTCATGAGCTGCTGGTCGCCCTGATCAAGTCGATGCCCAAGCCGATGCGCAAAAACTTTGTGCCGGCGCCGAACTACGCCGATGCGCTGCTCGCCAGCCTCAACCCCGAGCAGGGGCCGCTGCTGGACGAGATGGAGCGCCAACTTCGCCGGATGACCGGCGTGACCGTGCCCCGCGAATCCTGGGACTGGACTGCTGTGCCCGATCACCTGAAACTCACCTTCCGGGTGGTGGACGACAAACACAAGAAGGTGGCCGAAGGGAAAGATCTGGAGGCACTTAAAGAGTCGCTGCGTGGCAAGGTGCAGGAGACCCTGTCACAAGTGGCGGACGATGATATCGAGCAGTCCGGCCTCACCCTGTGGAGCTTTGGCGAGCTGCCGCAGGAGTACAGCCAGAAGCGCGGCGGCTTCGAGGTGAAAGCCTATCCGGCACTGGTAGACGAGAAGGATTCGGTCGCCATTCAGCTGGTGGAGAGCCCGGTGGCCCAGCAACAGCTGATGTGGGCAGGCCAGCGCCGACTGGTGCTGCTTAACGTGCCATCTCCTATCAAATACCTGCAGGAGAAGCTGCCCAACAAGGCCAAGCTCGGACTCTATTTCAACCCGTTTGGCAAGGTGGCGGAGCTGATAGATGACTGCATCGCCTGCGGCTGCGACAAGCTGATCGAGCAACATGGCGGGCTGGCCTGGGACGAGGCCGGTTTCGAGGCGCTCAAGGAGTATGTCCGCGCCGAGCTCAACGATGCGGTAGTGGAGGTGGCCAAGCAGGTGGAAGCCGTGCTGACCCTCTCCCATGAGATCAAGAAGCGGCTCAAGGGCAAGATGCAGCTCGACACCGCTTTTGCCATGTCGGATATCCAGCAGCAGCTCGGCAACCTTATTCACAAAGGTTTTGTCACCGAGACCGGCTGGCAGCGGTTGCCTGATTTGCTGCGCTATCTGCGCGCCATCGAGCGTCGCCTGGAGAAGCTCGCCATCGATCCCAACCGAGATCGGGTCTACATGCTCAAAGTGCACAGCGTGGAGTCGGAGTACAAGGCGCTGCTGGCCAAGATCCCCAAATCCCAGCTTATTCCCACCGAGGTGGTCAATATCCGCTGGATGATTGAGGAGCTGCGGGTGTCGTTCTTCGCTCAGAATCTGGGGACCCCTTATCCGGTCTCCGATAAACGGGTGCTTAACGCCATCGCTCAGTGCTAAGCTGCTATCTAACTGTTTTAACAGCATGATAGCGGGTGATGAGAAGGGGTCGCCGGTCAGGTAGCCCCTTCAAACCGCAAATCAGGGAGGCAAGGATGCTGGGGATCTGGTTGAGTGTGGCGCAGGTGGTGATCAGCGGTTATCAACCCATCGCGGAACAAACCTGGGTGCAGTTGAACCCGGAATATTACCCGCTGGCGCGCACGCCGCCTGCGATGTTTGTGGCTTGGCGTGGAAATCAGTTTCCGCCGCTGGCCCAAAAGCAGAAGCATGGTCGCTGGCAGATCCTCTTTCCCGCTCGGCTGGTCCCCCCTTTCGATCTGTTCGAGGGGGAGGCGCAGCTCTCCAAAACCTATCTGGCAAGACTGCGGCGCATCGACGAGATGGCTTACGGGGTCGCCCCCGGCCAGGTCGCTGCAACCGTGCAGCATGGCAGTGTTTCACCTTTTGAGCCATCGCAACCCATAGCGCCCTTTATCGCCGAGTTCAACGTTCCTCGTGCCATGCCGGTTCAGTTGGCGGTCGCCCCCCGCTACGAAGCAGAGCCATTGCTGGCGTTGCTTGGTGCCGCAGTTGGCGAGAGGGGGAGTCGCAGTGATGGTCTGCTGGCGGCCAGCGTGTCATCTGATAGCACCACACTGACACTCTCTGCGCCGGCGGTTGGCGAGGGGCGCTCAGTGTGCCATCGGGTCGCGGCGGGTGAGACGCTGTGGCGCATCGCCAATCAGCTATCCAGCAGGGTGGGGGCAGATACTTACAGCTATCTGCTGGCCTTGGCCGCAGAAAACAGGGCGGGCCTTGGTAACAGTATCCGGGTCAAAACCGGGGAGGGGCTCTACTGTCCTCGCGCCGAGACGCTTGCGCAGTTTGATGCGTTGAGTCCGGCCCAGCGGCAACAGCAATTTGCTCGTCTTGAGCAGGGGCGTTAAAGCGCGGGATGAGCCTTGTATCCGCTATTGGCCCATGGTAGTATTCGCGCTCGTTTTGCGAGGTGCTGACCGGTCGCAGTCTGCACCATACATTCCTTTAAAAGAGATACACACTATGTCTTTCGTATTCCAAGCTGAAGTCCGTTCTGACCTGGGGAAAGGTGCGAGCCGCCGCCTGCGTCAAGCTGACCAAGTTCCTGCCATCGTTTACGGTGCAGGCAAAGAAGCCCAGTCCATCACTGTTGACCACAAGAAATTCATCCTGGCCCAAGAAAAGCCGGAATTCTATGAGTCCGTACTGACTCTGGTTATCAACGGCGAAGAAGTTAACGTGAAAGTGAAAGCTATCCAGCGTCACCCGGTACGTTACAAGCTGGTTCACCTGGACTTCGTTCGCGTTTAATCACGAACCGTCAGGTAGCAGAAAAGCCACTCTCAGGAGTGGCTTTTTGTTATCTGAAGCATGAGAAGGGGATCTCACGGCCCCCTTCTTTAACGACCCAGTTGCTGCAATGCCTGTTGACAGCGCCGCTCCGCGGCATCCAGCTCCAGCAGCACCATCCTGATATCTTCCATCTGCTGCTGCAGCGTCTCCCGCTTCTCGGTAACCAGCCCGAGCATGGTTTGCAGCTGGGTGCGGCTGCTCTTGTCGGCATCATACAGATCAAACAACTCCCGGATCTCGGCCAGACTGAAACCGAGTCGCTTACCACGCAGGGTCAACTTGAGACGAACCCGATCCTGCTTGCTGTAGATGCGGGTCTGCCCTTCTCTGGCGGGATTGAGTAACCCTTGATCCTCATAGAAACGGATGCTGCGCGTCGTAATATCAAATTCCCGAGCCAGTTCACTGATGCTGTAGCTCCGGGCTTCATCCTTGTTTTTGTTCATATAAACTTCTTGGCGAGCTAAATCCTGCTGGCACCTTACCTAAACGTAAACTGCACTGCAACTCTTGTTCCCATGGCATAGAAAACCTATGTTATGACCATGTAACTAAAAGAGGCGGGCAAATGGATATTGCAATTGTGGCGGCAAAACGTACGCCAATGGGGGCGTTTCAAGGGGCACTGGCAGAGGTGGCGGCCCCGGAGCTGGGGGCCTGTGCCATTGCCGCTGCGTTGGCACAGGGCGGGCTTGTTCCCGAGCAGATCGATGAAGTGTTTATGGGCAATGTGCTCTCGGCAGGTGTGGGACAAGCGCCGGCAAGGCAGGCGATGTTAAAAGCGGGATTGCCAGAGAGTGTGCCTGCTACCACGGTCAACAAGGTGTGTGGCTCCGGCATGAAGGCGGTGATGCTGGCGGCAGATTCCCTTCGTCTGGGCGATAACAAGGTTGTGGTGGCTGGGGGGATGGAGAGCATGAGCAGGGCCCCCTATCTGCTGGATAATGCCCGCAATGGTTTTCGGATGGGCCATCAACAGCTGTTTGATCACCTTTTCCTCGACGGATTGCAGGATGCCTATGATGGCCAGTTGATGGGAATACACGCCCAGCGCAGCGCCGATCATGCCGGTTTGACCCGCAGTGCCATGGATGAGTTTGCCCTTGCGTCGTTGCAGCGTGCCCGCGCTGCGCAGCAAGCCGGCGCGTTTGCATCCGAGCTGGCAAGTGTCTATCGCGGTGATCGCTTGTTGCTGGCCGAAGACGAACAACCGGGCAAAGGGAGGCCGGAGAAGATCCCGACCCTGAAGCCTGCATTTGGTAAAGATGGCACCATTACGGCGGCCAATTCGAGCTCCATCTCGGACGGCGCGGCGGCGCTGATATTGATGGATGGTGCCACTGCGCAAGCTTGGCAGGTACCTGTACTGGCGCGGATCGTCGGTTATCAGAGCCATGCGGCATTGCCGGCCGAGTTCACTTCCGCTCCCGTTGGCGCAATATCCAGACTGCTGGCTCGTCTCGACTGGTCAGTGGATGAGGTTGACCTGTTCGAAGTCAACGAAGCCTTTGCCATGGTCACCATGCTGGCCATGAGCGGGTGCGGGATCCCCCATCACAAGGTGAATGTTCATGGTGGCGCCTGCGCATTGGGTCACCCGCTTGGCGCGAGTGGAGCACGTATTCTGGTGACGCTGATCTCGGCATTGAGGTTGCGGAGAGGGAGACGAGGCATTGCGTCTCTTTGTATCGGTGGCGGAGAGGCGACCGCTATTGCGGTAGAGATCCCTTAATCGCCGGTATCCATCGCTTGCAGTTGCTCGTTCACCCAGGTCGTTGCCGCGAGATAAAGGTGGCTTACCTTATCTTCATTCAACCCCAGGCGGGCTGTTCGGGCCGTGACTTTGGGCCAGTTGGCATTCTCGTAGTCTTCACAAAATGCGAGATAGAAACCGAGAGTGCCTTTGCGCTCGAGCAGCGCCAGCCGGATATCCTCGATCAGGGGGATAGTCCCCAGCAGCTTGTCCATCGGCTGCTCCATAAGCACATCCAGTAGCGAAAAGAGACCGGTGATAAACGCTTGCTGAGCCTGCAGGGTCGGCGCATGGGTATGCGCAAGCAACTCGCAGAAACGGGCACGGATCATCGACATCTGGTAGAGCTCGGCACTTTTCCCCTTGCCTGCACTGGTCGCAGCCACCAGTGAAACAAAACGCTTTAGCTGGGTATTGCCCAAGTATATCGCAGCCTGGCGAAACGAGGAGATGGGGTTGGCATGGCCTTTGAGATGATTGACATAGCGCAGCAACTTGAGTGACAGAGAGATATCCTGGCTGAGCAGTTGCTCGATCTTGTTGATATCGGGTTCTGTCTCGTTGACCACATTGAGCAACTGCATGACCACGACCTGGGCGGGCTCCATAGTGGCTTGTTTGACCATCTCGGGGCGGCTGAAGAAAAAGCCCTGAAACAGCTGGATCCCCAGCTTTTTGGCTCGTTCGAACTCAGCCTTGTCCTCAACTTTTTCTGCCAGATAGGTGAGTCCCAGCGCCTGATGGCGCTTGATGAACACCCTGATCTGCAACAGGGGCGTGTCACGCAGATCAAACTTGATGATGTGGATAAACGGGAGGAAGCGCTCCCAATCCGGCGACATGGTGAAGTCATCGAGTGCCAGCTGATAGCCCAGTTTGTGCAACTGCTTCACCTTTTCCAGCAGGGCATCATCCGGAGGGGCATCCTCCAGAATTTCGATCACCACCTTTTCGGGTGGCAGGCACTCGGCCAGTCCTTCCAGTAACAGTGAGTGGGGAAAATTGATAAAGCAGGGGCGGCCACCCAACAGCTGATCGATATTCTGTTGCAGAAACTGCTCGACCACCAACCGGGAGGTGGCTTGTTGTGAGGAGATGCTCGGGAAGACATTATTCAGGCTATCGCGAAAGAGCAGCTCATAGGCATGGGTATTGAGGTCTCTGTCGAGGATCGGCTGTCTGGCTACGTAGGAATACATGCCTTGCTCCAGTATGGGTACTGGGTTGATTTTATGGTGTTGCAGAACACTATGCCAGTTTTGACCCTGTTCGGTAAGGCAATAATTGGCATAGTGTTTTTCTGCAGGGAGGGAACTTAGAAGAGATAACTCATTTGGGCGCCAGCCAGCCAGGCATCTCCCTCGGAGGTGCCCTGGAAGGTGGAGGTGCTCTGCGGGTTGCCCGGTTGCAACTCCATTTTTTCAGTAACATCAACCTTCTTGCCATCGATCAGGGTTAACCCCAGATCCATGGTCAGGTTGGGGGTGAACTGATAACCCATCCCCAGGCTGTACCAGATCCGGTCGGCATCAGGAATGGAGATAGTACGGCGATCCGCTGGTACCGGGCTCGCATCGTAAGCAACTCCCGAGCGCAGCTGCCACTGGGGAGTCAGTTGATAGGTCATCCCGATCGCATAGCGCCAGCTATCTTCCCAGTGTTCATCCTTGATATGCATGTTGGGCAGTGTATCCAGATCGGCTTCCAGCTGGACAAATTTGCTCCAGTTGGTCCAGTTCAGGCTGCCATGGATCGCCAGTTTTTCGGTCAGCTGGTGAAATGCAGCAAGCTCTGCCGTTGCGGGTAGCGGAAGATCCAGAGAACCTGTGTCTTTTAGCTCCTTGCCGTTGGGCAGGCCAAGAATGGCATCACCCGAGAGTGTCAAATTGACATCGTGGCGGTATGAGAGCCCAATCCGGGTTTGCTCCGACAACTCCAGCAAGGTGCCGACATTCCAGCCCCATGCCCAGCCATCCCCTTGCAGATGTTTTGCTATCAGATTGCGAGAGGGGAAGGTGCCACCGACTTCGCCCTCGCCCTGAATAGCAGAGATCCCTGCGCCAATTGACCACATCTCATTGATGCGATAGGCAAGAGAGGTTCCCAAATCCATGGTCTTGATATCGGAAACATTGCCAAAGTGGCCGGCACTGTAGTTATCCGGCATCTTGATGCCAAGACCATAGTAAGAGGTGGCCGAGAAGCCGAGGCGCCACTGCTCATTCAGCGGGATGATGAGATAGGCGTTGGGCACCCAGGCCGAGGCCGCGATATCGTGTGCACTCGCATCGGAGGTGACGATGCTGGCTTGCGTCGGCAAACGTGTGTGGCCTTCGATATTGACGTCAGGGCTGACATAGATAGCTCCGCCAGACAGCGCCATCTGATCGAAACGGGTCATGGCTGCGGCATTGCGGGAGAGTACGCTGGCGTTATCCGCAATGGCGGCTTCACCGGCAAAAGCGCGTCCCAGGCCCGTGGCGGATTGTTCAGCCAGCTGGAACCCGGCGGCATGGGTTTGACCCGCGATCACCAGCAGGGCGATGGCGGACGGTTTGATGATGGAATGCATGGGAAAATCCTTGCTGTTACCCGAGGTTTCAATAGGTCATATGGATGGAGGCAGGATTTTATATGGTATGACCAGTAAGGCAACGCTCATGGTGGTTATCCGGAGAAAACAAGATTTAATGCTGGGATGATGTAGTCTAATAGCTTGATTGAAAAAGAAAAATAAACACGTGTGTGCTACAGCTGTGCGCTGAAACTGTTTTTTCGGATAAAAAAAGAGCGCCTGTCGGCGCTCTTTTCGGTGGCGTTCTAATCAGAACTTCATATTGAACTGGGCAGAGGCCAGGAAGGCATTGCCGTGGGAGGAGCCTTTCCAACGCAGAGGGTCTGAGTGGTTACGCAGACCTTCGTTGACATCAACCTCTTTACCGTCCAGATAGGCCATACCAAAGTCAATGCTCATATCAGTATTGATATGGTAGGTCGCGCCAGCGCTATACCAGACACGGTCAGAATCCGGGATGCTCAGGCTGCGGTATTCGGGCTCGATTGGGCTGTTGTCATAAGCAAAGCCGATACGCGCTTCCCAAGCCGGGTTGATATACCAGGTACCGCCGATTGAGTAACGAGTAGAGTCTTTAAACTTCTCATCCTTTTGCAGACATACGCCGCCAGCGCATTGGCCGCTGGTTGCTTTCAGCTCCTGGAAGGCACTCCAGTCAGTCCAGTTGACAGAGTAGTGAACGGCGAATTGCTGATTCAAACGGTGATAACCGGCAAACTCGGCCTGAGCAGGGAGATCCAGTTTCAGATTGCCGTCAACAGTGCGGTTCCCTGAAGTGAGCCCCTGGAAGTCACCATCAAAGCTCATATCGACCTGTGAACGGTAGGTCAGAGCAAAGCGATGGTTCTCATTGACTTCGTACAGAGTGCCAACGTTCCAGCCAAAGCCCCAGGTATCGCCTTTCAGGTGAGCCAGGCGAGTATCTGTTGCCAACGGGCCACCCTGGCTCGGTGGGTTCAGCGGACCCAGCAGACCAGCATAGCGGTTGAGTTCGGCAGCACCGTAAACGGCGTTGATACCGGCACCCACACTGAAGTGCTCATTGATGCGATAGGCGATGTTCGGGTTGATATTGAGAGTCATCAGCTCGGTATCACCGGCACCGGCACCAGCCGGGAAGGTTTTGGAGTACTCGGTAGATAGCCCGTAATTTGAGAAGAGGCCGATACCCCAAGCCCACTGGTCATTCAGCGGCTGAATAAAATAAGCGGCAGGAACGAATGCTGACGGAGCAATACCTGATTCGCTGGCAGGAACTGTACCCAGAGGCGTAGCAACGCTGCCATTCACATCGACATCCGGCTTGATGTAGGTGCCGGAGACAGAAACCGCCATCTTGTCGAAGGTGGTCATGGCAGCCGGGTTACGGGCCAGCACGGAGGCGTTGTCGGCGATAGCCGCTTCACCGGCATAGGCGCGACCCAGACCGGAGGCCGAGTGCTCGTTCAACTGGAATGCCGCGGCATGGACTTGACCGGTGGCCAGCGCGATGGTGGCGGCAATCAGGCTCTTCTTGAAAATAGTTGTCGTCATGGTGTTCTCTCTTGTAGGCAGATTTTTTTGCCGATATTGGCTGCACGTTCAATGCAAACCTCGACAAAATCCGTTTTTATTTCAGCTTCTTCCCAATCAATTCTGGCGTGATTCTATGGATCTGGTAGGAGGTAAGAAATCAGACCAGTGACAGCAGAATACATAAAAGTGATCGATGTGTTAATCATTTGTTTTAACTTGCTGTTTAATTCATCATTTCCAGGGTCTAAAGGCGGAATATTGACCTGGATTGCCGATCTCCGTCACAAAAATAATTTTGTCAATTTTTCGAAATCTTGAGGCAAATGAGTGACAAAGGGGAGTAAACAGGGAGGGAACAGGCAGCGTCTCGTGACCGCCGCCTGCTATTGAGGATGGCTCTGAGGTTGTTAACCAGCGATGTTAAATGTCCCACTGCAGACGTGACTGCAGGGCGTTGGCAACAGGGGCAAGTGGCTCTTTCATCTCGCCAATCAGTACCATATTGGCGCCTTTGAGCTGGACTATCTCCCCTTTGAGGGTGCCATCATCAAAGGTGTCCTGTTGCAGGGTTAATGGCACATGTTTGGGCACTAAAAAGAGAGTGACTGGCCCCATCTTTCCCTGGATCACCATGTGCAAGGCCGGTCCCTGATAAAACGAGCAGTGATTGACATAGGTCACCTTGAGTCCATCCATCCCGCTTAAGGTGGCGCCATACTTCTCCATCTTGGCATTGATGCTATGCAGATTGACCTGCTCATCGACACCTTCAATAAAGGGTTCTTCACCATAGACATGAGCCATCGCCACCTGTGCGAGGGAGAGGGCCGCAGGAGCCGTTTCTGGCAGCGTGATCCAGCGGGTGCTCATTCCCAGCAGGAAGGCGACCGATGCAGCCAGGGCGATCTGGCGCCAGGATGTCGATGTCCGGATCTTGACCGGTGCCGTGCCAAGGGGGCGGGATGGCGGCATATCATCTGGCGCGTCACTGTCTTGCAGCATGGCTTGCCTGAGCAGGATCCGCTCGGCCAGTCCGGCGGGAACCTCTACCTGCATGGTGCGCTTGAGGCTTCTGTCGAACTGCTTCATCTCGTCGAGGTAGTTCCGATTGGCCTGGCTTGCTTCAGCAGTTTTGAGAAAGTCCGGTTGTTGATCGTTGGGCTGGATCATGGCGTTGCGGCGAAATTCGAGTTCATCCATGTCCGTGTCCTCTTGCTTGGTTCTTCTGCTCCATCGCCTCCTTGATCTGGTTGCGGGCGCGAAACAGTCGGGTCATAACGGTGTTCTTGTTGAGGCCGAGCATCTCGGCAATCTCCTCACCACTGAATCCTCCCACGACTTGCAGCAGCAGTGGCTCCTGATACTCCTCGGGCAACCGGGCGATGTGACGGTGCAACCACTCGTTCTCCATCTCCTGTTCGCTGTGCAGCGCATCGTGCTGGGGTTGAGGGTGATCGTCGAGATCAATCAGTTCCAGCTGTTTGCGTTCAAAGCGGCGGGCGTTTTCCCGTCTGAGGATGGTGATCAGCCACCCTTTGGCTGCCTTGTCATCCTGCAGGGTGTCGATAGCCTTCCATGCACGCAGAAAGGTCTCTTGCACCAGATCTTCCGCTACGTTGGGATCCCGGGTCAGCCAGTAGGCATACCGGTATAGATCGCCGTGCAGCGCATGAACCAGTGCTTCAAATTTGGTTTGTTGGTCAGCCATGGGATCAGAGACCGGCGAAATGGCCGGATCATTTCCACCAATATGCTGCTGAGCACGTTTTTTTCTAAAAAACAGCAGTGCCATAGAGCAATCCTTGTCAGGGGGCGTGGCGGCGGAAGCGGTAACTCCCGTGCGCCAGCAGGTAAATCAGGTGCGCAATACCGGCAGCTTCATCTGCCCTGAGGGTACGCGCCAGAGCGCGCCACTCGATGGGGGGGCCAGAAGAGGGTCGTGAAAAACAGGCTCGCTCGAGTGCGGCTAGCGCGTTGCCGAGCCGATTATGCCCAGCGTCAGGCAACTGGCCTAATTGATAATAGGAGACCTGCCAGCGCAAGGTCGCCCACCGGATCAGCGTCTTGCGACTGGCATCCGGCTGGTGTCGGGCAAGGGCTCGTTGCAGTTGATAGAAGGCGCGCCAGCGGGGCCCGTTGCGCCATAGCGTACGCAGCGTTATGGCCAGCACGACCCACCAAAGGCTCTCTCGCAGTGCCACCTGCGATGTCTGCTGATCAGGTTGCCGATTTGTCGTTGCCTGAAACGTCAGCGTGATGGCGGGCAGGCTGGCCTGCTCAATCCGGCCACTTTGGGTATTAAACCAGGGCAGATCAATGGGGGGCAGCTGGTAGTCGCCGCTCTGCTCCGCGACCAGAGTCTGGCGCCACTGTCGCTCAAACAGCAGCTTGCCATCTCGGTAACGCTCCTGCTGTTGCTCGCCATCGGGATGTGCCTGTATGCCGCTTGGCAGTTGATGGGCCATCAGGGGGGCAAGCTGGATCTGGCCGCTGTCACCATTTTCCATGGTCAGGGTGAGGATCCGGATCAGCGGTTCACCCACTTCCCCCTTGGAGGCCGGTTCAAGCCGTTGACTCAGGGTCAGCCGGGTGGCCACCGGCGTGGCGGGGGCCTTGTCGACCCTCACCTCGAGCGGTGCCGCGCGGGCCGATAGTTGTTGCGGCTTGCTCCCCTGCTGCGTGAGCTGCCCCTGCAAGCGGGGTGAGTCGAGGAGCCATAGCCCAGGCGCTTTTGCCTGAACGAGCCAGCTGCGGGTTAGCCGGCCTGGTAGACCAGCCTGAGCGGGGGCGATCCACTCGTCGCTACCGAGGCGACGGATGGTGAAGCTAGCAGAGCTGAGTTCGCTCAGCGCCGGGTTTTGCATACTGGTGGGCAGCCACAGTGTCAGCCGGTAGATCACCGGCTGGCCGGGATAGAGCGGGCCCTGATGCTCAAGGCTGGCCTGCATTTCGAGGGGCGAGGGGGCTGCGGGCTGTGGCAGCGCGGCTGTTTTCGCCTCTCTCAATGGCAGGGTGAGCGAGGGGGTAAACTCATTTCCGAGCTTGAGCGGGGCAATCACCACCTCGGTATTTGCAGGTGAACCGCTCTGGTGCAGCGGGATCTGCCAGCGAGTCAGTTGTTGTACCGGAGTCGTGACCCGGCTCATGGTCACTCTGCCCACTGCAAACTGGTGCAGTAGGGGGGTGATCTCCAGTTCGCTGCTCTGGCGCTCGCCATCCGCTTCGATGATCAGCAGCCAATCGCTGGGGTCAGCTCCCGGCAGCAGCTCTGCCCGGGGGGGCAGGGCCCAACCAAGTGGACTCGCCAGTGCGAGCAACAGCCCCCATCCTGCTCGCGTCACCAGGGTTCCTCCACCTTGATAAGATCCCGGCGCAGCGCCTCTTTACGCAGTCGCTGTTCCAGCAGCAACACCGGGGGAGAGGGGGGCAGGGGCATTGCCGTCGCCTGCTGAGCTGCCGATGGTTCGGGTTGCTTGCTGTTGCTGGTATCGGGAGCGGCCGCCGCTGCGCCCTGTAACAGAGAGAGGTTATAGAGCGCATCTTCATGGCCGGGTTCAAGCGCCAGAGCGGCCAGATAGGCCTCTTTGGCTGCGGCAAACTCCCCCAGTTGCAGCAGGGCATTGCCGCGGTTGTAGTGGGCAGTGGCGCTTGCTACTTCCTGATAGGCTGCGATAGCTTGCCGATAGACTCCGGCCCGATACCAGGCGTTGCCGCGCCAGACTGGATCGTTGAAGGTGCGGGCTGCCCGCTGAAAATCACCCTCTTGATAAGCCTGCATCGCTTGCAGATCCCCCCTCTCTGTTGCTTGCAGATTTTGTGGCGCAAGCAGCTGAGCTCCCACCATCAGCGCCATCATCAGCCGGGCGCCGACTCTGGCCAACAATGCCAATGGTAATAACGGGATCAGCAGCCAGGGGCCAAGATCCAGTGGCGCCGGGGTGAGGGCGGAGGTCGTGGCGGGGAGAGGGGCAAATCGGGGTACATCGCTACCAAGCCATTGCAGCTCACCGCCGAGGCGATTGGCCAGTGCGGCAATGGCCTGACTATCGGGGGCGGGCAACTGCGCGGGCATGCGGGCGGCAAATCCCAACTCACTGGCCGGAATGGCGGGCATGGGGGCCGGTTGACCACTGCTGGCAAGCAGAATATCGAGGCGTGCCGACTGGGTGTCGCGGCAAAGAAGGCGTTGCTGGCAGGGCCACAGGGCGGCGATTTGGGTCATCTGATTTCGGGTGAGGTCGTCGGTGATCAGCAGCAGACGCGCTTGTTCTCCAGGGGCCAGCTGCTTCATGGCAAGTTCCACCGCCCGTGCCGGGTTGCTGCCCTGCAGCGGCATGATATCGGGGCGCAAGTCGGGCAGCAGCAGCGAAAGGGCCTGATGATCCCGGGTGGGCGGCATGGCGAGGTAGGCATCGCCTGCGTAGAGGATCAGCGCAATGCGCTCGCCATTGGCGCGGCTCAGCAGCTGCTGCAACTGCCATCTGACCCGGGTTGCCCGATCCGGTTTGAGATCGGTGGCGGTCATCGAGCGTGACAAGTCCAGCAGCCAGATATCGAGCGGCGCTGCAGGCTGCTGTTGCAGCTCGCCGCGCAGTGCCGGTCCGCTCAGAGCCAAAATGACGGGCAGTGTCGCCAACCAAAGCAAGGGGCGTTGAGGGTGGGATGCTGGCAGCAGATAAGCCTGCATAGCAGGTGCGAGCAGCGTGGGCTTGCGACGACGGCGCCACCCTTGCCAGAGCCAGGGGATGAGTGCGATCAGCCACAGGGGGCGGAGCAAGATCAACTCCATCTGCGCGCGCCTCGTGCCAGCCAGTTACGCACCATGCGAAACTCCAGTCTGCCGTGCCCTGATGGCAGAAGCAGCAAGCCACAAAGCAGTGCCAACGGCCAGGGGTAGAGCTCGATCACCGGCTGGTACTGGGCAATCGGCATGGGGGCAGGTTCAAGGGCATTGAGGGTCGCGTTGATGGCATCGAGATCGCTTTGGGTGCGTGCCCGAAAGTAACGCCCCTGGCCTGTCTGTGCCAGCTCTTTCAGGAGCGGCTCGTCCAGTTCGCTGCTGGGATCGGCCTGACCGCTGCCCGTCTCATCGTAGGGTTGGATAAAGGTATCGGGATCGGCCCCGACCCCCAGCGTGTAGATCCGTATTCCCTGCGCTGCGGCGAGTTTGGCCTCCTGCAGCGGGTCGGCACTGCCTGCGGTATTGCGGCCATCAGTGACCAGCAGCAGGGCGGTGGGGCGACCCGGATCTCCATGCTGACGTGCCAGCTGGATGGCTTCGCCAAGGGCGGTGGTTCGGCCGACAAGATCAAAATCGAGCTCGTCGCTCAAGGTCAACAGCGCCGGGATCTCCTGAGTGAGGGGAGAGAGCAGGTAGGCGTGATCGGCAAATACGATGAGGCCCACCCTGTCTCCGGCCCGTTTGGCGATCAGCGCCTTGATCTGCTGGCGCACCGCCGTCAACCGAGCTTGCTGCTCGCCGTTATCGAGCATATCAGGGGTGCGCATACTGTCTGACAGATCCACTGCCAGCAGCAGATCCCGACTCCCTTCATATTGAATAACCGGTTCTCCCCACCACTGGGGGCGGCAGAGGGCGAGGATAAGGGCGCACCAGAGCAGCATGGCGCGCCAGAGCGGTAATCCGGCCTGAGGACGCAGCAGCGCAAACCCGGGGTGAGCCAGATAGCCGCGGCGCAGGGGCGGCAAGCCGAAGCGCACCAGCAAGGGCAGTACCAGCGCCAGCGCAAACCAGGGCCAGGCCAGGATCATGAATGCCTCCGTGCGGTTTTACGCCCCGAGCGGGGAGAGCGTTGCAAGAAGAGGGTCTGACCCCAGCGGCGATAATGTTGCCGCAGTTGTTCGCTCTGCTCGCGAGTCGGGTTCTGGCTGCCATAGAGCCAACTGCTCCAGTGAGACGAAAACTGGCTGAAATCGCTGCCGCCGTGACGATCGACGAAGGCGAGCCACGCCTCTCCCTGCAATTGGCGCGCCTCGGGCCAGCGTTGCAGTGCTTCATGACGCAGGGCCTCCTGTATGCGTGCCACCAGCAGCGCCGGATCTCCCTCCAGCTGATGACACCAGCGGCGGTAACGTATCACTCTCCGGGCAATCAAGACGATCAGCAGCAGCAATAACGCTGTGATCAATAGCCACAGTAGCGCCTGCACTCTGGGATCAAGACTCTGTTCAATCAGATCAGGTCCCGGGTGGATGTCGCGCATCAGGGCGGCCAGCGGCGGAGTGATGGCGTCGGAGGCTGGACTGGCGCTGTCGAGTTCGGCGGGCGAGATCATCCCTGATGACATAGCCCCTCCTGCCACTGCTGTTGCAGCGTCTGGCTGTTATCGAGCAGATAGAGGCGCTGCACCAATGGCAACAGCAACTGCTTGCCGTGGGCCAGCTGCTGCTCGGCGGCATGCCGGTAGCGCTGGGAGAAACAGGCATGGCTCCCATCCAGCCAGCCCTGATAGTGCTGCCCTGGCCGATCGATAGCCACTGGCAGCTGGCCGTCAGGGGGAAGGGCTGCCTCGAGGGGGTCACGGATCTGCCAATAGTGAATATCGTGGCGGCGGGAGAGCAGTTGCAATTGCTGACAGAGCGCCGACTCGCAGGATCTGTGATCGGTGATGATCGTCAGCTTGGCACCGTGAGGCAGCTTCACGCCGGACAAGGTGTCGGCCAGCGAGTGAGAAAGCGCCCGGCGGGCCAGCCCTTGCTGATAGTGATGGCAGAGGGATTCGAGCAGGGGCAGCACGCTGCCGCGCTGGTTCTGGTGATGGGGGATAAGCCCGTGGCAGATTAGGGTGTTGTGCTGCTTCTCCCCTTGCCAGATCAAGGCTGCCGCCAGCTCGCAGGCGAGGCGCGCCTTGAGCTGCAGTGTGGAGCCGAAATACATGGCGGGAGAGAGATCGAGCAGCAGCCAGTGCGCCTGATCCAGCTCCTCGCTATAGAGGCGGGTATAGGGACGACCGAGGCGTGCGGTCACTCGCCAGTCGATATGGCGTACCTCGTCACCAGCCTGATAGGCGCGCAGCTCGCGAAAGGTGAGCCCGGGAGAGCGGCCCGGTCTGCCGCGTTCGCTGCTGCTTCTGCCCGCGTGAGGTGGCTTCCTGGCCTTGGCCCATAGCCGGATACTGAGCAGCCGTGGCAGCGACAGGACGATATCGGGATGCAGACCGGGATCTAGGGGCATGGCACCTGATCCAGCAGTTGGGCGATCAGGATATCGTTATCCAGATTGTCGGCCAGTGCCTGATAGCTGGGTATAAGGCGATGGCGCAGCACAGGATAGGCTTGCAGCTGGATATCTTCCGGCAGCACATAATCTCGTCCGGCAAGCCAGGCTCGGGCGCGGGCGGAGCGAGCCAGCCCCAGCGTAGCCCGAGGGCTGGCCCCCACGGCAATCAATGGCTCAAGGGCAGGGCAAAGACCACTGCCCGGGCGAGTGGCGCAGACCAGCTCCACCAGATAGTGCTCCAGTCTGCTTTGCATGGTCACCGCCAGCACTTCGCTGCGGGCATGCTGCAAGCTGGTCTGACTCAGTGTCACCGGCGCCGCGCCAAGCTGTTCGCCGCTGGCGTTGAGCTGCAAGATGGCGAGCTCCATCGTGGGGCTCGGGTAATCCACCATCAGCTTGAGCAGAAATCGGTCGAGCTGCGCCTCCGGCAGGGGATAGGTTCCCTCCTGCTCGATGGGGTTCTGGGTGGCGGCGACCATAAAGAGAGGCGGCAGTCGCCAGCTCTTTTTGCCCACGGTGATCTGGTGTTCGGCCATGGCTTCCAGCAGCGCTGATTGCACCTTGGCCGGCGCCCGGTTGATCTCGTCCGCCAGCACCAGATGGTTGAAGAGGGGGCCTGGCTGGAAAACAAAACTGGCATCCTGCGGGTGAAACACCTCGCTGCCGGTGAGATCGGCAGGAAGCAGATCGGGGGTGAACTGGATACGGGCAAAGCGCCCCTCGACGGCGCCAGCGAGCGCCTTGACGGCGCGGGTTTTGGCCAGCCCGGGGGCCCCTTCGATTAACACATGTCCTTCACATAACAGGGCAATCAGGAGCCCTTCTATTAGCTCCTCCTGCCCCAGGATCTGACTGCCAAGATAGTCCCTAAGTGCTCTGAACTCGGCCGCTGCCATGCGATAAACCCGTTGTTTTTATGGAAGTTGATCTTTTTATACTCCAGTTGCTCCCCAAGGGCGAGCAAAGGGGCCTTGCCGTGCTTAATTTAGTTTCAATCAGCTGTATGAAACTTGTGATTGGATTGTTAAGATGTGGCGCAATGAGGTCAGACCTCTGCCTTTTAAACCAAGGAGCCAGGATGAAACAGCCATTGAAACTGACGACTCGCCAGGGCGAACGGATTGCCGTCGTGGCGGGGCTGCGTACCCCCTTTGCCAAGCAGGCCACCGCCTTTCATGGCGTGCCTGCAGTCGATCTCGGCAAACTGGTGGTGAGCGAGATGCTCGCCCGTACCAATCTCGATCCCAAGCTTATCGACCAGCTGGTGTTTGGTCAGGTGGTTCAGATGCCGGAAGCCCCCAACATTGCTCGCGAGATCGTGCTTGGCACCGGCATGAGCGTCAATACCGATGCCTATAGCGTCTCCCGCGCCTGCGCCACCAGTTTTCAGGCGGTGGCCAACGTCACCGAATCCATCATGGCGGGCACTGTGGATATCGCCATCGCTGGCGGTGCGGACTCCTCCTCCGTGCTCCCTATCGGAGTGAGCAAGAAGCTGGCCCGCGCCTTGGTGGATCTCAACAAGGCGCGCAATCTGCAGCAGCGCTTCAATATTCTACGTCAGCTGCGGGTCAAGGATCTGCTGCCGGTGCCGCCTGCCGTGGCGGAATACTCTACTGGCCTCTCCATGGGGCAGACCGCCGAGCAGATGGCCAAGAGCCACCAGATCAGCCGCGAGGCGCAAGATGCGCTGGCTCACCGCTCCCACACTCTGGCCGCGCAGGCTTGGGCCGATGGCAAGCTCAGTGGCGAGGTGTTTACCGCCCATGTACCGCCCTACAAGTCGCCGCTGGAGCGGGACAACAATATCCGTGAAAGCTCGGATCTCGCGAGCTACGCCAAGCTCAAGCCGGTGTTTGATCGGGTTCATGGCACAGTGACGGCGGCCAACGCCACGCCGCTGACCGATGGCGCTGCCGCCGTGCTGCTGATGCGCGAAGGGCGGGCGAAAGAGCTGGGCCTCGAACCGCTGGGCTATATCCGCAGCTTCGCTTTCTCGGCCATCGATGTGTGGCAAGACATGCTGATGGGGCCCTCCTACGCCACGCCGCTGGCGCTGGACAGAGCCGGCATCACGCTCAGCGATTTGACTCTGATCGACATGCACGAAGCCTTTGCCGCCCAGACTCTGGCCAACCTCAAGATGTTCTCAAGCCACGAGTTTGCCCGTGACAAGCTGGGCCGCGATCAGGCCATCGGCGAGGTGGACATGGAGAAGTTCAACGTCCTCGGCGGTTCGCTGGCCTATGGCCACCCCTTTGCCGCGACCGGTGCGCGGATGATCACCCAGACCCTGCACGAGCTGCGTCGTCGCGGTGGGGGATTGGGGCTCAACACCGCCTGTGCGGCGGGTGGATTGGGCGTGGCTATGGTGTTGGAGGTTGAATGATGAGCGCTAAGACTTTTTCCCTGGATGTTCGCAAAGATGGCATCGGCATCCTCACCATGGATGTGCCGGGCGAGAGCATGAATACCCTGAAAGCCGCCTTTGTCGAGGAGATCCGCTCCGTACTGGACGAGGTAAAACGCAACAAGGATTTGATCGGGCTGGTGATCACCTCCGGCAAGAAGGACTCCTTCATCGCCGGCGCTGACATTACCATGCTGGCCGCCTGCACCAGTGCCAAGGATGCCGAGACCCTGTCACGAGAAGGGCAGGAGATCTTTGCCGAGATCGAGGGGCTGACCATTCCGGTGATCGCCGCCATTCATGGCCCCTGCCTCGGTGGCGGGTTGGAGCTGGCGCTGGCCTGCCATGGTCGGGTGGTGACCGAGCACGGTAAAACCGTGCTGGGATTGCCGGAAGTGCAGCTCGGTCTGCTGCCGGGCTCTGGCGGTACCCAGCGTCTGCCGCGCCTTATCGGGGTGGCCAAGGCGCTGGATCTGATGCTGACCGGCAAGCAGGTTCGTGCTAAACAAGCCAAGAAATTGGGGCTGGTGGACGATGTGGTGCCGCCGTCAATCTTGCTGGATGCTGCCATCAAGCTGGCCAAGAAGGGCAAACCGCGCCATCAGTTGAAACGGGATCTGCAGGGCAAGGTGCTGGAGACCAACAAGCTGGGCCGTAAGGTGCTGTTCGATCAGGCCAGCAAGGGGGTGAAAGCCAAGACCCGCGGCAACTATCCGGCGCCGGAGCGGATCCTGGATGTTGTGCGCATCGGCGTGGAGGAGGGGATGAAGGCCGGTCTGGCCGCTGAATCCCGCCACTTTGGCGAGCTGGTGATGACTGCTGAGTCTGCCGCCCTGCGTTCCATCTTCTTTGCCACCACCGAGATGAAGAAAGAGGTCACCTATCAGGGAGCCGAGCCGCGCAAGGTGGCCCATGCCGCCGTGCTGGGCGGTGGTCTGATGGGGGGCGGCATTGCGTTCGTCACCGCTACCAAGGCGGGCGTGCCGGTGCGGATCAAGGATGTGGCAAGCGCCGGGATCGGCAATGCCATGCGCTACAGCTATGACATTCTGGCCAAGAAGCTCAAGCGCCGTCATATCCTGCGCAGCGAGCTGGAAAAGCAGATGAGCCTGTTGACCGGTACCCTCGACTACTCCGGTTTCCACCGGGTGGACATGGTGGTGGAGGCGGTGTTTGAAGATCTCAATCTCAAACACCAGATGGTGAAGGACGTGGAGCGTGAGTGCGGTGAGCACACAGTGTTTGCCTCCAACACCTCTTCCTTGCCCATCAACCAGATTGCGGCAGAGGCGGCGCACCCAGAGCGAGTCGTGGGGCTGCACTACTTCAGCCCGGTGGACAAGATGCCGCTGGCGGAGATCATCCCCCACGCTGGCACCAGTGCCGAGACGGTCGCTACCACCCTGGCTTTTGCCCGCGCCCAGGGCAAAACGCCCATCGTGGTGAAGGACGAAGCCGGTTTCTACGTCAACCGCATCTTGGCGCCCTACATGAATGAGGCGGCAAGACTGGTGCTGGAAGGGGAGCCGGTAGAGGTGCTGGATAGCGCGCTGCTGGACTTTGGCTTCCCGGTTGGCCCCATCACCTTGCTCGATGAGGTGGGGATCGATGTGGGCGCCAAGATCTCCCCTATTCTTGAAAAAGAGCTGGGCGGCGAGCAGTTCCAGGCGCCCAAGGCGTTCGACAAGCTGCTGCAAAATGATCGCAAGGGACGCAAGAACGGCAAGGGCTTCTATCTCTATGGCAAGGCGGCACCGCGCAACAAGCTGACTGGCAAAGAGGGCAAGAAGACGGTGGACGAGAGCGTCTATGGCGTGCTCGGCATCAAGCCGTCTGCCAAGCTGGCCCGTCAGGAGATCGCCGAGCGCTGCGTGTTGCTGATGCTCAACGAAGCGGCCATGGCGTTGGATAGTGGTGTGGTGGCGTCGGCCCGTGATGGCGATATCGGCGCCATCTTCGGCATCGGTTTCCCGCCTTTCCTTGGCGGCCCGTTCCGTTATATGGATACGCTCGGGATCGATCATCTGGTTGGCCGTCTGGAGTATTACCAGAAGCGCCACGGCGACCGGTTCGCCCCCTGTGCCCGTCTCAAGGCGATGGCCGCAGAGCAGCAGACCTTCTACTGATAATCGCTGCCGAGTGACAGCAAGGCAAAGAGGCCCGCACACCATGCGGGCCTCCTTCTATGTTGTGGTTTGTTCGGGTTGTACGGCTTGGGCAGCGCTCATGCTGGCAGAAGCAACCGATTAAAAAACGGCCCACCGAAGTGGGCCGTCGAGATATCACGTCACGGGTCAGATCCCCGGTTTGCGCTCCGGGCAGCGGCCGATGATATCGGGCGGCAGCTCGCCGTTATCCTGCTCCAGCACCACGTCGAATCCCCACAGTTGATGCAGGTGTTTGAGCACCTCATGGCGTGAGTCGCCAAGGGGTATGCGGTTGTGGGGCACATAGCGCAGGGTGAGGGAGCGATCCCCCTTCACGGCAACGTTGTAGACCTGAATATTGGGTTCCAGATTGCTGAGGTTGTATTGGGCCGACAGGGTATTGCGCACCTGACGGTACCCTTCGTCATTGTGGATGGCGGAGACCTTCAGATAGTTCTTCAGATCGTCGTCATCAATGGCGAACAGCTTCATATCCCGCATCACTTTGGGACTGAGGAACTGGCTGATAAAGCTCTCGTCCTTGAAGTTCTGCATGGCAAAGTGGAGGGTGTCGACCCAGTTGCTGCCGGCATAGTCGGGGAACCAGTATCTATCTTCCTCGGTCGGGTTCTCGCAGATGCGGCGCAGGTCGGTAAACATGGCAAACCCCAGCGCATAGGGGTTGATCCCCGAGTAGTAGCGGCTGTTGTAAGCAGGTTGATAGACCACATTGGTGTGGCTGTGCAGCACCTCCATCATGAAGCGATCGCTCAGCTTGCCCTCGTCATAGAGGTGATTGAGGATGGTGTAGTGCCAGAAGGTGGCCCACCCCTCGTTCATCACCTGAGTCTGCTTTTGCGGATAGAAATATTGGCTGATTTTGCGCACGATACGCACCACTTCCCGCTGCCAGGGCTCCAGCAAGGGTGCATTCTTCTCGATAAAGTAGAGAATGTTCTCCTGGGGCTCGGCCGGGTAGCGCCTGTCCTCCACGCCAGCCGCTTTATGCTGCTTGGGCAGGGTTCGCCACAGCTCGTTGACCTGAGTCTGCAGATAATCTTCCCGCGCCTTCTGACGCCGCTTCTCCTCAGCCATCGAGATCTTCTGTGGACGCTTGTAGCGATCCACCCCGAAGTTCATCAGGGCATGGCAGGAGTCGAGCAGCTGTTCCACCGCCTCGATGCCATGCTTCTCTTCGCACTGGGTGATGTAGTTCTTGGCGAACAGCAGGTAGTCGATGATGGAGGAGGCATCGGTCCAGGCCTTGAACAGGTAGTTGTTCTTGAAGAAGGAGTTGTGGCCGTAGCAGGCGTGTGCCATCACCAGCGCCTGCATCGGCATGGTGTTCTCCTCCATCAGGTAGGCGATGCAGGGATCGGAGTTGATGACGATCTCGTAGGCCAGCCCCATCTGGCCGCGCTTGTAGTTTCGCTCGGTATGGATAAAGCGCTTGCCGAACGACCAGTGCTGATAGCCGATGGGCATGCCGACGCTGGAGTAGGCATCCATCATCTGCTCGGCGGTGATCACCTCGATCTGGTTGGGGTAGGTATCCAGCTTGTAGAAACGGGCGACCCGGGCGATCTCCTGGTGATAGGTCTCCAGCAGATCGAAGTTCCAGTCTGGTCCGTCATCCAGTGGCGCTACACGTTTTTCTGTTTCGATCATGTGACCTCCTCACGCCGCTTGTTTCTTGAACAGCTCGCGGAACACCGGATAGATATCCTCGACCTTGCGAATGTGCTCCATCGCAAAGTGGGGGAACTGGCTGGCTACCGATTCATATTCGTGCCACAGGGTCTGGTGGGCACGGGTGGTGATCTCGATGTAGGAGTAGTACCTCACCCTTGGCATGATGTCCCGCGCCAAGATCTCCCTGCACTGTGGTGAGTCATCAGCCCAGTTGTCACCATCCGACGCCTGCGCCGCATAGATGTTCCACTGGTTGGCGGGGTAACGCTCGTTGATGATGTCGTTCATCATCTTGAGGGCGCTGGAGACGATGGTGCCGCCAGTCTCCTGGGAGTAGAAGAACTCGTGCTCGTCCACCTCCTTGGCCTGGGTGTGGTGGCGGATATAGACCACCTCGACGTTCTTGTAGGTCCGGCTCAGGAACAGATAGAGCAGGATATAGAAACGCTTGGCCATCTCCTTGGTGGCCTGATCCATGGAGCCCGAGACGTCCATCAGACAGAACATCACCGCCTGGCTGGAGGGGACGGGCCGTTTGACGAAGTTGTTGAACTTGAGATCGAAGGTGTCAATAAACGGCACCGCATCGATCCGCCGTTTCAGCTCCCTGATCTCCTTCTCGAGCAGGGCTATTTCGGCAAAGTGCTCGTTGGGATCGGTGGCCAGCAGAGCCAGCCGATCTTCCAGTTCATGCAGTTGGCGTTTCTTGCCCGCTTGCAGCGCCATGCGCCGCGCCAGCGAATTTTGCAGGGAACGCACCACGTTGATGTTGGCGGGCACCCCGTTTGAGGTGTAGCCCGCCCGATAGGTTTTGACCTCCATCAGCTGATTGAGCTGGGTTTTCTGCAGCCTGGGTAGCTCCAGATCTTCAAACAGCAGATCGAGATACTCATCCTTGGAGATCTGGAACACGAAATCATCGGCCCCTTCACCCTGATTGGATGCCTGTCCCTCGCCGGAACCCTGTCCACCGCCCCCTCCTTTGGGGCGGTCAATCTTGTCGCCGGAGACGAACTGATCATTGCCGGGATGCACCATCTCCCGTTTACCGCCGTGCCCCTGATGAAAATGGGGCTCGCCGATATCCTTGGTCGGGATGCTGATGCTCTCGCCCTTGTCTACGTCCTGAATGCTGCGCTTGGAGACAGCATCCGAGACCGCTTGTTTTATCTGCTTCTTGTAGCGGCGGATGAAGCGCTGCCGATTGACAGCGCTTTTGTTTTTGCCGTTGAGCCTGCGGTCGATAAAATGCGCCATAACTCCCCCTTGAACAGTCAGGGTCAGGATGACTTGCGTACCCTGAGATACCATTCGGAGAGCAGTCGCACCTGTTTGCGGGTGTAGCCTTTCTCCATCATCCGTTCGACAAAGTTATCGTGCTTCTTCTGCTCCTCGGCCGAGGTTTTGCTGTTGAAGGAGATAACCGGCAGCAGCTCTTCCGTGTTGGAGAACATCTTCTTCTCGATCACAGTGCGCAGCTTCTCGTAACTGGTCCAGTTGGGGTTACGGCCTGCATTGTTGGCCCGGGCACGCAGCACGAAGTTGACGATTTCGTTACGGAAATCTTTCGGGTTGCTGATCCCGGCGGGTTTTTCAATTTTCTCCAGCTCGCTGTTGAGCGAAGCCCGATCAAACAGCTGGCCGGTTTCGGGGTCACGGTACTCCTGATCCTGGATCCAGAAGTCGGCGTAGGTGACGTAGCGATCGAAGATGTTCTGCCCGTACTCGGAGTAGGACTCGAGATAGGCGGTCTGGATCTCCTTGCCGATGAACTCCACATAGCGCGGGGTCAGATAGCCCTTGATGAACTCAAGGTAGCGATCGTGCAGCTCTTGCGGGAACTGTTCGCGCTCGATCTGCTGCTCCAGCACATAGAAGAGGTGCACCGGGTTGGCGGCCACTTCCGCGTGGTCGAAGTTGAAGACGCGGGAGAGGATCTTGAACGCAAAGCGGGTAGAGAGACCATTCATCCCCTCGTCCACACCTGCGTAGTCGCGATACTCCTGATAGCTCTTCGCCTTGGGATCGGTGTCTTTGAGGCTCTCGCCATCATAGACCCGCATCTTGGAGTAGATGCTGGAGTTTTCCGGCTCTTTCAGCCGTGACAACACAGAGAATTGGCCCAGCAGCTCGAGGGTACCCGGGGCGCACTTGGCTTCGGTCAGTTCACTGTTGACCAGCAGCTTCTCGTAAATCTTCACCTCTTCCGAGACGCGCAGGCAGTAAGGCACCTTGACGATGTAGACCCGGTCGAGGAAGGCCTCGTTGTTCTTGTTGTTGCGGAACTGCTGCCATTCGGATTCGTTGGAGTGGGCCAGCAGAATGCCGTCAAAGGGGAGGGCGGAGAGCCCTTCGGTACCGTTGTAGTTACCCTCCTGGGTTGCTGTCAGCAGCGGGTGCAGCACCTTAATGGGTGCTTTGAACATCTCGACAAACTCCATCACCCCCTGGTTCGCCTTGCACAGCGCGCCTGAGTAGGAGTAAGCATCGGCGTCATCCTGGGCGAAGTGCTCCAGCATGCGGATGTCGACCTTGCCGACCAGTGAGGAGATATCCTGGTTGTTGTCATCACCGGGTTCCGTTTTGGCTATGGCAATCTGATCGAGGATGGAGGGGTTGACCTTCTCCACCGTGAACTTGGTGATGTCGCCGCCAAATTCATGCAGGCGTTTGGCCACCCAGGGGGACATGATGGGACGCAGGTAACGGCGCGGGATGCCGTACTCTTTTTCCAGGATCTCCCCATCCTCTTCGATGTCGAACAGGCAGAAGGGGTGATCGTTGACCGGTGAGCCCTTGATGCGATAGATGGGCACCTTCTGCATCAGGGATTTGAGTTTCTCTGCCAGCGAGGATTTACCGCCGCCAACGGGGCCCAGCAGATAGAGGATCTGTTTCTTCTCCTCCAGCCCCTGGGCGGAGTGTTTGAGGTAGGAGACGATCTGTTCGATAGCCTCTTCCATCCCGTAGAAATCCTTGAAGGCGGGATAGCGTGCCACGACGCGGTTGGAGAAGAGTCGGCTCAGTCTGGGGTTGGCTGAGGTGTCTACCATCTCCGGCTCACCGATGGCGGTCAGCAGACGTTCGGCTGCGGAGGCGTAGCAGGCTTTATCCTGCTTACACATATCCAGGAACTCCTGGATGGTATATTCCTCTTCTCTCGCTTTTTCATATCGCTGTTGGTAATGCTCGAATATGCCCATAACTTTGCCCTCGTTATAGTCGCTTACCCTGAAAAAAGTGGATGACTGCTTTTGTGTTGTGCGCTTTTAAAGCCTAGTCAACAGACTCCAGTAATCCATCACGGTTGATAGGTTAAATTCTGAAGAAACCTGCCCGATCCTTGTGCGGGGAGGGTCAGTCAACAACACCGCTATGTTACTGACTGTTAAATTATTTTTGCCACGATAGTGAGGTAAATGTCAAAGACATAAAAAATAAATGTTTATGGGAAAGAGGGAACTTATTGCGAAAAGATTAAGGGGTTTGACGAAAGGCAATGGGACTGCGGGTTAGCGGGGTTATGAATGAAAACGTCATTACGTGTACGTCAACGTAAATCACTTTGTTTGGAGTTTTGGCTCTAATTTTTACATTGACGCTACATTTTGAGTGCCCTAAATTGGCGATGTGTGAGCAGCAAGACGCTTTAGCAAGAGAGTTGACTGTTGCCTCACCAAGCTCTGTTTAAGCACGTTTCCGTTGGCTTGACCCTCGCAACCGCGAGGGTCTTCTTTTTCTGCGTCTGTAAACGCTTGTTTCTGCTGGTGGCTATTGACGCCGCCAGCACTCATCTAGCAAGGGTAGGCTTGTTGCACTGCCGCCAGGACGCGGGCAAACGGGTGGGCGGCCAACTGGCCTGCGCCCGCCAGCGATTTGGCCTTGACCCGGCTGGTCAGCGGTGTGGTGATACCGCACAGGAAACGGGCCAGGACACGAGCATCCACCGAACCGGTTTTGGCAATCAGCGGATCGCACCAGGCGCGGATCCCCGCCGCGTTTGGCATGGCCAGTTGGGGTAGGGGAGGGAGATGTGCTACCTCGCCGCGACAAACCGAACAGTGGCCACAATGAACCGGCGCCACCTCATCGGCAAAATAGCGGGCGAGGCGGTGGCTCAGGCACTCACTTGAGGTGAAAAAGTCGAGCATGGCTTGCAGTCTTGCCAGCTCGCTCTGCTCTTTTTGCAGGAACAGGGCGTGCAGGGCTTTTGCTTCCTGCTCGTTGTCCCACCCCTGACGGGTGATCCGGTAGACCTCGGTCATCTGTTTGCTTTCAAGCTCGATCCAGCCTTGCTGCTGCAGGTAGTCGAGCGCCGCAACCGCCCGCTGTCGCTCCCCCTGATAGCCCTGCCAGAGGGCGTCAAAGTCCATGGTGCACCAACTGCGCGCTTGCGGGGCGCAGGCGAACAGTTGCTCCAGAAACTGGCGACGATCCGGATTGAAGCGGCTCACTATCTCGCCTTTATCCAGCACAAACTTGAAGCGGTAGTCGGCGTAGTAGCTGTAGGCCGGGGTGATGATGCCTGCCATCTCCAGATAGACCAGCAGGGTTTTAAGGGGCAACTGGCGGATATTGGTGTCGTTGGAGAGGCGCAGCAGGGTGAATTCCCACTCGCTCCCACTCTGTTTGATGATGGCAAGAAGCTGGAGGATGGCACTCAAATCCGGCGTATCGCCGTAGACGAAGTTCTCCAGCACCGGCAGCTGGCTCTGGTTGGCCAGCACGATACAGCGCGATGGTCGGCCATCCCGTCCGGCGCGGCCAATCTCCTGGCTGTAGTTTTCGATGGATTTGGGCAGATCGTAGTGAATGACCCGCCGGATATCCGCTTTGTCGATCCCCATGCCAAAGGCGATGGTGGCGACGATGCAGTCCACCTTGCCCGCCATGAAATCGTGCTGGATCTGACTGCGCAGCGCTGAGTCGAGTCCGGCATGATAGGCGCGGGCGTTGATCCCTTCTCTAACGAGTTGCTCGGCACAGGCTTCTGCGGTGTGTTGCAAGGTGACGTAGACGATGGTGGGGGCCGCCGGAGCGTTGGCCAACTCCTGCGCGAGCCAGCTATCCCGCGTGTCGGGCGCTAGGGGAATGACCGCCAGATCAAGATTGGGGCGGTAGAAACCGGTGACCACGATCCCCTCCGGCGCGATGCCGAATTTGGTCTGCATATCCTGAATTACCGCCGGCGTGGCAGTAGCGGTCAGCAGCAACACCTGCGGGATCTTCAGGTCATGGCGGTAGCTCGGCAGCTTGAGGTAGTCGGGGCGAAAGTTGTGGCCCCACTCCGAGATACAGTGCGCCTCATCGACGACCAGCAGCGAGAGCGGCACTTGCTGGATAAAGCGGCGAAAGCGCTCGTTCTTGAGTCGCTCCACCGAGATCATCAGGATCTTGAGCTGGCCATCCAGTGCCTGTTGCATCACTTGTCGGCTCTCCTCCGGGCTCTGGCTTGAGTCGAGGGTAGCGGCGCTTATTCCCTTGCTTTTGAGGAAGGTGAGTTGATCGTGCATCAGCGCCAGCAGCGGCGAGATAACCAGGGTCAGGTGAGGCAGGGCGAGGGCAGGTAGCTGATAGCAGAGGGACTTGCCGGAGCCGGTGGGAAAGATGGCGGCGGCACTCTGACCTGCCAGCACCCGGCTAATCACCGCTTCCTGACCAGGCCTGAGTGCGGAGAAACCAAAATATTGGTTGAGCAGGGATGGGATCATGGCAAGGCTCCGCGGCAAATGGGGGATGATAGCACAGCGATGCCGGTCACGGGTGGCACAGGAATGGTCGTGAGGGTGAGGGCAGAGAGAGTTGATAAAACGTACAAAAATGGGTGGTTGCGCTGTAGTTAAGGTTTTGTTGCGGTTTTTTGTGATGGAAACGGGATATTTTTTGGTGAGTCTCTGGAAAAAAAAGATGGTGAATGGGATATTCCGTCATGCAATCCGGTGACTGGCGGATCGGCCCGACAGAAGGCTGGCCACAGACACCACATCCGGGCGACAGGGGTCTCCCGATGAGTGGTTGCAGACAGGACTCATGATTCATGCACTACGGTGCTTAGGGACTTTTTTGATGACACAACAACACCCCCTCCTTCGGCTGGTCAATAGCACCAGCCTGGTCAGCCAGATCCTGGTTGGTCTGGTATTCGGTATCTTGCTGGCACTGTTTGCACCCGAGTGGGCGAAAACGGCAGGTCTGCTCGGCAGTCTGTTCGTTGGTGCACTGAAAGCGGTAGCCCCGCTGCTGGTATTCGTACTGGTGATGGCGGCTATCATTGGTCACAAGCAGGGTCAGAAGACCAATATTCGCCCACTGCTGGCGCTCTACCTGTTTGGTACCTTCTCTGCGGCCGTGGTCGCGGTGATTGCCAGCTTCCTGTTCCCCTCCAACCTCCATCTGGTGGCCAATACTGCCGAGATCACCCCGCCAGGCGGGATCACCGAGGTGCTGCAGACCTTGCTGTTCAATGTGGTAACCAACCCGGTCAAGGCGCTGATGGATGCCAACTATATCGGTATTCTGGCGTGGGCCATCGGTCTGGGTATCGCCATGCGCCATGCCAACGAGAGCACCAAGGCGCTGATCACTGACCTGTCTCACGGTGTCTCCGCCATCGTGAAAGCGGTGATCCGCTGTGCTCCGCTCGGGATCTTAGGTCTGGTTGCCTCCACGCTGGCAGAGACCGGTTTTGACGCCCTGTTTGGCTATGCCCAACTGCTGGTGGTGCTGATCGGCTGCATGCTGTTTATCGCCTTTGTGGTCAACCCGTTGATCGTCTTCTGGAAGATCAAGCGCAACCCCTATCCGCTGGTGCTGACCTGCCTCAAAGAGAGCGGTGTGACCGCCTTCTTTACTCGCAGCTCTGCCGCCAACATTCCGGTCAACATGGCGCTGTGTGAAAAACTGCGCCTGCCCAAAGATACCTATGCGGTCTCCATTCCGCTGGGTGCCACCATCAACATGGCGGGTGCGGCCATCACCATCACTGTGCTCGCCATGGCGGCGGTACATACCCTGGGGATGGAAGTGGACATGGCAACTGCTGTGCTGCTCTCCGTGGTTGCCACCGTCAGCGCCTGTGGCGCGTCCGGTGTCGCCGGTGGCTCCTTGCTGCTGATCCCGCTGGCCTGTAGCCTGTTTGGTATCAGCAACGACATCGCCATGCAGGTGGTGGCCGTCGGCTTTATCATCGGTGTGCTGCAGGATTCTGCCGAGACAGCCCTTAACAGCTCCACCGACGTGCTGTTCACCGCCGCAGCGTGCATGGCCGAAGATGAAACCTTGCTGGATGTGGCTCCGGTACCGAGCCGCGAAGCCTGATCTCTCAACGGTCAGTTTCGCAACACACTTGCGCCCTCTTCGGAGGGCGCTTTTTATTGTCGGCTTTGCTCTCTTTTCCTCTTTGATCAATCTCATTGGCTGATGTGCCGGACATTCTGTCGCCCTTGTCCAGGGCGCTGCCTTATCTTTATCCCTTTGAGTTGTGCTTACTCCCTCTGTGGTGCGCTATACATTTTTGCCTGCTCTGCCAAGAGCCAATTGCTATGGCTTACCCCAGATCTTCAGGATAATCACAGCATCACAGAAGAATGGAGGTGGCTGGCTGCGGCAGATGAACCCGTCCTATCAGACACGCCATCATGGTTTGGTGAGGGGGAGTAAACGTGTTGGCGATATTGAGCTGCGGGCATGAGGGGTCATGTTGATACCCGACGTGCTCAGTCATGGTGCTGGTGAGCATGCAGATATCCAACAAGGTGAGGAGAGTAATAAGGAGAGAGCAGGGCAATCGCGGATGCAGAGATTGCAGAGATAAAAAAGCCAGCCGAGTGTTCGGCTGGCTTTTTGCTATCAGCGGCAGGTAGGGGATTAACCGACCAGCTGATAGAGGATGGCGGAGATGGCGATCATCCCCATCACAGCGACAAATACGTTGCTGATATGGCCCTGATACTTCGCCATGGCCGGTACGCGCTTGATGGCGTACATCGGCATGATGAACAGGATGGTAGCGATGATCGGGCCGCCCAAGGATTCAATCATGCCCAGAATGGAAGGGTTGGCAATGGCAGTGCCCCACAGGGTCAGGATGAAGAAGGCGATGATGAACATCTCGACTTTCTTGGCGTTCGGCTCTTTGCCGGACTTGCGCATGTTCTGCACGATCATCCCTTTCAGACCTTCACGGGCACCCAGATAGTGGCCGAAGAAGGAGGATACGATGGCTACGAACGCAACCAGCGGACCGAAGTAGGAGATGATGGGGCTGGCATGCTGGTTCGCCAGATAGGAGAGCACGGCGATGTTCTGGGCCTTGGCTTCTGCCAGCTGGGCCGGTGTCAGGCTCATGACGCAGGAGAAGACGAAGAACATCACGAAGCCCAGCAGCACCATGGCGGTACGCTTGAGGATGGCATCGGCTTTCTCGACAGCCTGATCACCGTGGTCGCGGCGCTGGGCTAGGGAGAAGCTGGAGATGGCCGGGCTGTGGTTGAAGGAGAAAACCAGTACCGGGATGGTCAGCCACAGGGTAGTGGCGAAATCCTTGGCAGAGGGCACTTGCTCCAGCGCCGCGCCGGTCCAGTCCGGGATCAGGTAGAGGGAGATACCGGCCAGAATGGCGATCAGCGGATAAACCAGCAGCTCGGTCACTTTCAGCATCAGCTTTTCACCGGCCAGCATCACGGACATCATGCCCATGATCAGCACGATGGAGAGGATCCAGCGCGGCGGGGCACTCATTTGCAGCTGGTTGACCATGAAGCTTTCCACGGTGTTGGTGATACCCACGCCGTAGATCAGCACGATGGGGTAGATGGCGAAGAAGTAGAGCAGGGTGATTAATTTACCGGCACCCACGCCAAAGTGCTCTTCCACCACTTCGGTGATGTCTGCATTTGGCTTTTTGGAGGAGAGCACGAAACGGGCCAGACCACGGTGGGCCAGATAGGTCATGGGACCTACCAGCAGCGCCATGACGACCAGCGGCCAGAAACCGCCCATACCCGCGTTGATCGGCAGGAACAGGATCCCCGCGCCAACTGCGGTCCCGAACAGACTGATGACCCAGGTAGAGTCGCGTTTTTCCCAACGAGTGGTTTGAGTAGAGCTGATCCCTTGCTCTGTTGACGCCGCAACTCCCTGCGTGCCAGTGACTGTGTTTGACATCTATCTCACCCCGAATGTGTGGTTCTTATTAAGTCGGCGCAAGGATACGGTTTTTCTAATCAAAAATGTTGATCAAATTCATCTTTACGGCACGAAAAACCGCACTTTCTTATGGAAATGTGATCAAAACAAGAAAAATTCAATTATTGTTTATCAATTGGCACGTTATTTTAGTGTTAATGATTAAATCTCGCCCAGCCAAATGTAGGTAAATTGTTATTTTGCGAGATGCTGGGCTAGCTGGTTGATCATGCTGGCGGTAGCCCCCCAGATAAAGTGCTGTTGCCAGGGGATCCAGTAGATGGTGTGCGGTTTCCCCCCTCTGTAAAGGGTCAGGGGGATATGGTTGCGCCGATCCAGCAGATGGGTCAGCGGCACTTCGAAGGCGTGATCCACCTCATCCGGACTCAGAATGAGGGGATAGTTGCCATCGAGCAGCCCCAGCACCGGCAGCACCTCGAATCGTGACACCGTATTGAGTGGGTTGAGGGTGCCGATCACTTCAATCAGCCGGGCCGGAATGCCGAGCTCCTCTTCGGTCTCCCGCAGCGCCGTGGCAATCAGGTTTTCGTCGCCGGGATCCTGTCGCCCGCCGGGGAAGCTGATCTGCCCCCCATGATGACGTAGCCGTGGGCTGCGCCGGGTCAATAACACGCTGAGCCCCTCATCGCGCATCACCACCGGGATCAATACTGCCGCCGGACTGAGCCCGCCGATGGCGAGGCGATGGGCCGGGGCGGGTCGCTGCAACTGGAAGCGGGTCAGCAGTTCGTGGCGATCCATGGCGGGGAGATCTCCTGTGCGTTGGCCAGACAGTGGGGAGGGTTAAAGCGCCGACAGCGGCGGCAGGATGCGGGCGACCTTGTCATAAGTCTCCTGATATTCGCTGTCGGCGTCGGAGTCGGCGATGATGCCGCCACCGGCCCAGCAGTGCAGGCGACCCGCTTCGGCGATCAAAGTGCGAATGCAGATGCTGGTATCCATCCGGCCATGCTGGCTGAGATAGCCGATGCTGCCGCAATAGGCGTTGCGACGCTGGGGTTCCAGCTCTTCGATGATCTCCATGGCGCGTATCTTGGGTGCGCCGGTGATGGAGCCACCCGGGAAACAGGCCCGCAGCAGATCGACTCCTTGCCAGTGTGCATCCAGCTCACTGTGGATGGTGGAGACCAGATGATGTACCGCCGGAAACGACTCCACAGCAAAGAGATGAGGCACGCTGACCGAGCCCGGCCGGCTGACCCGACCGATATCGTTGCGCAGCAGATCAACGATCATCAGATTCTCTGATCTGTCCTTGTCCGCCTGCGCCAGCTCCTGCGCGACTTGTCGATCGGCCGCCGGATCGGGGTGGCGAGGGCGAGTGCCTTTGATGGGTTTGGTTTCGATATGACGGCCATCAAGCAGCAGGAACCGCTCGGGGGAGAGGCTCAGCAGCGCACTATCCGGCAAGCGGATAAAGGCAGAGAAGGGTGCCTTGTTGGCAGCCGCCAGCAGGCAATAGGCCTGCCACTCATCACCCTGATAGGGGGCGCTGAAACGCTGGGTCAGGTTGATCTGGTAGCAATCCCCCGCGGCGAGATATTCCTGAATGCGGGCAAACTTCTCGCCATACTCGGCGCGGCTCATATTGCTCTGCCACGACCCCAGCAAGGCAAAAGCGGGGGCCGGGTTGGTCTGCTGCTGTTCAAGCCAGGCCAGCCGCTTGGCAAGTCCCGCTTCATCCCCCCAGTGCACCAGCTGCCAGTCGCCAGTCGCCACATTGCGCAGCAGCGCCCAGTCGTAGATACCCACCGCCATGTCCGGCACCGCGATATCGGCGGCGGCCTGCACTGGCAGTCGCTCGAAGCGGCGGCCGAGATCATAGCCAAACAGACCGAGGGCACCGCCAATAAAGGGTAGGTGAGTAGAGCACAGTTCCAGCTCTCCCAGCAGCTGTTGCTGGATATGGGCCAGCAGGGCTAGGGGATCCTCATGGTGTTTGCTGATATTCATCCCGACACGCAGAGTGGTCACCTCGCCGCGGGTTTCGAGGGTCGCCAGCGGATCGGCGGTGATGATATCAAAGCCGTTATCGGCGCCGAGTGGCCCCGCCGATTCCAGCAACATGGCCCACGGCTGATGTTGCAGGCGGGCAAAAAGCTGATGGAGTTCAGCACTGTGGTCTAGATGATGGATATGAAGTGTTGGCGTCATTTTATGTTACACAGGCAACAGTTTGGTTCCCGAACCCTAGTCGGTGCTGGTGGGCAAGCGTATCATAGGTGTCGGTGACTTAAGAAAAAACTGCCGTGTCGTTCGTTTTTTGCTGGTTGATAGTTTTTAGCCAGCACGTCAGCACGGCCCATCATATGGAAGCCCTTGCCCTGCTCTGTGGCAGAGACAAGGACCAGTGAGGATGATATGAGCATTATAAAAAAACAGGATTTCATCGATTCTATCGCAGATGCCCTCCAGTACATCTCCTATTACCACCCGTTGGATTTTGTTCAGGCTGCCAAAGCGGCGTATGACCGTGAGGCCAACCCGGCCGCCAAAGATGCACTGGCCCAGATCCTGATCAACTCCCGCATGTCCGCCGAAGGTCATCGTCCGCTCTGCCAGGACACCGGCATCGTGACCTGTTTCGTCAAGATTGGCATGCAAGTGCAGTGGGACAGCGACATGACGGTGCAGGAGATGGTGGACGAAGGGACCCGTCGTGCCTACACCAATCCTGACAACCCGCTGCGCGCCTCCGTGCTGGCCGATCCGGCTGGCAGTCGCAAAAACACCAAAGACAACGCCCCTGCCGTGGTGCATATCGACATGATCCCCGGCAACAAGGTGGAAGTGAGCATCGCGGCCAAAGGGGGCGGCTCCGAGAACAAATCCAAGATGGTGATGCTCAACCCCTCTGACGATATCGTCGAGTGGGTGCTCAAAACCGTGCCGACCATGGGAGCAGGCTGGTGCCCACCCGGCATGCTGGGCATCGGCATCGGCGGTACCGCCGAGAAAGCGGCGGTGCTGGCCAAAGAGGCCCTGATGGAGCACATCGACATTCAGGAGCTGATCGCCCGTGGCCCGCAAACCACAGAGGAGAAGCTACGGGTCGAGCTCTACGACAAGGTCAACAAGCTGGGGATCGGTGCCCAGGGGCTGGGTGGTCTCACTACCGTGCTGGATGTGAAGGTGAAATCTGCGCCGACTCACGCCGCCTCCAAGCCGGTGGTGATGATCCCCAACTGCGCCGCTACCCGTCACGTTCACTTCGAGCTGGATGGTTCAGGCCCCGCCGAGCTGACTCCGCCGAAACTGAGCGACTGGCCGGAGATTACCCGTGAAGCGGGTGGCAATGTGCGCCGCGTCAACGTCGATGGCATCACCAAGGCCGAGCTGGCCAGCTGGAAGAGCGGTGATACCGTGCTGCTGTCGGGCAAGATCCTCACCGGTCGCGACGCCGCCCACAAGCGCATCGCCGACATGCTGAAAAATGGTGAAGGGTTGCCGGAAGGGGTCGATTTCACCAACCGCTTTATCTATTACGTTGGCCCGGTCGATGCGGTGCGCGACGAAGTGGTTGGCCCGGCAGGCCCCACCACCTCCACCCGGATGGACAAGTTCACCGACATGATGCTGGGTGAAACCGGCCTTATCGGCATGATCGGCAAATCCGAGCGTGGCCCGAAAACCGTCGAGAGCATCAAGCAGCACAAGGCCGTCTATCTGATGGCGGTGGGCGGCGCAGCCTATTTGGTGGCCAAAGCAATCAAGAAGGCGCGTGTGGTGGCCTTTGCCGATCTCGGCATGGAAGCGATCTACGAGTTTGAAGTGGAAGATATGCCGGTGACCGTTGCCGTCGATTCCGAAGGCAACAATATCCACGAAACCGGCCCGGCCTACTGGTCGGCCAAGATTGCCGAGCTGGATGGCAAACTCTCCTCCTGAGTGACCGTTTCCGATGCCGGTTAACGGTATCGGCCCTGTAAAGAAGGCGCGTCCATCCGGATGCGCCTTGTTGCTTTGGCTGGCCTGTTATGGGCTCAAGTTGGCCGTTTGCGGCAAGCGGGTATAAAAAAGGATGGCGTGACGCCATCCTTTTTCCGTTGTGCTTGTGCTCTGGCAGCAGACAGCAGAGCAATCGCCCTTGGCTTAGGCCTTTTTCAGGTAGGCAGCAACCAGTACGATCTGCACGCCGTTGACCTTGCCTTCGATATGAAGCGGGTTGTTGGTCAGACGGATGCCCTTGACCAGGGTGCCGCGCTTGGCGGTGAAACCGGCGCCTTTCACGTCCAGATCCTTGATCAGGGTAACGGAGTCGCCCTCTTGCAGCACGGCGCCGTTGGAGTCAACGGTCGGTACGCTGTCGTCATCTTCGTCAGCAATACCAGCTTCAGCCCAAGCCTTGGCTTCGTCTTCCATGTACATCATGTCCAGCAGATCCTGAGCCCACACTTCACCCTTGCCGGAGAGAGCTTTCAGCTGCCGCCATGCCATCACCTGCACCGCAGGCACCTGGCTCCACATGCTGTCACTCAGGCAACGCCAGTGGTTGACCACCAGGGTATCCGGTTGTTCCAGCTGACCACGGCAGGTGTCACAGATAGCAACGCTGTGATCATCGTCGCTGGCGGGGGAGTGAGGCACCACGAAGGCGGTCAGCGCCTGCTCGGCGCTGCACAGTTCACACTTGGCGCCCGCGCGCGCTTGCAGAATGGCGTTGATGGTCATGTTGTTGGTCCCATAGCTAGTGTAAAGCGACCCGCGTTGGGCGGGGCGCGTGAAAGAGGGGGCGGAATATAGCATAAAACCCCGCACTTTGTCAGGTCTGCCCTGGCTCACAAGGTTGGCTGTGCTGTTGCGCGGCGCTGATCGTTTGGTATTGAGAGTGCAATTTGAAGCGGGATCGCTAGAATGAGCCTCCTTTTTGACTGCAAGGCAGGGGCATTCGTGCTGGCTCAACGTTTTCAACAACTGGATCGACTGCTCACCCGCTACCGGCGCTGGTGGCAATATCAGCCATATCATCATTTGACCATGGCCTTTGCCGATGAGGTGCCCGAACTGGCGACGTTGCTCAATGGGCTGACGCTGACCCAGTTGGCGGAGTTCGATGCGGATATGGATGCCCTCAGCAGTCTGCTTGCCCCCTGGATTGCCGAGGGAGCCGAGCTGCAGCAACTCAGCCAGCTTGCCCCGTTTACCCCTGAGCCCATCACCTGCAGCAAGGAGATGGCGCTGCATATGCCGGGGCGCAAGCAGGCCCAGATCGAGTCGTTCACCGCCTGTCTGCCTGCCCATCAGGGCCCCTATCTGGAGTGGTGTGCTGGCAAGGGGCATCTTGGGCGGCTGGTGTCACTTCATCGACAGGCTCCTATCCTCAGTCTGGAGTTGCAAGGGCAGCTTTGTGACGAAGGTCGGCTGCTGGCCGAGCGGGATGGCGCGAATATGACCTTTACCTGCGCCGATGCTTTTGCCCCCGAGTCGGCGGCGCTGATCGCCCCCGAACATCACGCTATGGCACTCCATGCCTGCGGCGAGCTGCACACCCATCTGCTGGAGCGGGTGGCCGAACGCAGTGCCCGCGGCGTGACTATCTCTCCCTGTTGTTACCACCTGATCCGCAGCAGCCACTATCGCCCGCTGTCGGCCGCGGCCAACTCCAGCGAGCTGGTGTTGAGCAAGGCGGATCTCAAGTTGCCGCTACAGGAGACGGTCACCGGCGGTGCGCGGATAGCCCGCTTGCGTGAGCAGGAAGTGGTGTGGCGTCTCGGGTTTGACTGCCTGCAGCGTCAGGTGCGTGGCATAGATGAGTATCTGCCGGTGCCCAATATGCAAAAGAGCCTGCTGACCGGCACCTTCGAGGCATTCTGCGTTTGGGCTGCTGAACGCAAAGGGATTGTGCTGCCCGCCGGGCTCGACTATTCCGCCTGGCTGGAACACGGGGAGCGCCGCTTTGGCGATGTCGCCCGCATGGAGCTGGTGCGTCATTTGTTTCGCCGTCCCCTCGAGATCTGGCTGGCGCTGGATCGCGCGCTCTTTTTACAAGAGCAGGGTTATCGGGTCGAAGTGGGGGAGTTCTGTGCCAAACCCATGACCCCGCGCAATATATTGATCCGTGCCGTGCGCGCCTGACACCGAGCTCTTTGTGAGCGTTATTTGAACATTGTTGATGGCTGACGGGTGAAGCGGGTCAGCCATTTTTTTTGCCACGAATAATAAATTGGTGACAGATCATCTGATCGTCTTTCGCCTCCCCATACGGGTGACAAAACAGGCCAAAATGGTCATCGTTTGAGTTCTTTTATGTCGTTTTAGCTGCGTTGAGTAGCACAAGGTGAAATGGTTCACAAATTACGCGCATTTCTTAATTTTCATCGTGAATTTAGTTGTTGGAACACCTACTCTTGGAGCGCATTAATTCAAACAAGGACGATAAACATGTTCAAACCCAAGCGTTGTGCCTGGCTGATCGCTGCCGCTTGCACATTGCCAAGCTATGCCGCAATGAGTGCAGCCATGAATATTCAACCCGATCCGCAAAATGCGGGAGGATATGTGATTGCGGCCCCGGATCTGGCCGCGGTGGAAAAGGCCAAGACGGCCAACCCCATGTATACAATATGGGCCAAGGCACTGGCCACCCGGTCAAATAAAATAGTCGATGCCATTGAACCGGGTCTGGCAAGCAATCCTGACAACGTAAAACGGGTTGAACGGGTATTTCCCCAATCTGAATGGGAATATTTAACCCAGATGGCCGCGCCGGAATATACCTATGTCCGCTTCTTGCGAGCCATCGGTAAATTTCCTGCGTTCTGCGGCGAATATACCGACGGGCGCGATTCTGATGCGATCTGTAAAAAATCCATTGTGACGGCCTTTGCCCACTTCTCTCAGGAGACCGGCGGCCATATTGCCAAGGAGAACGTCTCCGATAACCCGCTGGGGCTGGAGGAGTGGCAACAGGCGCTGGTGCATGTGCGGGAGATGGGCTGGTCAGAGGGACAGACCGGTTATACCACCGGCTGTGGCCAGAACGACTGGCAGAACAAGAAGTGGCCCTGCAGTACCGGACAAGGTTACTTTGGCCGCGGCGCCAAGCAGCTTTCTTACCACTTCAACTACGGGGCCTTCTCCGAGGCGATGTTTGATGGCGATGCCTCAGTGCTGCTCAACAACCCGGGGCTGGTGGCGGACTCCTGGCTCAACCTCGCTTCTGCCATCTGGTTCTTCCTCACCCCGCAGGCCCCGAAACCGGCCATGCTGCACGTGATTGATCGCACCTGGGTACCCTCCAAACGGGAAGCTGACGCCGGTATCGGCTATGGCTTCGGTACCACCATCAACGTCATCAACGGCGGTATCGAGTGTGGTGAACAGAACAAGGACAAAGGGCAGCCGGTCAATCGCATCCGCTACTGGGAAGGGCTGGCCAACCACTACCAGATCCCGGTCAAGGCGGATGAGAAGAACACCTGCTGGCAGCAGACTCCCTATGGCAGCCTCAATCTCAACGGCGCTACCGACGTGCTCTACACCAACTGGGATGGCAACTGGAAGTACTATCCTGATCGCCCGGGCGGTTACTCCTTCGAGTGTGAGCTGGTGGGCTTCCAGACCGCTTATTCTGCGCTGGTGCCGGGTGATTACGAGAAGTGCGTGACCAACTTCTACGGTTCCCACGCCAACTGGCCGAAAGTGCGGATCGTCGCCAAGCTCGATCCTGCCCCGGTCGATCCGGTTGACCCGCCCATTGATGGCCAGCCTGCCTGGGAGGCCAGCAAGGTCTATACCGCGGGCAACAAGGTGAGCTACAAGGGCGCCGTCTATCAGGCCAAATGGTGGACGCAAGGGGATGATCCCGCCAAAGGTGGCCCCTGGGCTGTGGTGGTGACCAAATAAGGTTGCCGTTGGGATCATGGTCAATCACCATGATCTATCGGTAGTGGAAACAAGCAGGCAGCAGGGAGGAGATATCTCCCTGCTTTTTACCCGTTATCGGCCTGTTGTCGCCCCATCAGGCGGGATCAGAAACGGTAGTTGAGACCGACACTGACCCCTTTGACATCGAGTCGAGGCATGGGGATATATTGGTACTCCGCATTGAGTCCGATACCCGAATCAAAGCGATATTGCCAACCCGCAGCGCCATAAAAACCGACCCCGGAGTTGCTCTGATCTTCTTTGTTGATGGTGTATTCGACTCTGTGGGCGTTGGCACCCAGTTTGGCATAAAAGCTGTTGCCGGAAGAGACCGGGAATTGTGCATACAAGGCAGAGCGGATCCCTTTGTAATGGATATCTTTTACGTCATTGAGGGTTGCATCGAAGAGGGCGCTGACTACGCCACCGGTACCAAACAATATTCCTGAATCGATACCGATATAATTGTTGAACATATAACGGTAATAGAGATCGGCAGTCATATTGTCACCGCCATCGGCCTGATCCCCATTTTGTGCTTTGAATGACTGGGTGCCATAGCCAAGGGTGGCGCCGACGATATGGGGAGAGGGGGTTGCTATCGCCACGGAAGAGAAGATCGCCGTGGCAACCACCAGGGGAGTGAATAACTTCATCATGCAGGTTCCAATTAAATAGCGTGGAATATGGCTGCGACGAACAGATTTATATGGGCTCGGGTGAGCTTGTCTTATATTCGCAGGCCAGTAGTGAGTGGCAATATCTCATATTGTCAGCGGGATGAATAATCAGAGCCCCCATAACCGTTATGATGGGAGGTGAGAGTGGTTATCTTCTGTCTGAACAATGGTGAACTGTGTCAATACTATCTGAAACGGGTGCTGATAAATCGCAAATTTCATTGGTTTTCTGCACTAATCAACTTAGTGTAACGGGATGTTAGGCTGGCAATATATGCCTTCAAACGTGGACTGGATGGTAAACAAGATGGTGATTTCTCGTAACGGGATATTAGAGGGGGGTTGCCATTGTGGTGCAATCCGCTACAAGGTGCTAGCTGCTCCCTTTGCTACCGATTTTTGCCACTGCCGGGATTGTCAGCGCACGACCGGCGCTCCGGTCGGCGCCTGGATGGATTTTCGGGTGAAACAGGTGCAATGGCTATGCGGCGTATTGACTGAGTACGCCTCGTCGGAGGCGATTCGACGCGGCTTTTGTGCAACCTGTGGCGCCACCCTCAGCTATCGCAGCATTCAATACCCCGAGTACCTGACGCTGGCTATTGTCTCACTTGATAACCCCGAAACGGTCGCACCAACCTATCACATCCATACCGTCAGCCAGCTCTCCTGGTTGCCGATCCAGGACGATCATCCCCGTTATCCGAAAGGGAAGTAGTTTTGTGATATTCCACGTAGAAAGAGGAGTACACCATGGAGCTGATAGTGATCCGCCATGGAGAGACCCAAGCCAACGCCGAGGGGCGTTATCAAGGGGCGTTGGATATCGGGCTTAACTAAGATGGCGCGCGGCATATATGCTGGCTGGCCGATGATATAGCGACCACACTGGCCCCTTTCGATCGGTTGCTGGCGTCGCCCCTGCTGCGAACAAGAGAGAGCGCCGCGATCTTCTCACGTCAGTTGGGCTTGCCTGTGAAACTTGCTCCGGACTTTCGTGAACGGCATGTCGGCCTGTTCGAGGGGCTGACGCAGGCAGAGGCCAAGGCGCGTTATCCCGAGTTGTGGGGGCGCAACATCACCCGGCGCTGGGCGGAGGCTCCGCTTGGCGGTGAGACGCTGGATGAGGTGATTGCCCGAGTCTCGCAGGGACTAACGGCACTGGCCTCGACCATGCAGGGGGAGCGGGTATTGCTGGTGGCGCACGGTGTGGTCGCCAAGGTGATCCGCGCCCTAACGACCGCCGGATTTGATGACTTCTTCGCGTGGCAGTTGCCCAACGGCGGCATGCTGGTGGTCAATCTTGACTCCTCTATATCACCATTGCGATTCAATCGACCGGTTGGGCAGAGTTAGTTTGTGCGCTGCTTTTTCTACTCTTCGATATCCAGCAACACCAGAATGGCGCTGTCGCCACCCCATTCGCGGGGGGCCTGATGGAAGGCGCGCACATTGGGGTGCTGGGCCAGCCAGCTGGGAATGCGCTGCTTGAGAATATGTTTGCCGATGCCGTGCATCACCGAGGCGACGTGAATGTTCTCTTTCTGGCAGAGGGTGAGCAGGGCGGCCAGCTCCTGTTTTGCCTGCTGCTGGTTCATGCCGTGCAGATCCAGGTAGATCTCCGGCGGATAAATGCCCCGCTTGAGCTTTTTCAGCTCAAATTTTGACACATCTTCCCGCACGTAACGGGTCGGCCCATCATCGTCGAGATGGGGTTGATACTCATCGCTGAAATAGTGGTCAACCCCAAGCTTTTCGCGGGTTTCGCGCATTTCGCGTTTCTGCTTGACCGGGCGTAACTCGGCCCTTATGGTATCTTGCTTGATTTTCCGGGTACCTTTTATCGCATCGCGGAACAGCAGGGTTTCCTCGTCTGTCGGTGAGGGCGTTTTTTTCATCAGATGCTCATGTATTAGGTATGCGTCTTGCCCGCAACGTAAACGGGGCTCGGGCCGGATATTACTCGACTTGGAGGTGGATTTGGACAAGATATTTATCGATGAGGTGGTTGCCGAGATGCACACCATCCAGGACATGTTGCGTTGGGCCATGAGTCGTTTCAACGACGCCGGGATTTTTTACGGTCATGGAACCGACAACGCCTGGGATGAAGCTGTGCAGCTGGTACTGCCCGCGTTACATCTGCCACCGGATGTAGACCCGGCGATGCGCCACTCCCGTCTGACCAGCAGCGAGCGTCACCGCATCGCCGAGCTGATTATCCGCCGCGTACAGGAGCGGGTACCGGCCGCCTATCTTACCAACAAGGCCTGGTATGCCGGTTGGGAGTTCTACGTGGACGAGCGGGTGCTCATTCCCCGTTCCCCCATTGCCGAGATGGTGGCCAACCGTTTCGCACCCTTCCTCAAACATGAACCGACCCGGATCATGGACTTGTGCACTGGCTCCGGTTGTATCGCCATCATCATGGCCCACGAGTTCCCGGAAGCGGAAGTGGATGCCATCGACATCAGCATTGATGCACTGAACGTGGCCGAGCGCAACATCAACGATCACGGGCTGGAGCAGCAGGTCATTCCGATCCGCTCCGATCTGTTCCGCGATCTGCCCGCGGGTGACAAGTACGATCTCATCGTCTCCAATCCGCCCTATGTGGATTCCGAAGATATGTCGGATCTGCCGGAAGAGTTCCGTCACGAGCCAGAGCTGGCGCTGGCGTCCGGTTCCGATGGCCTCAAGCTGACCAAGCGTCTGCTGGCTCATGCGGCAGATTTCCTCAAGGATAACGGCGTGCTGGTGGTCGAAGTGGGCAACAGCATGATCCATCTGGAAGCCCAGTTCCCCGAGATCCCCTTTACCTGGGTTGAATTCGAAAACGGCGGGCACGGCGTCTTTGTGATGACCCGTGACGAGCTGGTGCAGTATCAGGATCATTTCGCCATCTACAAGAACTAAGCAGGAGCGCGCATGGCAGGGAACAGTTTTGGTCAACTCTTTCGGGTCACCACCTTTGGCGAGAGCCACGGCCTGGCGCTGGGCGCCGTGGTCGATGGTTGCCCGCCAGGGCTGGAGATAAGCGAAGCAGATCTGCAGGGAGATCTGGATCGGCGCAAGCCGGGCACCTCTCGCTACACCACGCCGCGCCGCGAGCCGGATGAGGTGAAGATCCTCTCCGGGGTGTTTGAGGGCAAGACCACCGGCACTTCCATCGGGCTCTTGATCGAGAACACCGATCAGCGTTCCAAGGACTACTCCGATATCAAGGATCTGTTCCGGCCGGGTCACGCTGACTACACCTACCACCAAAAGTATGGTCAGCGCGACTATCGTGGCGGTGGTCGCTCTTCTGCCCGCGAGACCGCGATGCGGGTGGCGGCGGGTGCCATTGCCAAGAAGTACCTGAAACAGGTGCACGGCATCGAGATCACCGGTTTCCTCTCCCAGCTCGGCCCCATCAAGGCCGAGGCGTTTGACGCGGCGCAGATTGAGCAGAACCCCTTCTTCTTCCCCGATGCGGGCAAGCTGGAAGCGCTCGATCAATATATGCGCGACCTGAAAAAAGAGGGCAACAGTATCGGTGCCAAGGTGCAGGTCATTGCGCGCAATGTGCCGGTGGGCCTGGGTGAGCCGGTATTTGATCGTCTCGACGCCGACATTGCCCATGCCATGATGGGCATCAATGCGGTGAAAGGGGTGGAGATCGGTGATGGCTTTGCGGTGGTGGAGCAAAAAGGCTCCGAGCATCGCGACGAGATGACCCCGGCGGGCTTTGCCAGCAACCATGCGGGTGGCATTCTGGGCGGCATCTCGTCGGGTCAGGATATTGTGGTGAGCATGGCGCTCAAACCGACTTCCAGCATCACTGTGCCGGGCAAGACCATCAATACCGAAGGTGAGGCAATCGAGATGATCACCAAGGGGCGTCACGATCCCTGTGTCGGCATTCGCGCCGTGCCCATCGCCGAAGCCATGCTGGCGCTGGTGTTGATGGATCACCTGCTGCGCCATCGTGCCCAGAATCAGGGGGTGTTGACCCATACCCCACAGCTGCGTTGATCGCTCTTGCTGCACATCGACTGATCGCACCCTGTTCAGGGTGCTGGTTCGTCAACCAAATCAAAGGCGACCTTCGGGTCGCCTTTGTTCTTATGCTCTGCGGTACTTCTATCACTCGTCGGTTATCAAGAGTGATCAGCGTCCTGCGGATCGGCATCGAGACGGCAGTTGGGGGGAGAGAACTTCCCATGGTGTTTGGGCATAGCGTGAATGGCCTCGTTGACCTTGAGGAGCTGCTCTTCGCTCATGCTGTTTTTGGCAAACATCAGGCTGACCGGCTGATGGTGCAGCAACAGCTGACAACTGATAAACCCCTCGGCGCCCAATTGGGAGAGCCGATAGCGTGCATATTGCCACTCCATAATGATGCCATCGAGACGGCGGGCCAGCAGCAGTTCGATTAGTCGATCATCGGCATTGTACTCGGTCGCCCCCTTGAGGGCAGGACACTCGTCCATTTGATGAATGGGGCGAGTACCGCGCAGTTTGCCAATTTTGAGATCCTTGTTGTGGCACAGTTTGGACAAGGTATCGAGCTTTCCCCAGCGATCCTGATGGCCTGGAATCGGGTTATTACTCAACAGCACATAGGCGCTCTGGCGATAGGGTGCAGAGAAGCGGGCATACTTCTGCCGCTCCGGTAGTGGTAGTGCGGCCATCGCCACATCCAGCTGATCGTGCTCCACCAGATGGAGTGCCCGCGCCCAGGGGATCTCACGAAATTTGGGGGCAAAGCCCGCCTGGGTGAGGATCTGGCGAGTCAGGCTGACATCCAGCCCGTCCAGCTCACCCCTGTTGTTGATTTGACTGAAGGGGGGCCAGTGGCTCCAGGCCACGGTCAGGGTCTGACTGGCCTGCAGGGAAGGGGTCAGCAAAAGCAGCAGCAGGCAGAGCTTGGCCTGCCAGTTGCCGTGGGGACGATATTGCGTGCTCATAGCTTAACCTCGTTATTCTGCTTTTTGTTCTCTGCTATCCCGTGCGCCTGCGACCCGCGCATCACGATGGCGGGACAGGTAATAAGTTGTCAGTTAATAGTGTGGTGCGTGCTTCACTGGTCAACGGGATTATTCGGTGGAGAGCAGAGGGCTTTTCTGTGCGTGCTGGGAGGAGCATCACATTTTTCTCGTTTATCCGGCACAACTCCGTTAGACTGCGCCCCTATTCTTTCCCCTTTGCTCTGCTCCCCGGGGAAATCGTTGTGTTCTCAACAGGCCCGGATCTGGCGAGATGGCATCGGCTCAGCAGAGGAGCCCCATCACGGATCCCCGGCGCCCCTATCCCTAGCAGGTAACTATGAGTTTTACTTCCCTCGGTCTGGCCGAACCCTTGTTGCGTGCCGTTGCCGAGCAAGGCTACGACACCCCGTCTCCCATTCAGCAACAAGCGATCCCGGCGGTACTGGCTGGCCGTGATCTGATGGCGGCAGCCCAGACCGGGACCGGCAAGACCGCAGGTTTTACCCTGCCGATGCTGCAGCGTCTGACTGAAAGCAAGCGCAAGGTCTCCCCGAATCGCATCCGTGCCCTGGTGCTGACCCCGACCCGCGAGCTGGCCGCCCAGGTGGGCGAGAGCGTGCGCAACTACGGCAAGCACCTGCCGATCCGCAGCCACGTGGTATTTGGCGGCGTGAGCATCAACCCGCAGATGATGGCGACCCGCCGTGGTCTGGACGTGCTGGTGGCCTGCCCGGGCCGCCTGATGGATCTCTACAACCAGAACGCCGTCAAGTTTGACGAAGTGGAAATTCTGGTGCTGGACGAAGCGGACCGCATGCTCGACATGGGCTTTATCCGCGACATCCGCCGCATCCTGGCTCTGTTGCCGAAAAAGCGTCAGAACCTGCTCTTCTCCGCCACTTTCGCCGACGAAATTCGTGAGCTGGCCACTGGCCTCCTGGACAACCCGGCGGTGATCGAAGTGACCCCGCGCAACAGCACCGCCGAGCGCATCGAGCAGCTGGTGCATCCGTGCGACAAGGCCAACAAGATTGCCCTTCTGAGCCACCTCATCTCCAGCAACAACTGGCAGCAGGTGCTGGTGTTTACCCGCACCAAGCACATCGCCAACCGGGTTGCCGAGAAGCTTGAGAAAGACGGTATCAGCGCCGCCGCCATCCACGGCAACAAGAGCCAGGGGGCCCGTACTCGCGCCTTGTCCGGCTTCAAGGATGGCAGCGTGCGCGTCATGGTGGCGACCGACATCGCCGCCCGTGGTTTGGACATCGACAAACTGCCGCAAGTGGTCAACTTCGAGTTGCCCAACGTGGCGGAAGATTACGTGCACCGCATCGGTCGTACCGGTCGTGCCGGTGCTGCCGGTCACGCCATCTCCCTGGTTGCGGCCGATGAAGGGAAGCTGATCAAGGCCATCGAGCGTCTGACCAAGCAGAACATCCCGTGCGAGCAGGTGGCCGGTTTTGAAGCCTCCCGCGAGACCCTCGACAACATCGCCCGTGGTATCGGCGCGCCGCTGCGCAAAGAGCCCCGTGATCCGAGCGAGCAGCGCCGTGCGCCGCGTCCGCAAGGTCAGGGCCAGCGTCAGGGGGCCGGTCGTTCCGCCTCCAATGGCAATGCGGGTGGTGCGCGTACCGGTAACGGTGGCAAGCCCAAGCCGCAAGGTGGTCAGCGTCCGGCTGATGGTGCCGGCAAACCGGCTCAGGCCCGTCGTCCACGTCGCTCTACCCACAACCAGTAATCGGCTTGGGAGCTTGACTCCCCAGCTATGCGGTTGACTGAAAAAGCCCTGCCAATCTGACAGGGCTTTTTGTTTTTTCAGCCATGTAATCGGCACTGTGTGGTGCTGCGAGAAGCGCGTTAGATGGCGGAGAGGTACTGCTTTTGCATCGCCAGCCAGCGGCCGTTATTGATAAACGCCAGCTGTACCTTGAGCAAGGCCGCAATTTCCGCGCGGTGCTTTTTATCGAGGTAGAGAAAGACCTGCTCTTTGGTGATCTTCTGCCAGGGGGACGCCAGTGCAGGTTGAGAGGCGGGGCGCATCTTGATGAGCCAGTCCACTTTGCCTCGATGCAGTTGGGCAAGCCCCTGCTTCTCATCGTTCAACCAGATGACCTGATAGTTGCCGAGGAAGCGTTCGCACCACTGGATGCCACGCAGGCAGCCAATCACGGTACCCTTGGCAGGGGGCCAGCTCGGGTTATCCCTTGGCTGACCATAAATCGCCGCCTCCGAGATGGGGGCACCGATCTGCAGCAAGTGGGGATAGGTCTGATCAAAGCCCTTGATCCGGGCCATATCGCCATCGACGGCATGGTCTGCCTCAATCAACTTTTCACAGCGGGCATAGGTGCAGGGGATCAACTGAAAGTCGATGCCGGCCCGGCCAAACCAGTCATGAATAAAAGGGCGCAATATCGCAGTGTGTTCGACCGCTGCCGCCAGCTTTAGCGGGGTTGCGTGGGCAACGGGAGTCAGCCCGACAAGCAGTAACCAGACAATCCACTTCATATCGTACTCCTGAATCGGGCTTGTTTAAGCAGCACTGTTGCGACTATCTGTGCAGTGAAGAATAGCCGATGGGGATGGCTGCCAGACCGCTTCGCCAGCTATTCGTGACGGCCGGGTCAGGGGAGCAGCGCCGTGATCAGGATATGGGCCGCGCTCACCAGGATCACTGTGAAGGTCAGCCCCATTCCCGCCACCCGATAACGGAAGTTCTCCGGCGTGCGGCTCATGCCAAAGGCGTGGCAGAGACGGCCAAGCAAGAGGGCGCTCCCCAGCAGATGGATAAGCCAGGGGGCATGGCTGCCGGTTTCGACGAAATAGATCAGCAGCAGGGCGAGGGGAACATACTCGGCAAAGTTGGCATGCACCCGCATGGCGCGCAACATGGCGGGGTCATCCCCATGCCCCAGCGCCACCTTGCGGCTATGGCGGGTGCGAATGGTTCGAATGCTCAGCAACACAAACAGCAGGGCGAGCAGGGCCGCGTAAACAGGCAGTATGGTCATGGTATCTGGCTCCTTGTGTGATGATAACGAGTGGCTGGTGTTCCGAGACGCGATATTGCTCGGCATCTCAATGGCTTGCCTTGAGGGTAGCAGCAAACTGCCTTAGCACGACTGTCATCCACTCACTCGCCATCGGCCCAGCGCAGGCGCAAAACAAACAGCCCTGCCGAAGTGGCAGGGCTGTTTTTTGACCGTGTTGATGGTGGGCAGAGCCCCGCCATTACCCCTCGTAAGGGAGGGAGGAGTGGTGCAGCACGATGCGCACCTTGCCATCATCTCCCTTCTTGAAACCCCAGGTCTTGTCGACAGTGGTCTCCTTGTTGTCGCGATCCACCAGATGTACCTTGCCCATGGTCAGCGCCATGTCGCCGTTGATATAGACGGCGGCGTTGTCATAGCGATAGCTCTGCCAGTTTTTCAGGGCAAAGCCGCTATCGGCCGGATAGGCGCTGTTGTTGCCGACAAAGTAGGCTAGCGCCCCCTCGCGGTTGGTGCGAAAGGTCTGCTCGCCACCGGCAAGGGTGGGTTTGAACAGCACCGGCCCCTGCTGGTAGCCATAAGCGCTGTCGAGCACCGACTCGGCAGTCGCCTTGGCGCGCTCAATCCCACCGGCGCGATAGTCATCGCTGATCTTGATGAGCGCCGCGCCCCAACCATCCTGCGCGGCCTTGATCTCTGCCTCGGTAATATTGTTGTTGGCGATTTCGGCTGCGCTGAGTGCGCCGCTGGCGGCAAGCAGGACGAGGGCAAGGGTACTCTTCTTGAGGTGCAACATCATTGTTTTCAAACTCCTGAACGCGATAAACGAGCGGGCAGTGTAGCGAAGGGGCATGAACGGTTTTTGAACTGATTATTCAGGGTTGGGTAGTAAAAAGGTCGGTATATAGCTGAAGGTTTGGGTGTTTGTTTGGTAAGGGGCGCTCTCTTAATTAATGGCGGATGCCTGTATCCAACTTGATTTCTTTTCCAACAAAAAAGCCCCGCCAAGTTAATTGGCGGGGCTTTGCTATTTGGGGCATTCAGTATCGGGGATTACAGCGCTGGCAGCATTCCGAGGCTGACGCTGATCTGTACGCCGACAATCAGTAAGCCCATGGCGGCGGCCACTCCCAGCGCCACCACGCCACCCGGCGCGCGGTAGTGGTGGGCGGGGGCTTGCTTGCGGCTCTGCCACACCAGCGCCACCGGCAGCAGTACCGCGAGGATCGCCAGCGCAATGGCAGCGTAGCCGAGGGCCATGATAAAACCCTGCGGGAAGTAGAGGGCAAACAGCAATGGCGGCACAAAGGTGATAAGGCCGGTCTGGGTGCGGCCCTGCCAGTTGTCCTTGCGGCGGGTTACCTTGGCCATAAAGTCGAACAGCCCCAGCGTCACCCCGAGGAAAGAGGTGGCGAGCGCCAGATCGGCAAACAGGTGCATCGCCTGATTAAACGCAGGCCAGCTCACCAGCTTGCCGACGTTGGCCAGCAGGCTGTCCAGCGCACCACCGGTTTGCAGCAGGGCTTGCTGGCCGAGCAGACCGAGGATTGCTACCTGCCACAGCACGTAGAGGATCAGCGGCAGGGCTGAGCCCCAGACAAAGACCCGGCGCAACTGCTTGGGGCAGTCACCGAGGTAGAGCATCACGCTCGGAATGGAGCCGTGAAAGCCGAACGAGGTGAAGATGACCGGCAGGCCCGCCAGCAACAGGCCCTGACCCAGCGGCATCGAGAGCAGATGCTGCCCTTCAGTGCGGGGCAGCAGCAACGCCAGCACCACCACCATGATCACCAGTTTGACGGTGAACATCAGCCGGTTGAGGTAATCCACCGAGCGGGTGCCGACACAGACCATGCCGCCAAACAGCAGAGTAAAGGCCCAGGCGGCCTGCTCCTGGCTCAGGGTCATGCCGGCATCGATCAGCGCCTGTGCCAGCAGGCTGCTGCCGCCGCTGATGTAGGCGGAGGCCAGTGAGTAGAACAGCATCAGGATACAGAAGGAGGCGATGCGCTTGCCCCAGGGGCCGAGCAGATGATCCGCCAGCTGGTGCAGGTACCACTTGCCGGTGTTGAGGCTTGCCTCTACTTGCAGCATGGCGGTGAAGGCCATCAGAGCCCAGAGGCCGACCATCAACATCAGGGTGGCGGGGCCGCCGAGGGAGGAGGAGGCCAGCGGCAGGGCCAGCATGCCGGCGCCTATAGTGGTGCCGGCAATCAACAGGGTACAACCCAGAGTTTTGGTATTCATGTTATCCATCCGAACGTAGCGGTGTCAGTGCAAACAGGCGATGTCAGCAGTGACGTCAACAAGAGGGGGCCGATTGGCGTTATCAGAAGGTGCCTCCGGTAATAGGGCCGGAGGCTAGCAATATCGGAACGGGAACATCTGTACCTAAAACCTGTCAGTTGTAAAAGAAGGTTGCCACGTTAGCGGATCAAAATAGCGGAAACAACCCCTTTTATACGGATCTTGTGCTGGCTTGTGCCAACAAGTGGAAATAAATGATGACAGCGGTAGCTGATTGCAGAAAAAAGCACCGAAAAAATGATTGGCAGGGGCTCATTGATACAGGTCAGCCAAGTGGTTGCAGCACGGATGGGGGAGTGCCTTGTCGTGGCGTTGGCGTTTAGTTGCGGGGTGAAAGGAGTGTGGAGGCCCAGCCAGACGGTAGAGAAAGCAAAACGGGCGGGTAGGGTTGTGGGGGAAAACAATAAGGCTGCCAATCCTGGCAGCCTTATTATCATCTGTTCGTTTTACCCACCCATTGACAGCAAATCGGGTCTGCTTCGAGCAGGTTAGCGGCGGCGCTTGAGGGTGCGGCTCACATAGTGCAGCCCGCTCTGGTATTCGCCGTTCACCGCCTTGAGCGCCAGATCCAGCGCCTGGCTCGCCAGCGCGTCGTGCTGCTGGGGCAGGGAGTTGATGCCAAAAGGGAGGAAGTCGAGCAGGCGATCGTCCCCGAAGGTGGCCATGGCGAGCTGGCTCATATCGATCTCTTGCTCCAACAGGTAGTCGAGTACTCCCTCCATCAGGATATAGGAAGTAGTGATCAGCGCTTCGGGCAACTGGCCCAGCTGCTGGTGCAGGTCTTTGATCAGGCGATACCCCTCAAGGCGGGAGAAGTGATCTCCCTCGCACAGGTGGCGAGCCGCGCTGTGACTGGCGACCGCCTGCTCGAAACCGGCTTTTCGCTCCTTGCTGATCGTGAGTGCTGGCAGCGCGGTGATCAAGGCGATATGGCGTAAGTTCGGGGTGAGCAGGGAGCTGGTGAGATCAAAGCTCGCTTTCTCGTTTTCACTGGCGACGGTGACGAACTTGTCGGCGGCCATCGCCCGGTCGATGGCGAGGATCTGGCTGCCTTGCGCCTGCAATTTGCCGTAGAAGGGGTCGTCCGGCGGCAGGCAACTGGCCACCAGCAGGGCGTCCACATGGCGGCTCACCAGCATCTGGGCCAGCTCTTTTTCTGTGGCGGGCTCATCTTCCGAGCAGACGATGAGCAGCTGATAGCCCTGCGCCCGGCCCCCCTGTTCCAGCCGTTTGGCCAGTTTGGCGTAACTGGCGTTCTCAAGGTCGGGCAGGATAAAGCCCAGAGTCTTGGTCTGGCCGCCACGCAGGGAGGCGGCGCGGCTGTCCGGCTGATAGTTATGGGCGGTGACAACGGCCATCACCTTGTCGCGGGTGGCCTGACTGATGCGGTATTGGTCGGCCTTGCCATTGATCACATAGCTTGCCGTGGTGCGCGAGACACCGGCGAGGGCGGCGATTTCATCCAGTTTCATCATATTGGCTCTGTTTGAGTTGCAAGGCCCACGGTCACTGCCGGGTGAGGGCACCGAAAAGTGTGCGCGGGATCATATCATTGAAAAGCACTCTTTGTGGGTACTTGATCAATTCGCTGAAACGATTCAGTCTGAGTGTAAGTGAAACGATTCAGCCTGTCAGCAACGAAGAGACCCAGTGGCCTGAAAATCAGGCTCCGATCACAGTCAACCGTGTTCGGGTCTATTGTCAGCTGGCGAGTTACCCGAATGTTCAATTGTGACGTACCGGCGCGGCCGGAACCTGATGGAGAGTCTCTATGTTGAAGTTGGCGCGAGAGCAGATCTTGCTGGGACAGTCGGTGGCAACCAAGTCGGACGCCATTGCCCTGCTGGCAGGCAAACTGACCGAAGCTGGTCTGGTGGAAGCGGGCTATGTGGATGGGATGCTGGCTCGTGAAGCGCAGCATGCCACCTATCTTGGCAGCGGCATCGCCATTCCCCACGGCACCACCGATACCCGTCATCTGGTGAAGAGCACAGGCGTCATGGTGGCCCAGTTCCCCAATGGTATCGAGTGGGATGAGGGGCAGATCGCCTATGTCGCCATCGGCATCGCCGCCAAGTCCGACGAGCATCTGGGCATTTTGCGCCAGCTCACCCATGTGCTGGGTGACGAGCAGGCGGCAGCTCAGCTCAAAGAGGCCACCGATGCCGACACCATCATCAACATCCTGACCGGTGCGACTGCTGCCAAAGAGGTGCAATACCTGACTCTGGCTGACTTCCCGGCCGATGATCGCGACCAACTGCTGCTGGGAGCAGCCGCCCGCGCCAAATCGGCGGGCTGGGGCGATGCCGCTATGGTGAGCGCCCTGCTGGCAAGCGATCCCGCCTATCTGGGCGAGGGCGTCTGGCTGGCCCGGGCGCAAGCGGCCCAGACTGGCTGGGTGCTGGCAACGCCCAACAGCGAACTTCGCGCAGGGGAGCTGCCGGTCAGCGCCATGCTACTGTTGTGCGCCGCAGATAGCGGCCATCTGCCGCAGCTGGAGAATCTGGCCAAACTGGCGGCTGCCGGTCAGCTGGCGACGCTGGCGGGCAATGACGCTCTGGCCATGCTGCAAGCTGGTCCTGCGAGTGGTCTTTCCGAAACCTTCACCATCATCAACCCCCACGGTCTGCACGCCCGCCCGGGCGCCATGCTGGTCAAGGTGGCCAAAGAGTTTGAATCAGACATCCGGGTTGCCAATCTGGATGGCAGCGGCGAGGCAGTCTCCGCCAAGAGCCTGATGAAGGTGATCGGCCTTGGGGTCAAGTGCGGTCACCGTCTGGCGTTTCGCGCCGAAGGGGCTGATGCCGAAGCGGCTCTCAAGGGGATCGGTGAGGCGATCGCCGCAGGTCTGGGCGAGGGGGCGCATTGATGAAGATTGTTACCATAACCCTCAATCCGGCCCTTGATCTCACTACTCGCCTCGAGGCAATGAGCCTGGGTGAGGTCAATCTGGTGAGCGAGGCCAACCTGCGTGCCGCAGGCAAGGGGATCAACGTCGCCATGGTGCTCAAGGACTTGGGCCGCGAGGTGGGGGTGACCGGCTGGCTTGGCGCAGACAATGAACAGAGTTTTGTCTCCCTGTTTGCCGAGCGAGCGCTGGATGATCACTTTGTGCGCGTCGCGGGCAGCACCCGCATCAACGTCAAGATCTCCGAGCAATCCGGTCGGGTCACCGATCTCAACCTGCCGGGGCTCACCATCCAGCAAGGGGAGGTGAGCGAGCTGGAGCAGGCCATCGACGAGCTGGCTGCGCATGCAGAGTGGTTTGTGCTGGCGGGCAGCCTGCCCAAAGGGGTGGCTCCCGATTACTGCACCCATCTGATCCGTCTGCTCAAGGCCAAGGGCAAGCAGGTGATCTTCGATTGCAGCGGCGCGGCCTTAAGCGAAGGGATCAAGGCGGCACCGACCCTGGTCAAACCCAATCTGGAGGAGCTGAGCCAGTGGGCGGGCCGCCCGATCAAGACGCTGAGCGAGCAGGCCGAGTGTGCCCGCACGCTGCAGGCAAGCGGCATTCCCAACGTGGTGATCTCCAACGGCGCCGATGGCCTTATCTGGTTTGCTCCGGATGCCGTCTGGCAGGCCATTCCGCCGCGGATGCAGGTGGTCAGTACCGTGGGTGCCGGCGATTCGCTGGTGGCCGGTCTTGCCCATGGCCTGAGCCTTGGCTGGGCGCCGGAGCAGACCCTGCGGCTGGCCACCGCCGTCTCGGCCTTGGCGGTCAGTCAGGTCGCGGTCGGCTTTGACGATATCAATGTGCTCAACCCTTTACTTGAACAGGTGCGCGTAGAGCGTCTGGATGCGCTGGCACCGGTTCAATGCCATACCCCCTCAATGGAAAACTCAGGAGATGCCCAATGAAAGCAATCTTGGTTACGGCTTGCCCGGCGGGCATTGCCACCAGCTTTCTCGCTGCAAAACGGATAGAACAGCAGGCCAAACTGGCTGGCTGGGAACTCACCCTCGACGTCGGCTCCAGCGTGCAGCCCCGCCAAGTACCGAGCAAGGAGCAGATTGCCGCCGCCGATCTGGTGCTGGTTGTCGCCAGTGCCCCGGTGGATCTCGCCGCCTATGATGGCAAGCGAGTCTATCAGGGCAGCATGGATCTCGCCCAGCAGGATCCGGCCGCCTTGCTGGAAGCAGCCACCAGCGGTGCCAGCGTCTATCGTCATCAAGCCGCTCCCGCAGCAGCTAAACCCGCCGCCGCTGGCAAGCGCATCGTGGCAGTGACAGCGTGCCCGACTGGCGTTGCCCACACCTTTATGTCGGCAGAAGCGCTGGAGGCCATGGCCAAACAGCTGGGTTATCAGATCCGCGTCGAGACTCAAGGCTCGGTCGGTGCCCAGAATGCCCTGACTGCCGAGGAGATTGCATCTGCCGATCTGGTATTCCTCGCCACCGATATCGAAGTGGACATGGCGCGCTTTGACGGTAAGCCGGTCTATCGTACCAGCACGGGCGCGGCATTGAAGAAAACCCGCGCCGAACTCGACAAGGCGTGGAACGAGGCGACACTCTATCGCCACAGCGGTGCCAGCCAGCCCAAGAAAGAGGAAAAAGCCGGCCCCTACAAGCACCTGCTGACCGGTGTCTCCTTCATGCTGCCGATGGTGGTGGCGGGTGGCCTTATCATTGCGCTCTCGTTTGTGTTCGGTATCGAAGCGTTCAAGGTGGAAGGCACCCTGGCTGCTGCCCTGATGAAGATCGGTGGTGGCTCCGCCTTTGCCTTGATGATCCCGGTGCTGGCCGGTTACATTGCCTACTCCATCGCTGACCGCCCGGGTCTCGCTCCCGGCATGATCGGCGGCATGCTGGCAAGTTCGCTGGGCGCCGGTTTCCTCGGCGGCATCGTGGCCGGTTTCCTCGCCGGTTACAGCGCCAAGTACCTGAGCGACAAGGTGCGCCTGCCGGTGACCCTGGAAGCGCTCAAGCCCATCTTGATCATTCCGCTCTTTGCCAGCCTCTTTACCGGCCTGGTGATGATCTACGTGGTGGGTGGCCCGGTGGCTGGCATCATGAATGCCATGACCGAGTTCCTCAACAACATGGGCTCTGCCAACGCCGTGCTGCTGGGTGTCATCATCGGGGCCATGATGTGCTTCGACATGGGCGGCCCGGTCAACAAAGCTGCTTACGCCTTCGGTGTCGGCCTGCTGGCCTCCAAAACCTATGCCCCGATGGCAGCGGTCATGGCCGCTGGTATGGTGCCGGCACTGGGCATGGGGATCGCGACCTTCTTGGCCCGCTCCAAGTTCATCAAGGCGGAGCAGGAAGCGGGTAAAGCCTCCTTCGTGCTGGGCCTGTGCTTTATCTCCGAGGGGGCCATCCCGTTTGCCGCCAAGGATCCGATGCGCGTTATCCCAGCCTGTATGATTGGCGGCGCCCTGACCGGTGCGCTCTCCATGCTGTTCGGCTGTGAGCTGATGGCACCCCACGGCGGTCTGTTTGTGCTGTTCATCCCGCACGCCATCAGCAATGTCATGATGTATATCGTGGCCATTGCAGCAGGCTCGCTGCTGACCGGTGTCTCCTACGCCATGCTCAAGCGCGGCGAAGAGCAGGCCAAGCTGGCCACGGCATAAGCCTCGCCACCCGGCAAGACGTCATAACCAAGAGCGGCCTGCGGGCCGCTTTTGGTTTTGTCGGGAGGACAGGTAACCTGTGAGGGGAAGATAGGGAGTGGTTAAAACTCCCAGCCTTGTTGTTCTGGCAACTGGGGTTGCGCTCCTTCCAGCGCTTTGCGCCGCGCAGCCTCAACCCGCGCCTTGCGGGCGCGACACAGACGCATTACATCCTGTTGCTGGGCCGGGCTCATTTTCTGCCAGTTGAAACGCTCCTCGCGATTGCGCAGGCATCCTTTGCAATAGCCCTTGTTGTTCACCTCGCAGACCCCGATACAGGGGCTCTGCAACGGGAATATTTCGAGCTGTTCCATCCATTACCTCGCATATCCTGTCACCTTGTTATAACCCAGCATCCTCCCTTTGGAGAAATCTCTCTTCAAGTGATTGATGTCGTTTGCTTTCCCCCTGCAAATTTGGCATCTTGCCGCCGAGCAGGACTCTTGGTGTTAAATGAGGACATATGAACAAACACGGATTCTGGCTGGCCGCGATAGTGCTGGGGTTGGCCGGGTGTGCGGGTAACTCTGACAAAGCAGAGGTGCCCAAAAAACAGACTGATGACAGATGTTTTCTCAACTGCGAGGTGCCGGAAAATCTGGGCAAGCAGTATCTGGACGGTACCTTGCCGGGGGATCTGGTGCGGGTCGAGCGGGTCAACAGTCGTGCCAGTGTCGATTACAGCAAGTTTGGCCCCCAGAGTCGCATTGTCATGCAGCGTTCAGGGCGGATGGCGAGCCGTTATGGTGAACTATATCGTCTGCTCTCCCGCTGGGTAGCGAACGGCGGCAATCCGGCCGACATCACCCGTTACGGCATCAGCCTGGCCCAGCTGGGCGGTGCGGATCGGATGGGCAACGTGCTCTTTACCGGCTACTACTCGCCGGTGCTGGAGGTGCGTCACCGCCCGGATGCCGAGTATAAGTACCCCATCTATGCCATGCCCAACTGCGGCAGCCGTTGTCCGACCCGGGCACAGATCCACCAGGGCGCCCTTGCCAACCGCGGGTTGGAGCTGGGTTACAGCAAATCCCTTATCGACAACTTCCTGATGGACGTGCAGGGATCGGGCTTTGTTCACTACGGTGACGACGATAGGCTGCAATATCTGGGCTACAGCGGCAAGAACGGCCACGGCTATGTGAGCATTGGCCGGGTGCTGATTGACCGCGGTGAAGTGCCCAAGGAGCAGATGTCGATGAAGGCCATCAAGGAGTGGGCCAACCAGCAACCTGAGCACAGGGTCAAGGAGCTGGTAGAGCAGAACCCCTCCTATGTCTTCTTCGAGCGTCGCCCGACTAATGATGTGATCGGTGCCGCCGGTATCCCGCTGCTGCCGCTGGCGGCCGTCGCTGCCGACAAGACCCTGCTGCCGATGGGTACCCCGATCCTGGCCGAAGTTCCCTTGCTCGATAAAGAGGGCAACTGGACCGGCAAGCACCAGCTGCGCTTGTTGATTGCGCTGGATGTGGGCGGGGCGGTGAAGAAGGGTCACCTCGATCTCTACCACGGCATGGGTGAGAAGGCAGGTGTCGCGGCCGGTCACTACAAGCACTTTGGCCGTGTCTGGAAGCTGGGCCTGCACCACGGGCCGACTGCTGCCCCCTGGTTGTAATACTCTGAGGGTTTGGGCGTCTGTAATCGGGCGCTCGAGCAAAGATGAATATCTAGTCCTGAAATAGGTTTACACATTTTCAACTAGCATTTCTCTACTCAGAACCCCCTATGTACCGCATCGGGGGTTCTGTATTTCAATGCATGATGCGGCCGCTCCTCGTTGTAAATATCTACCGCTTCACGCACCATTTCCCGCGCTTGCGCCAGGTCCTGTGGGCTTTGCAACAACAACTCTCCTTTCAAAATCCCGTTCACCCGCTCCGCCAACGCATTCTGATAACAGTCATACCCATCCGTCATCGAACATCTCACCCCGTACCGTTCATGCAATGACTGATACAGCCCCGAGCAATACTGCACGCCGCGGTCTGAGTGATGGATTAGCTCCCCGCTGCCACACCGTTGCTTCAGGGCTTTCCTGAACGCCATCGCTACCGACTCGGCATGCATTCCTTCGTGTACGTGATGGCCCACTATCTTGCGTGAGTACGCATCCGTCACCAGGCTCAGGTACAGCGGCCCGCTCCTGGCTGGCAGATAGGTGATATCAGCGACCCAGACCTGCTCCGGGGCCACCGGTGTGACCTGCCCTGGCCCCGCCTTGAGCAAGTTGGGATGACGGTAGAAACGGTGAAAACTGTGGGTGGTCTTGTGATACGCCCGCTTAGGTTGCACTAGCAGGCGGTGCTCGGCCAATATCTGAAACAGCCTGTCCCGCCCGACCTTGAGCCCGCCATCATCCTGACCCTGCAGCAGATAATGTAGCTTGCGAGTGCCCACCCGAGGTTGTCGCAGTCGAACCTGACGTACGAAGCGCACCACCTGCAATCCCTGTGCATGGCGCTCGTCGGCGACCCGATTGCGCTTGTAGTAAGCCTGCCGGCTTATCCCCAGAAACAGGCAAGCCCTGACGATGGTCAGCTTCTCGACTTGCCGCTGCGAGAGGACTTGCCGGGTCGCTTTTTTACGATGGAGACGCCGTAGTCATTCTTCAGTACATCGACGACGGCCTCAAAGAACTGGGCCTTCTGGCTCATCAGCGCCAGCTGTTGCTCGAGTTCCTTGATGCGCTGTTCGGGCGTCTGGTTGTCGGGGTCAGGCATGGTGATGCTCCTGCCGGCACGTACAGAAGCCCCCTGGCTCCAATCTTGCCGACCATGTTTACGCAACCATACCAGAACGGTGGAATGGCCCTGAATGCCATATCGGGCTTGTGCTTGCTGGCAACTGAGCTCGCCTTTTTCAATCTGCTCGACCAGTGCCAGTTTAAAAGTCAGCGAGTAATCGCGCTGTGTCCGTTTCACACCTTGTCCCATCGGGTTCTCCATTTATTGGGGGGAAAGGTGTAAACCATATTCAGGACGGGACAGAAGAGACAAAAAAGCCGCCGGATTGCTCCGGCGGCTTTCTATTTTGTGCGAGTTGCCAGTCTGTGGCTGCGTCAGCTCTTCTGGATATCCAGCCGGATGGCGCCGACCGGTGTGCAGCAGCAGGGGAGGCACTCCCCCTGGGCGACAAATGCCAGCGGCACATTGGGGTAGTGCACCTTGCCAGCCATCAGCGGAGTGCGGCAGGCGCCGCAATAGCCGCTGCGACACTGGAACTCCACATGATGACCATGGCGCTCCAGGGTCTCCAACACACTTTCGCCGGGATGGGCGTGCAGCACGGCACCATCCCGGGTATGTACCCGTGGTGCCACGACCGCATGCTGTTCGGCAGGTGCGTGCGGGGCAGGGGTCAGCGTGTTGGTGGCGTCACTCACAGCTCGAAATCACCCAGGTCGTCGGCATTGACTTCGCTGTCGATCTGACCGACCAGATAGGAGCTGACCTCTACCTCTTGCGGGGCGACCTGCACGTTGTCGGATGACAGCCAGGTGTTGATCCAGGGGATCGGGTTCTGCTTGGTGCCGGCAAAGGCTGGCTGCAGGCCGACTGCGCTCATGCGCAGGTTGGTGATGTACTCCACATACTGGCAGAGGATGTCCTTGTTCAGGCCGATCATGGAGCCGTCCTGGAACAGGTACTCGGCCCACTCTTTCTCCTGAATGGCCGCTTCCTTGAAGATCTCGAAGCAGGCCTGTTCGCACTCGGCGGCGATCTCGGCCATCTCCGGGTCATCCTGGCCGGTGCGCATCAGGTTCAGCATGTGCTGGGTGCCGGTGAGGTGCAGCGCTTCGTCGCGGGCGATCATCTTGATGATCTTGGCGTTGCCTTCCATCAGTTCGCGCTCGGCGAAGGCAAAGGAGCAGGCGAAGCTGACGTAAAAGCGGATCGCTTCCAGCGCGTTGACGCTCATCAGGCACAGATAGAGCTTCTTCTTGAGCTCGCGCAAGGTGATGGTCACCTCGCGGCCCGCGACGGTGTGTGTCCCTTCACCATGCAGGTTGTAGAGAGCGGTCGCTTCGATCAGGTCGTCGTAGAAGTGGCTGATGGAGCCAGCGCGCTTCAGGATCTGCTCGTTGGTCACGATGTCGTCGAACACTTGGGCGGGAGTGTTGACGATGTTGCGGATGATATGGGTGTAGGAGCGAGAGTGGATAGTCTCGGAGAACGCCCAAGTCTCAATCCAGGTTTCCAGCTCCGGAATGGAGACCAGCGGCAGCAGCGCCACGTTGGGGCTGCGTCCCTGAATGGAGTCCAGCAGGGTCTGGTACTTCAGGTTGGAGATGAAGATGTGCTGCTCGTGGGGGGGCAGGGCCTGATAGTCGATACGATCACGGGAGACATCCACCTCTTCCGGGCGCCAGAAGAAGGAGAGTTGTTTTTCGATCAGCCGCTCGAACACTTCGTGCTTTTGCTGGTCATAACGGGCTACGTTGACCGATTGGCCAAAAAACATCGGCTCTTTGAGCTGGTCGTTTTGGGTTTGGCAGAAAGTTGAATAGGCCATGGTTACCAGAATATCTGTATGGAGAAAACAGGAGAGCGGGAGCTTGTCGCTCCCGCCCGGTTATCAGATCTTGCCGTGACTTAGATTTTGCAAGCCCCGCCAGCACAACCGTCATCTTGCAGATCGGTCTGGGCATCGTCCGCACCATCACGGGTGTTGTGATAGTAGAGGGTCTTGAGGCCGTATTTGTAGGCGGTCAGCAAATCCTTCAGCAGCTGCTTCATCGGCACCTTGTTGCCTTCGAAACGGGCCGGGTCGTAGTTGGTGTTGGCGGAGATCGCCTGATCCACAAACTTCTGCATGATACCGACCAGCTGCAGGTAGCCGTCAACGCTCGGTTGCTTCCAGAGCAGTTCATATTGATCTTTCAGGCGATCATACTCGGGCACCACCTGTTTGAGAATGCCGTCCTTGGAGGCCTTGACCGAGACCAGGCCGCGCGGCGGCTCGATGCCGTTGGTGGCGTTGGAGATCTGGCTGGAGGTCTCGCTCGGCATCAGGGCGGTCAGGGTGGAGTTGCGCAGGCCAACAGACTTGATCTCTTCGCGCAGGCTTTCCCAATCCAGATGCAGCGGCTCGTTGCACAGCGCATCCAGATCCTTCTTGTAGGTGTCGATCGGCAGGATGCCCTGGGCATAGGTGGTCTCGCCAAACAGCGGGCAGGGGCCGAATTCACGGGCCAGCTGCACGGAGGCTTTCAGCAAATAGTACTGGATCGCCTCGAAGGTGCGGTGAGTCAGGGCCAGACCGGAGCCGTCAGAGTAGCGGGCACCGTTTTTGGCCAGGTAGTAGGCGTAGTTGATGACGCCAATCCCCAGAGTACGACGACCCATGCTGCCACGCTTGGCGGCGGCAATCGGGTAGTCCTGATAGTCGAGCAGGGCATCGAGGGCACGCACGGCTAGATCGGCCATCTCTTCCAGATCTTCCAGCTTGTCGATGGCACCCAGGTTGAAGGCGGAGAGGGTGCACAGGGCGATCTCGCCGTTCTCGTCGTCGATGTTGTTGAGCGGCTTGGTCGGCAGCGCAATCTCGAGGCAGAGGTTGGATTGGCGTACCGGCGCCACGCTCGGGTCGAACGGGCTGTGGGTGTTGCAGTGATCCACGTTCTGGATGTAGATGCGACCGGTACCGGCACGCTCCTGCATCATCAGGGAGAAAAGGTCTACCGCTTTCAGAGTCTTCTTGCGAATGGCCGGATCCTGCTCGTACTTGACGTAGAGCTCTTCAAACTTGTCCTGATCGGCGAAGAAAGCATCGTACAGACCCGGCGCATCGGACGGGGAGAACAGGGTGATGTCACCGCCCTTGATGAGGCGCTGGTACATCAGCTTGTTGATCTGCACGCCGTAGTCCATGTGACGAACACGGTTCTCTTCCACGCCGCGGTTGTTCTTCAGCACCAGCAGGCTTTCCACTTCGGTGTGCCACAGCGGGTAGAACAGGGTGGCCGCACCGCCGCGCACGCCGCCCTGGGAACAGCACTTCACGGCAGTCTGGAAGTATTTGTAGAAGGGGATGCAACCGGTGTGGAACGCTTCGCCGCCACGGATAGGGCTGCCCAGACCGCGGATGCGACCGGCGTTGATGCCGATACCGGCGCGCTGGGAAACGTAACGCACGATGGAGCTGGCGGTGGCGTTGATGGAGTCCAGGCTGTCGTCGCATTCGATCAGTACGCAGGAGCTGAACTGACGAGTCGGGGTGCGCACGCCGCTCATGATCGGGGTCGGCAGGGAGATCTTGAAGGTCGAGACCGCATCATAGAAGCGCTTGATGTAGTCCAGACGGGTATCTTTCGGATACTTGGAGAAGAGGCAGGCCGCAACCAGCATATAGAGGAACTGCGGGCTCTCGTAGATCTCGCCGGTAACGCGGTTCTGGACCAGATATTTGCCTTCCAGCTGTTTGACTGCCGCGTAGGAGAAATCCATGTCGCGCCAGTGATCCAGATGGGTGTTCAGCTCTTCGAATTCGGCCTGGGTGTAGTCTTCCAGCAGGTGCTTGTCGTACTTGCCCATGTCCACCAGACGAGCCACGTGCTGGTAGAGGTGGGGCGGTTCGAACTGGCCATAGGCCTTCTTGCGCAGGTGGAAGATGGCCAGACGGGCTGCCATGTACTGGTAGTCCGGGGTCTGCTCGGAGATGAGGTCAGCCGTTGCCTTGATGATGGTTTCGTGAATGTCGGCGGTACGGATACCGTCATAGAACTGGATGTGGGATTTGAGCTCTACCTGGGAGACCGACACGTTGTCGAGCCCTTCGGCGGCCCAGTCCAGCACGCGGTGAATTTTATCCAGATCGATGGGTTCTTTGTGTCCGTTACGCTTCGTCACAAACAAGTTCATTGGCTGATGACCTTCAGTTGATTCCCGAAAAACCATCGCACAATGACACCACCCCTGGCCCCAGCGATGTGCAGGTATTGGGTAGAGATTGTGCGATGAATCACAAGATGTAGTGTTATTTTAAGTTCGAGCTACAAGATAGTGAGGTCAGCCCGCCATTGCAATGTGTGGATAAGTGACGAGCTGTGGATAAATTGTGAGTCTTGCCCCATCAGTTAGTGACCGCTCACAGTGAGCGGGTTTTCATTCGTCCGCTCCGCTAAAAGCAAGTCTCCCGATCGAAGATGGAAAATTTAAATAACTTTTTTTGCTTGCGAAACGGGGGGCTTTTTACTAGCAAACGGCGGCTGATTATCCCTTATGCAACAAGGGTCAAAAGCTGTCCAGTTGTCGCAGCCGCGGGCTCAGCGTGGCAAGGGCTTTGCATCAGATGACGGTGGTTTGTGGCCGCTTTGTGACGGTTGTGAGCGTGTCAAATGGGTATCCAATAGACTGTAAGCTGCCTTTATTATCCATGAATAGACGAGTGATGGTGGCGCAGGACGCAGGAGCGTAAAGGAAGAGATGCAAGGGGCGGAGAGTCTCTTCGCCCCGTTATCGCATATCAGCCGGTAAGGCTGCGCGTTACGCATTGGCCGTCAACTCATAGCGCAGCCAGTGGTGCAGCGCCTGCACGGTATCAAAGTGCAGATCGGCGCCCCACTGGGCAGGATCTTCCTCATCATTGAGATAGCCCCAGCCAGCGACCGCAGTGCGCATGCCAGCATTGCGGCCCGCTTCGATGTCGCGCACATGATCCCCCACATAGAGGCAGTGAGCTGCTTCGACCCCCAGCTTCTCGCAGGCAAAATACATGGGGGCAGGGTCGGGCTTGCGTACCGGCAGGGTATCGGCGCTGACGGTGACGCCGCAGTTGGCAAGCTGTGGCAGAGCCGCCAGCAGCGGCTCGGTGAGAAAAGCTGGCTTGTTGGTGACGATGCCCCAGGGCAGATGCTTCTCGTTGAGCCACTCGATGAGATCCACCATCCCCTCATAGGGGCGGGTACCGACGCAGAGATTGGCGGCGTAGTAGTCGAGCAGGGCATTGCGCAGGCGGGTGGCCCCCAACTCTTCCAGCAGATCGTCGCCGAGCCCCGCCCTGAGCAGCCCGAGGGCGCCGTGGGAGGTGGTCTGGCGAATGATCTCGTCAGAGAGCGGTGCAAAGCCTTCGCTTATCAGCACGTGATTGACGGCGGCCCCCAGATCCGGGGCTGTGTCGAGCAGGGTGCCATCCAGATCGAACAGCACGCAACGAAGAGGCAGCAGGTGAGAGGAGCTCATCAACCGTGCTCCGGGCGGACAAACTCCACCATATAGTTGACGTCGACATTTTTGCCGAGCTTGAACTGGTTGGTGAGGGGGGCGTAGTGGACGCCGCTCATGTCCCGCACCAGCAGGCCAGCTGCTTCCCCCATGCGACACAGTTCGGCCGGGGTGATGAATTTTTTGTGATCGTGGGTACCCTTGGGCACCATCTTCATCAGGTATTCGGCCCCGATGATCATCATCAGATAGGATTTGGGGTTGCGGTTGATGGTGGAGACGAACACCCGGCCGCCCGGGCGCACCAGGGTAGCGATGGCGCGCAGCACGGAGGCGGGGTCCGGCACATGCTCCAGCATCTCCATGCAGGTGACCACGTCATACTGGCCCGGTACTTCGGCGGCATGGGCTTCGGCAGTGATCTGGCGGTACTCGAGCTCGACACCCTGCTCAAGGGCGTGCAGGCGGGCGACGCCGAGGGGTTCCTTGCCCATGTCGATGCCGGTGACCCTGGCACCACGGCGGGCCATGCTCTCGGAGAGAATGCCGCCACCACATCCGATATCGAGAATGCGCTTGCCAAACAGACCGCCACTTTTGTCGGTGATCCAGTCAAGGCGTACCGGATTGATTTGATGCAGGGGTTTGAATTCACCTTCCATGTCCCACCAGCGGGAGGCGATGGCTTCAAACTTGGCGATTTCTATCAGATCGACATTGGCATCACTGTTCATTTTTCGAAGATCCTGTGGCAGGGCGCCCGCTTCTGAGTCATGGGCGCAATCTATTGTCCTGGCGGGCATTATAACGGACGGACTTTGTCACACCAGCCCGATCTGATACCCGATTTGTGGCTTAAGGTATTTGGCTCAGTGTGTTACCATGTCGCGCTGTTTAAGCCAAAGAACAACTAATTAGGGATAAGGCTTTCTATGAGCGATCTGGCCAGAGAGATCACGCCGGTCAACATCGAAGAAGAGCTCAAGAGTTCCTATCTTGATTACGCCATGAGCGTGATCGTAGGACGAGCTCTGCCGGATGTGCGTGATGGCTTGAAACCGGTTCACCGCCGCGTTCTGTTTGCTATGAACGAGTTGGGGAACGACTGGAACAAGCCCTATAAAAAATCGGCCCGTGTGGTCGGTGACGTAATCGGTAAATATCACCCGCACGGCGATAGCGCTGTGTATGACACCATTGTCCGGATGGCGCAGGATTTCTCCATGCGTTACATGCTGGTCGATGGTCAGGGCAACTTCGGTTCAGTCGACGGCGACAGCGCCGCGGCGATGCGTTATACCGAAGTGCGGATGGCCCGCATCTCCCACGAGCTGCTGGCTGATCTGGACAAAGAGACCGTGGACTGGGTGCCGAACTATGACGGCACCGAGATGATCCCGGCGGTCATGCCTACCAAGGTTCCCAACCTGCTGGTCAACGGCTCCTCCGGTATCGCGGTGGGCATGGCGACCAACATTCCGCCTCACAATCTCACCGAGATTGTCAATGGCTGCCTGGCGCTGATCGAAAACGGCGACCTCACCATTGACGAGCTGATGACCTACATCACCGGCCCGGATTTCCCCACCGGCGGCATTATCAACGGTCGTTCCGGCATCGTGCAGGCGTACCGTACCGGTCGTGGCTCCATCTATGTGCGGGCCAAAGCTGAAGTGGAAGTGGACGAGAAGACCAGTCGCGAGACCATCATCGTTCACGAGATCCCCTATCAGGTGAACAAGGCTCGACTGATCGAGAAGATCGCCGAGCTGGTCAAAGAGAAGAAGATAGAGGGCATCAGTGCCCTGCGCGATGAGTCTGACAAAGACGGCATGCGCATCGTTATCGAGATCAAGCGCGGCGAGTCCGGCGAGATTGTGCTGAACAATCTCTACAAGCACACCCAGATGCAGACCACGTTCGGCATCAACATGGTGGCGCTCGATAACAACCAGCCCAAGGTGATGAACCTTAAAGAGATCCTTGATGCGTTCCTGCTGCACCGCCGTGAAGTGGTGACTCGCCGGACCGTGTTCGAACTGCGCAAGGCGCGGGATCGGGCGCACATTTTGGAAGGTCTGGCGGTTGCGCTGGCCAACATTGATCCCATCATCGAGCTGATCCGTCACAGCGCGACCCCGGCCGACGCGAAAGCGGGCTTGGTTGCCAAGGGCTGGGAACTCGGCAACGTGGCCGCCATGCTGGAAAAAGCGGGCGACGACGCAGCACGGCCTGAGTGGCTGGAGCCGGAGTTCGGTATCCGTGAAGGTCAATACTTCCTGACCGAACAGCAAGCCCAGGCCATCCTTGACCTGCGTCTGCACAAGCTGACCGGCCTCGAGCACGAGAAGATCCTGGAAGAGTACCAATCTCTGCTGGATCTAATCGCCGAGCTGCTGCACATCCTGGCGAGCCCGGCTCGTCTGATGGAAGTGATCCGCGATGAACTGCTGGCTGTGCGTGAGCAGTATGGCGACGAGCGTCGCACCGAGATCAGCATGTCCAGTGCCGAGATCAACATCGAAGATCTGATCACCCCGGAAGACGTGGTGGTTACCCTGTCTCACCAGGGCTATGTGAAGTATCAGCCGCTCTCCGACTACGAGGCCCAGCGCCGCGGTGGTCGTGGCAAGTCGGCCACCCGGATCAAGGAAGAGGACTTTGTGGAGCGTCTGTTGGTGGCCAACACCCACGACACCATTCTGTGCTTCTCTACCCGTGGCAAGGTCTACTGGCTCAAGGTTTACCAGCTGCCGGAAGCGTCCCGTGGCGCCCGTGGTCGTCCGATCATCAACCTGCTGCCGCTGGAAGAGGGTGAGCGTATCACCGCTATCCTGCCGGTGAAGGAGTATGACGCCGAGAAGTATGTGTTCTTCGCCACCGCCAACGGTACCGTGAAGAAGACCAGCCTCTCTGACTTCAGCCGTCCGCTCTCCTCCGGTATTCGTGCCATCAACCTCAAAGAGGGTGATGAGCTGATCGGGGTGGATATCACCGATGGCAGCAACGAGATCATGCTCTTCTCCGACGCGGGCAAAGTTGTTCGCTTCGCGGAAGGCAGCGGTCGCGCTGATGCCGATGTCAGCGATGATGTTGAAACCGACGACGATGCTGGCAACGACGATGATGGCAACGACAACGGCGAAGGCACCGAAACCAAGGGTACCTTCAAGGGGGTGCGTCCCATGGGTCGTACCGCGGCCGGTGTGCGCGGCATCAAGCTGGGCGCCGGTGACAAGGTGGTTTCCCTCATCGTTCCGCGCGGCGAAGGTGCCATCCTCACCGCCACCGAGAACGGTTACGGCAAGCGGACTGCGTTGGCCGAATACCCGACCAAGAGCCGTGGTACCCAGGGCGTTATCTCCATCAAGGTGGATGAGCGTAATGGCAAGGTGATCGATGCGATCCAGGTCGAAGATACCGACCAGATCATGCTGATTACCAACGGCGGTACCCTGGTGCGTACCCGTGTTGCCGAGGTGAGTGTCATTGGCCGTAACACCGGCGGTGTCCGTCTGATCCGTACCGGTGAAGACGAGACCGTGGTTGGCCTGCAGCGTATCGCCGAGAGCGACGAAGACGAGAACGACGCTTTGGCCGTTGACGGTGAGGTATCTGAAGGTACCGATACCGCGACCGGCACTGATGCGGTCGATGCAGGGGAAGCGGGCGAGGAGTAATCGTCACCTGTTCCGAGCAACGTCTCTGATAAAAAAGAGCGACCCTGGTGGTCGCTCTTTTTATTTGTCTGCTTTTTATGACTCTACGCTGCTCTTACGGCTGGATCACTCCTGCAGCCACATTCTGGCGCTGCGGGCGGGAATGGCGACCCGTACCCACTGGCTCTGCACGTTGACCACGGCACCTTGGTCGAGCACGTCCCGGTAGTTGCGATACCAGTTCATCTCGAACCTGGCGGTATCGAGCCAATACTCCTGCTCATAGTCGCACTTGTTGATACCGACCAGCCCCTGTTTGCCCCGTTTGAACAGCACGAAGCAGTCACCGCTGCCGATCAACTGCATCGGTTGACCCTGCACCGCATTGTGGAAGCGGATCATCCCCTTGAGATCGGCGCGCTGGTAGTAATCCTGCCAGCGCAGTCCATCCTTGGCCTGGGTCTCGCCGTGATCCGAATAGACCAGCGGCGAGCCACCATCGCGGCCGAGCAGGTAGGCATAGGCCAGCTTCTCGTCAGTCTGGCTTAAGATCTGATAGCGGAAGCCGTCGTTGGTGGGGATGTCGTGGGTCACGGCAAAGGTGACGGCGCGACTGCCCGGTAGCGCCTGACCGTAGGCGCCCGGATCCGCCAGCAGGTTCATGCTGCCGCCATACCCCAGCGCGCCGCGCAGGGAGGCAAACAGCGGAAAGTCATAGGCTCCCTGACCGCTACTGTCGAGGTAGGGTTGGAGAAAGCGCTCGTAATCGGTGCTGCCTGCGCCCCCAGTGGTGAGCACCTCGCCAAACACGTGCATCCCCTGTTTGATTTCGGGGGTGAACACGGCATTGATCTGGTAATCGCTCATGTGTTTGACCGCATCGACCCGGAAACCCTTGATCCCCATCCCCTTGAGCGCCTTGAGATAGGCCTGTTGCTGGCTCACTACCCAGTTGTTGGGATCCAGGTCCGGCAGCCCCTTGTCACCGGCACTGCCACAGAGTCGCCAATACTGGACATGACCCGGATCGCTCCAGTCGCTGATGCACCCTTCCGGATGAAAATCCTGACCGGAGAGGAAGTTTTGCCCCAGATCGCCAAACAGTTTCTGGCGCTCGAAATAGGCCGGGTTGCTGGCGTAGCTTTGCAGCAGCTCGTTGCCGGGATAGTTGAGGTCCTGGCGTTTCCAGCTTTCGTTGGCCATGTGGTTGAGCACCACATCGGCATAGACGGCGATGCCCCGCGCCTTCATGGCGGCGATCAGCTGCTCGAGATCCTGCTTGTTGCCAAGAGGGGAGTCGACAAGGCGCAGATCCTGCGGTTGGTAACGGGCCCACCACTCGTTGCCGGAGGACTTGAGAGGTGGCGAGATGAGTACCTGTTTGTAACCGGCTGACTTGATAAGGTCGGCTTTGGCGGTCACTTCACTGTACTTCCAGTTGAAGGCGTGCAGTATGACGTCGGCGTGCGCCAAGGGGGCGATCAGCATGCCTGCGATCGCCCATATTCCCGCTGTGTGTTTCATTATTGTGTCCCTGTTTTTATAGATGCCTGAATGGGCAAGCCAGCTTTGGCGGGAACAGGGTGGGCTGCAATCCACAACCTGCAGATTTGTGACCGCTTTCAGGATGATTCCGCCGAATATGTGAACTGTTTCGGCTTTTCCTTGTCACGGCCAGTTGCCTTTTTACAAGTGATTTTTTTGTCATTTCCCTGTCATTCCCAGTCGCTATCCTGCCGGGCGAGTGGTGGGTTGTTGCCATCACCTTCACCGTCAGGAGCTGCATATGACCAGTTGGATCACGTGGGAAATTTGGTGGAGCCGGGTATGGGGCGAATCAGAGGTGCCGCAGTATGAAGAGGATGAGCACGAAGTGGCTCATGAACCCTCGCGACTACCGGTTGAAATGGTGCAGCAGGGTCGGGATCAGCGCGCAGGCTAAGGCGCTAACACAGCCTTTACCGGATTGCGCGATCTTGTGGCGACATGGCTACTTCGTTGGCCAATTTGGAAAATTAGGAAAGCGGGTTTTCCACAGGATGTATCGCGGCATATCTTCCTCTCGACCTCTTGGCAGGCAAGGGCTCTGTGCCTGATGCGTGAAGGGCGTGAGCAGGGGGATTAGAAGAGCGACAGCTGCTCCCCGGGGCGGATAAACCCATCCAGCCTGAGCTGAATATGGCGTTTGCCCAGATCAAGTCGTTTGCTGATAAGGCGAAAGCGCTGGGCCAGCAGATCGGCAAAGTGCCCCTCACCGCGCATGCGGGTACCGAAGGCGGTACTGTTGAGCCCGCCACCGCGGCTGGCTCGCAACTGATTCAAAATAGCCTCCTTCTGGCCCGGATAGTGGGTATCGAGCCAGTCACCAAATAGCGGCGCCAGCTCGTGGGGCAGGCGCAGCAGAATGTAATCGGCGCAGCTGGCGCCAGCCTCGGCAGCCGATTTGATGATCTGCTCCAGCTCCGGCTCATTGAGCCGCGGGATCATGGGGGCGGCCAATACCCCCACCTGTATACCAGCGTTGGCCAGCTTTTCGATCACTTTCAAGCGGCCGGTGCCCGTGCTGGCGCGGGGCTCCAGCTGTCGCCGCAGGGTTTCGTTCAAGGTCGTCACCGATACCATCACCTGACACAGTCCCTCTCTGGCCAGCTCGGTCAACAGATCGAGGTCGCGCAAGATCATGGCGCTCTTGGTAATGAGTCCGACCGGATGGCGGTGGGCCAGCATCACTTCCAGCAACTGCCGGGTGAGGCGATAGCGCTGCTCGATGGGTTGATAGGGGTCGGTATTGGCGCCAATGAAGATGGTCTGTGGCTGATAGGCCGGTTTGGCAAACTCCCGACGCAGCAGATCGGCTGCATTGCGTTTAGCAAACAGCTTGCTCTCGAAATCAAGACCAGGGGAGAGTTCCAGATAGGCGTGACTGGGTCTGGCATAGCAGTAGATGCAGCCGTGTTCGCACCCCTGATAGGGGTTGATGGAGCGACCAAAGGGGACATCCGGCGAGCTGTTGTAGCTGATGATACTGCGTGCATCGATCTCCCGCACCTCGGTGCCAGGCACAGAAGAAGTGAAGGCGGCATCCCAATCGGACGATTGCCAGCCGTCATCGACCGCTTCGACAAGGGGGCCGCTAAAACGGTGATCGATATTGTTGGGGCTGCCTCGTCCTGCCATGGTGTGCACCGACACTGTTTATACATACAGTTATTTTGCAGGTACCCCGGATAAATGACAACAACTGCTGATCGACCGGGTGCAAAAAGGGTTGTCGTAGGGATCTCTTGCTTGATCGCAACGCTACATTTCGTTTACATAGACGAAATGAGAACTGGATCACGGAAATCATCATGAGCCCCACCACTTCCCGTTGGCTGTTTATCGGTCTGTTTGCGCTGGTTATCTGGCGTCTGCTTCCGCTCTCCACCGAGCAGGAGATGGCTGCCGCCAACCGTGCCTGGCGTACCGGTCACTTTGATGAGGCGACCCGGATCTGGTCGCCACTGGCCGATCAAGGCCAACCTCGGGCGCAAGCCCTGATGGGCTGGAGTCATGAGGTGGGGCAGGGGAGCGAGCAGGATATCCATCAGGCCATCAGCCTCTATCGCCAGTCGGCGCAGGCAGGAGATCCCTTCGGCCAATATCGGCTGGCAGAGCTCTATCTGCGCGGTGTCGGGGTCAAGCGAGATCTGCGCCAAGCCTTTCACTGGATGGAGCAGGCTGCCCGCAATGGTGATGTCCCGGCCATGCTGAAAGTCGGTGTGCTTCATCTGATGGGGGTCAGCGGCAGGGTCGATCTGGCTCAGGCGAAACAGTGGCTCTATCAGGCGGCACAAAAGGGCAACAAGCTGGCGCTTCAGGTGCTGCAAGAGCTGGCGCTGGCAGAGGAGGGGAGCAGTGACTTTGACTTCAACTGGCAATCCCTGCTTGGCGAATAGTCGGTAGGCGACTCATTTGACTGTAGAAAATATCTGCAAATCCGATACAGCACGCCCGACTTCTGGTAGCATGGGGGCCGTTTTGGCTTGGTTTGTCATGTTAGACATGCTGTTTGCGTGTCAGGCCGTCTTCGCAAAGTGCTGTGGAGAACCAGAACATCACCTTTTTGAATCTCTTTTCCATCCCGCATGTGACCTTTGGTAGGGGTCACCACTGTATAAGGAAACACATAATGCCAATCATTACTCTGCCTGACGGCAGCCAACGTCAATTTGCCCACTCTGTTTCCGTCATGGATGTGGCTGCGGACATCGGTCCCGGTCTCGCCAAGGCGTGCATTGCCGGTCGGGTAAACGGTGAACTGGTGGATGCATGCGAGCTGATCGAAGCCGATGCTGCGCTGGCCATCATCACCGCCAAAGACGAAGAAGGTCTGGACATCCTGCGCCACTCCTGCGCTCACTTGCTGGGTCATGCTATCAAGCAACTCTGGCCCCAGACCAAGATGGCCATCGGTCCTGTCATCGACAACGGCTTCTACTATGACGTTGATCTTGACCGTACCCTGACCGATGAAGATCTGGCTGCCCTGGAAGAGCGCATGCTGGCGCTGGTAGCCAAGGATTACGACGTCATCAAGAAGAAAGTCTCCTGGCAAGAAGCGCGCGATGTATTCGAGGCGCGCGGCGAGTCTTACAAAGTCGAAATCCTGGATCAGAACATTGCCCGTGATGACCAGCCAGGTCTCTATCATCACGAAGAGTACATCGACATGTGTCGCGGCCCGCACGTGCCCAACATGCGTCACTGCCACCACTTCAAGTTGCTGAAGATGTCCGGCGCCTACTGGCGTGGCGACTCCAACAACAAGATGCTGCAGCGTATCTACGGTACTGCCTGGGCTGACAAGAAGCAGCTCAAGGCTTATCTGCAGCGTCTGGAAGAGGCCGCCAAGCGCGACCACCGCAAGATCGGCAAGCAGCTCGACCTGTATCACATGCAGGAAGAAGCACCCGGTATGGTGTTCTGGCACAACGATGGCTGGACCATCTTCCGTGAGCTGGAAACCTTTATCCGCGGCAAGCTCAAAGAGTACGACTATCAGGAAGTGAAAGGTCCGTTCATGATGGACCGCGTCCTGTGGGAGCGTTCAGGTCACTGGGAGAAGTATGCCCAGGCCATGTTCACCACCCAGTCCGAAAACCGCGAGTACGCCATCAAGCCGATGAACTGCCCGGGTCACGTCCAGATCTTCAACCAGGGTCTGAAGTCCTACCGCGACCTGCCGCTGCGTATGGCCGAGTTTGGTTCCTGCCACCGCAACGAGCCGTCCGGTTCCCTGCACGGTCTGATGCGGGTGCGCGGTTTCACTCAGGATGACGCTCACATCTTCTGTACCGAAGAGCAGATCATGGAAGAGGTCTCCGGCTGTATTCGTATGGTCTATGACGTCTACGGTACCTTTGGCTTCGAGAACATCGTGGTCAAGCTCTCCACTCGTCCCGAGCAGCGTATCGGCTCTGACGAGATGTGGGATCGCGCCGAGAAAGCGCTGGCCGAAGCGCTGGAGCTCAACGGTCTGAAGTACGATCTGCAGCCGGGTGAAGGGGCGTTCTACGGACCGAAGATCGAATTTACCCTGCACGATTGTCTTGATCGTGCGTGGCAGTGTGGTACCGTGCAGCTCGACTTTGCCCTGCCGGGCCGTCTGGGCGCCACCTATGTAGGTGAAAACAACGAGCGCCACGTGCCAGTCATGATCCACCGTGCGATTCTGGGCTCCATTGAGCGCTTTATCGGTATCCTGACTGAAGAGTACGCAGGCCTGTTCCCGGCCTGGCTGGCTCCGACCCAGGCAGTGGTCATGAATATCACCGACAATCAGGCCGAATATGCAGTGAAAGTAGCCAAAGCATTGAATGATGCGGGCCTTCGTGCAAAAGCGGACTTGAGAAATGAGAAGATTGGCTTTAAAATCCGCGAGCATACTTTGAAGCGAGTACCTTTCATGCTGGTCTGTGGCGATAAAGAAGTTGAAGCCGGCCAGATTGCAGTACGTACTCGTAAAGGGGCTGACCTGGGCACTTATCCTGTTGAAGAGTTCATCGCTCTGTTGACCCAGGAAGTTCAGACCCGCGGACAAAAGAAAGTGGAGGAATAAGCTATAAAAGGCGGAAAAAAACTGGGCAAGCAACCGCAAGCCCGCGCTCACCGGATCAATGAAGAGATCCGTCTGAAAGAAGTTCGTTTGGCTGGTCTGGATGGCGAAGCACTTGGCATCGTCTCTATCCAGGAAGCACTGAACTTGGCCGCTGAGGCCGAAGTGGATCTGGTCGAGATCAGTCCGAACGCTGAGCCGCCCGTTTGCCGGATCATGGATTACGGCAAATTCCTCTACGAAAAGAGCAAAACCACCAAAGAACAGAAGAAAAAGCAGAAAGTCGTCCAGGTTAAGGAAATCAAATTCCGTCCTGGCACTGACGAAGGCGACTATCAGGTAAAACTACGCAACCTGGTTCGCTTTCTGGAAGACGGGGACAAGGCTAAGGTCACCCTGCGCTTCCGTGGTCGTGAAATGGCACACCAGGAACTTGGTATCAAGGTTCTGGAGCGCGTCAAGAACGATCTGGAAGAGTTGGCCGTAGTCGAATCGTTCCCGAAAGTCGAAGGCCGTCAAGCTGTGATGGTTCTCGCACCTAAGAAGAAATCTTAAGGCCCACAAGAAATTGACTCATGGGGCTCGCTCCATGAGTCGGTTCGCCTTGCGATTTTGTTGTCACTCACAATGCGGAGTATGAAATGCCGAAGATGAAAACCAACCGGGGCGCCGCAAAGCGCTTCAAAAAGACTGGCTCAGGTCGCTTCAAGTGCAAGCACAACCACCTGCGTCACATCCTGACCAAGAAGAGCAGTAAGCGTAAGCGTCAGCTGGGACCGAAGTTCTTTGTTTCCGCTGCCGACCACAAACGTGTTGTCGCTTGTCTGCCGTACGCATAAGGGGGGATGTGAAAAATGCCAAGAGTTAAACGTGGTGTGACTGCTCGTGCTCGTCACAAGAAAGTAATGAAAGCCGCCAAGGGTTACTACGGCGCCCGTTCCCGTGTTTACCGCGTAGCGGTACAAGCGGTAACCAAAGCTGGTCAGTATGCCTACCGTGACCGTCGCCAGAAAAAGCGTCAGTTCCGTCAACTGTGGATTGCGCGTATCAACGCTGCTGCCCGTCAGAACGGTCTGTCCTACAGCCGTCTGATCAACGGTCTGAAGAAGGCTTCTATCGAGATCGATCGCAAGATCCTGTCCGATATCGCCGTTCACGACAAGCTGGCTTTCACCGCCCTGGTTGAAAAAGCTAAAGCAGCTCTGGTCTAATCCAGCTCTGTTATAAAAAATAAAGGAGGCTCAGGCCTCCTTTTTTGTATCTGTCATTCACGGTTTTACATCACGTTTTTCTTTCTCCCGTCCACGTTTTGTCCACTGTTTTACACGCGCTACAGTTTTCTCCATACAAAGTGACATGTGGGAGATCACTAGTTCTATAAATGGATTGTATGCCAACAAACTATGTCTTTATTCTACTATTTCAAGAGTGACGGTAAATCGATGAGACTCGCTTGATATAACAAAATGATTTGTAGGGAGAAAAGCCCACCTTAACTATGGTCAGCGAAGGGGCTTTTTTTGTATTATTCCCCTCTTGACCTTATTTAGCCTAAAGGCTCCTGTATCGGGAGTGGTGACGAGGAAGACATGCAACAGCTTGAAGAAGTAGTCGGCCAAGCCAGAGCCGAAATTGAGGGCGTGAGCGATATCGCGACCCTCGACGAAATCCGGGTCAAATATCTGGGTAAAAAGGGCTTTTTTACCGAGCAGATGAAGGGCCTGGGTGCCTTGTCTGCCGAAGAGCGTCCCGCCGCGGGCGCCGTGATCAACCAGGCCAAACAGCAGGTTCAGGATGTGCTGAACGAGCGTCGTGAAGCGCTCGAAGTCGCCGTGCTGAACCAGAAGCTGGCTGCCGAGACTATCGACGTCAGCCTGCCGGGTCGCCGCATCGAGAATGGCGGTCTGCACCCGGTAACCCGCACCATCGAGCGCATCGAGCGCCTGTTTGGCGAGATGGGCTTCAAGGTTGCCCGTGGTCCCGAGATTGAAGATGGCTTCCACAACTTCGATGCGCTGAACATTCCGGCTCATCACCCGGCGCGTACCGATCACGATACCTTCTACTTCAATCCTGATCTGATGCTGCGTACCCACACCTCCGGTGTGCAGATCCGCACCATGGAGCATCAGCAGCCGCCGATCCGCATCATTGCGCCGGGTCGCGTCTATCGTAACGACTACGACATGACCCACACCCCGATGTTCCATCAGGTCGAAGGCCTGCTGGTTGACGAGCATGCCAGCTTTACCGAGTTGAAGGGCATTCTGCACGACTTCCTGCGCAACTACTTCGAGGAAGACCTGACCATTCGCTTCCGTCCTTCCTATTTCCCGTTCACCGAGCCGAGCGCCGAAGTCGACGTGATGGGCAAGAACGGCAAGTGGCTGGAAGTGCTGGGCTGCGGCATGGTGCACCCGAACGTACTGCGTTCGGTCGGCATCGATCCGGAAAAATACTCCGGCTTTGCCTTCGGCATGGGCGTTGAGCGCCTGACCATGCTGCGTTACGGGGTCAACGACCTGCGTGCCTTCTTCGAAAACGACCTGCGCTTCCTCAAGCAGTTCAAGTAAGGGCGAGAGAACATGAAATTCAGTAAATCCTGGGTGATGGAGTGGGTCCGCACCGAGTTGAGTGACAACGCGCTGGCCGAGCAGATCACCATGGCCGGTCTGGAAGTGGACGCCGTGGAAGCGGTGGCCGGCCAGTTCAACAATGTGGTCGTGGGTGAAGTGGTCGAGTGCGCCCAACATCCTGACGCCGACAAGCTGCGGGTGACCAAGGTCAATGTGGGTGAAGCCGAGCTGCTGGACATCGTCTGCGGCGCGCCAAACTGCCGTCAGGGCCTCAAAGTGTGCGTGGCCAAAGTAGGGGCGACCCTGCCGGGTGATTTCACTATCAAGAAAGCCAAGCTGCGTGGTCAGCCGTCTCACGGCATGCTCTGCTCTTTCAGTGAGCTGGGTATCGACGTTGAAGCCGATGGCATCATCGAGCTGCCGGCCGATGCCCCCATCGGTACCGATATTCGTGACTACCTCAATCTGAACGACGTCTCCATCGATGTGGATCTGACTCCGAACCGTGCCGATTGCCTCGGTATCGCCGGTCTGGCCCGCGAAATCGGCGTGCTCAACAGCGTGGACGTGGTCGAGCCGACCTGGGCACCAGCTGTTGCCACCATTGATGCAACTTTCCCGATCCGGGTTGAAGCACCAGCTGATTGCCCGCGTTATCTGGGCCGCGTCATCAAGGGGCTGAACTTGCAGGCCCAGAGCCCGCTCTGGATGCAAGAGAAGCTGCGCCGTGGCGGCATTCGTTCCATCGACGCCATTGTCGACATCACCAACTACCTGCTGCTGGAATACGGTCAGCCGATGCACGCCTTCGATCTGGCTACCCTGGAAGGGGAACTGGTGGTGCGTCGTGCCCACGCCGATGAGCCGATGACCCTGCTCGATGGCAACGAAGTGAAGCTCAAAGAGACCACCCTGGTGATTGCCGATGCCAAAGGTCCTGCCTGCATGGCCGGTATCTTCGGTGGCAATCGCACCGGTGTATCCGAGACCACTACCGACATCCTGCTGGAGTGCGCCTTCTTCGCGCCGCTCTCCATCACCGGCCGTGCCCGTGCCTACGGTCTGCACACCGACTCTTCCCACCGCTTCGAGCGCGGGGTGGATCCGGAGTTGCAAGCCAAGGTGATGGACAGAGCCACCCGTCTGCTGTTGGAGATCTGCGGCGGCGAAGCGGGTCCGGTCATCGAGGTCAAATCCGATGCCCATCTGCCGAAAGCGGCCCCCATCAAGCTGCGTCGCAGCAAGCTCGACAAGGTGATCGGTATCAGCGTGGCTGACGCTCAGGTGGTCGAGATCCTGACCCGCCTCGGCATGCAGGTCACTGTGGATGCTGACGGTTGGACTGCGCTGGCACCCTCCTGGCGTTTCGATATCGCCATAGAGGAAGACCTCATTGAGGAAGTGGCTCGCATCTACGGCTACAACAACATCCCGAACCTGAAACCCGCCGCTTCTCTGGCGATGGTGGAGCAGGCAGAAGGGCAGGTGACCTTGAAGCGCGTGCGCGACCTGCTGGTTGACCGCGGTTTCCAGGAAGCGATCACCTACAGCTTCGTCGATCCCAAGACCCAGCAAACCCTGTTCCCGCAGAGCGATGCCATCGTGCTGCCGAACCCGATCTCGGTCGAGATGTCCGCCATGCGTGTCTCTCTGTTCCCGGGTCTGGTGCAAGCCGTTGTTTACAACCAGAATCGTCAGCAGCCGCGTGTGCGTCTGTTCGAGCAGGGTCTGCGTTTCATCAAGGATGAAAGCGCCGAGAACGGTATCCGTCAGGAGCCGATGCTGGCCGGTATCATCACTGGCAACCAGAGCGACGAACACTGGGATATCAAAACCCGCGCAGCCGACTTCTTTGATCTGAAAGGAGATCTGGAAGCGGTGCTGGACTTGACCGCCGAAGGGGCCACCTTTACCTTCGAGCGCACCGAGCACAGCGCCCTGCACCCGGGCCAGAGCGCAGCCATCCTGCGCAATGGCGAGATCATCGGCCACATCGGCGTGATCCACCCGAGCCTCGAGAAGAAGCTGGGCCTCAAGAGCCGCGCGGTGATGTTTGAGCTGGAGCTGGATAAGCTGACCCCTGCCAAGGTGCCGGTTGCGGCCGAAGTTTCCAAGTTCCCGGCGAACCGTCGCGACATTGCCGTGGTAGTCGATCGTCAGGTTCTGGCAGGTGATGTGCTTGCGGTAATTAAAAAAGTTGGCGGAAATCAGGTAGTTGGAATAAACTTGTTTGACGTATACCAGGGTGCTGGTATGGCAGAGGACAAGAAGAGCCTGGCCATCAGTCTTGTATTGCAAGACACCCAGCGCACCCTGGAGGAGAAAGAGATTGCCGAGACCGTAGACAATGTCGTGCGGGCCCTTGGTGAAGAGTTGAATGCATCCTTGAGGGATTGATCTATGGCGCTTACCAAAGCCGACATTGCAGAGCACCTGTTCACCCAGCTCGGGATGAGCAAGCGTGAAGCCAAAGATATGGTGGAAGCCTTCTTTGAGGAAATCCGACAGGCGCTTGAGCGTGGTGAACAAGTCAAGATTTCAGGCTTCGGTAACTTTGACCTTCGTGAGAAGAATCAGCGTCCCGGACGCAACCCCAAGACGGGCGAGGATATTCCTATCAGCGCCCGCCGCGTGGTGACCTTCCGGCCTGGCCAGAAGCTCAAGGCCAGGGTAGAAAATGTTGAACCCAACGAGTGATAAAAAGCCAGGCAGATGCCTGGCTTTTGTTTTCAGATGACCAAATTCCCCGTTTTTCTTCTGGGTGCCGTACTGGCACTGCCATTGCACGCCAAGCCTTTGCAGACCACAGTGCTGCCGTTGGCGCCGGCGACCCAAGCTTATGTAAATTCACTGAGTCAGCTCTCGCTCTGCTATCCTGCGACGCTTCCTCCACCATACCTGATGGCCGAGGGGGGTCTGCTCAAGGATCGTCTCGCCCGGTTGCAGGAGCTGTTCCCGGTTCCCCTCGTGCTCAAAGAGTTGCCCGATTGGCAGATATTGCGCAACGGGCTCGCAGAGGGTGACTGCGACATCATTCCCTATGTCGGAACCCGCAAGAAGGCCGTGGAGGGCATGCGGTTAAGTCGTCCGATGATGGAGACCGATGCCGCCATCCTCTACAAGGGTGAAAATCTCAAACAGGCCCGCTTTCTGGTCTACTCGCTGGCAGACTCTGCCCGCCTGCTGCACGAGCTCTATCCACAGGCACGCATTATTTCCCTAAAAAGCGGAGAGAAGGTCTACGACGCGCTGCAGAGTGGCAAGGGTGATGCCTATCTGGGGGACTATCTGCAACTGCGCTATCTGATGCGCGAGTTTCCTGCCGATGGTTTGCGCCTGCGCCGCCTGTTTGGTGAGGATCGGATCATCAGCTATCGCTTGATGATGCGTGATCAGCCTGAGTTGGCCAATCTGGTGGACACCCTGATCCGTCATATGCCCGCCGGTACTATCTATACCGATCTGGCCCGTTATCTCGATCAGGGGTCGCTCTACGTCAACCAACCCCACTTCAGCGATACCGAGCAGGCCTGGTTATCCGGCCGCGGGCGCACCATTCGTCTTGTGGTCAATCCCGAGTTGATGCCCTATAGCGGTGTCAATGATCTGGGGGAGCCGAAAGGGTGGAGCGCGGATGTGCTGCGCTGGGTCACCCAGGAGACCGGCCTGAAATACAAGCTGGTACCTGCAGCCAGCAAGGCGGAGGCCGTAGAAAAGCTGCGCCTTGGTGAGGCGGATATGATGGCCGGCTTGCCGGAATCCCCGGCATTGACGGATCAGTTCATTTTCAGTCGGACGATCTCCACCAATCGGTTTGCCTTGATCAGCAAGCGCAAGTTGGCTGCCGATCGCATCACCCAGCTCAAGCGGCAGCGTATTCTGGTACCTGAATCCCTCTACGATCCCTCCTTGCTCGCCCTGCTTGGTGATCAGGAGTGGCTTCGCACCGACGGCCTCGAGCAGGGGTTAGCAGCGATCAAGCAAGGCAAGGCTGACGCCATGCTGAGCGAGCTATATCAGCTGCAATATCCCCAGCGTACCAACTTGCTGGAAGGGCTCGATATCGAGGAGCTGGAAGATCGTTTCGGCCTAGGCTTTGCCATCAACAAGAGTCAGACCGAGCTAGCCGGTGTGATGGACCGCAACCTGATGGCGCTGACCAGCACCCAGATCGACGAACTTAACCAGCGCTGGCGCCGCTTGCTCGTCGTGCAGCAACCCGGTGTGAGCTACGCCGCCTGGTTTGGCTCCATCGCCATGGCACTGCTGATCAGCGGCATTGTCATCGGCGGGATCTGGCGTTCCCGCCAGCAACTGGCAAGGGAAGTGGCCCAGCGTCACGCCGCCGAGAAGGCGCTGGCCATCGAGAGCGAGCTGCGGGAAACCATGTTTCAGGCGTTGCCGGTGCCCGTCTATCTGCGCAACAGCCAGGGCAAGGTGATCAAATCCAATAAACAGGGGCGACGTCTGGCCCTGCGCTACTCTCAGCAGTTGATGCTGCCGCCGGTTCAGCCGCAAAAGAGCGAAGGGGAGCTGGTGCTGGGGGAGCAGGTCTTCGCCTATGCCCAGCATCCGCTGCGGCTGGACAAGCAAGCACCTGCCACCGATCTCATCGCCCTGTCGGATATCAGTGTGCTGCGTGAGCAGGCCCGTTTTCTACGTCAGGCAGAGCGCCGCCTGCGTGCCCTGACCAATACAGTCCCCGGCGTAGTGCTGCAGTTTATGTTCGAGCGGGGACGGGTAGGGGCCATCGAGTTTATCAGCCGAGGCTGTTACGAGCTGCTGGGGCTGGCGAGCCAGCAGATCCGCCGTGAGCCCAAACGGGTGCTCATTATGCTTGAGCGCGAGGATCGCCGCCGGGTAAGCCGTGAGATGTTCGCCATGTTGCAGGCTGGCAAACCCTTCGCATTCACCCTGCGCTATCACCATCCGACCAAGGGTCTGCGCTGGTTGCAGCTCTATGGCCGTGGCCGCAGTCAACCGCATGGTTGGCGAATTTATGCGGTGATGCAGGATGCCACTGCCCGGGTCGAGCAGGATCAAGCATTGCAGCACTCCCATGAACAGGCGCAGCAGGCGGTGCAGGCCAAGGGCCGTTTCCTGGCGGCGATTAGCCACGAGATCCGTACACCGATGAACGCCATGCTCGGCTTGCTTGAGTGGCTGGCCAGCACCCCTTTGTCGAGAGAACAGGATTCGGCGCTGGCGCGGGTGCGTCAGGCGGGGGATGAGCTGCTCGGCCTGCTCAACGATGTACTCGACTTTAGTCGCAACGAAAACAGCAAACTCTCCCTCTCGCCCCAGCCCACCGATTTCGCCGAGCTGTGCGAGCACGTGGCGGCGGTGCACTGGAGCAAGGCCAGATCCAAGCGGCTGCAATTACGATTGCGGCTTGACCCCGCCTTGCCAGCCTTGCTGACTCTCGATCCCCATCGGGTACGGCAAGTGCTCCACAACCTGCTCTCCAATGCCATCAAGTTCAGCCTGCGTGGGGAAGTGGTGCTGTGGGTCGAGGTAGTCGCATCGACCTTGCGCTTCGGGGTCGATGATGAAGGGCCGGGGATCACCGCCAAGATGCGTCCTACTCTCTTTATGCCATTCGAACAGTTTGCTGTTGAAGGGCAGTTGCGGGCGCCGGGCACCGGCCTTGGTCTGGCGATCTGCAAGCAGCTGCTCGAGCAGATGGGCGGGTTGATCGATGTCGAGGGACGCCCGGGCTGTGGTAGCCGCTTCTTCTGCGAGTTGCCGTTGCAACAGGTTCAGCAAGATATCGATTGGCAGCCAAGAGTACGCCAGTTATCCCTCTCACTGCCTCACGATGAGGTTTTGGGGGTCACGCCCTGGTTGTCCAGGCTCGGTATTCATGTTGCCAGTCGTGCGGTTGATCTGCTGCAGGCCGAGAGAGACGAGGATAGTCTGTATCACTGGTCATGGCAGGGGGAGTCCTGGGTGCCGGGCACCATGATCAGCCTGTTCCAGCCACGGATGACATCAGAGCAACCTGTGGGTGAGATGCAGCCCGGGCTTGGTATGCGGGTACTGCTGGTTGAGGATCACGATGTCAACCGGGAGCTGATCTGTATGCAACTGGGGCAACTCGGTGCAAGCGTAGTCAGTGCCGCCAATGGGCAGCTGGCGCTGGAGATGCTGGTGAAGCACCAGGTGGATCTTGTGTTGACAGACCTGCAGATGCCGGTGATGAACGGGGCCGAACTGTGCAGGCAATTGCGCAAATCCGCGCGTTGGGCCCGTCTTCCGGTCTATGTGATCACCGCAGATCTCAGTGAGCAAGCGGCAAGGGAGCTGCAATCCTGCGGTTGCGATGGTCATCTGGACAAGCCGGTCGCCCTCAAGGTGCTGGCGACCTTGCTGCGCCATATTGGCAAAGAGGGGAGCAATGCTGTCGCCCCGACGCCGGTTGCCTCGTTGCTGACCGATGAACTGGCTGCCCTTTATCTGAAGGCTACCCGTGATGATTTGGCCGAACTTGAACGCTGCTGCACAGAAGAAGATGAAGTTGGCGTGAATGCTGCTTTACACAAGCTGAAGGGGGCCGCCAGAATGGTAGGAGCCACGGCGCTGGTGACGGTGATTGACGAGTGGCAACAAGCCCCCCATCCAGATCTCCAGAGCAGTTTGAACCGGGCGTTGGATGAGTTCAGCCAGCATTTCTCGAAAAGGACCCAAGATGATCATTACTGATGAAGAACTGCTGGCGTTGCTCGACTCGGAAGAGCACGAGGCGGCAGATTTTTGCCCTGTCTTGCTGTATGCGCTTGATCGGGCCTCCCATGAGCTGGCAAAGAGCACGACACTCCCCTCCTATGTCACTTTGCAGCGCATCCAACCGGACGCCTGCTGGCAGTGGGAAGGGTTGTTTGCGGCAGGAGCCATTGCCCTTTACGATCCTGCCGCTCACCAGCAGGCGGACTATTTCCCCGAGTTGCAGCATCATCAGGGAATTTATGCCATTGGTGAAGATTGGCTGGGAGGACTTGCCGCCAGTTACCGTGACTGGAACAACTGGCTGGCGGCCAAGCGGGTACTGCTGCTAGAAGATCACCCGTTTCAGGGGATGCAGTTACAGCAGGCTATCGCCGAACTGGGGCTCTCCTGCCAGTGGGTGCAGGATGAAACTGCCTGTCTTGCTGCGTTGGAGGCTGGCGACATCAGTCTGCTGGTGTGTGATCTCAGTCTGGTGGAGCAGGATGCCATCAGCCTGCTGATGAGCCAGCCGCAAATTCAGCGCAGCGGGTTGCCGATCATTCTCTTGTCGGCGCACGAGCAGACATTGATCGACGGTGCCCGCCGTCTGCTGCACGATGCCGGTTTCAATGTGCTGGCTGCACTGGCCAAGCCACTCGATGGCAACGAGTTGCTCAGGTTGCTGCGCGGACTCTATCTGGGGCCTCTGCGTCAGCGTCGGCTGAGTGGCCAACGTCGAACAATTCGTCGTTGGCAGGGGGAAGTGCAGGGGCAACTTGGGCTGCTCTCCAGCCCCGCGACTCCTCATCCTGTCTGGCTGGCGGTAACGGGTTTACCCAGCCGCTGGGAGGCACTTAAAGAGTGGTTGACGGATCAGTCACGTAGCCCCACAGAGCTGACATTATTGATCCATCGTCGGGATCACCTGTTGAGCAATGGAGAGCGGTTTGCGCTGGTACTGCAAGCGAGTCTGGCGGGGAGCAAGCTGGCGTTGCTGCTCGATAACAGCCAGCATTTGCCATTCGATCTGCTGGAGCGTTTGCCGTTGAGCGCTTTGCTGCTGGGGCAGGCGCTTTTACCCGAAATAGAGTCATTGGCCATGGACTCCCTGCTGGGACGCTTTATGGCCCGAGTCAGAGAGCTGGGGATCGCCGTCTATCTCGATGATCCTTACAATCTGCTCGACGCCGAGGTGTGGCGGGAGCAGGGTATTGCGGGGCGCTGGTAACCCGTGCCCCGTTATCTCTGCTGGCCCATCCATCGGGAGCGTCTCTGCAAGGGGCTGGCAGGCTGGCCCCATCCGGCTTCGCGGTCGGTACTGCCACTGACGATGCAGGTCGCCGACCAACCTTGTCTGCTACGAGAGCTGCAGGGGGTGGATCCTGACCGTATGCTGGCCGCCTATGATGCGCTCAGTGAGGAGAGCATCTACTTGCGTTTTATGCGCCCCAAACGGAGGCCACCGCCGGAGCAGGTGGCCCAGTTTCTCAATTACCATCCCGAACACCAGATCTCGCTGTTGCTGACCGATCTTGCCGGTGAGCCGCTGGCTCAGGCTCAGTCCATCCGGCGTCGACTCCATCCGGAGCGTGCCGAATTTTCCTGCATCGTGGCAGATCATTTCCAGCACAAGGGAGCGGGACGGCGCATTCTGCTGGCGCTGGCACTGCTGGCCCGAGCTGAGGGGATCTGTGAGTGGACCGCGGAGGTGCTGGCCCAGAATCGTCCCATGCTCACTTTGCTCAAGCGCCTTGGTCTGCCGCTGACCCTGGTAACCGGGCGGGAGATGGTTTTTGTCAGGCTCGATCTGACCGTGCTGGATGAGTGGTTGCCCGCACAGCCACGCCAAGCTTTTAAGACCAAGGGCGAATAGTGGCGCTTTTTTCCCTGTGCTAAGGTCACACTATTATGCGGGGATAGACGGAGCAGCTTATGGCGCAGTCATATAAACATATCGTGATCCTGACCGGCGCGGGGATCTCTGCCGAATCCGGCATCAAGACTTTTCGTGCCTGCGACGGTTTGTGGGAAGAGCACAAGGTCGAGGACGTGGCGACCCCCGAGGGGTATGCCCGCGATCCCGATCTGGTGCTGCGCTTTTACAACTCCCGCCGCAAACAGCTGCAGCAGCCCCAGGTTCACCCCAATCCGGCCCACTATGCGTTGGCTCGTCTCGAGCGGCTGCTGCCCGGCACGGTCACCCTGGTCACCCAGAACATCGACAATCTGCACGAGAGCGCTGGCAGCAAGAACCTTATCCATATGCACGGGGAGCTGCTCAAGGCCCGTTGCCCCGAGTCCGGTCAGGTGATCGAGTGGCGCGGCGATCTCCATCAGGACGAGCTCTGCTCCTGCTGCCAGTTCCCTCAGCCGATGCGTCCCCATGTGGTCTGGTTTGGTGAAATGCCGCTCGGGCTGGATCGCATCTACAGCGCGCTGGCCCAGTGCGATCTCTTTATCTCCATCGGCACCTCTGGCGCCGTCTATCCGGCCGCCGGGTTTGTCCATGAGGCGGGATTGAACGGGGCGCACACCATCGAGCTCAATCTCGAGCCGAGCGAGGTGGGTAGCCAGTTTGACGAAAAACGCTATGGGCCGGCCTCCTTGCTGGTACCCGCCTATGTCGATGAGTTGCTGGAGGCGTGCGGCATTCATCAACCGAGGCAAGTCGAGGGGCACAACTGGATGGAGATGCGCGGTCCCTGAGCTAGTGTGCGATCGGGCAGTTGCAATGGATCGGTGAAATCGCCACACTGGCAGCCACAAAAAATGGGACGCAGTTGGCGCAAATTACCATGAACGCAGTAAAGCAATGGATCGCTTTTTTTCTCTTGATGCTGGCCAGTGCCAGTGTATCGGCCTCCATTCCCCTGATGACCCTGGTACTGCCAGGCGGCCAGCAGGTGACCCTCGATGAGACGGCCCTTTCCGCCTTGCCACAGACCGAGTTCACCACCACTACCCCCTGGACCCAGGGCGCCCACCACTATCGCGGGCCGACCCTGTCAGCCGTGCTGGCGGCGCAAGGGATCCCGGATGCCCGCAAGATTGTCGTCTCGGCCCTCAACGGTTATCAGCAGGTGGTGGATCTGGCCCTGTTCGACGGCGTGCAGCTGACCCTGGTGCGTCAGGAGGACGGCAAACCGCTGACCCGGCGCAACAAAGGGCCGCTATGGCTGCTCATCCCGTTCACCACCTATCCCAAGCTGGACGTGCCTGCCATTCATAACTGCATGGTGTGGCAGGTGACCCGCATCGAGATCGTCGATTGATGGGGCTGTCCCGCCACAAACTGCTGTTGGTTGCGGTGTCGCTGCTGTTTCTGATCTCGTCGGGCAGCAGCCTCTATCTGCAGCATCGGCAGGAGCAGCTGGTCGATACCTTCTACCGCAATGTCCACTGGAACATCAGCCAGGTGATGCTCGAATCCCAGCGTTTCCTCTACGATCTGCAGCTCTATCGGGCCGGCAGAGTGACGATGGAGACCCTGAGCCTCGATTACGATCTGCTGTGGAACCGGCTCGACATCTTCCTCATCAGCAGCGAGACCGCCGAGATGCGCCAGCGGCACGGACTCGGCAAGGTGCTGGCCACCCTGTTCGAGCAGATCAAGCAGCTCGAACCCCAGATGGAGGCCGGTGTGCTGCGCGAGGGGGCTGAGCTTGCCCGCTTGCAGGAGGCGATCGCCAGCCAGACCCGTCTCATCGAACAGATAGGGGATCAGATCCTCTCCGGCCAGGAGCGGGAGCATTCGGTCAGCCAAATCCGCAACAGCCTGTTCTGGCTGCAGATCTGGCAACTGATCCTGCTACTGACCGGTGGCGCTCTGGTCGCTGCCCTCATTCGCGCCAATCTGGCGAACCGTCGGCTTGCCCTGCTCGATCCCCTGACCCAGCTTGGCAACCGCCGTGCCCTGCTGGAGCAGCTCTCTCGCGCTCTGCATGCCGATGATGTGAGCGCCCTGGTGGTGCTCGATCTCAAGCGCTTCAAGCAGGTCAATGATCTGCTGGGTTATCAGGTCGGTGATCGGTTGTTGCAGATGGTGGCCAACAAGCTGCAACAGGCTCATGGCAGTCACGCTTACCGCCTTGGTGGTGACGAATTTGCCGTGGTGCTGACCAATGCGGATGATGCGCTGGAAACCGCCATTCATGAGCTGGTGGATCTGCTCCATTTCGAGTTCGTGACCCGGGAGTGCAGCTTCGAGCTGGCCTGTCGACTCGGGGTCGCCAAGGCGCAGCAACAGGATGCCGCCCGGTTGCTGGATCAGGCCATCCTGGCCCTCAACCAGGCCAAGCGTAGCCAGGAGGGGGCGATCAGCTGGTTTGAGCCAGCCATGCTGCAGCAGTTGCAGTTGAGTCAGCAGCAGCTTCATCAGCTGCGAGAGTGGCTGGCAGGGCGCGAGCCTGCACCGCTGCGAGTGGCGTTGCAGGCGCTGACGGACGGACAGGGCAACGACATGTGGCAATTGGCGCTTGAGTGGCGTGAGCTGGGGGCGCCCTGCCAGATGCGCTGGCTGCAGGAGTGCGGCGTACTGGGGCCCGTGTTGGCCCGTGTGCTGCAGGCGCACGAGGCGCAGTATGCCGATGGTCGGACACTACTGGTCCCGCTCGACAACCAGGCCCAGCTGACCCATCTACTGGCCTATCTGCCGAGGTCTTCCCGCACGCCGCTGGTGTTGCTGATACCAACGCTGCAGCCGGATGGTGTCTTGCTGGCGGGATTGCGACAGCAGGGTTGCACTCTGGCGCTCAGAGAGATTGGCAGCACCACCTCAGCGCAGCTGGCAGCCGGCTGGCCTGTTCGCTACTGGTTGCCGCAGGGTGATGATGATGGCGAGTTGTTGCAGCCTCTGGCCAGACGATTGGGGCTGGCGCCACTGCAAGTGCTGGCAGCCAGGGAGACCCGGTCGCTGGCCTGAGGGCAAAAGCGGTATTGCACGGCAGAGATAAAACGAAACAAGGCGACCTCTGGGTCGCCTTGTTCTTTTGTTGTCCCTGAAAATCAGGGGCGGGGCGCGCAAGATTGTCTGATCACCAGGTCAGGGTCGACGGTGATCAGGTGGTCGGCCACCACTTCGCCGTTGATGCGAGCCAACAGTCGGGTGACGGCGAGGCGTCCCAGCTCCTCTTTGGGCTGGTTGATGGTGGTGAGCGGCGGCGACATAAATTCAGCCAGCGCCACATTGTCATAGCCGACGATGGAGATATCCCGCGGGATCTCCAGCCCCGCCTGATGGGCGGCACTGATTGCTCCCATCGCCATCATGTCGTTGCAGACAAAGAGGGCGGTGGGACGCTCGGGCAATGCCAGCAGACGAATCATCGCCTGATGGCCGCTGGCGCAGTCAAAGTCCCCCTCCTGAATCCAGTCAGGATTGACAGTGAGCCCTGCCTCCTGCAACGCCTGTTCAAAACCAGCTTGGCGCTGGTTGGCGGGGGCGCGGCTGTGAGGGCCTGTGATGCAGCCGATGGCGGTGTGGCCCAGCTCAATCAGATGGCGGGTCGCCAGATAACCGCCGTGGAAGGAGTTGTCGGCGATAAGATCCACATCATCGCTGACTAGCCCCCAATCCATCACCACCACCGGCAGGCTCTTGAGCCAGTCGAGCTGATTGAACACCTCTTGTTGGCCTTCGCTGCACATGATCAGCAGGCCATCGACCCGCTTGCGCAGCATCATCTTGAGGTAGGAGAGGGCGGTTTCTGCCTGCCCTTCGGTGTTGCCCAGCATCAGGTTGTAGCCCTGCTCGAAGCAGTAGCGCTCCACCCCGCGCACCACCTCGGCAAAGAAGGGGTTGCTGGAGGTGGTGACCAGCATGCCGATACTGTTGGTCTCCTTCACCTTGAGGCTGCGAGCCACCAGACTCGGGGCATAGTTGAGCTCGCGCATGGCCGCAAAGACTCGCTCGCGGGTCTCCTCGGCGACGAAGCGGGTCTCGTTGATGACATGGGAGACGGTGGTGGTGGAGACCCCTGCCAGCGCCGCCACCTCCTTGATATTGGCCATCAGTGCCCCTGCGCAGTCTGCTCAAGCAGGAAGGTGTCGACCTCCTGCTTGCTCGGGATAGAGCTCTGGGCACCGAACCGGGTGACGGAGAGCGCCGCCGCCCCGTGGGCAAAGCGCACCGCGCTGTGGAAATCGGCACCGGCCAGTTCCGCCGCCAACAGGGCGCCGTTGAAGGTATCGCCCGCGGCTGTGGTATCCACCGCCTTGACCCGAAAGCCCGGGATCAGCTGTTGCTGCTGGGCGTTGCTGCAATAGACCCCTTGTGCGCCCAGGGTGATCATCACGTCCGCAATGCCCATCTGGTGGAAGCGGGCGGCCGCCTCGCGGGCGCTCGCTTCGTCGGTGACTTTTACGCCGGTCAACAGCTCGGCCTCGGTCTGGTTGGGGGTGATAAGGTCGACCAGTGCCAACAGCTCAGCGGAGAGCGGGCGGGCAGGGGCGGGGTTGAGCACCACCCGGGTGCCATGGGCGCGGGCCAGCCGTGCAGCCTCATGGACGCTCTCCAGCGGCACTTCCAGCTGCAACAGCAGGGTGTGGGCGTCGGCGATCATCGCTTCGTGGTTTTTCACAACAGCCGGAGTGATGGCTCCGTTCGCTTCGGCGGAGATACCTATGCTGTTCTCCCCCTCATCACTCACATAGATGATGGCGATGCCGGTCGGGAGCTCGGGATCGAGCTCGACGGCACTGACGTCGATGCCATCTTTGGCAAAACCGCTCTTCATCTGGTGGCCGATGGCGTCATCACCGATGCGGGCGATAAAGGAGACGGGGGCGCCAAGGCGGGCGGCAGCGACTGCCTGATTAGCCCCCTTGCCACCCGGCACCACCTGATAGCTGTGACCGGTCAGGGTTTCACCCGGGCGAGGAAAGTGGGGAACGCGCAGCACGTGGTCTGCATTGACACTGCCCAGAACGACGAGACGATTCATGTTGACTACTCCTGATGCATCTTGGCTTGAACACTGTGATTGAGTGAGCCCAAGCCGGGAGGCACCGCGACTGAGGGGAAAAAGGGGAGGCGAGCCTCCCCCTTGTACACTTATTTGCTGACCACTTGCAGCGGAACCGGGATGGATTTCTCGACCGGCTGACCTTTCAGCACCTTGTCGGCAGTCTCGACACCGATGGCACCGATCAGCGCGGGTTGCTGGGCCACGGTGGCGGCCAGTTTACCTTTGGCAACGGCGGCTTTGCCATCGTCAGTGCCGTCGAAGCCGACGATCATCACCTCTTTACCGGCAGCCTGTACCGCGCGGATGGCACCCAGCGCCATCTCGTCGTTCTGGGCGAATACGGCCTGTACGGTCGGATGGGCCGCCAGCAGGTTTTCCATGACGTTCAGACCCTTGGTGCGGTCAAAGTCGGCCGGCTGGGAAGCCAGTACCTGCAGCTTGTTGGCTGCCACGGCCAGGGCAAAACCTTCGCCACGGTCACGGGCGGCGGAGGTGCCGGCAATCCCTTCCAGCTGAATGACCTTGGCACCGGTACCCAGTTTTTCGGTGATGAAGTCACCGGCCAGCTTGCCGCCTGCCACGTTGTCGGAGGCGATATGAGCCTTGACCTCACCCTGTGCGGCACCGCGGTCCAGAGTCAGTACCGGGATGTTGGCGCGGTTGGCCAGACGGATGGCGTTGCCGACCGCTTCGGAGTCGGTCGGGTTGATCAGGATGGCGTTGACCTTGCGTACGGTGAGATCTTCCATGTTGGAGAGCTCTTTGGCCGGGTCATTCTGGGAGTCCAGCACCACCAGCTCGTAGCCAAGCTCCTTGGCCTTGGCTTCGGCTCCCTCCTTCATGGTGACGAAGAAGGGGTTGTTGAGGGTGGAGACCACCATCGCCAGGGTATGGTCGGCAGCTTGGGCGGTGCCCAGCACGGACATGATGGCGGCAGCGAGCAGGGTATTGAGCTTTTTCATCATTTCATTCCTTGTGTGTGGCGTGTTTTACGTTGTTATCGGGTACTTTTGTTGTCGACCATCACGGCAAGCAAGATCACGCTGGCCTTGGCGATCATCTGGTAATAGGAGCTGACATCGAGCAGGTTGAGGGCGTTGTTCAGGAAGCCGATGATCAGCGCACCAATCAGGGTGCCCATGATGCGGCCCTTGCCCCCCATCAGGCTGGTACCACCCAGCACCACTGCGGCGATGGCGTCCAGCTCGTAACCCATGCCGGCGGTCGGCTGGGCAGAGGAGAGGCGGGAAGTGACGATAAGACCTGCCAGTGCCGAGAGCGCGCCGCACAGACCATACACCGCCAGCTTCACCTGATCCACATTGATGCCGGAGAGACGGGTGGCCGATTCGTTGCCGCCCAAGGCGTAGATGTAGCGACCGAGGCGGGTGTGATTGAGCATGAACCAGGCCAGCAGGAAGACGATGGCCATCAGCCAGATGGGCACCGGCAGACCGAGCAGATAGCCGGTACCCAGCCAGGCGAAGTGATCGGCGCCATCACTGAAACCGGTGGAGATGGGGCGACCCTCGGTATAGACCATGGTGATGCCGCGCAGAGCGGTCATGGTAACCAGCGTCGCGATAAAGGCCTGCACCTTGCCCTTGGCAATGATGAGGCCGCTGACGCCGCCAAGCAGGGCGCCGGCACCCAGAGTGAGGGGCACCACCAGCCAGATCGGCAGCTCCATCGCCACCATAGTCGCCGCCAGCGCACCGCACAGGGCCAGCACAGAGCCAACCGACAGATCGATACCGGCGGTGAGGATAACCAGCGTCATGCCGACCGCCATGATGGCGTTGACCGAGGTCTGGCGCAGGATGTTGAGCAGGTTGTCGACGCTGAAGAAGTTGGGATTGAGCGCGGAGACGACACCAATCAGCACCAGCAGGGCGACCAGGGATTTGTTCTCGATCCACCAGGCCTTGTTCATGATGCCGCGGCGGGGAAGGGTTTGGGTTGTCATTGTGCTGCCTCTTGCTCTGCTTGCCACTGTTTACCGACTGCCGCCGCCATCAGCTTCTCCTGATTGGCATCGCGGGTGTTGAACTCTGCGCTGATGCGCCCTTCGTGCATCACTATGATGCGATCACTCATGCCGAGCACTTCCGGCATCTCGGAGGAGACCAGAATGATGCTCATCCCCTCCTTCTTGAACTGGTTGATCAGCTGATAAATTTCCTTTTTCGCTCCCACGTCGACGCCGCGGGTCGGCTCGTCGAGGATCAGCACCTTGGGCCTTGTCAGCAGCCCCTTGGCGATGGCTACCTTCTGCTGGTTGCCGCCGGAGAGCAGCTTTATCAGCTGATCCTGACTCGGGGTCTTGATGTTGAACAGACGCACATAGTCGCTCACCGCCTGCCGCTCGGCCTTGCCGTCAATCTTGCCGTTGCTGATGAACTCGTCGAGGGCGCACAGACTCATGTTTTCCCGCACCGAGAGTTCCAGCACCAGCCCATCGCCCTTGCGATCCTCGGAGATATAGGCGATGCCTGCGGCCAGACCATCCGCCGGGCTTTTGGGCACCAGAGCATGACCGTCAACTTGCACTTCACCGGCGCTGATGGGGCTGGCGCCATAGATAAGCTTCATCAGCTCGGTACGGCCGGAGCCCATCAGGCCACTAAAGCCCAGAATTTCACCCTGACGCAGGGAGAAGCTCACCCCGCGCACGCCGGGACCGGCCAGATCCTTAACCTGCAGGCTGACGGGGCCAAGCTCGCGCTCAAGACGCGGATACTGCTCTTCCAGTCGGCGGCCCACCATCATCTCGATGATCTTGTCTTCATCCAGATCGCTCACCGCCTTCTCGCCGATCCACTTGCCGTCCCGCAGCACAGTGACCCGATCGCAGATCTCGAAGATCTCCTTGAGACGGTGGGAGATATAGACGATGCCGCAACCCTGCTCACGTAGCTCGCGGATAACCTTGAACAGTTGCTCGGTCTCGGTATCGGTCAGCGCATCGGTGGGTTCATCCATGATGATGACGCTGGCATCGAACGACAGCGCCTTGGCGATCTCCACCATCTGCTGTTCGCCGATGGAGAGATCCCCGAGTCGGGTATCCGGCCCGTGTTTGACGCCAAGTCGTGCCAGCAGGGTGCTTGCCCGCTCGCGCAGCTGTTTGTGGTCGATGCTGCCAAAACGGGTGCGCGGTTCGCGACCGAGGAAGATGTTGGCGGCAATCGACAACTCCGGCAGCAGGTTCAGCTCCTGGTGGATGATGCTGATCCCCTGATCCTGAGAGTCGCGCGGCCCCTTGAAATGAACCGGTTGACCGCGATAGCTGACGCTGCCCGCATCGGCCTGATAGATGCCGGTCAGCACCTTCATCAGGGTGGATTTACCGGCGCCATTTTCACCGAGCAGGGCCATCACCTGGCCCGGATAGACCCGCAGACCCGCTTCGTCGAGGGCGCGCACACCGGGGAAGGTCTTGACGATCCCGGTCAGCTCCAGAATGGGTGAGAGGGGGGAGGTTGTGCTCATTTGCAGCTTCCTTGAAGAGGCCTTCTTTGAAGAATGTCAGAACGCCACACCGGCGCAGAGGATCAGGTTGGCGTAGGGAGTCACCTCGCCGCTGCGCACGATCGCCTTGCTCTGGCGGGAGCGGGTCTTGAACTCCTCGTGCAGGCAGTATTCGATGGCGATGGGCTTGCCCTGGGCGGCTGCGTGGGCCTCAAGCTGATCGACCAGCGCCTGATGGGCGGCGGGGCTGATCTGCTTGATCTCGCTCGCCATGATCACCTTCTCCACCACCAGATCGGTGAGCAGGGCGGTCAGTACGGTTTCAAGGCTGGGTGTGCCCGCCATCAACGCCAGATCGATCCGCTCCGGACCTGCCGGAATGGGCAAGCCTGCATCGCAGACGGTGATCTCGTCGGTGTGGCCCATCTGTGCCACCAGAGCACTCAGGGGAGCATTGAGCAGTACGCCTCGTTTCATACAGCACCTCATCAGGCCTTGGCCCGTCAATCTGTGAACCGCTAGGCAACCGGTTACGCAACCGGTTGCGTCGTGGCGCAAAGATAGGCTTTTTACTAAGGAAGGGCCACGGCAAAACCACGGAAATGTGAAAACGATCTCAAAGGCGGGAGAAGAAGTACAGGGGAGGAGGCAGGAAGGGTGTCAGCAGAGCCCTGACACCCTTGTTATTTATCGAGCTATTGATTTTATGGTTAGTTGGCCAGTGCCTTGGCGACCGCCGGACGGCTCAGCATGCGTTGATAATGATCGGCCACTTTGGGGAATTCACTGATCTCGACCCCATCGCTTTTCAGCCAGCCCGCGACCACGAACAGATAGATGTCCGCCACGCTGAACTGCTCGCCGAGTACCCAGGGACCGGCGAGATAGTGCTGCTCAATCTGGGCAAAGCCATCGCGCATATTGCTGGCGACTTTCTGCTGCATGGCGGCAATGGCTTGCTCGTCATCGGCCCAGCGGCTGCCACGGCGACCGTGGGCATGGGAGACATGCACAGTGGAGGCGAGGAAGCTGTTGACCTCCTGCATGCGGGCCAGCAGGAACGGGTTGTCCAGCGGCGCCAGTTTGGCATCGGGGAAGCGCTGTGCCACATAGTACAGCAGGGCCGGGGTCTCGGTCAGGGTGCCCTGCTCGGTGACAAGGGCAGGCACCCGCCCTTTGGGGTTGATGGCAAGATACGAAGGATCACGCTGCTCCCCTGCGGCGAGGTTGACGAGACGGGGTTGAAACAGGGCATTCGCTTCCAGCAGGGCAATCTGCACGGCCATGGCACAAGTGCCGGGAGCGAAATAGAGGGTCAGATCGGACATGAATACTCCTGATTGGCTCAGGCCACCCGCGATATCGGCGAAAAGCGTGTTTTCCGTGATATCTCGAGGGGTCATGAAAAAAGAGAGGGGGCAACGTTTTCCCCCAACCAATCTACACCCCTAAGGGGCGATGAAAAAGCGCAGAATTAATCGGTTTGTTTGCCCATTTCATAAATTCCTCGGCTAAGGGCGCAAATCAGATGGTGTTGAACTTGATGGGATAGTTGATACCTGAGGATGGGTGGTTGGTACTGAAAGGACTGGGGCACAGTAGCGTCCTTGGTTGTTCTCCCGCTCTTGCACGATCTGATCGTCATCAGATATTCTAATGTTTGGGTCGTTACAATGAATCCTATCTAACAAGATTGATCTTCATTTAGATCATCAAACAGAAAACGGCCTTTTTAGATAACTTTTTGATGACTGCAATCGTTTGCGTTTGATACCATGTTCTTCTACAAACTTTCCACTGCTGTCATGGTAGCTGTAATGTTTTATCATGCTTTAATCCGGTTATAAAATAGCATGTAGGGAGTTGAAAGTATATATATGCAGTAGCCATGTTGTTTACTAAGAGAAGGGGAGTGAAACTCAGCGAAATTGAGAGTTTTAAGGAAAGGTAGGAAGTAGGTTAAGGAAAATAAAGAGGTGATCAATGGATGATGACAAGGGAAAGTCAAGCAATATCAAAAATAAAACCAAACTGATATCGGGTTTTGTAGCTTTGGCAGTGATATGCGGAGGGTGGTACTGGTGGCTTAAAGAGCCCTATATTGAGCCAGAGATTAATCCCACCCCAACAGAATTGTTTACTATTCAGGGCGAGTTTCCTTTTGATAAGGGGTATCAATTAGCTGTTAATAGTACTTTCATTGCATCTAATAAAACTGACTCTACTTGCAGCAAAACTTTTTATGCGTTCGGAGTTATACCTGCAAATACTAGACTCAGGGGATGGCAAATAGATAACCCCATTAAGAAATATCAATCAAACAGATTCAGTGTAAAAGTGTCAAAAGACTATTTATTGCCTGGCCGATGTAATTGGGTGTTAGATTCTGTTGGCTATTTTATAGTGAAGGCAGGTTCCGAGTTGGAGGCTAATTTGAAAGCTAACCCTTCAGATCAACATAATCGTCAAGGGTATTTTTTATCTTCAGCACACAGCAATTGGAGTGAGTTAAAACTGGGGAGTGTAAATATTTCATGCCGACCAGATGTTGGTCTTAAAAAATTAAAAGGTGGTGTTGTTTGTAAGCGACTGAATCAAAGAGAAGTAAATACATATAGACGTAACTATAAAGTTCATAATAAACCGCTACCATCGATAGTTAATTTTAAATTCGTTATGGAGGACAAAATGTCAAGCGCTAAACAAAATACTGTTTTAGAGAGTGCATATGGCGATCCACTAAATAATAATTTGTCCTATGAAAAGGGGGTATAAAGACTGTTAGTTAGATTAGCGAATCGTAATCGGACGTTAGCTGTTTCGATAAAATTGCACAGTTATTCCCCATAAACACATCCGTTTTGCCTATATCTCCACAGTGGGGTCGCTATGAGTTCCTCCCTTCTAAATGGAGAAATACATCGCCCCCCTCATATTTCCCTACAAATTTGCTCTGAAGCCGGCTGCAGTGGAGCACTTACAAAAATTGTGGTCTGTCTGGCTTAAAGATGACTATCTATATATTTTGCTGTTAATCGATGCGCGCCTGTGCCTCTCAGTGTCTATGACTGTTGTGCTTAAAAATTGCGCTGGTGGTTAAAAAGAGAAGGGGGCAAATATTGCCCCCTTTATCCATTAAGCCCGTCAGAGGGTCGATTAACCGCCGACTTAACCGGCTTTGGCCACCATGGCTTTCAGCTGCAGGAAGTACTGCTCGTAGAGGCGGGAGGCATCACCCACATCAGACTGGAACTCGCCCTTGCGCTTGATCTCGTCGCTCGGGAAGACCATGGGGTTATTGCGAAACGCCGGGGTGAGCAGTGGAATAGCATCCTTGACCGGGGTGGGGTAGCCAATCGCCTCGGCCACCTTGGCGGCCACATCGGGGCGCATCAGGAAGTTGATCAGGGCGTGGGCCTCTTTCACATGTTTGGCTTTGGCCGGGATGGCGAGGTTGTCCATCCAGAGTACCGCCCCTTCTTCGGGGTAGGTCATCTGGATGGAGGGGTATTCGCGCTGGGCGCCGTAGGCCGAGCCGTTCCACAGCATGCCGATATTGACCTCACCGGCGATAAAGGGGTCGGCCGGGTTGTCGGAGTTGAACGCCTTGACGTTGGGCATCAGCTTTTTCAGGTATTCGAACGCTTCGGCAATTTGCGCCTTGTCCCGGGTGTTGGGGCTGTAGCCCAGCTGCACCAGCGCGATATGGAACACCTCGCGGGCATCGTCCATCAGCAGCAGGCTCTCTTTCCACTCTGGCGCCCAGAGCTGCTTCCAGCTAGTAACCGGTTGCTCGATGATGTCGGTGTTGGTGCCGATCCCGGTTGCGCCCCAGATATAGGGGATGGAATAGCGGTTGTCCGGGTCGTACTCGTGGTTGAGCAGGGTGGGGTCGAGGTGCTTGAAGTTGGGTAGCTGGGCGCGATCCAGCGGCTGCAGCATCCCCTCTTTGGCCATTTTCGAGATGAAGTAGGTGCTGGGCACCACCACGTCATAGCCGTCGCCATGGGTTTTCAGCTTGGCGTAGAGGGTCTCGTTGGATTCGTAGGTGGAGTAGATCACCTTGATGCCGGTCTCGTGCTGGAACTGTTCCAGCAGGCCGTCCGGCACATATTCCGACCAGTTGTAGAAGTAGACCACCTTGTCATCGGCCGCGTGAGCGCTCTGGCTCAGCAGCGGGGTGGTGAGGGTGAGGGCGGCTGCCAGCAGGGCGCCGGCCTTGTGTTGGATTGTCATCAACAACTCCTTGGGGTTATGGGGCCTTGCGGCCCACCGTGACAGAGTTCGCCAAAGGTGGCGGGGACGAAACGGGCAGGGTCAGCCCTGCCGTTTGCGCAGTAACAGTTGCGCCAGCAGCACCATCCCGAGGGAGGCGACCAGCATCAGGGTGGCCAGGGCGTTGACCTCGGGGGAGACCCCCACCTTGACCATGGAGTAGATCTTGAGCGGCAGGATCTCGTAGGCCGGGCCGGTAACAAAGGAGCTGACCACCACGTCGTCCAACGACAGAGTAAAGGAGAGCAGCCAGCCCGCCATCACCGCTGGCAGGGCCAGCGGCAGTATGATGCGGCGCAGGATGATCCACTCGCCAGCCCCCAGATCCCGCGCAGCTTCCAGCATCCGCACATCAAAACCGCACAACCGCGAGTAGACGGTGATCACCACAAACGGCAGACAGAAGGTGATGTGGGCGATCAGCAGCGACCAGAAGCCGAGCGCAATGCCGGTCACCACAAACAGGGTCAGCAGGGAGATGGCCATCACAATATCGGGGGACATCATCACCACGAACAACATGCCGCTCACATACTGCTTGCCGCGAAAACGGTAGCGAAACAGCGCCACGGCGGTGAGGGTGCCGATCAGGGTGGCTGCGGTGGCGGTGAGGGCGGCGATGGTCAGGGAGTGCTGGGCCGCCTGCATCAGGCTGGCGCTGGCAAACAGCTTCTCATACCAGCCCAGGGTAAAGCCGCGCCAGTCGATGCCATATTTCGACAGGTTGAAGGAGTTGGCGATCAGCACCCCGATGGGCACATAGAGATAGCCAAACACCAGCAGCAGGAACAGAGCTTTCAGTGCGCGCATCATGCCAGCTCCCCCTTCTTGCTCAATAGCTTGCCTGCCCGCCAGTAGCAGTAGACCAACAGCGCCATCAGCACCGTCAGCATCACGCTGATGGCCGCACCAAAGGGCCAGTCACGGCTGTTGAGGAACTGGGTCTTGATCAGGTTGCCGATCAGCAGGTGCTTGGCGCCCCCCAGCAAGTCGGAGACATAGAACATCCCCATGGCGGGCAGGAACACCAGTAGACAACCGGCGATGATGCCGGGCAGGGTGAGGGGCAGAATGATCCGCACCAGCCGCTGCCAGCCGTTGGCGCCAAGATCTCGCGCCGCCTCCAGCAAACGGCCATCCAGCTTCTCGATGCTGGAGTAGAGCGGCAGCACCATAAAGGGGAGCAGCACATAGACCAGCCCGATGATGACGGCCACCTCGGTATACATCATCTGCAGAGGTCGCTCGATAAGCCCCAGATCCAGCAGCCAGCCATTGATCAGCCCCCGGGTGCCGAGCAGCACTTTCAGCGCATAGGTGCGGATCAGGGAGTTGGTCCAGAACGGCACCACCACCAGAAACAGCAGCAGCGGGCGGATACGCGCTGGCAGATGAGCCAGCAGCCAGGCAAAGGGGTAGCCCACCAGCAAGCAGATGGCGGTGGCGAGCAACGCCAGCCAGAGGGAGTGGAGCAGCACCTCGAAATAGAGGGGGTCCAGCAGGCGGCCATAGTTGCTCAGGGTAAAGAGCGGCGCGATAAGCTCGGACTCGTCACGGGTCAGGAAGCTGACGCCGATGATCATCAGGTTGGGCAGGAAGACAAACAGCGTCAGCCAGCCGAGGATCAGCGCGATGGCCCCGTTGCGAAAGCCATTGTGGGCAAAGCTGTGCGGTACCCGCAGATTAGTGAGGCTCATAGGGCAGCACCACCTCCCAGCTGTCGACCCAGTGGATCGCCACCTCCTGACCCAGACGGTAGTCAAAGTCGGGGTCATCCTCGTCGAAGAACTCGGAGATAAGCAGCTGTTTGCCGCTTTCGAGTTCGATCACCGAATCCAGCGTCGCCCCCTTGTAGTTGCGCTCGCGGATATTGCCCCGCAGCGCGCCGCTCTGATCGTCATCCTGATCGAGAATGCGCAGATCTTCCGGGCGCAGCAGCACCAGCACCTTGTCGTCTGGTTGGAACGGCAGTGTGGTATGAAGCAGGCATTCGCGCCCCTCTACCTCCGCCTGCCAGATACCGGGTTCGCGCTGATTGATCAGCTTGCCATCCATCACATTGATCTCTCCGATAAAGCGGGCCACGAACAGGTTGGCTGGCGATTCGTAGATATCGCGCGGGGTGCCGCGCTGGATGATCTTGCCGCCCTCCATCACCAGAATGCGATCAGACATGGTGAGCGCCTCTTCCTGATCATGGGTGACGAAGACAAAGGTGATGCCAAGACGACGTTGCAGCGCCTTAAGCTCGCTCTGCATCTGCTTGCGCAGCTTGTAGTCGAGCGCCGAGAGGGATTCGTCGAGCAGCAGCAGGCGGGGCTTGTTGACCACGGCGCGGGCGATGGCGACCCGTTGCTGCTGACCGCCGGAGAGCTGATCCGGGCGGCGGTTGGCCAGCTCGGTGAGCTGCACCATGGCGAGGGTCTCCTCGACCCGCTGGCGGATCTCGCTGGCCGGTACTTTCTGCATCTCGAGGCCAAAGGCGACGTTTTCAAACACCGTCATATGGGGGAAGAGCGCATAGCTCTGGAACACGGTGTTGATGTGCCTGTGTTCGGCGGGGATATGGGTGATCTCGTCACCGGCCAGATGGATGGTGCCACCATCGACCGATTCTAGCCCGGCCAGCAGGCGCAGCAGGGTCGTCTTGCCACAGCCGGAGGGGCCCAGCAGGGTAAGAAATTCACCATCGTAGATTTCAAGGTCAAGGTCACTCAGGATCACCTTGCCATCGTATTTTTTGCTGATCTTGTTCAGCGCGACAATTACCTGTGGATTGTTCATCATCCGCCAGTCTCACCCCAGCCAGTGGCCATCGTGTTGAAAGAGGGCCGCATTCTATGCAGCCGACACATGAAATTAAAGGCTTTTTGGCCCGAATTAGCCGCAAGTGCGCAGGAAAAACGGCTACGAATAGCAGACCAAATCGCTATAATGTGCCACCTGATTTGGTCGTTTTCGATATTGGATAGTCAATTGAGTAATAAAATGCGTATTGGCGGCTCCCTTGAGCAGTCTCTGAACCAGGGCTACCGCCTTGATCTGAAAGGGGTCATCCAGGAGGGATGGCAACAGACCCGCCGTACCGGATTTGGCCTGCTGCTGGCGATTGTCGGGGTGACGGCGATCTGGATCCTGCTCAGCAATGTGCTGCTGTTGCCCTATCTGGGGGATGACAGCCAGATGAATGTGGCCATGGTGCTGAGCCTGCTGATGACGGTGGTAATGGCCCCCATGACCAGCTCCCTCGATATGCTGGGGTTGCAGCAGTCTGTCGGGGGGCGCGCTAGAGCCAACCAGGTGTTCGACTTCTTCCGCCACTTTGTACGCCTCGGCATGTTGAGCCTGCTTGGCAGTCTGCTCACCAGCCTGTTTGGCCCGCTATTCGATCTGCTGGGATTGCCCGCCGTACTCTCTTTCATCCCCTCAGCCCTGATCGGCATGGGGCTGCTCTTTACCGTGCCGCTGGTGCTGGAGCGTGGCCTGACGCCACCCCAGGCCATTCTGGTCTCTCTCAAGCTCTTTGCGCGCGGCTGGCCCAGCATTGTGCTGTTCCACGGCGTGATGACCGCGCTCTTCTTCCTGGCTTTGATCCCCATGGGGTTGGGGCTTATCTGGGTGGCACCGCTCTATTTCAACTGCAAGGGGATCCTCTATCGGGATCTCTGCGGGGTGGGGGTAGAGGTTAACGAGGTGACAGAAGGCCCCAACCATTTCAATGCATGATGCAAAAGGACGTTGAATGACCCGTCGATATGGAGTGACCAAGGTTTTGCGCCAGAGTCTGCTGGCCACGCTCTTGCTGCCAGGGCTGGCGCTGGCTGAGCCGGTGCTGGATCTGCAATACAGCACCTTCTACAGCCAGATGAAGACCTTTGCCAAAGGGGAGTTTGGTCACGCCAGACTGGGGTTTTATCTGACTGATCCGCAAAATGGTCAGCGCTGCGGCCTCACCTTTGCCCGGGTTGCAACCGACAGCAAGGAAGTGGCGGGCGAGGTAACGGTCGATAGCGAACTGCGCCTGCCTTTTGATGAGGATCTCAACCTCGACAAGGGGATCGTGACCGTCGGCCTGAAAGAAGAGCACGCCACTTGCGATATGACGGTACAGGTGATGGCCGATGCGCCGAACGGGCCCGAGCTGCCGCTGGCCGAGCTGGCGGCCCGTCAGCAGCAGATGCAGTCGCTGCTCGACAAGATGGCGGGCATGGTCGGCAAGCACTTCCTGCCGAAGATGGAAGGGGTACGCATTACCCTGGTGCAGCAGAGCGGCACTGCTTATCTGATTGATGGCGCCCGTCAGGAAGCGCTGCCCTGGCAGGAAGGCCACCTGCTGCTAAGCAATGAGCAACTGGCCGCGTTCGCTGCCGGGCAACTGCGCCTGCAGGGTGACGTGCTGCGACTGACCCCCTGGCTGCACAAGGACTGATGCCGATGGTGTTGTCACGTTGGTAACAGGCAGGTCAAGAAAGCAAAAAAGGAGCGATTATCGCTCCTTTTTTATTGCGTGGTGTTTGCCCTGTGACGGCGGCTTAGCGCACTTCAATCACATCCAGCATGTCCATCTCGTCGATATCCAGCAGCGGCGCCTTTGGCATCTCGGGCGGATCAAACGCCTTGTCGCCGCCATCGATGATGCCGGAGTCGCGGTTGATGCTCTTGAAGTCAAACAGCTTGTGGTCGAGCAGGTGGCTCGGGATCACGTCCTGAATGGCGGTGAACATGGTCTCGATACGACCGGGGAAGCGGCGATCCCAATCCTGCATCATCTGTTTGATGGCTTGACGCTGCAGGTTCTCCTGCGAGCCGCACAGGTTGCACGGAATGATGGGGAAGGCTTTGACGTCTGCGTAGCGGATCAGATCCTTCTCTTTGCAGTAGGCCAGCGGGCGGATCACCACGTTCTTGCCATCGTCGCTCACCAGCTTGGGCGGCATGGACTTGAGCTTGCCACCGTAGAACATGTTGAGGAACAGGGTCTCGAGGATGTCGTCGCGGTGGTGGCCAAGGGCAATCTTGGTACAACCCAGCTCCTGGGCGGTGCGGTAGAGAATACCGCGGCGCAGCCGTGAGCAGAGTGAGCAGGTGGTTTTGCCTTCCGGTACCTTCTCTTTGACGATGGAGTAGGTATCTTCCTCGACGATCTTGTACTCGATACCGAGGGAATCCAGATACTCGGGCAGCACATGCTCGGGGAAGCCGGGCTGCTTCTGATCCAGGTTGACGGCAACCAGATCGAAATGGATGGGGGCGCTGGCTTTGAGGCTTATCAGTATGTCGAGCATACCGAAGCTGTCCTTGCCGCCGGAGAGGCAGACCATGACCTTGTCGCCCTCTTCAATCATGTTGAAGTCGGCAATGGCCTGACCCACGTTGCGCCGCAGGCGCTTTTGCAGTTTGTTAAAACTGTATTTTTCTTTGGCGTTCAGCTCTTCTAGCATGCTCGTAAAACCCGGGACACAAATAAGCGCGTTATTATAGCCATGTCCCGGGGGAGGGCAAGGTGCCAGGTACCTTATGATTGATTGCGACGACTGTCGACCGGGCAGCTGTAGTCCGCCGGTTTGAGGATCAGGATGTCGCAGGAGAGGCGGTCAATCACATGTTCGGCGGTATTGCCGAGCAGAGCAGCAGAAAGCCCGGTACGGCCGACGCAGCCCATGATCATCAGGGTCGCCTTGAGCTCTTCGGCCATATCCGGCAACACCTCTTCCGGTAGCCCCTCTGCTACCCGGGTCCAGAGATGACCGATCCCGAACTTGTCGGCATGGCTGAGCAGCAGGCTTTCGTGGTGTTTGCGGATAGCTTCGTTGTAGGCGTTGGGGTCAAACTCCGGCAGCTCGATGGCCACGTTGACCGGGGTGCCCGGGTAGGTGTTGACCAGATAGAGATTGGAGCCCAGCAGCTCGGCGATGTCGCTTCCTTCCTGGGTGATCCGTTCGTTGAGCAATTTCTGATCCGGATCGTCGCTTGAGCAGTTGATGGCGGCGATGATGTTGCCGCCCCGTTGCCAGTGACCCTCCTTGACCAGCAGCACCGGACAGGGGCATTTGCGCAGCAGGTGCCAGTCGGTGGGGGTAAAGATGAAGGTTTGCAGGAAGCTGTGATGGTGAGTGGCTTTGACCACCAGATCGTGTCGCTGCTCCAGCACTTCCTGAATGACGCACTCGAAAGGACGGTTGTGCCAGACCACTTTCACTTCGCATTCGATCCCCTGTGCCCGATAGGGGGTCAGGATTTCGTCCAGCCACTCACGTCGCTGTGAAATGACGCCATCACGCATCTCTTGCCGCTCGTCCACCGAGAGCATGGCGGTCATTTCATACGAGAAGTCATAGATGGTGAGCAGCAGGGTCAGATGGGCGTTTTCGTCCAGCTCGGCGACTTTGACTGCCCGTTCGAGGGCGATTTGACGCTCCTCTTCTGGATTGATAACCACCAGAATATTCTGATATTTGACCATCTTCTCCTCCTTGGAAAAGTCCAATGACAGCAGAATCTTAGCCATTACAGCTTAGCGCAGGAGGAGGGTATGGGGAACGTACCGGATCACATTCCAGAGGAAAGGATCCGGCAGGGAAAGCAGGAGAAAAGCGAGAGGGTAAGCGGAAAAATCAGCCGCAGGGCGGGCGAGTGGCACCGGCCATCATGCCCAGCGCGACCTGATCCAGCACGGTAATGTATTTGCCTTTGACGCTGATGAGACCGGACTTCTGGAAACGGCCGAGCAGACGACTGATGGTCTCGACGGTCAGTCCCAGATAGTTACCAATGTCACCACGGGTCATGGAGAGACGGAACTCCTTGGCGGAGAAGCCGCGCTCGGAGAAGCGTACCGACAGATTGTGCAGGAAGGCGGCGAGGCGCTCTTCGGCATTCTTTTTAGAGAGCAGCAGGATCATCTCCTGATCGCCCATGATTTCGTTGCTCATCAGACGCATGATCTGCTGACGCAGTTTGGGCATCTTGCCGGAGAGATCATCCAGCACTTCAAACGGGATCTCGCACACCATGGCCGTTTCCAGCGCCTGGGCGAAGGAGGGGTGGGCCTGTTTGTGGATGGCGTCAAAACCGACCAGATCGCCAGCGAGGTGGAACGCGGTGATCTGCTCATCCCCTTGCTCGGTGATGGTGTAAGACTTGATGGTCCCGGAACGGATGGCATAGAGCGATTTGAACTCATCGCCAGCCTTGAACAGCTCTTCACCCTTCTGGATCGGCTTCTTGCGCTCGATGATGCTGTCCAGCTGATCAAGCTCGTTGTCGTTCAGAGTGAAGGGAATACAGAGCTGACTGATGCTGCAATCCTGGCAATGAATTGCACAGCCACCGCTCTGGATACGTCTGCCAGGTTTCTTTTCCGGGATCATAGGCTCATACGAATAATTGATTTATATCAAACAAGTTTACCATCAACTCATCCGTTTTGGATAGGGTTTCAAAAGGAAGCAATGCCAATCCAGAAGGTATGCACCCCGAACAAAATGAGCAGCAGGGCACCGCCAAGGCGCAAACTGCGCAGGGTGAGCCAGTATCTCAGGCGATCGGCAAGCCCGCCCAACGCGAACAGGGTGGGCAGGGTGCCGAGACCAAAAAAGAGCATGATCAGCGCCCCGCCACTGGCCGAACCCGCCGCTGCGCTCCAGGTCAGCATGGAGTAGACCAGCCCGCAGGGCAGCCAACCCCACACCATGCCAAAGGGCAGTGCCTGCACAGGTGAGGTGAAGGGGAGAAACTTGCCCGCCAGCGGTTTGATACGGGGCCAAAGTCTTGCGCCGAGCCGCTCCAGCAGCAAGATCCCTTGCCACCAGCCCGCCAGATAGAGACCAAGCGCAATCATCAATAACGCCGCCACCAGGCGTAAGCCGGCAATAGCGTGTTTGCCTGCGCCCAGCTCGCTGGTGGTGGCGAGCAGGCCGCCCACCAGTGCACCTGCAATCACATAGCTCAGGATCCGGCCGAGGTTGTAGTTGAGCAGATAGGCAAGCCGCCCCCAGAAGTGCTGCTTGTTGGCGGGGATCGCCATGGAGAGCGCGGCGGAGACGCCACCGCACATGCCGATACAGTGGGCAGACCCTGCCAGTCCGACCAGCAGGGCGCCGGCCAGATCAAGGTTGTGGGTCATGGTCAGCAGGCTTTACGGGTTTGTGGGCAGGTTGCTCTTCGTCAAACAGGATGTTGGAACCCTGCCGGTCGAGATCTTCAAACTGTTCGGAGCGAATGGCCCAGAAGAAGATGACCCCGGCGATGATCACAAACAGGATGGCGATGGGGATCAGGACAAAAATTATATTCATGAGAGGTACCTTGGCGTTCATCCTTGGCAAGTGTCCCCTATGGTAACCCTGTTTGGGCAGGGGGCCAGCCGCTATCAGTGAGAAATGTGGCCTGCATTGGAGGCAGGCCACATTTTCAGCTATTTTCCGCCACCGGTCTCATCGGTTGAGGCGCATCGAGTTGGTTACCACGATGAGTGAACTGAGCGACATGCCCGCCGCCGCCAGATAGGGGGGCAGCCAGCCGCAGGCCGCCAGCGGCAGCACCAGCAGGTTGTAACCGATGGACCAGGCGAAGTTCTCGATGATGATCTTGCGGGTACGCATTGCCAGCACTCTGGCCTCGAGCAGTCGGCTCAGGTCATCGGCCAGCAGGATGGCATCGGCGCTGTTTTTCGCCAGATCGGTGCCACCAGCCATGGCAAACGAGGCGTGAGCGCCAGCCAGTACCGGGGCGTCGTTGATGCCATCGCCCACCATGATGCTGATATCCCCTTGGGCTTCCCGGGCCTTGAGGTAGGCCAGCTTGCCATCGGGCGAGACCCCCTTGACCAGCTCATCCACTCCTAGCTCGCGGGCAATCTCGTCTGCCTGCAAAGAGCTGTCGCCAGTCAGCACGGTAGTTTGCAGACCGGCCGCCTTGAATGCCGCGATCAGCGCCCTGGCATCGGGGCGCAGGGTATCTTCCAGATTGAAGCGGGCCAAGACCTTCTGCTCGTCGGCCAGATAGATAGCCAGACCGCGGCCGCGTTCTTGCGCCGGATCCAGCCCAAGCCAGCGGGCACTGCCGATGCGGTAGCGTACGCCATTCACCAGCGCCGTGATGCCGTGACCGATGACCGGGGTGATCTCGCGAACGGATGGCAACACGGCGATGCTGTCGGCGGGCAGTCGGAAGGCACGGGCAATGGGATGTTCGGATTGCGCCTCCATGGCCCGAGCGATGGCGAGGCAGTGGGCCACGTCAAGGTCGGCCAACGCTTGAGTCTGCGTCAGACTGATCTCGCCAGTAGTCAGGGTACCGGTCTTGTCCATCACGATCCGGTTGGCCTTGGTCAGCACGTCCAGCACATGACCACGGCGCAGCAGAATGCCGTTACGGGTCAGATTGGCGGTGGCCGAGGTCAGCGCCGTCGGGGTGGCCAGCGACAGGGCACAGGGGCAGGTGGCAACCAGCACGGCGAGGGTGACCCAGAACGCCTGATCCGGTTGATGGAAGTGCCAGAAGGTCCAGACCGCGGCGGCAATGATCAGCAGCACCAGAATAAAGTGGCGCGACAGCTGATCCGCCATCTGGGCGATGGCCGGTTTGTCGTCGAGGGCGTGATCCTGCAGCCGCATGATCTGGGCGATCCGCGACTCTTCGATACGGTGGCTGACCCGGATCTGCAGCGGGGCATCGGTGTTGATGGTACCGGCATAGACCTGCTCACCGGGCTGTTTGAGCAGGGGCAGCTGTTCACCGGTCAGCATGGATTCGTTGAGGCTGGCTTGCCCTTCGACAATGATGCCGTCCGCCGGCAAGGTTGCTCCGGCCAGCACCCGTACCCGATCGCCGACCTGCAAGGTCTTGGCCGCTACCTCATGCTCCCCTTCATCATCGATGCGGGTCGCCATGATGGGCACCAGTCGTGCCAGGTTGGAGCTCGATTCCGACGCCTTGCGCCGGGCCCGCAACTCGAGAAAGCGCCCCAGCAGCAGGAAGAAGACGAACATGGTGATGGAGTCGTAATAGACCTCACCGGTATTGAACACGGTGGCCCACATGGAGGCGATAAAAGCCCCGATCAGCGCCAGCGACACCGACACATCCATCGACAGATGGCCCTGTTTCAGGCTGCGCCAGGCACCCACGTAAAAGGGTTGGGCTGAATAGATCATGATGGGGGTGGAGAGCAACAGGCTTATCCACTTGAAGTAGACCATGAACTCATCTTCAACACTGATGAAGAGGTCCATATAGAGAGCCACGGCGCACATCATCACCTGCATCGAGCCAAGCCCTGCCAGTGCCAGCCGGAACATATAGCTGCGCACCTCTTTGGCGTAGAGCGCCTCCTGTTGATGGGTCTGGAACGGATAGGCGCGATAGCCGATCTGGGCAAATCCCTTGAGGATGTCACTCAGGGAGAGCTGGCCCGGATCCCACTTGATGCGGGCCCGGTGGGTGGTGGTGTTGACGTTGATGTAGCGCAGGCCGCCAAGGGTCATTAGGTGACGTTCGATAAGCCAGGCACAGGCGGCGCAGGTGAGCCCTTCAACTGTCAGCTGGATTTCGCGAAGGGTACCGTTGTCGGTGACAAAATCCTGTTGTACTTCTGCCAGATCGTAGTGGGTGAGGGCGGCCAGCTCCTCGGGCACCAGATCGCCCTTGGTGCCGGGAGCGGTGCGGTGATCGTAGTAACTGGCGAGGCCGCACTCCATGATGGTTTCTGCCACAGCCTGACAGCCGGGGCAGCACATGGGGCGAACAATCCCCTTTATCTCGAGGGAATAGCCACTATTGGCGGGTACCGGCTCGCCACAGTGAAAGCAGGGGGTCATGCGTTATGCCTCCCTGAATGCAGAATGCAAGCAGCAGGGGCACTGGCGAGCACCGGCTCGCCACAGTGAGAACAGCCGGTCATGGCTTAGCGTCCTTTCGGGTCGAGTTCGACAGGGGCCAGGGTGGGCAGCTGGACGGTCTCTTGCAATCGCCATTGGTGATCAAAGGCATCGACCCGAATGTGCCACTTGCCGACCAGCGGCTTGTCGAAATGGAGGCGATAGGTACCGCTCGCATCGGCGGTGATCATGTGTTCACTGTCCTGACCGGCCAAGGTCGGGTGGAACAATGAGAGATAGAGAGCTTGCCCGGCAGGAATGTCACCGCTGATGGGTTTGAGGGTCAGCTCGTTGCCGTCAACCTCCAGCCCAAAGCGGATATTGAGCGCTTCGGAGCGGTCAAACTTGCTCAAGTCCTGATTGATCTCTTTCCCTTGTTTGTAATAGTCCTCGGCCACCAGATTGACCCCATCCTTGCTGGCGATGATGGCGGTGGCGATGCTGCCAACAACGGCGGCAGTGGGGAGGGCGATGATAAACCAGGGCCAGAATTGGCGATACCACGGTTTGGATAGAGGTTGGGTCATGATTGCTACTGCCATGAAACGAATGATTAACGTGGAAGATGGTTTTTACGTAACACAAGATAACAAAAAGCCTCGAGGAGTCGAGGCTTTTTGCTGTGTAATCACGTGTTTATCACATGTTACGACTTATGTGAGCGACCTTTATTTAGCAGGCTGATGGGACAGGCTGTAAACGTAGGAGGCCAGCAGGTGAACCTTGTCCTCACCCAGAATATCTTTCCAGGCTGGCATCACGCCGTGACGACCGTGGGTGATGGTTTGTACCACCACTTCGCGGGAGCCACCGTAGAGCCAGGTGTTGTTGGTCAGATCTGGCGCCCCGACGGCAATACCGCCCTTGGCATCGGCACCGTGGCAAGCTGCGCAGATGGCGAAGCGGGCTTCACCTTTCTTCGCTTCCACCAGGTCAACCTTGCGACCGGAGAGGCTCAGCACATAGGAGGCCACTTCCTGAACGCCATCTTTGCCGAGGATTTCACCCCAGGCAGCCATGATCCCCTGACGACCGCCCATGATGGTGGTCTTGATTTGATCAGGCTGGCCGCCCCATTGCCATTCGCTGTCGGTCAGGTTCGGGAAACCGCGACCACCGCGGGCGTCAGAGCCGTGGCACTGGGAGCAGTTCTGCAGGAACAGACGCTGACCCACTTTCAGGGCTTCCGGATCCTTGGCGATCTCGGTGATGGCACGATAGGTTTTGCCATCCGCTTCGTAGGTGAGTTCACGGAACTTGGCGCCGTAGATCTCGTCAGCCTTGGCGACCTCACGGTCATACTCCACCGCGCGACCTTCAGCCTTGGCCGATTCGGTTGCAGCTTTGGACTCGGCCAGCGAGCGCACGTCCTGGTTGGAACTTTGCCAGCCCAGCAGGCCTTTGAAGTTGCCAAGCCCCGGGAAGGCGATCAAATAAACCAGACCGGTGACGATGAAGAAGAGGAACATGTAAGTCCACCACTTCGGCAGCGGGTTGTTGATCTCCTCGATGCCATCGAAGGAGTGACCCATCGATTTGCCTTCTTCAACACCCATCTTGTCCTTGCGGCACCACATCAGCAGCAAGAAGCAGCCGAGGATGGTTCCCAGACTGATGACAGTCACAAAAATGCTAAACAGAGTGCTCATTATTGTTTCGCTCCTGCGTTCTTTTTATCAGCACCGGGTTGCTCATCATCGGCAAAAACCAAATTGGCAGCCTCGTCGAAAGAGGTCTTGCGGCGTTTGCTGTAGGCCCAGACGATGATGCCAATCATGATGGCCATCAACAGCAAGGTATACAGACCGCGAAATGTGCCGTAGTCCATTTTCGCCTCCTTATTTCAGGGCATGACCCAGTGATTGCAGATAGGCCACCAGCGCATCCAGCTCGGTTTTGCCCTTGACGGCTTCGCCAGCACCCTGAATATCGGCGTCGGTATAGGGCACACCGAAGTGATCGCGGAACAGCGCCAGTTTTTTGCCGGTCATCTCGCCAGTCAGCACATTGGTATCAAGCCAGGGATAGGCGGGCATGTTGGATTCCGGTACCACATCGCGCGGGTTGATCAGGTGAACCTTGTGCCACTCGTCGGAGTACCGGCCACCGACACGGGCCAGATCCGGACCTGTACGCTTGGAACCCCACAGGAAGGGGTGTTCCCAGACGCTCTCACCGGCGACCGAGTAGTGACCGTAACGCTCGGTTTCGGCACGGAACGGACGGATCATCTGGCTGTGGCAGTTGGTGCAGCCTTCGCGAATGAAGATGTCGCGTCCTTCCATCTGCAGAGCGGTGTAGGGCTTGAGGCCCTCCACCGGCTCGGTGGTTTGCTTTTGGAAGAACAGCGGAGTGATTTCAACCAGGCCCCCCAGACTGATGGCGAAGATGATGCCGACCACCAGCATGGGAACGCTTTTTTCAAATATTTCGTGACGGTTATTGTTGCTCATGGGTTGACCTCTTCAATCATGCTGGCTGGGCGACAGGTTCCAGAGAACCTTTGGGCGCAGTGATGGTGCGATAGGCGTTGTAAGCCATCAGCAACATGCCGGTGACGAAGAAGCAGCCACCCAGGAAGCGCACGAAATAGAAGGGATAGGATGCCTGCAGCGCTTCAACGAAGCTGTAGGTCAGGGTGCCGTCTTCGTTGACTGCACGCCACATCAGGCCCTGCATCACGCCGGAAATCCACATGGCAACGATGTAGAGCACGGTGCCCACGGTCGCCAGCCAGAAGTGAACGTTGATCAGCTTGACGCTGTACATCCGGCCCTGGCCGAACAGGTTCGGGATCAGGTGATAGACCGCACCGATGGAGACCATGGCAACCCAACCCAGCGCACCGGAGTGAACGTGACCAACGGTCCAGTCGGTGTAGTGGGAGAGGGCGTTGACGGTTTTGATCGCCATCATCGGGCCTTCGAAGGTCGACATGCCGTAGAAAGAGAGGGAGACGATCAGGAAGCGCAGGATGGGGTCATAACGCAGTTTGTGCCAGGCACCGGAGAGGGTCATGATGCCGTTGATCATGCCGCCCCAGGAAGGTACGAACAGGATCAGGGACATCACCATGCCGAGGGACTGTGCCCAGTCAGGCAGTGCGGTGTAGTGCAGGTGGTGCGGACCGGCCCAGATATAGAGGGAGATCAGCGCCCAGAAGTGCACGATGGAGAGGCGATAGGAGTAAACCGGACGACCGGCCTGCTTGGGCACGAAGTAGTACATCATCCCCAGAAAACCGGCGGTCAGCAGGAAGCCTACCGCGTTGTGGCCATACCACCACTGCACCATGGCGTCCATGGCGCCGGAGTACATGGAGTAGGACTTCATGCCGGAGAGCGGCACTTCCATGTTGTTGACAATGTGCAGCACCGCAACGGTGATGATGAAGGCGCCGAAGAACCAGTTCGCCACATAGATGTGGGAGGTGGTGCGCTTCATCAGGGTGCCGAAGAAGACGATGGCATAGGCGACCCATACCACTGTGATGGCGATATCAATCGGCCACTCCAGCTCGGCATACTCTTTGGCGGAGGTGTAACCCAGCGGCAGAGAGATGGCGGCAGAGAGAATGATTGCTTGCCAGCCCCAGAAGACGAAAGTAGCCAGCGGGCCACCAAACAGTCTGGTTTGACAGGTGCGCTGCACCACGTAAAACGAGGTGGCCATCAGTGCACTGACGCCGAAGGCGAAGATCACTGCGTTGGTATGGAGGGGCCGCAGACGACTGTAAGTCAGCCACGGGGTCTCGAAGTTGAGGGCAGGCCAGATCAACTGGGCTGCGATCAGTACGCCAACCGACATGCCGACAATTCCCCAGACAATCGTCATGACGGTAAACTGGCGAACAACGGTGTAGTTGTACTCAGGATGGTTAGTTGTATGGCTCATCGTTATATTCCGCTTCCGATGCTGCTGTTGTTTGGTTTTGTATCCGGAGGACCGGACTGGCTTCATCAGCCACCGCCGACCAGTTGTTAACATCTGTTAACGAAAGGAAAAGCAAAAGATGGCTAAATGAAAACTGCATGGGAATGATACTGAAGTGACAGGTAAAATAACAGTATAAACAGTGATATATTTGGCTCCGTCCGGTCTCGATATGGCAGTTTTTTACCTTGTTCGAGATCACAAAAAACTATTTTAATTGCATCTTAATCGGGCTGTTTTTGATGAAAGAGAGACTTACCGCACGTAAAGTTTTGCACCTCGTACTGGTATTGGCGCTGTTATTGGCGCTGATGGCTTATCGCACCTGGTTTTCGGCCGATAACAGCGTCTCTGCTGACCAGAAAAAAGATCAGATTTGTGATCTTTCCCACACCCCTTGCAGCGCGCTGATTGGTGACAAGTCGCTGACGGTCGCCATCAAGGAATTACCGCTGCGCGCCGAACATGACTTTGCCATCGCTATTACCGGCGGCGATCCGGCCATCAAACCGGTGAAAGCGACACTCGAAGGCAAAGATATGTTTATGGGCACCATTCCGGTGAGCTTTGAAGAAATAGACGGACAGTGGCAGGGGGTAACCCAGGTGGGGAGTTGTACATCACCCGTCATGATCTGGTTGTTAAATATCGAGTGGAGTAATGGTCAACGCCAGCAATTGGCGCTTTCCGTTGCCCGGGAATAACGGCGCAAGGAGCGGGGAGTGGAAAAAATATTTGAAATTTCCCGGCCAGGCGTTACCTTCCCCAAACCATCAGGGAGTGAAGTTTATTTAATCATGATTGAAAAACAACCATTTTATCGCACCCTCAACCAGCAGGCCAAGGCGCTGCTGGAGGGGGAAACCGATCTGATTGCCAATCTGGCCAACCTCTCCGCACTGCTGAATCAGGAGCTGGCGGAGATCAACTGGGTCGGTTTTTATCTGTTGCAGGGCGAGACCCTGGTATTGGGGCCATTTCAGGGCAAACCGGCCTGCGTGCGGATCCCGGTCGGCCGTGGGGTGTGTGGTACGGCAGTGGCAGAGGGGAGAACCCAGCTCATTGACGATGTCCACCAGTTCGATGGTCATATCGCTTGTGATGGCGCGAGCAACTCGGAAATCGTGATCCCGGTGCGCCGTGGTGGCGAGATCATCGGGGTACTCGATATCGACAGTCCGATTTTTAACCGTTTCGACCAGCAAGACCGGATTGGCCTCGAAGAAACGGTGCAAATTTTGGAAAGCATGCTCTAAGTCATTGCTAGATGGTTCGCAAAAGGCCCCAAGCTCTCTATAATGGGGCCTTTGTTGTGCTCGGGACGTGCCCGTGCGTTTATATGAAAGCCAAGGTTATACATGGAAAACACTGAGAAGCTGAAGAACAGTAAAGAGATCGTTGCCTACCTGGTCGAGAAATTCCCGGCCTGCTTCGTTGCTGAAGGAGAGGCCAAGCCGCTCAAGATTGGCATCTTCCAGGATTTGGCCGAGCGTCTTGCTGACGATGCCAGAGTCTCCAAGACCATGCTGCGTTCCGCACTGCGTCAATACACCTCCAGCTGGCGCTACCTGCACGGTCTCAAAGCTGGCCAGGCTCGCGTTGATCTGGATGGCAACCCGGGCGAACTGCTGACCGAAGAGCACATCGAGCACGCCAAGCAAGCTCTGAAAGAGAGCAAAGAGCGCGTATTCGCCAGCCGTCGTACCAATACCAAAGAGAAGGATGAGAAGGTCAAGAAGCCACGTCGTCCTGCTGTGCGCAAAACCGAGAAAGCTGATGTAGCTGCCAAGCCGAAAGCTGCCGCCAAGGCACCGGTCGCTGACGCTCCGCTGGTTAAAGTGGATGCCGCTACGCTGAAAGTGGGCCAGGATGTGCGCGTCGTTATGGGTAAATTCCCGGTTCCGGCAACCATCAAGGAAGTAACCAAGGACGATGTACAGGTCCAACTGCAGACCGGCATGATGGTGCGGGTCAAATCAGAGCACTTGGTTCTCTAAGGAGACAAATGTTGAAGCATGGCGTAATTCGTTTTTCCCTCGTTGCCTGTAGCCTGGCTCTTGCCGGGCTTGCACAGGCCATCGAGCCGGTGCTCAAGGAGAGTGATTTGCCTGTGTTGGCTCAAGAGAGCCAACATGCTACGGCCAGCAAGCGAATTACCAATCTGTTTACCCGCTCGCACTACAAACAGTTCAAGCTGGACGATGCCTTTTCCTCCGTGATTTTCGATAAATATCTGGAGAATCTGGACTACAGCCGCAACCTGTTTTTGGCCTCTGATATCAGCCGTTTTGAAAAGTACCGTAACGGTTTTGACACCGACCTCGAAAGAGGCCGTCTGGCTCCCGCCTACGAGATGTTCAACCTGAGTCAGCAGCGGCGTTATGAGCGGTTCGAATACGCCCTCAAACTGCTTGATACTCCTTTCGATTTTACCCAGACCGACAACTATGTGTTTGATCGGGAAGGGGCGGCTTGGCCCAAAGATGAAGCAGAGCTCAACGAGCTGTGGCGTCAGCGGGTCAAGTTCGATGCCCTGAGTCTCAAGCTCAGCGGCAAGGAGTGGCCCGAGATCAAGGAGCTGCTTGGCAAGCGTTACAACAACGCCATCAAGCGGATGTCCCAGACCGAGAGCGAAGATGTCTTCCAGCTCTTCATGAACTCCTTCGCTCGTGCCATCGAACCGCACACCAGTTACCTCTCACCGCGCAGTGCCGATCGTTTCAACACCGAGATGAACCTCTCGCTAGAGGGGATTGGGGCCGTGTTGCAGGCGGAAGATGACTTTACCGTCATCCGTTCTCTGGTGCCCGGTGGCCCGGCTGCCAAATCCAACCACCTCAAGCCCGATGACAAGATCACCGGGGTAGGGCAGGAAGATGGCAAGATTGTCGATGTGATCGGCTGGCGTCTTGATGACGTGGTCGAGCTTATCAAGGGGCCCAAGGGGAGCAAGGTCAAGCTGGAGATCCAGCGCGGCAAGGGCGCAACTGCCAAGACCGAGCAGATCGAGCTGACCCGCGACAAGGTGCGCCTTGAAGACCGGGCAGCCAAGTCCAAGGTGGTTAACGCCGAAGGCAAGAAGATTGGCGTCATCGAGATCCCGAGTTTCTACGTCAATCTGCACGACGACGTGATCAAGGAGCTCTCCAGCCTGAACAAGAAGAAGATCGATGGTCTGATCATCGATCTGCGCGGTAACGGCGGTGGCGCCCTGACCGAAGCCTCCGCCCTGAGTGGTCTCTTCTTTGGCAGCGGTCCTGTTGTTCAGATCCGTGATCATATGGGTCGTATCACGGTCAACGGTGACGACGATGGCAACGTCTATTACGGCGGTCCCATGTCGGTGCTGATCGACAGATACAGTGCCTCGGCCTCCGAGATCTTCGCTGCCGCCATGCAGGATTATGGTCGAGCCCTGATCCTGGGTGAAAACTCGTTCGGCAAGGGGACAGTGCAGCAGCATCGCAGCCTCGCCAAGGTCTATGACTTCTACGAGCAGCCGCTCGGTCACGTGCAGTACACCATCGCCAAGTTCTACCGGATCGACGGTGGCAGCACCCAGAACAAGGGCGTTGCGCCGGATATCAGCTTCCCGACACCGGTTGCTCCGGAAGAGACGGGCGAAAGCCGTGAGTTCAATGCGTTGCCGTGGGACAAGATTGCCTCCGCCAACTACGAGAAACTCGGCAACTTCGCCAGTGTACTGCCCAAGTTGCAGGCGGCGCACGATGCCCGGATCGCCAAGGATCCCGAGTTTGCCTATGTGATGCAGGACATCGCCGACTACAAGGAGGAGAAAGAGAAGAAGTCGGTCTCCCTCAACGAGGCGGAGCGTGTTGCAGAGCAGGCGAAACAGGATGAGAAAGCGCTCAAACGTACCAACGAGCGTCTGGCACGTCTTGGCAAGCCGGCGGTGAAGAGTCTGGATGAACTGCCCGCTGATTTCGAAGCGCCCGATGAGTATCTCATCGAAGCGGCCAATATCACGGCAGATCTGGCCAAGGTCAGCAAACGCAGCTGACAAAGCGGCCTCCAATGCACAAGGGCGACTGCGGTCGCCCTTTCTTTTTGTCTGGCATATCTGACGTAATGCAAATTGTTTGACCCCGCCAGTTGGTTGTGACAGCCTCTTTCTCGCCTTTAACAAGCGTGGAAGCAGACAATAATGACCGATCACCCCCAGGCCATGACGGCCAAATATCGCCAGGATTATCAGGCGCCGCTCTACTGGATCGACACCATCGACCTCGATTTCCAACTGCAGGAGCCGCTGACCCAGGTCACCGCCATCACTCGCATTCGTCGCAACGGCGAGCACAATGCGCCGCTCGTCCTCGATGGTGAGCAGCTGACCCTCAAAAGCGTTGCCATTGATGGCATTCCCTGTGACCACTACGAGCAAGGCGAGAGCAGTCTGACCCTGTTCAACCTGCCGGCCGAATGTGTGCTGACCATTGTCACCCTGCTGGATCCGGCCGCCAACACCGCGCTGGAAGGGCTTTACAAGTCTGGTGATGCCTACTGCACCCAGTGCGAAGCCGAAGGGTTTCGCCGCATCACCTATTATCTGGACCGCCCCGACATTCTGGCGCGTTACAGCACCCGCATTACCGCCGACAAAGCCCAGTTCCCCTTCTTGCTCTCCAACGGCAACAAGGTCGATAGCGGTGATCTGGATGGCGGCCGTCACTTCGTGCAGTGGCAGGATCCTTTCCCCAAACCCAGCTACCTGTTTGCGCTGGTGGCCGGTGATTTCGATGTGGAGCGCAGCCACTACACCACCAAGAGCGGCCGCAAGGTGGCCCTCGAGATCTTCGTCGACAAGGGCAACCTCGATCGCGCCGGTTTTGCCATGGAGAGTCTCATCAACTCCATGCGCTGGGACGAACACCGTTTTGGCCTCGAGTATGATCTCGACATCTACATGATCGTTGCGGTGGACTTCTTCAATATGGGCGCCATGGAGAACAAGGGGCTCAACATCTTCAACTCCAAGTTCGTGCTGGCCAATCCGGCCACCGCTACCGATGGCGACTACCACGGTATCGAACGGGTGATCGGTCACGAATATTTTCACAACTGGACCGGCAACCGCGTCACCTGTCGTGACTGGTTCCAGCTCAGCCTGAAAGAGGGGCTGACAGTGTTCCGGGATCAGGAGTTCTCCTCCGATCTGGGCTCCCGTGGCGTCAACCGCATCAACAACGTGCGTACCGTCCGCGGCCCGCAGTTTGCCGAAGATGCTGGCCCCATGGCGCACCCGATCCGCCCGGATGTGGTGATCGAGATGAACAACTTCTACACCCTGACCGTCTACGAGAAGGGGTCGGAAGTGATCCGCATGATGCACACCCTGCTGGGGGAAGATGCCTTCCAGGCTGGTATGCGTCTCTACTTCGAGCGTCACGACGGCTCGGCCGCTACTTGCGATGATTTCGTGCAGGCGATGGAGGATGCTTCCGGTGTCGATCTCGGTCGTTTCCGTCGCTGGTATAGCCAGTCCGGCACCCCCGAGTTGACCGTGACCGACGAGTACGATGCCGCCAGCGGTATCTATCGCCTCCATGTGAGCCAGCACACGCCGCCGACTCAGGATCAACCGCAGAAGCTGCCGCTGCATATCCCCCTCGATATCGAGCTCTATGACGAGCAGGGTGCCGTCATTGCGCTGCAGTATCAGGGCAAGGCCATCGGCAACGTGCTCGACGTGCTGGAAGCGGAGCAGACCTTCGAATTCGATCAAGTGCCGGTCAAACCGGTTCCTTCTCTGCTTCGGGACTTCTCTGCGCCGGTCAAGCTGCACTATGACTACAGCGACGAAGCGCTCGCCTTTCTGATGCGCTTTGCCCGCAACGAGTTTGCCCGCTGGGATGCGGCCCAGATGCTGATCAACAAAGCGGTCATCGACGGGGTGGCGCGGGTCCAGCACGGGCAGGGGGTTGAACTCTCCCAAACCCTGCTGGCCGCCTTCGTCGCCATTCTTGACGACAGCGATCTCGATTTGGCCCTCAAGGCGGAGATCCTGGCGCTGCCCGGTGAGGCGACCCTGGCCGAGCTGTTCGAGGTGGCCGATATCGATGCCATCCATCAGGTGCGCGACGCGATCCATACCCGTCTTGCCGAGGCCTTTGGTGCGCGCTTGGCGGCAACCTATCAGAGCCTGCGTCTGAATGGTTATCAGGTGGTGCACGCCGACATGGCCAAACGGGCCCTCAAAGGGGTAGTGCTCGGCTATCTGGCGGCACTGGATGCGGAGCATGCCGATGCGCTGGTGCGCGAGCAGTATGCCACTGCCGACAACATGACCGACACCCTGGCGGCACTGCAGGTGGCCAACGGCTATCTGTTGCCATGCCGCGCCGCGCTGCTGGCCGATTTCGAGGGCAAGTGGGCCAAGGATGGACTGGTGCTGGACAACTGGCTGCGGCTGATTGGCAGCAAACCGGCTGCCGATGTGCTGAGTGAAGTGAAACAGGCGATGAGTCACCCCACTTTCAGCATTCGCAATCCGAATCGGCTGCGGGCGCTGATCGGCAGCTTCGCCATGAGCAATCAGGTGCAGTTCCATGCGGTGGATGGCAGTGGTTACCGCTTCCTGACCGATCTGCTGATCGAGCTCAACGAGGTGAATCCGCAGGTGGCCTCCCGCCTCATTACCCCGCTTATCCAGTTCAAGCGACTGGATGAGGTGCGCAAGGCGCTGATCCGCGCCGAGCTGACCCGTCTTGCCAACCTTGAGGGGCTGGCACGGGATCTGTTCGAGAAGGTCAGCAAGGCGCTACAGCAGTAAGTATCGTCGGGGCAGGGGCGTTAACGCGCCTGCCCCACATTGATGTGCCGTGTGATCAGGAGCAAGCGTGAAGCAATTTACTTTTCGGCTCTCATTGAATAGCGATGAGGTGATGCTGATGTATCAGGGCCATGCCAGACGGCTGGTGGTGCGCAGCGAACAGGGATTGACCCTGGAGCTTGGCATAGAAAAAATACGGCCCTTTGTCGCCATCAATGGTGTGCATGGCTATTTTCGGCTGAAAACCCAGGATGATTACCGCTTTATCAGCCTCGAACGCATAAATTAACAAAAATAGAACAGATTACCGACTGTTTATCTGCTTTATGTCACTATCTATCCGGTAAACTGGCACAAAGGTAGTGGGAATTTCTGTATTTTTGGTTATTTACAAAATTTCTCACAGTTTAAGCCGTGATCTGCACCTTGTTTTTAACATCTCGTTAGCACCTTTCCTCGCCTTCCCTTAGCCAAGCCATTACACTTCGCAACAACTCTGCACCAGCGGGTAACCAGGGTGGTTGCCTCTGCGTCGGTGGTTAATGTCGTCCGATAAGGAATATAAAAATGGCATTGAAAGACGCCCCTACCTCAGTTCTGCTCGAAAACGTTCTCAGCCTGATCCATCAGAAGTTGCCAAAAAACAGTGCCTCTCTGGTCGAGCGCTTCGTTGCCAAGTTCTACGGCAACATGGCGAGCTCCGATCTGCACGATCGCAATGACAGCGATCTCTACGGCGCGGCCCTGAGCCTGTGGAATGCCCTCAATCAGCGCAGCGGTACCGATCCCTACATCCGGGTCTACAATCCCGAGCTGACCCGTCACGGCTGGCAATCGCCCCATACCATCGTCGAGGTGATCCTGCAGGACTCGCCCTTCCTGGTGGACTCCATCCGGATGGCGCTCAAGCGGCTCAATATCACCGCCCACATGATGCTGCACCAACCGCTGCACCTCATTCGTGGAGCGGATGGCAAGATTGACGCCATTCTGGCGCTCGACAACACCGATGGGCAGACCTCGGTTGAAACGGCCTTCCTTATCGAGATCGATCACCTCACCAGCGAGGAGCAGATGGCCGCGCTGGCTGCCGAGCTCAACTCGGTGGCTGGTGAAGTGGCGCTGGCAGTGGGCGACTGGCAGCCCATGCTGGCCAAGCTCAATGAGATCATTGACGAACTGCCCAAGCGCAAACACCCGGTCAGCAAGGAGGAGGTGGCCTCCTGCGTTGCCTTCCTCAAATGGGTGGCTGCCCACAACTTCACCCTGATGGGGTATCGCCGTTACGACGTCAAGGCAGTGGAGGGGGATCACGAGATCCTGCCGCAGGCGAGCTCCAGCCTTGGGCTGATGAAAAACTCCATCAAGGAGGTGGGTCAGCGCCTTGGCAATATGCCGGCCAGCGCCCGTCACGCCGCTCTGAGTTCTGACCTGCTGATCCTCACCAAATCCAACAGCAAGTCCCGGGTGCACCGTCCGGCTTATGTGGATTACATCGGCATCAAGCGCTTTGACGAGCATGGCAAGGTGATCGGGGAAGATCGCTTCATCGGCCTCTACGCCTCTTCCATCTACAACACCAGCGCGACCCAGATCCCGCTCATCAGCCATCGTCTCGAGCGCATCATGGCCGCCTCCGGTCACGAGAAGGGCTCCCACGCCTACAAGGCGCTGCTGAACGTATTGGAAACCTATCCCCGCGATGAGTTGATCCAGGCTCGTGAAGAGGAGCTGCTGGCCACCGGTCTTGGGGTGCTGGAGATGCAGGAGCGGGACATGCTGCGACTGTTCGTGCGCCGCGATGTCTATGGTCGCTTCTTCTCCTGCATGGTCTATGTCACCAAGGAGCGCTACAACACGGCGCTGCGGATCAAAACTCAGCAAATTTTGCAGAAATATTTTGGCAGCAATGAAGAGGTGGAGTTCAACGTCTACTTCACCGAAGGCGTGCTGGCGCGGACCCACTACATAGTGCGGGTCAACAACAACAACGTGGATGTGGATGTGAACGAAGTACAGAACAACCTGATTGAAGCGGCCCGCAGCTGGGACGACAGACTCGACTCCGTGCTGCTTTCCCACTATGGCGAGGCCCGTGGCAACGAGCTGCGTCGCCGTTTCAGTACCGCCTTCCCCCGTGCTTACAAGGAAGATGTGCTGCCTGGCTCTGCCGTGGCCGACATCATGGCGCTCGATAACCTGAGCGAAGCCGAGCCGCTGGGCATGCTGTTCTACCGCGCGCAGGAGGAGGAGAACGATCGTCGGGTACGGCTCAAGCTGTTCCACCGCACCGAGCCCATTCACCTCTCCGACGTGCTGCCGATGCTGGAGAACATGGGACTGCGGGTGATCGGCGAGACTCCGTATCAGGTTCGCACTCCGGGCGGCGATCTGTTCTGGATCCTCGACTTCTCCATGCTGCTGCATGGCGAGCAGCCCTTTGATCTGGCCCAGAGCCAGCAGCGCTTCCAGCAGGCGTTTGCCGCCATCTGGAACAAGCAGCTGGAAGATGATGGCTTCAACCGGCTGGTATTGGGGGCGGGTCTCACCGGCCGTCAGGTCTCTGTGCTGCGAGCCTATGCCAAATACATGCGCCAGACCGGCGTCTCCTTCAGCCAGTCCTATATCGAAGAGACCCTGACCCGCTACCCCGATATCGCCCAACTGCTGTTTACCCTGTTCGAACAGCGCCTGGATCCTGCCGGCAAGCAGGACGCAAAGGTACAGGCCAAGCTGCACGAGGAGCTTGCCGCCAAGCTGGATCAGGTTGCTAACCTCGATGACGATCGCATCATTCGCCGCTATGTGGAGATGATTGACGCTACCCTGCGCACCAACTACTACCAGCTGGACAAGGCGGGCAACATCAAGCCCTACATCTCCTTCAAGTTGGCGCCGTCCAGCATCACCGACATGCCGCTGCCGCTACCCAAGTTCGAGATCTTTGTCTACTCGCCGAGGGTGGAAGGGGTGCATCTGCGCTGGGGTAAAGTGGCTCGTGGCGGTCTGCGTTGGTCAGATCGCAAAGAGGACTTCCGCACCGAAGTGCTGGGTCTGGTGAAAGCCCAGCAGGTGAAGAACACCGTCATTGTGCCGGTGGGGGCAAAAGGCGGCTTCTACTGCAAACAGATGCCGGTGGGGGCGCCCCGTGCTGTCATCCAGGAGGAGGGTAAGGCCTGTTATCGCCTGTTTATTCGTGGCCTGCTCGATGTGACCGACAACATCATCGGCGGCGAGGTGATCCCGCCCAAATCCGTGGTGCGTCACGATGAGGATGACTACTACCTGGTAGTCGCCGCAGACAAGGGCACAGCCACCTTCTCGGATATTGCCAACGAGATCAGCCTCGAATACGGTCACTGGCTCGGCGATGCATTCGCCTCCGGCGGCTCGGTCGGTTACGACCACAAGAAGATGGGCATCACCGCCCGTGGTGCCTGGGAGTCGGTCAAGCGGCATTTTCGTGAAATTGGCGTCAACTGCCAGACCACCGACTTCACTTGCGTGGGGATTGGGGACATGGCCGGCGACGTGTTCGGCAACGGCATGTTGCTCTCCGAGCACACCCGGCTGGTGGGCGCGTTCAACCACATGCACATCTTCGTCGACCCCACTCCGGATGCGGCCAAGAGTTTTGTCGAGCGCCAGCGCCTGTTCGATCTGCCGGGCTCCAGCTGGGATGACTACAACCGCGAGCTGATATCACAAGGGGGCGGCATCTTCCTGCGCTCGGCCAAATCCATCAAGCTCAGCCCCGAGATGCAGACACTACTCGGCACCGACAAGGCCAGCATGGCGCCGAACGAGCTCATCAAGGCACTGCTTTGCCTCAATGTCGACCTGCTGTGGAACGGCGGCATCGGCACCTATGTGAAGAGCGCTCGCGAGAGCGATGGGGAAGTGGGCGATCGCAGCAATGACGCACTGCGAGTCAATGGTCGCGATCTGCGGGCCCGCATTGTGGGTGAGGGGGGCAACCTCGGCTTTACCCAGCTCGGCCGGGTGGAGTACGCCAGTCAGGGCGGTCGCATCAATACCGATTTTACCGACAACGTGGGCGGGGTGGATTGCTCCGACAACGAGGTGAACATCAAGATCCTGCTGAACCAGTTGGTGGCGGCAGGGGATCTGACCCTCAAGCAGCGTAACCAGATGCTGTATGAGATGACCGACGACGTGGCGCAGATCGTGATCACCAACGCCTATCGCCAGTCCCAGTCTATCTCGGTCACCAGCTTCCGCGGCTCTGAACAACTGAAAGAGCAGCAGCGCTTTATTCAGGGACTGGAGCGGGAAGGCAAGCTGGACCGTGCGCTGGAGTTCCTCCCCTCTGACGAGGAGCTCTCCGAACGGATGGCGGCAGGGCAGGGACTGACCCGCCCCGAACTGGCGGTGTTGGTGGCCTACGGCAAGATGGTGCTGAAAGAGCAGCTCAACTGCCCGGAAGTGACCGACGAGCCCTTCCTCGCCAACATGCTGGTCACCAGCTTCCCGGCCAAGGTGCAGCAGCAGTTTGGTGCCCAGCTGGCCGATCACCCGCTACGCGGCGAGATAATCGCTACCCGGGTGGCCAACATGCTGGTTAACGACATGGGGCTCAACTTCGCCAGCCGGATGAAGGACGAGACCGGAGCCTCGGTCGCCGAAGTGGCCTGCTGCTTTGCCATGGCCCGCGAAGTGTTTGGCATGAACCAGCTTTGGCGCGATATCGAAGGGTGCGACAATCTGGTGGATGCCCAGACTCAGCTCGAGCTGATGTTCTACAGCCGCCGGATTGTGCGCCGTGCCACCCGCTGGTTCCTGCGTGCCCGCAATCGCAGCTGGAGCATTAGCGAGAACATCGCCTTCTTCCGTCCGGCGTTCGAGACCTTAGGGAAGCACCTCTACGAGGTGATGGATGAGAGCGAAGTGGCCGAGCATCGTCAGGCTGTTGCCAAGTGGATGGAGAAACAGGTGCCTGAGGCCATTGCCCGTCAGGTCGCCCATATGAGCAGCCTCTTCTCAAGCCTGGATCTGGCGCAAATTGCCGCGGAGCACAAGACCGATATCCTGCGTGCCGCCAACGTTTACTATCGCCTCGGAGCCAAACTGGATCTGCACTGGTTCCTCGACCAGATCAACCATCAGCCGGTCGGCAACCACTGGCAGGCGATGGCGCGAGCCTCCTTCCGCGAAGATCTTGACTGGCAGCAACGCAGTCTCACTTCTGTGGTACTGGAAGGGTGCAAAGATCAGGGAGAATGCGCTACCATACTGGCCGACTGGATTTCGGAGCATGAGCAACTCTTGTCCCGTTGGACCCACATGTTGGCCGACTTCAAGACCACCAGTACCCACGAGTTCGCCAAGTTCTCGGTGGCCTTGCGAGAGTTGAACCTGCTCCAGTTGAATTGTCGGGCACTTTAATTGCCAGATTAAGGCATGACACCGACATTACACCCAAAGCCCCGGCCAGTTGCCGGGGCTTTCTTTAAGGAGCAAAGATGTTGTACCCCATCGCCAGGCATTTCCTGTTCAAACTCAATCCGGAACAGGCTCACGATCTCTCCATGAAGTATTTGCCCCGCCTTCTCGGTACGCCACTCGATTGTTTCTTCCGCCAGAATTTGCCGAAACGCCCCGTCACTGTCATGGGGCTTTCTTTTGCCAATCCGGTGGGATTGGCAGCCGGTCTGGATAAAGATGGTGAGTGCATTGACGCGCTGGGCGCCATGGGATTTGGCTTTATCGAAGTCGGTACCGTCACCCCCAGACCCCAGAGCGGCAATGACAAGCCGCGCCTGTTCCGGGTTATTCCGGCAGAGGGGATCATCAACCGGATGGGATTCAACAACAAGGGGGTGGATCATCTGGTGGCCAAGGTAAAAGAGGCCAAATATCAGGGAGTCATCGGCATTAATATCGGCAAAAACAAAGACACTCCCATCGAACAGGGCAAGGATGATTACCTGCTCTGTATGGACAAGGTTTATGATCATGCCGGTTATATTGCCGTCAATATCTCTTCCCCCAACACCCCAGGTTTGCGTTCACTGCAATATGGCGAGGCGCTGGATGAATTGCTGGCCGCCCTCAAGGTGCGTCAGCAAGAGCTGGCCGCCCAATATAAAAAGTATGTGCCGCTGGCAGTTAAAATCGCCCCGGATTTAAGCTTTGAAGAAATAGATCAGGTGGCCGCTTCGCTGGTACGGAATGGTATTGATGGGGTTATCGCCACCAATACCACCCTCGAGCGCGAGATGATTTATGACATGCCCCACGCCGGTGAGGCGGGTGGCCTGAGTGGTCGTCCGCTGCAACACAAGAGTACCGAGGTGATCCGCCATCTGGCCAAGGCGCTCAATGGTGCTCTGCCAATTATCGGGGTGGGTGGTATTGATAGTGCCATGGCCGCCCGTGAAAAATTGGCCGCCGGTGCCAGTCTGGTACAAATTTATAGCGGCTTTATTTATAAAGGGCCGGGGCTGGTCAAAGAGATTGTGACTAATATTTAAGAAATAGATGGCGGAGCCCTTTATTTGACGTTGCTGATTTCCTGCATATGGAATAAAGTCAACTGGTAATTATCAAGTAAGGGCTCCAACATGTTTATCCAACCGACCGATAGCTGGCAATGGCACTATGATGCCCAGAGTGACCGTCTGATGTTGGACCTGTCTGATAACATGTTATTTGCGACCGAGTATAAAGGGCGACAATTGGTGCCTAGCTCGTTTGCAACCCAGCCTTTTTGCGTCGATGATGCCGCCCTCTATTACCAGTTGATGGATAAAGCAGCCGAACTTGAGTGGAGTATTCCGCATCAGGTTCAGTTGGTGCTTAATGCCATCGCGGTCAGTCGTTTTTATAAACCCCTGATGCCGCAAAGCTGGTTTTTTAGTGAACAGCATCCGCAAGTGATCCCGCAAAACGGTGATCTGGTCCTGATGAATACACCTCATGGCAACGGCGAATTTATGGTCATTGAGGCAGGGGATCAGGCTAGCGTCTGTTTGAACCTCACAGCCGATCTGGTATTGACCACCAGTAAAACCTTGCCGCGTTTCGGGGTGATCAAGGTGATGAATAACCGGATGAAACCGCGTATTACCGTGACCGAGCAATATCGTCAGGTCAGTTGATATATTTTCATCAATCGTTTTATCTCTGTGATTACACCGCTGCCTGTTTTTACTGTGGTCACCTCAATCGCGCCTCGTTTCTGATACTTCATTGATCCGCGAACATCTTGCCCATTCTCATTGATGGTTATGATTCAGCCTCTCCTGAGGCTTATTACATCCACTTGCACCTTGTGTTCTGACCCACGCAGTATCTTGGTCTTCCGTGCTGCAAGCATGGTGTCTCCCTCTTGTTTCGCTCTGCTTGCGTAGTGCCTCCACCTCGCTATCAACACATCACTCACTGCTGCGATTTTCTTCATACGACATTTCATGCTTGAAACGAGAGCTATTCTCACTTACATTTTGTTATAACATAACAAAATGGAGTTGCTATGAAACCTCATATTCACCCGGATTATCGTTTGGTGCTGTTCCATGACACGGCGGCAGATGCCTTTTTCCTGGTCGGTTCAACCATCAAAAGCGATCGCCGCTATACGTGGCAAGACGGGAAGGAGTATCCCTATGTGTCGCTCGATGTTTCCAGCCAGTCGCACTCGTTCTATACCGGCAAGCAGAAGCAGGTATCGAGCGAGGGGAGTGTGGCCCGTTTCAACAAGCGCTTTGGCGCATTTTCAAGCAAGAAGGAGTCCTGAATGCAGGTCGTCTGTTCACTCAAATCCGCACGGGCACGTCATCCCGATTGTCAGTTGGTGCGTCGTCGGGGAAAATTGTTCGTGATTTGCAAAAGCAATCCCCGTTTCAAGGCTCGTATGAAGTGATCCGCTAAATGATGTTTGGCCCCATGCTCTCGCCATCGGATAGTCATGGGGCCTTTTACCTTTTCGCCACCTATCAATCTGTTTCCATCCTGCTGTTTGCGCCGACTTTTGCATGCTCCAGCCCGCCTGATGAGGTATAATGCGGCACTATTTTTATGGGTTCCCCGTGAGCGTGATGAAAGAATTTTTTGCAACCTGCCCCAAGGGGCTGGAAAACCTGTTGGCCGATGAGCTGACCAATCTTGGCGCAGAGCAGGTCCGTGAGACCGTGGCTGGCGTCCATTTCAAAGGCGAACTGGCGATTGGCTACAAGGCCTGCCTGTGGAGCCGTTTTGCCTCCCGTATCGTGCTGGTGCTCTCCGAATTCCAGATGAACGATGATCTGGATCTCTATCTGGGCGCCCACACCATACCCTGGGAAGAGCACTTCTCCGGTACCTCTACCATCGCGGTGGACTTTACCGGTACCAACCCTGCCATTCGCAATACCCAATATGGCGCGCTGAAAATCAAGGATGCCATCGTCGACCGCTTCACCAAGCGCGGTCACGTGCGTCCGGACGTGGACAAAAAGTCGCCGGATATCCGCATCATGGCGCACCTGGGCAAAGGCAAGGCCAATATCACGCTGGACTTGTCAGGCCCGGCGCTGCACCAGCGTTTCTATCGTCAAGGCACAGGTGAAGCACCGCTCAAAGAGAACCTGGCGGTCGCCATGATTGCTCGTAGCGGTTGGGCCGGCGAGCCCATGATGGACCCGATGTGCGGCTCCGGTACGCTGCTGATTGAAGCGGCCTTTATCGCCGCCGACATGGCGCCGGCGCTGCGTCGCGAGCGCTTCGGTTTCGATCGCTGGCTGCAGCACGATAGCGAGCTGTGGCAGAGCCTGATGATGGAGGCGCAAGTGCGTGCCAAACGGGGCATGCAGCGCTGTGAAGTGAAGCTGTTTGGTTGCGATGCCGACCAGCGTGTGCTGCTCAAAGCCCGTGATAACGCCAAGGCCGCTGGCGTGGCCCATCTCATCACCTTCAAGCAGGCCGATGCGACCGCTCTGGAAAACCCGCTGCCGATGGCGGCGGAAGGGGAGGCCCGTCAGGTCGGTATGCTGATCTCCAACCCGCCCTACGGCGAACGTCTCGGCGAGTTTCCGGCCCTGCTGGAAGTGCATCAGGCCCTCGGCGATGCCCTGCGTCGCAGCTTCCAGGGTTGGAAAGTCTCCATTCTTTCCGCATCCCCCGAACTGCTCAGCTGTCTGCGCCTGCGCGCCGACAAGCAATATCGTCTGTTTAACGGGGCGCTCGAGTGTCAGCTGCGCAACTACCAGATCGCTCTCGACTCCGTGGCTTCCCAAAAAGAGGTGGCACAGGACTTTGCCAACCGTCTGCGCAAGAATCTGAAAAACCTCGAGAAGTGGGCCAACAAAGAGGGCATCGATTGCTATCGCATCTACGATGCCGACTTGCCGGAGTACAACGCCGCCATCGACCGCTATCAGGACTATCTGGTGGTGCAGGAGTACGCGGCGCCCAAGGATATCCCTGCCCAGAAGACCCGTCAGCGTCTGCTCGACATGGTTCAAGCCGCCATCAAGGTGACCGGCATGGACGGCGAGAAGGTGATCCTGAAAGTGCGCGAGCGTCAGGAGGGCAAGCAGCAGTACCAGAAGCTCTCTGAAGAGCAGCACCGGATGGAAGTGCAGGAGTACGGTGCCCGTCTGTGGGTCAATCTCTACGACTATCTGGATACCGGCCTGTTCCTGGATCACCGCCAGACCCGCCGCATGTTGGGTCAGATGGCCCATGGCAAGCGCTTCCTGAACCTCTTTGCCTATACCGGCAGTGCCACCGTGCACGCAGGTCTTGGCGGTGCTAGCGAAACCACCACGGTGGATATGTCGCGCACCTACCTGAACTGGGCGCAGGACAACATGCGCCTCAACTCGCTGGTGGGCCGTGAGCACAAGTTTGTCCAGGCAGATTGCCTGAAGTGGTTGTCTGAAGCCGATGAGCAGTACGACCTCATCTTCATCGATCCGCCCACCTTCTCCAACTCCAAGCGGATGGATGAGAGCTTCGATGTGCAGCGCGATCACCTGCTGCTCATGCAGCACCTGAAGCGGTTGCTGGCTGCTGGTGGCACCTTGGTGTTCTCCAACAACAAGCGCCACTTCAAGATGGATCTGGCCGGTCTCGAGGCCATCGGTCTCAAAGCGCAGAACATCACCGGCAAGACCCGGCCCAAGGATTTCGAGCGCAACCAGCACATCCACAACTGCTGGATCATCACCCATGCGGAGGCTGAGGCTTGATGCTGACCCTGTTTCACACCGACGGTTGCCACCTGTGTGAGCAAGCTTGGGCGCTGGTGGAGGAGGCGGGGGCAAGCGATGTGACCCGCCGCTGCGACATCATGGACGATGCCAGCTGGCTTGAGGCCTATCGGGTGCGTATTCCGGTGCTGCGGGACGAGGCTGGCCGCGAGCTGGGCTGGCCCTTCACGCTGGTGGAGCTCAAAGGCTGGCTCGCTCGTCAGGGTTGATTTGTGATTTGACGATGAAACGGGATCAGACCCAGTCTGTTGCCCGTTTTTTCATATGAGATAAGGAACGAACATGGCTCTTTTAACATTGCACGGCGCGTGTCTGTCGTTCAGTGATTTTCCGTTGCTCGACAAGGCCGAGCTGACCATAGAGCGAGGCGAGCGCCTCTGTCTGGTGGGCCGCAACGGGGCGGGCAAGTCCACCCTGATGAAGGTAATTGCCGGTGAATTGCCCCTCGATGATGGCCGTCTGGTGTTGCAGCAGGACTTGAAAGTGACTCGTCTTGAGCAGGATCCGCCCACCTCGAGCGAGCTCACCGTGTTTGATTACGCCGCCGAAGGGCTGGCCGGAGTCGGTGAGCTGCTCAAGCAGTATCACCACGTCTCCATGGCGCTGGCGAGTGACCCGTCCGATGCCAACATTCGCAAGATGAGCCAGCTGCAGGAGCAGCTCGATTATCAGAATGGCTGGCAGTACGAGACCCGCATCAATCAGGTGCTGACCCTGCTTGGTCTTGATCCTGACGTGACCCTCGACAGTCTCTCCGGTGGCTGGCTGCGCAAGGTAGCGCTGGCCCGTGCACTGGCATGCGATCCCGATCTGCTGCTGCTCGATGAGCCGACCAACCACCTGGATATCGAGGCCATCAACTGGCTGGAAGAGTTCCTCAAGGATTTCCGTGGCGCCATCGTTTTCATCTCCCACGACCGTGAGTTCATCCACAAGCTGGCGACCCGGATCATCGATCTCGATCGCGGCGTGATCACCTCCTGGCCCGGCAACTATGACGAGTACCAGCAGGGCAAAGAGGAGTGGCTGCGGGTCGAAGAGCTGAAAAATGCTGAGTTTGATCGCAAGCTGGCGCAGGAGGAGGTGTGGGTACGCCAGGGGATCAAGGCGCGCCGTACCCGTAACGAGGGGCGAGTGCGCGCCCTCAAGGCGATGCGCATGGAGCGTACCCAGCGTCGCGAACTGCAGGGCAAAGCCAAGCTGCAACTCGACGAGGCGAGCCGCTCCGGCAAGCTGGTATTTGAAGCTGAAGGGTTGGGACTCGACTTTGGTGATCGCACCCTGTTCGAGGAGCTCAATCTGCAGGTGCTGCGTGGGGACAAGATTGCGCTGGTCGGCCCCAACGGTTGCGGCAAGTCGACCCTGATCAAGCTGCTGCTGGGTCAGCTAGATGCCACTCGTGGTTCGGTGCGTCAGGGTACCAATCTGGAAGTGGCCTACTTCGATCAGTACCGCGAACAGCTCGATCCCGAGCAGACGGTGGTGGACAACGTCGGGGAGGGCAAGCAGGAAGTGATGGTGCGCGGTCGCTCCCGCCATATCCTCGGCTATCTGCAGGACTTCCTGTTTGAACCCAAGAGGGCCAGAACGCCGGTCAAGGCGCTTTCTGGCGGTGAGAAAAACCGTTTGCTGCTGGCCAAGCTGTTCCTTAAACCCAGCAACCTGCTGATCCTCGACGAACCGACCAACGACCTCGACGTCGAGACTCTGGAGCTGCTGGAAGAGCTGCTGGCGGACTATCCAGGCACTCTGCTGCTGGTCAGTCACGATCGTCGCTTCATCGACAATACGGTAACCGGTTGCTGGCTGTTTGAGGGGGATGGCCGCATCAGCGACTACGTGGGCGGCTATGCCGACATGATGGCGACCCGCGAGCAGCAGCGTGCTCAGCAACAGGCCAAGAGCACGCCTGTGAAGGCTCCCGAGCCGGTAGCCACAGTGAGCGAAGCGCCGAAGAAAGGCAAAAAACTCTCCTACAAGCTACAGCTTGAACTGGATGGTCTGCCGGCGCGTCTTGAGCAGCTGGAAGCCGAGCTGGATGCGCTGCAAAGCGAGATCAACCAGCACGGTTTCTTCTCCCTGCCAAGCGAGCAGACCCAGCCCAAACTGGCCGCATTGAGTGCCGCCGAGACGGCGCTGGAGGAGGCATTTGCTCGTTGGGAAGAGCTGGAAGGACTCAAAAATCAGGAGTGAGTTCCCTGTAATTAAAACTTAATCCAGTTCAGTGCCTTGTGTCACATAGCCCGGTTAGGGTGGAAGTTTTTGTTTGACCGAGTGCGCTCGCAGGAGTAAAGATGAAAGCGACCGATGAGAATTTGGTCGCTTTTTTTGTTCCACGAAGAGGGTCGTAGATGATGAAGAGACAGAAGCGGGACCGTCTGGAAAGAGCTCGTGCTCGTGGTTATCAGGCTGGCGTGGTCGGCAAACAGAAAGAAGCGTGTCCGTATCAATGCCTGGATGCCCGTGGGCATTGGCTTGGTGGTTGGCGTGACGCCATGGAAGGGCGGGGCTCAGGCCTCTTCATGAAGTAGCAGGTACTTCATCACTCATTACAAAAGGAAAGGGGCCGTTGTGGCCCCTTTGCGTTGTGGCTTTCGCCACATTCAGGTTCGCATCAATCAGAATGCGGTAGTGTCCTGGAACAGGCCCACTTTCAGGTCGGTTGCGCTATAGATGGGGCGGCCGTCAACTTCAACGACACCATCGGCAATGCCCATCACCAGTTTGCGATTGATGACTCGCTTGAAGGTGATCTTGTAGGTCACTTTCTTGGCGGTCGGCAGGATCTGGCCGGTAAATTTCACTTCACCGACACCCAGCGCACGGCCTTTGCCCGGGCCGCCTTTCCAGCCGAGGAAGAAGCCAACCAGCTGCCACATGGCATCCAGACCGAGACAGCCCGGCATCACGGGATCACCCGGGAAGTGGCAATCGAAGAACCAGAGATCGGGGGTAATGTCGAGCTCTGCCAGGATCTCGCCCTTACCGTGCTCGCCACCGTTGTCATTGATCTTGACGATGCGATCCATCATCAACATGTTAGGGGCGGGCAGCTGACTGTTACCCTCACCAAAGAGTTCGCCACGGCTGCAAGCCAGCAGCTCTTCACGGGTAAAAGAGTTCTTGCCCTGTTCACACAGAGAAAGGCGGGCTTCCAGGGTCGAATTGTCTACGGTCACGCTGAGTTTCCTTCAAATGAGTAAAGCTGCGCCAATTTAGCGTACAGATGTGCGCTAAACAACTCCGATCACTTCATTAGCGGCCAAACAGCCGATCAAGAAGGGCGCGCAGCAGCCCGACTTTCGCCGTGCTGCCGTTCAGCTCATCCAGTCGCTCCTGAATGCGGCCGAACAGGGTATCGGGCATGTCAGGCTCACCCGCCACACAGCCAGTCAAGAGCTCGATAGCCTCTTCCACATGATCTACAGGGTGGATATGGAACTGTCCCGCTTCAACTGCGGCGATCACCTCATCAGAGAGGTTGAGTTGCTGGGCGTTGGTGCCGGGCAGCAGGATGCCTTGTTTGCCAGTCAGACCGTGGATCTTGCACACCCGGAAGAAGCCTTCGATCTTCTCGTTGACGCCGCCAACGGCCTGCACATTGCCAAACTGGTCGACCGCACCCGTTACCGCGAAGTGCTGGTAAATAGGCTGGCGGGCGAGGGCAGAGAGCAGGGCACACAGGCCGGTCAGGGAGGCACTGTCACCATCGATTTCGTGGTAAGACTGCTCGAATACCAGATTGGCCGACAGAGGGGAGGGGTTCTCGGCACCGAACTTGTTGGAGAGGTAGCCGTGAATGATCATCATCGCCTTGGCATGAATATGGCCAGCCAGTTCAGCCTTGCGCTCGATATCCGCCACGTCGCCATCACCCAAGTGAACAGTGGCGGTCAGGCGTACCGGTTCGCCAAAGTCATATGGGTGACCGGAGACCTGAATGACGGAGAGACCATTAATTTGGCCAATCTCTTCACCATCAGTCTGCAGCAGGATCTGGCCGTCGATAACCCCCTGATCGGACTGCTCAACCAGATAGTTGAGGCGATAATCCTGCTCCTCCAGCGCACCACGAATGTGCTCGTCGGTGACCTCTTCCGCTTCCAGCTCCCGTGCCAGACTGTCAGCCATCCTCATGATGGCGGAGAGTTGTACCGCGGAGAGAGAGAGCCACTCCTGGTGATCACAGAGTCTGCTGGCATGGCGACAGAGTGCGACAAGGGCTGCCGGTGTGAAATCCAGCAAGTTCCAGCGTTCACGTAACCAGGCCAGATACTGCAGAAACTCCTGCAGGTCTTCCTCTATGTTTACTTCGGATACTAGGTCGGCGCGCAGGAATATACGCTCTGACATGTCACGATCCAGCATCTGGAACTCAGCCACGTCCAGTCGGTCACCCACCAAGATCAGCTTGAGCTTGATGGGGGTCGCTTCAGGTGCAAAGAAGGGGGTTAGTGTCTTGCCTTCCTGATAGGCGTTCCAGTCCAGCTCGCCTTTTTGCATAGCATTTTTGAGCTTAAACCAAAGATGAGGCTGGTCGAGCAGCTCATCCAGTTGAAGAATAAGGTAGCCACCATTGGCCTGACGTAGCAAACCTGGTTCCAGCAAGTGCTGATTCGCGTAGACAGAACCCTGTTCTGTCTGATAGTTGATGGAACCAAACAGGGTATCCCAGTTGAGATCACGACCGTAAATTACCGGTGCTTCCTGTTCTTCGTGATGAATAAGCAGGTTGATCAGCACCGGATGCTGAAACTCCAGTCCCAATGCCACATGGGCCGCCAGATCCGAGAGAAAGTCATCGATCTTTGGATCGTTGTTTTGCTTGCGCATGATGCGGGTTACGATTCGCTCGGCATCGAGATGGTGGCTAAGCAACTTGAGTAGCTCGCCAACCATTTCGCAAAACTCAACGCCAGTACCGGGTTGCAGTCGCAGCCAGATAGGTTTGAACGGGTTGTTGAGATTCTCGGTATAGCAGAGGTCGAACAGATCGCCATCCTTACCATTGGAGTCGGCAATCAGAGTGCGGCACACATCTTCATAATCGGCACCGGGGAAACCGTTGAGCAGCATAACCGGGCAATCACCATCAAAACTGGCCAGACGTTTGATACCGGAGATTGCTCTGGGTTGCAGAGCGGCAAAGGGGATGGGCTCAAGCTCACAAAGCCTGGGGAACTGTTCAATCGCAAAAGCGGGTTTTAATTGTTCTGATGTTAATTCAGCCACTTAAGACATCCGGTCGAAGATAGGATCAATTGTTGCCATTATACACAGTTCAATAAGCGGTGACAGGAAACAAGATACTATATTTAACATAATATGCATTATGCGCAGTGATGGGGTTCTACGTTTTGGAGTTATTTCCGATGAAACACAGCCGTCGCCCACAGGATCGACTCTTGCTGGATGCATTAACCGCCGGTGTCGATCTGTTGACACCACTGCGGCGCCATCGGTTTCGGCAGCTAGATATCAGTGTGCCCGATGACCACCAGTTGCTGTGGTTCGACGTGTTCCCGTTGGCCGGTGCGTTGGTGTTGATTCATAAGGACACCCCGTTGTGGATCTGCCGCTGGCAGTTGGTCAACCGTGTGGCGGTTATCCACGACTGGCGGGCCTTTTGGTACACCCATCAACAGGATTTTGCCCATCTGCCGCTGGAGGCGATTTGTTGGCTATCCAGTCGTTACCAGGTTAAATGGGATTCGCCCAGTGGCAGGTACTTTTGGCAGCGCTGCCTGCGGGAGGCCCGCGCCCGTGGCCTGTCGGTGAACGCTAGTGCTATAGGCCAGCCCTAAACATTGCTCACCGGGTTGAATGGCTCAGGCATGATCGATTGGCGCGACCTCGCGGCGTGCAGCATGGAGCTCGTCGGACATTTCCCCTGGGCTGATGCGCCGCACCACATCCACAGGCCAGGCGCTGCCGGTTTGCAGGACGCTGATGATCTCGGTCATTTCTGGGTGAGACATGTTGAAGGTCAAAAATAACAGAGTCTTTACAAATTATGCCGATAACCCCATTTATCGGCATCTCTGTGAGAGATAACATTGAGTGAATTTAACCACTACGGCGACACAACTCCGGTCAATGCGATCCATGATGAAGAACCATCTTGATACCTTGCAGCCAAATGCAGAAGAACCTCACCTAAAGCAGGCAATGCATCGTGCTTGGTGCCATAGCGTTGGCAATAGAATTGGCTAGTTCACCAACTGCTCATTTAGCTGTACCCGAACATGTCTTGGGACCATGTCCCCTCCCCTTAGTCGATATTCTGAAACCACAAATGTCCCATCTTGAGACAAGAGTCCACTATTAGAGGCTGTCTTGACCTAGTTAAAGTAGTCGCCTTAATGGGTGGACAGATCCCCTGCCCTTACTCAAAATGCTAAAAATGCAAATTTCCCGTATTGAATAGTTCACACTTACAACAGTGCCGGATCATCAATGCCCTTGATGCAATAAGCGCTCCCTTCCCTCTTGGTTTCCGTGACTTTTATAATGGTGAATTTAACGTAACCATTCATATATTTACGTTAGGTGGCGTCTGGCTCCTGAGAGTTTTCGGTAGCCCACGACGATGACCATTCGTATAAGTCATCAAATCACCTTTTTAGACCTCAATGCACTCCACAGAGAGAATGAAAAAGACCCGCCTTTTGCGAGACGGGTCTTGTTCTTTCATTCCGGCTGATCAGGCTATTAGCCAATGTTTGCGTTTGGGTATGGGCGTTCGCGGATGGGATATGTGGACATTGCTGCACATATCCATGATTAACCTCTTCAGTTCATTCATATCGACAGAGTGAAGTGTTAACGACCAGAATGCTCTCGCCTGGCTGTAGTGCATGCCGTTGGTATAGAGCAGGGTGTCATTTTCAAAACGAAGTTGGCTACAGGGTGCCTCCATCTGCAATCCTGTTTCGGGAAACCAGATATTCAACGTGCCTGAGGGGATAAGGGTAAATTGCGCCATCAGATCGCCTTGTCCGACAATCTTGTAGGTCTTCTTGATAATGTCTATCGGCATAGGGGGTTGTCTCGATGTTTGAGCAAGCGATTTGGTTATTTTTCTCTCTGATACGGAATAAATATTGATCCCGCGGATGGCTACCTGCTCGTTCTTAACAGCCCTGCTGTTCCCTGAACCGGTTGCTATCCAGAGAAGTACAAAATAACGGCACCAGCTTGAATGAGACCTTAATGAATCACTTTTTTAGGTCACGATGCTCACCCGTCCTTTGAACGATTATCTCTCGTTTGTTGGCTCAATCTGTCTAGCGGTTTTTGTTGCGCGCTCTCATGTCGTTCACTGTTGCTGGTGTGCAGGTATTTCGAAGTGGTGTCGATGCTGTCATGTCCTGCATCGGCCTGTACGTGGGAGAGCGGCCGCCCGTGCAGATTGATGTCATGGGTGATCCCGGTATGGCGGATCGCATGGGGAGATAGTTGCCGCATTTCGGCTGCATCCTGGGCAAATCCATCCTGCTCTGCCAATTCTGCCCCTTTACCGATGATCACCATGATCAAATCCCGTAACTGGCGAATGCCGAGGTTGGCGTTGATCTCCCCCTGCTCGCGGCCGTGGGCTGCCGCTTTATGACGAACGAACAGTGGCGTCTGTTCATCCGGTGTCGGCAAGGGAGAGAGACCGAGGAAACGGCGGTAGCGCTCGAGTGCCGCCAGCAGCGCTTGGGATACCGCTACGGTACGCCGTTTGCCCCCTTTGCTTTGCGGAATAAAGTAGCCCCAGACGCCGGTTTTGCGATCCCGCCTGAACTGCCCCATCACAGGGGTAAAGCCCGGCCGGGCCGCCACCTCAGAGATCCGCAGATAGCAGGCATACATCAGAATGATGAGAAAACGGCTGCGCTCGTGCTGCTCCGGATGGTCGTTGGCAAGGGTATCGGCGGCCTGCATCACGTATGACCACTGCAACTCGCTGAAGACCTGCACCTGATCATTGGCCTCCAACTGTTGCGGCCGTTTGACCCGCTGCAGTAGCAGAGCGGGATTCCTGTCCATGTACTCCTCCTGGATCAGGAACTGGAAGAAGGCCGACAAGATGGCGAGCTTGGTCTTCATCGCCTGCTCGCTCAGGCGATAGGGCAAGGTGCGGCCCAGCTCCCGCTTGCCGAGAAACGGTCGCCATTGCGGGTTGGGCAACCGCTCTCCCCACTCCTTGTCGAGGACAAACTGCGCCACGTTGCGATAGGCGATCAACTCGTCAGGGGGCGACTGACAGTAGTCGAGATAGCGGATCATGATGCGGCGAGTGAGATCTTTCGGGCTGATGGCCGCCTCGTGAAAGCACCAGTGAAAAAAAGTGGTCAGTTCGCTGCGATAGGTTTTGTAGTTGTTTTCGCTGTTGCGCTGTTCCAGCAGCCAATCGACCGCCAGTTCGTAAACCAGACCGGCATCGGGTACATCGTTGAGGCTGAGGTTGGCAAGGTACTGATTGACCTGTGGGTTACCGGCTTCCAGATAGATAAGGCTGTCAAACAGCGGCATGGCTGGCGGCAAGGATAATGGTTGTTGAGTCATGGTGTTGCTTGTTGATGCTGAGATGAATCGATATGAGCCGAGTTGATAGAAAAGGGCTCGTGATGCGTGAATGCGGCTTCTATTGGGATTGGTACTGCCTCTTGTTGTTACTGATTAAGGTAACCGTGAGCGATCTGGATAACGTTCTCTCCACTGTCTGCTCATTATTCCCTCATAGATCTGGCTGGTGTCGCTCAGTGGTGCACGCTATTCAGTTATGCATGGGATATGCAGCATGGTTAAAAAATTCTCGGGGTAAATAGCTGTGAAAATGGTTTTAAATGCAAATAAAGTGAATGCGTTGAGCTGTTTATCCCGAGAAATAAGGTCTGTGCAATCAGGCCACCTGCTTGAGTGGCTTCTCCTTGCGCTTGGCTGCTGGGGCATCTTCCTCTTTCGTGCCTGCCTGAACCTTGCCGCCGCGCAGCAGGGTTTGCAGCACATCGCGCTGTTCTGCCAAGTAGAATGCCAGACTCTCTTGCTGCTCTGGTGCCAGCTCGATCGGGGCGCCAGCCAACAGGGTCATCAACTCATCGGCCGTATCCAGCAGCTTGTCATAGGCATCGGCCTCTTTTTTGCTGGCAAAGGTCATTTTTTCCACTCCCCCGCGAACAACCACATATTTGATCTCGACAGCCATGATGGCCTCCTCTTGGTGATGATGGATAAAGTATATGTATGGATATACAGCATTGCAAATAACCTCACCGGAAAAGAGTTCGCCGGTGTTTAGCGACAAAAGCCGCGCTGGATCAAGCTGTCTCAAAGTGCCATTTGACTTCCACGCCTGACTGGTCGGATCATGGCCTTATGACGATCGTACGACACCTGTTTATCCTGCTGATGGTAGAGGTGCTGCTCCTCGGGAGTATCGCCCACTTGGTCGTGGGACTCTCTTGGTTGCTGACCCTGCTGTTTGTAGTGTTTGCCCTGCTTGGGTTGCGTTGTCTGGTGGTGCTCGGCAGCTGGCTGTTTACCCGCTTCTACCCCTCCCCGGCTATCGGCCCTTGGCGCAGGGTGAAGATGATGGCGCAGGAGATGCTGGCCTACCTCTATACCTTCACCTTGTTGCTACCGTTCGAGCCTTTGCTGATGGCACCCGATCGGCTGCGTCCATGCCAGCGTCCCATATTGCTGGTGCATGGTTACGGTTGCAGTCGCGGGATCTGGCGCACCCAGCGCGCCCGACTGGAGACCGCAGGCCATGTGGTCGCCACCATTACCTTGATGCCACCATTTGGTCATATCGATGAGATGGTGCCGCTGCTGGCTACCCGGATTGACGATGTGCTGGCGCAGACCGGGGCTGACAAGCTGGTGCTGGTCGGTCACAGTATGGGCGGGTTGGTCTGCCGCGACTATCTGGCTATCCATGGTGGTGACAAGGTCGCACGCCTGATCACGCTGGCTACGCCTCATCAGGGGAGTCAGCTTGCCGCCCTTGGGCTTGGGGCCAATGCCCGCGAGATGGAGCCCGGTTCCGGCTGGTTGCAGCGTTTCGCTTCGGTGCCGCTTTGCGTGCCCGGCATCTCAGTGCGCACCAGTCACGACAATGTGGTGATGCCGCAGGAGCGGCAACGATTGGTGGGAATGGAAGATATCGAGTTGCCCGCCATTGGCCATCTCTCTCTGCTCTACTCCCGTCGCACGACAGATCTGCTGCTTGATCTGCTGTCCCGAGTCTGATCCTCCTTATTCGTCCATCAACTGTTATTCCAAATAAAACAGGGGCCTGATTGCTCAGGCCCCTGTTGATCTCTTTATCCCATCATCCGGTTAGAAGTGTATCCCCTTGATCAGGGTCGAGACGGCAACCTGATCGGCGGTGGCTTTGGATTTGTCGCCATCCTTGGGATCGGCAAAGGTGCGGAAGCTGGTGTTCATGATCACCTGCGCGACGCGCGGCGCCAGGGCATGCACCACCTGGCCAAATACCCCGAGACGAGTAGCCAGACGAACGTGCTTGTTGATGATGGTATCGCACACCAGATCGGCCGCCTCTTCCGGCGTCATCATCGGCACCTGCTCATAGACCTTGGTCGGCGCGACCATCGGCGTTTTCACCAGCGGCATATTGATGATGGAGAAGCTGACCCCTTTATCGGCAAACTCGGAGGCGGCGGTACGCACCCAGGCATCGAGGGCCGACTTGGAGGCAACATAGGCGGAGAAGCGCGGCGCATTGGTCAACACCCCGATGGAGGAGATGTTGATGATGTGCCCTTTTTTCTTCTCAATCATGGTGGGTAGCACCCCCATGATCACCTTGAGCGCACCGAAGTAGTTGAGCTGCATGGTGCGCTCCAGATCGTGGAAGCGATCGAAGGAGTCCTCGATGGAGCGGCGGATGGAGCGTCCGGCATTGTTGACCAGAATATCGACGCCGCCGTGATCGGCCACGATGCGAGCGGTGATCTCCTCGGCTTGCGCCAGATTGGAGAGATCCCCCTGATAGATCTCGATGGTCAGCCCCAGCTCGGCAAACTCGGCTTTAGTCTCGGCAATCTTCTGCTCGTCACGGGCGATGGTAACGACGTTGGCCCCCGCCCCCGCCAGCTTGCGCGCGGTTGCACGGCCAATGCCTGAGGTGGCCCCGGTCACCAGCACCACCTTGCCCTCTACCCGACCACGCAGGGTGCGGTCGATGAAGAGCTCCGGGTCGAGGTGACGCTCCCAGTAATCCCACAGCCGCCAGGCGTAGCTGTGCAGTGGTGGCACTTCGATGCCTGTCCCTTTCAGTACTCGCTGGGTTTCGCGACTGTCGAAACGGGTGGGATAACTGATAAGGCGGAACACATCCTTGGGCAGACCCAGATCGGCGATGGCGGCATCGCGGATGCGGCGCACCGGCGCCATGGTCATCAGCATGGCGGTCAGGTGGCGGGGAATGAAATTAAAGAGAGAGGCATTGATGCGGATCGCAGGCTCTGGCGCATGGGCGGCGCGGGAGAAGGTGCTCAGCATGTCGCCAACCCGCATCGGGTTGGGGTCGGTCAGATGGAAGGTTTTGTTCTCCTCTCCCTCCTGATGGGCGATATGCACCATGGCATCGACCACAAAGTTGACAGGCACTATGTTGATGCGCCCGCCCTCAACCCCGATGGCGGGCATCCAGGGCGGCAGCAGGCGACGCAGCTTCTGGATGGTCTTGAAGAAGTAGTAAGGGCCGTCAATCTTGTCCATCTCGCCGGTATTGGAGTCACCTACAACGATCCCCGGTCGATAGACTCGCCACGGAATGGTGCACTCGTTTCGCACAATCCCTTCCGCTTCGTGCTTGGTCTGGAAGTAAGGCATGTCGAGGTGTTCGGCCTCATCGAACATGTCCTCGCGAAACAGACCGTCAAACAGGCCCGCTGCAGCGATGGAGCTGCAGTGGTGGAACTGCCCCGCCCCCAGCCGCTCGGCAAGTTGAACAGCCTGACGGGTCCCTTCGGTGTTGACCTGCTGCTGGATCCCCGCCTTGGCGTTGAGATCATAGATGGCAGCCAGATGGAAGAAGTGGTCGATCTTGCCGATCAACTGCTCCTGCATCTCGACCGATACCCCCAGCAGCGGTTGTGTCATGTCGCCAAAAACCGGGACTGCGCGCGATTCATCCACATTCCAGAATGAGAACAGCTCTGGCAATTTCTCCTGATGAGAGGCGCGCATCAGAAAATAGACGGTACAGTCGGGATGCTGTTGGAATAACTTTTTGATCAATCGACGCCCGATAAAACCACTACCGCCAGTAATGAAATAGTTCATAAAGAGAATCCTGCTACTGATTAGGGTGTTACTAGGTTGTTAGATATATCACGATTCATATGGGAATCTGCAATTTGATTGTCGGTTCGTGAGCAAACCCTAATTTCGGTGGTGTGCCTGTTCCGTTATTAGGTAGAACCCTCTATTTTTTGTCCCTAGACTGAAGTCGAAAAATCAGTAATGCCACAACCCGATTGCAGTTTCGTTGTCGCCATTACATTTAACTGTCGTTATTCAAGGAGAAGATCATGGCTAAGAAATTGAAAGCGCTGGCAGGGTCAGTGACCGACAACCAACTCACCTCCACCATCAAGGAGTCCACCCAGCAGATCTGGTTGGCGGGTCTGGGTGCCTATGCCAAGGCGCAGGAAGAGGGTGGCAAGATCTTTGAAGCCCTGGTGCAGGAAGGGGAAGCATTGCAGGCCAAAACCCGTCAGAGCGCAGATGAGAAGATTGCCGCTGTGACCGACAAGACCGCCAATACCTGGGGTCGTCTGGAGCAGGTGTTTGAAGATCGCGTGGCCCGCGCTGTGGCCAGCCTCGGCATTCCGACCCGCAAGGATATCGACAAGCTCTCCAAGCGCATGGCCGAGCTGACCGATGTAGTCCAGCAACTGCTGGATGCGCAGGAAGAGGAAGCCCCTGCCGCTGAAGCCAAACCGGCTGCCGCCAAAAAGCCCGCTGCCCGCAAGCCTCCGGTAAAGAAGGCGCCGGTAGCCAAGGCTAAAGAGGCCGTGGTTGAGCAGGCCGCCGATCTCCTCTCCGCCGCTGAAGATGCGGTGAAAGAGGTGAAAGCCAAAGCAGAGAGCGTCCTGCCCTGATCCCTCGCGGTGACGGAAGGTGATTGATACCGGCCCATGCCCTGCGCTGGGCCGGTCTTGTCATGGTGAATGTCATGGATAGAGAGGCGACGCTATGAGTACCATCGCAATTGCCCTTGCTGGCGGCGGGCCGCTCGGCGGCATCTACGAGATCGGTGCCTGCGCAGCCCTCTCTGACAGCATCAACGGCCTGCGCCTTGACCATGCCGATATCTATGTCGGCGTCAGTTCGGGGGCTGTGGTGGCATCGGCGCTGGCCAACGGCATCTCGCCGGCTAAGCTGGTGCGGATCCTGCTCAGCGATGATTCGGGGGAGATGTTTGACCCGGCCACCTTGCTGCGCCCCGCCTTTCGTGAATATGCCGACCGCCTGACCTCGATCCCGCCACTGGCGTGGCAGAGCCTGACCTACTATCTGGCGGCGCCCTGGAAGCGCAGCCTGTTTGAATCGCTGCAGGGGCTCTCCAAGGCCATTCCGACCGGACTGTTCGACAACCGCGGGGTGGATCGCACCCTGACCCAGTTTTTCTCTCGTCCCGGCCGCAGCAACGATTTCCGCCAGTTGCGCAGTCGACTGTTTGTGGTAGCCACCGAACTCGACACCGGTCATCCGGTCGCCTTCGGAAGCTCGGGGCTCGATGATGTGCCCATCTCGGCGGCGGTACAGGCGTCAGCCGCCCTGCCCGGTCTCTTTCCCCCTTCATTGATTAACGGGCGTTACTATGTGGACGGGGCGCTGATCAAGACTCTGCACGCTTCGGTAGCGCTGGAAGAGGGGGCGGATCTGGTGTTCTGCATCAATCCGCTGGTGCCCTATGATGCGGACATGGCCGCCGGCGCGCCGACCAATCTGGTGGACAGCGGTCTGCCGGTGGTACTGGCCCAGACTTTTCGCGCCATCATCCACTCCCGCATGCATGTGGGGATGGATCGCTACAAGCACCAATATCCCGATGCTGACGCATTGCTGTTTGAGCCCTCTTCTGCCGATGGCGAGATGTTCTTCACCAATGTGTTCAGTTACCGGGATCGTCGTCGCCTCTGCGAGCACGCTTACCAGCATACCCGTCGCGATCTCTGGCAGCGTCGTGACGAGCTGGCACCGGTGCTGGCCAAGCATGGCCTCGAGCTCAATCTGGCCGCGCTGGCCGATGAAGATCGCACCTTGCTGGCCCCCGGCATTGGCTCGGTCGCCGCCCTCGACAAGTCGCTGGAGCAGTTGCAGCACTGGCTTGCCAAACGCTATCGCCACGGCGTGCGCCGTTCATCACCAAAGGAGTAGCATGGATCGCAAACCCAAACGTCGTACCCGGGAGCGGATCCTGACCACTGCCCTCGCCTGCTTCAATCGACAAGGGGAACCCAGCGTCACCACCTCGGCCATTGCGGCCGAGATGGAGATCAGCCAGGGCAATCTCTACTACCACTTCCACAACAAGGAGGAGATCGTCAACGCCCTGTTCTGCGAATTTGAACAGCAGATGGATCGCCTGCTGGAGGCGGTCAGCACCCCGTCCGATGAGCCAGAAGATATCTGGCTCTTTCTCCACCTGATGTTTGAAGCCATCTGGCAGTACCGTTTCCTCTACTACGATATCGCGACCCTGATGAGTGGTTATCATCAGGTGGAACAGCGCTTTTCCGCCCTGCTGCGCCGCAAGGAGCAGACTGCCATCGCCATTTGCAACCATCTGCAAACGGTCGGGCTGATGGAGGGCACGGCGCAACAGATGCGCACGCTGGCAGCCAATGTGGCGCTGGTGGGCACATTCTGGATCTCTTATCAGCGGGCATTGCACCCCAAGGCGGACGCCGATATTGCCCTCGGCGTCTTTCAGGTGATGCAGCTGGTCGCACCCTATTTGCGGGCCGATGCCCGCGCTCATCTGGGCGCCCTCGCCCACCACTACACCGACAAGGTTTGATTCACATGCTACAGGGAGAACAAGCATGACCACTTCACAACTCGAATTTGTCCCCTTCCCCTACGCGGATGCGGCCTATGACTATGCCGGCCAGAAGCTGGCGGACAACTGGGATCGACTCCATCAGGGGGATGCCGAACCCTGGCCCGAGGATGAACAGGTACAGGATGCCTGGCGGGCCTATCATGCCGGGGATTTTGCCCGGGCCGTCGCCCTTGGCGAAGCGGCCGGTGAGGCTGGCCTCAATGTGGCAAACAAGGCACTGGTGATCCACGCCAGCTACCTGCTGGAGGACAAGTATGCCAAGCGCGCCGCCTTCGAGCGGGCGGCCAGCCATGCCGAGAAGCTGCAAAAGCGCCAACCCAAGAACGCCAACGCCTGGTATTTCCACGCGCTGGCCCTCGGTCGCTACAGTCAGGTCATTTCCATCTCCAAGGCCCTCTCGCAAGGAATTGGCGACAAGATCAAGGCAAGCCTTGAGAAGACTCTGGAGCTGGCGCCAGATCACGCCGAGGCCCATATTGCCTTTGGCGCCTGGCACGCGGAGATCGTCGACAAGCTGGGGGCCATGATCGGCGGCCTCACCTATGGCGCCAAGAAGGAGGAGTCCGAGCGTCACTTCAAGGAGGCGCTGGCGCTGATCCCCGAATCGGCTATCGCCCGCATGGAGTACGCCAACGCTCAGGTGATGCTGCACGGCAAGAGCCGCCTGAAAGCTGCAGAAGCCCTCTATGCCGAAGCGGCCGAGTGCGAACCGATGGATGCCATGGAGCGCCTCGATGTGGAAGCGGCGCGGGAAGAGTTGGAGGATTAACCGCCACTCTTGCCACGGATAGATAACAAAACAAGAGGCCAACCCGCGGGTTGGCCTCTTTTATGATGGGGGCTGATCGGTTGGCTACGCCGCCATCAGTCTTTCAAATGCTCGCTCAACCGAGCAGCGCATCCAGTCCGTTGGGGTCAAACAACAGCTCCGGCTCCATCAGCACCAGCAACAGCAGTTGCTCGAACTCCACTGCAAACCGTTCGACCACCCGATCCGGATCCGGAACCAGCTTCTTGTCGGTGATAAGGCCCAGCTGCACCTTGTGATCGTAAGAGAGGATGGAGACGCCGACGCCGATATCCCCCGATTGCGGCACCCAGAACAGTGGTTGGCGTAGTTTTGCACCGGCCAGATAGAGGGTCTGCTGCGGGCCGGGTACATTGGTGATCACTGCACTGGCCTTGGCTGTGAGCAGCTCGACTGCCTGCTGCTGCACCGCATTGGGTGCCATGCCAAGGGCATGTAACAGGTTGAGCACCACCACGGGTTGCAGCGAGGTGCGCAGCGCCTGCATCCGGTCACGTACGGTATAGAGCCGCTGCAACGGGTGTTCAACATCCAGTGGCAAGTCCAGGGCCACCAGCCCGAAGCGGTTGCCAAGTGCCCCCTCATCGTCCGGTGCACGCATATTGACCGGCACCAGGGCGCGGATCTTGACCTTGTTGGCATCATCCCCCTTCTCCTGCAGGTAGTGGCGAAACGCCCCTGCGGTGGCGGCGATCAGCAGATCGTTGACCGAGCAGCCCAGTACCTTGCCCACAGCCTTGATATCCGGCAGATCAATTTGTTCCGACCAGGCCACCCGCTTGGTGCTGGTGGTCTTGCCACGCAGGCGGCAGGGAGAATCATCACCGAGGGTGGCGATATTGCACAGCTCGCTCGCCACATCCCGCCCGGTCTTGAGGTAATCCACCGCCTTGGTGGGATGGGTGACCACTTCGACATATTTGGACCAGAGGCTACCGGTCAGCTTGAGGCCGGCCCGCACCAGACGGCTGCCCTGGTGGCAATCCTCATCATCCTCGTCATCGCTGTCATCCAGTGGCTCCGGTGACGGTGGTCGCGGCGCCCCTTCCGGGGTGTTATCCATCATGGTCAGCATGGCCCGCACCAGCGAGAAGCCGTCGCCCATGGCGTGGTGAATGCGCACCACCAGCGCTTGCCCACCCAGCGACGTGTCGGTCAGGTGCATATCCCACAGGGGGCGCTGGTGGTTGAGCGGCGTCGAGGCGAGATCGGCCACCAGCTTCTCCAGCTCCAGCTTGCCCGCTTCACCCGGCAGGATCACACGCTTGAGGTGCTGATCGAGATCGAAATCGGGATCATGGCGCCAGTAGTAGGAGCCCCCCTCCAGCACGGCCCGCTGATGAAAGCGGGGTTGCACCGAAATGGTATGGCGCAATCCGGCCCGCAGACGCGCTTCATCAAGCTCCCCTTCAAACATCAGGACACCGATGATCTGCATCAGGTTGTTGGGTCTGTCCATGCGTAACCAGGCGGTATCGACGCAGGAGATAAATTCACTCAGTGGCATGGTTGTTTCCCTACAAAATGAATTTACCGAGACGGCAAATTGCTCCTGTCCTCATATCCGGATGAAGACTTGATGCAATAAGAATGACTTTAATGAGTGCCGACTCGAAAATATGAAATAAAGATGAAAGATTACTGACAAATAGAATCAAGGCCTCGCCGGATAATAAATCTGACAAACCATATGGCTTGCCAACTTATTTCAAACAGCCATCGTTTACAGCTGGTTTATTTAAAACCAGTGCAACGAAGAGTTTCAAACACGTTTGGGGCAAGGTAAGCGATTGTCGACATAATCGAGGATCTCTTGCTCCAGTACGCTGCGTACCGGCAACAGCATCAAACCAAGATGCACTTCCAGTTCCAGGGTATCTTCGTCCAGGGTGAGAGTGCCATGTACCCCTGTGCCGCGAAAACGAAGCTCGGTCTCCTCTTCATCTGCCCATTCGCAATCGAGTTGATAGCTCTCGCTCATGTCCGCAGCGATGGCTTCGGCCGCGATCCGGGCGGCTGCCAATCCCAGCGGATGCTGACGGCTGATCTGGATGGTAGAGAGTGCGCTGCTGCCAGCGAGCGAGTTGAAGAACATGGTCGTTACTCTGGGTCATAAGTTAGTTATTGATATTAAACACATGTTCACAACAAATGAAAGGATGGTTCACATAAATGGGACTCACTTAACAGAGTCGAGAGGGATGCAGGCCATCAGCGGGACATGGCATTTATTCCCTCCCCCGTGCGCGCTACACTTGTCACGGAACGGTCAGCAAAAGCTGCTTGTTTTTCATTCACTTGTATCTTCGTATCACCGAATCCCCATCAATGGGCCCAAGGCCAGAGAGCTGTAGATGACGCATCAAGAACATGCCCACGACGACGATAGCACCCTGGGTCGGCTCTACCGCCAGCTCAAGCGGGTTGCAGCCTTGCGCGAGCAGATGCGTGCCCACCCGGAAGATCAGCAGGATCGGGATCGGCTACGCCAGTGGCAGGCCGACCGGTTGGGGCGAACCCATCGAGATCTGCTGGAGAGTGACCGCTACGGTCCGGCGGCCGAGTTTTTCCTGACAGATCTCTATGGCCCCGGGGATTGCGCCCGCCGCGATGCGGACGTGATGCGGGTGATGCCAACCGCCGAGCGGCTGTTGCCGGAGTCCGGCCTCAAGGTGCTGGCGCAGGCGATCGAGCTTGATGCCCTCTCCGAAGAGCTGGACTACCTGATGGTGGTGGCGCTGCGGCGCATTGATGGCATTGATCCCATCACGCCAGACCACTACACCATCGCCTATCGTGCCGTGGGTGAACAGGCGCGCCGGGAACATCAGATTGCGCTGGTGAGCGAGCTTGGGATGACGCTGGACAGGCTGGCGAGAAAACCGCTGCTGGGGGCAACCCTCAAACTGGTGTCAGGTCCCGCCCATCTGGCGGGGCTTGGCGAGCTTTTCTCCTTTGTCGAGCGGGGTTATCGGGTCTGCCATCAGATGGGGCGTGCCAACGAGTTTCTCGAGACCATCGCCAGTCGTGAGACGGCCATCATGACGGCGCTCTTTAACGGCGACAGCAGTGCGCTGGGGTAAGGCTTATCGAGGGATAAGCCGCCAGAATAACAAAGCGGGCCGATGAGCCCGCTTTTCGTTTATCACTGTTTGCCGATATGTAGCCCAATACAAGACCGGTCAGATCACCAGCAGATCCATAAAGGCGTGTACCGGGGTGGCGGCAAGGCGCGGCCCATCCTGACAGAGGGCCAGAATATCGTTGACCCGTTTGGCCGGGAAGCGAGTCGCCAGATTGTGCTGGAATTTTTCCACCAGCAGCGGGATCCCCTCCTCCCGACGGCGACGATGGCCGACCGGGTACTCCACCTCCACCTTGGCGGTATGAGTGCCGTCCTTGAAGAAGATCTGGATGGCGTTGGCAATGGAGCGCTTGTCCGCCTCCAGATATTCGCGGCTGTAGCGTTTGTCCTCCTGTACCACCATCTTGTCGCGTAGCGCGTCGATGCGAGGGTCGGCAGCCACGTCATCCTCGTAATCCTCGGCGATAAGGCGACCGAAGATGAGTGGCACCGCCACCATGTACTGCAGGCAGTGATCCCGATCGGCCGGGTTGTTGAGGGCGCCGACCTTGCTGATGATGCGAATGGCCGACTCATGGGTGGTGAGCTCGATACGGTCGATTTCGTCGAGCCGCCCCTTCACCTGCCCATGTAGCTTCATGGCGCACTCAACCGCGGTCTGGGCATGGAACTCGGCGGGATAGGAGATCTTGAACAGCACGTTCTCCATCACATAGCTGCCGTACCCCTGATGCAGGGCGAACTGGTTGCCCTTGAACAGCACATCGTAGAAGCCCCACTTGGGGGCGCTCAGTACGCCGGGATAGCCCATCTCGCCGCTCATGGTGATAAGGGCGAGGCGCACTGCGCGAGAGGTGGCATCCCCTGCCGCCCAGCTCTTGCGCGACCCTGCATTGGGGGCATGACGGTAGGTGCGCAGGCTCTGGCCATCGACCCAGGCCTGGGAGACCGCATCGATCACCTGATCACGGGTGCCACCCAGCATGTGAGTCACCACGGCGGTGCTGGCGACCTTGACCAGCACCACGTGATCGAGACCGACCCGGTTGAAGGAGTTCTCCAGCGCCAGCACCCCCTGAATTTCGTGGGCTTTGACCATGGCCATCAGCACATCGCTCATGGTGAGCGGTGCCTTGCCCTCTGCCACGCGAGTACGGGAGAGCCAGTCGGCGGTGGCCAGAATGCCGCCCAGATTGTCGGATGGGTGACCCCACTCGGCGGCCAGCCAGGTGTCGTTGTAGTCGAGCCAACGTATGATGGCGCCGATATCCCAGGCCGCCTTGACCGGATCGAGGCAGAGCTGGGTACCGGGCACCCGGGCGCCGTGGGGTACGAGGGTGCCGGGTACGATGGGGCCAAGGTGTTTGGTGCACTCGGGAAAGCGCAGGGCCAAGAGGCCACAGCCCAGCGTATCCATCAGGCAGTAGCGGGCGGTGTCGAGAGCCGCCTCGCTGGTAATGGGGTGGTTGCAGACATAATCGGCAATATCGACCAGCACCTGATCGGGGTCTGGTCTGTGGTTGACGTCGACGTTGGCGGACATCGTGACTTCCTTATCGTTGTTGTAGAGAGACAAAGTGACGGGGGGCCGGGCCGACATAATCGGCGCTCGGACGGATGATCCGGTTGTGCTCGCGCTGCTCCATCACGTGGGCGCACCAGCCGGTGACCCGCGAGCAGACGAAGATGGGGGTGAACAGCTTGGTCGGGATCCCCATGTAGTGATAGGCGCTGGCATGGAAGAAGTCGGCGTTGGGAAAGAGCTCTTTCTCCTCCCACATCACCTTCTCCGCCTCGCAGGAGACGCGGTAGAGGCGATCATCGCCCACAGCCTCGGCGAGCTTGGCCGACCACTCCTTGATGATGACGTTGCGCGGATCAGACGTGCGGTAGATTGCGTGGCCAAAGCCCATGATCTTCTCCTTGGCCGCCAGCTTTGCCAGCAGTTCGCGCCTTGCCTGCGTCTCGTCTTGCCAATGTTCGATCATCGCCATGGCCGCCTCGTTGGCGCCGCCGTGGAGCGGGCCGCGCAAGGTGCCGATGGCGGCAGTGATACAGGAGAACATATCGGAAAGGGTCGAGGCGCAGACTCGCGCAGCAAAGGTGGAGGCGTTGAACTCATGCTCGGCGTAGAGGATGAGGGAGACATGCATCACTCGGCGCTCCAGCTCGCTCGGCGCTTTCTGGTGCAGCAGTGCGAGGAAATGGCCACCGATACACTCTTCATCGGTATCGAGGGCGATGCGAATTCCCTCGTGACTGAACTTGTACCAGTAGATCAGAATGCCCGGGAAGGCGGCCAGCAGCCGATCCGCCACTTCATGTTCATGCTCGAAGCCATCTTCCGGCTCCAGATCGCCGAGCATGGAGCAGCCGGTGCGCAGCACATCCATGGGGTGGGCATCGGCGGGAATGCGCTCCAGTACCTCCAATAGCGGCTGGGGCAAGGTGCGCAGGCGACGCAGCTCGCGCTTGTAGGCGTCAAGCTGCTGCTCACCGGGCAACTCCCCCTTGAGCAGCAGATAGGCGACCTCCTCGAACTGGGCGCTATCGGCCAGCTCCTTGATGTCGTAACCGCGATAGGTAAGACCGGTGCCACTCTTGCCCACGGTGCAGATACTGGTCTCCCCTGCGCTTTGGCCGCGCAGACCGGCCCCGCCCAACGGTTTTTGCTGTCCCATAAGCTGCCTCCTATTCCTTGGCTGTAAACAGACGATCCAGTGTCTGCTCGTAGTGGTGATATCCGAGGAAGTCGTAGAGTGACTCCCGGGTCTGCATGGTCTCCACGACAGCGCGCTGATGGCCATCCTGGCGAATATGTTGATAGACGTTGAGGGCGGCCTGATTGGCGGCCCGGTTGGCACTCAAGGGGTAGAGCACCATGTCGACCCCGTGGGCGGCCAGTTGCTCTTTGTCAAACAGTTCGGTTTTGCCGAACTCGGTCATGTTGGCGAGGATCGGCACTTTGGCCGCCTGCTTGAACTGGTCGTACTGGGCCAGTTCGGTCACCGCCTCGGCGAAGATCATGTCGGCACCGGCGGCCACATAGGCGGCGGTGCGCTCAAGAGCAGACTCCATCCCCTCCACCGCCAGTGCATCGGTGCGGGCCATGATGACGAACTCGCTATTCTCGCGGGCATCCACCGCTGCCTTGATGCGATCGCACATCTCCTCAAGCGTGACCACCGCCTTGTTGGGGCGATGACCACAACGCTTCTGAGCCACCTGATCTTCCATATGGACGGCGGCAACCCCGGCCCGCTCGAACGCGCGAATGGTGCGGGCGATATTGAATGCCCCGCCCCAGCCGGTGTCGATATCGACCAGCAGCGGCACACGGGTCGCCGCTGTGATCCGTTCGGCATCGATCAGCACGTCGTTGAGGGAGGTCATACCGAGATCCGGCAAGCCATAGGAGGCATTGGCTACTCCGGCGCCGGAGAGATAAAGAGCTTGAAAGCCGCTGCGTTCGGCCATCAGCGCCATGTAGGCATTGATGGTGCCGACGATCTGCAGGGGATGTTCATTGGCAAGAGCGGTGCGAAAGCGCAGGCCTGCCGAGGGGGACAAACTGGACATCATGACTCCTTTCACCTGTCTAGTCTGGCTATCTAATATCACGTTTACGTTAACGTCAATTATACTTTCGTAACATTCCGGCTGCAGGCAAGACAGGAAACCGGTTTTAGGGTAAATTTCACCAATTCCTTCAACAGGTTGAATTGTATGATGGAGCCCGGTTCCGTAATTGTCTGTCCGGCGTGCGACTTGCTGATCCAGCGCAAAGCACTGCCGCTGCGTCGCCATGCCCACTGCCCGCGTTGTCACCAACATCTCTATGGCCGTTATGCCTTTCGTCCCTCCCAGTTGATGGCCCTGACCATCACCGGATTTCTGCTGCTACCCTCCGCCTTTTTTGAACCGCTGATCTATCTGCGGCTGGCTGGGGTCAACACCGACGCCGACCTGCTGCGCGGTATCCTGGTGCTGTTTGGCGAAAGTGAGTTTTGGGTGGCCTCTTTGGTGCTTTGGTGCGCCGTACTGGCACCGGTAGGATTATTGGCGGGGATCTTTGTGCTGGCTTCGGGTCTGGCCAAACGTTGGCACATTCTTCCCGTCACCTTGAAGCTGGTCGAGGTGTTTCGCCACTGGGCCATGCTGGAGGTCTATATCGTCAGCCTGCTGGTTGCCCTGTTCAAACTGATCGACATCGCCGATGTGCGCCTCGGTGGCGGGTTGCTCAGCCTCGGTATTTTGATGCTGCTCAACATGACCCTGCTGATCCTGTTTGACCCCGCCCCCTACTGGGCGCGGATCCCGTTAAAGGAGCCGGAACATGACCAGCGCCCGTGAGATGGGACTCTGCCGCTGCCATACCTGTGGTTTGTTGGTGCGCTATCAAGCCGGGGCAGTCTGCCCCCGTTGCAGCAGCAAATTGCAGGTGCGAATTCCCCGCTCCCTCGCCTGGTCGTGGGGCTTGCTGGCGCTCGCCACCTTCATGTTGCTGCCTGCCAATCTGTTGCCCATTACCCATTTCTACAACAAGGGGTTACTGCAGTCAGATACCATCTTCAGCGGTATCATGATGCTCTATCGCAGCAAGATGAGCGTGATTGCCACCATAGTCCTCACCGCCAGCATACTGGTACCCGTGGGCAAGATATTGGGGTTGGGCTGGATCTGCTGGCAGTTGCAGCGGGCCAAGCCGGTGCGGCGCAAGCGCCAGCTAGTGATGTATCGGGTGATCGATTTTATCGGTCGCTGGTCAATGCTGGACTTGTTCGTGATTTCGCTGATGGTGGCACTGGTCGATCGGGGTGTGCTGCTGAGTGTCCGCGCAGGCCCGGGGGCCACCGCCTTTGCCGGTGTGGTGGTGCTGACCATGATGTCGGCCCGCATGCTCGATACCCGTTTACTGTGGGACAAGGCGGCCCGTTGATGATTTCTCTGTTTTTGTCTGATGTGCTGTTTAATCCAGCCAATAAGGAGTCACTATGATCGGGGCTGAACCCGTCATCGAAAAGCGTCGCTGGTTATCGCCGGTCTGGCTGTTACCCCTGATAGCCCTGCTGCTGGCAGGTGGCTTTCTCTATCAGCAGGTATTGAGCCGTGGCCAGCTTATCCAGATCAACTTCGCCCAGGGCAACGGCATCTTGCCGGGCAAAACCCAGATTCGTTATCAGGGGGTGGCCATCGGCGTGGTGCAAGAGCTGGAGCTGGCTGAAGATGGCCGCAAGATTGCGGTGATGGCCAAGATTGACAGCCGTGCCAGACCGCTGATCCGCAAGGGATCCGACTTCTGGCTGGTGAGCCCCAAGGCGTCGCTCACCGAGATCTCCGGCCTTGATACCCTGGTCTCCGGCAACTACATAAACCTGCAACCGGGGCGTGAAAGCAATCCGCTGGAGGAGACCTTCGATGCACTGGAGGGCCCTCCTCCCGGCTATCAGGCTCAGGGTCGCATGCTGCACCTGACCGCCGATTCGCTGGGGTCGGTGGGGATTGGCGCCAAGCTCTATTTCCGCGGTATCGAGGTTGGCAGCGTCATCAATACGCGCCTGGGTCAGGACAACCAGAACGTCATTCTGGATCTGGTGATCGAGCCGCGTTTCGAACATCTGGTCAAAGCCGATACCCGCTTCTGGAACATCAGTGGCATCAAGGGCTCCTTCAGTCTGGCTGGCGTCAGCGTGGAGGCCGGCAGCCTCACCTCCATTCTGAGCGGCGGCATTGCCTTTGACTCGCCCAAAGATTCACCGGAGCCGGAGAAGGGACAGACTTTCGTCCTCTATAAAGGGCTGGCGGAAGCAGCGCGCGGTGCGCGTATCGACATTGCGGCTGGTGATCTCCCGGTCAAGGAGGGGATGCCCATCCTCTATGAGGGGATCGAGATCGGTCGTATCGACCCCATTCGCCTCACCGACAAAGGCCGTGTGGTCACAGCGCTGATCAACCCGGAGCAGGCTTATCGCATTACCGACAAGAGTCAACTGGTGTGGGAGAGCGTCTCCCTCTCCGCGACCGGCGTGCAGCATGCAGATCGCCTGCTCTCCGGCCCGGCCATTCGCCTCGACTATGTAGCGGGCAAACCGGTACAGAAGATGACCCTGACCGATCGCGCGCCCCAGAGCGGCACCAAGGTGACGCTGCAGGCTGACGATCTGGCGGGGCTCAATCAGGATGCACCTGTCTGGTACAAGGGATTGCAGGTGGGCCGTATCAGCCAGCTCACCCTGGATGCGCGCGGCAATGCCAGCGTCGAGCTGGTGATGGCGCCGAACTATGGTCATCTGCTCAACCGTGCCCGCTTCTATCGCGCCACCCCGTTGCAGATCGATGCCGATCTGAGCGGCATCAAAGTAGAAACCAGTCCGGCCAGTGCCTGGTTGGGGGGCGGGATCAAGCTGGTACAAGCCAGCAGTGGCGAGCGGATTAACCGTCTCTACCCCAGTCAGGAGCTGGCACTGCTCGGTACCCGTGATGCCAAGCCCCAGCGCTGGTTGCTCAAGGCAGATCAGGCCGATGGCATTGGCATTGGCTCGCCTGTGCTCTATCTGGGGCTGGAAGCGGGCATGGTCAAACAGCTGCGCGCCGCCAAAGAGGGGGTCGAGATCGAACTCGAGATTGATGGAGTCTATGCTCCCCTCCTCGCCCAACAACCCCAATTCTGGAAAAAACCGGCCATCGACACCAAGGTGCGGGTCGATGGGGTGCAAGTCAAGGTGGGTAACCTCGCTACCCTGCTGCGCGGTGCCATCGAGTTCGATCGGTTGGCCAATGGCCGTAGCAGTCATCAACTGTTCGACTCCAGGGAGCAAGCCAAGGCCAAGGTGCGCCAGCTGTCACTGGTAGCAGAGAGTAATCCGGGGCTCGGGATTGGCAGCCCGATCCGCTATCGTGGGGTCGATATCGGCAAAATTGAAGAGATCGAGCTGGAGCCGTCTCTGGGTCAGGTGATCTTCAAGGCGGAACTCGATGGCCACTATGCCGAGCGTTTCCTGCAGTCCGGCGCCCGCTTTACTCTGGTGCAAGCCAAGCTGGGATTAGGCGGGGTTGCGCACCTCGATACCCTGATCAAGGGGGCGTTTGTAGAAGCACAACCCGGTAAAGGCGCAGGCAAAGATCGCTTCCCCTTGAGTCAGGTCGGCCCGGTGGGTCTGGCCCTGACCCTCAAGAGCCCCTCCGTCAATGGCCTGAGCATTGGCAGTCCGCTACTGTTTCGCAAGATGGTGGTGGGCAGTGTCACCAAGGTGGCGCTGGCTCGGGATGGTAGCGAGGTGGTGATCGACGTTAACGTGGATCAGGAGTATGCCCATTTGGTGCGGGCCAACTCCCGTTTCTGGAATGTCTCCGGGGTCAAGGCGGATATCGGCCTGACCGGGGGTACCATAGAGGTCGAGACAGTACAGAGCCTGCTGGCCGGCGGCATTGCTTTCAATACGCCGGAGAAAGAGATGGGGCCAACCGTCAAGGCAGGACACAGCTATCCGCTCTACGGCAAGGCCGAGAAAGAGTGGCTGGAGTGGAGCCCTCGTATCCAGCCCTGATCTCTTCCCTTTACGTACCTCATCCAAGCCCGGCACAGTGCCGGGCTTTTTTATATTCCGGTGCCTGTTGATAGGGTTCAGATTCAGAATATTCTTAGCCTTGTGGTAGGATATCGCCCCTCTTTTTCGGTCAACGAGACGGCACAGTGCACGACAACACCTTCCTTCCCGATTACTTTTTACGCCACATTGCGGCCATCATGCCGGCCCATCTCTCGATGGATGAGTTTGTGGCCAGTTGTCGACGTCCGCTGCGCCGCAGCATTCGGGTCAATACCTTGAAGATCGCCGTCTCGGATTTCGTCGCCCTGATGGAGCCACTGGGTTGGCAGCTTGACCCTGTCCCCTGGTGTGATACCGGCTTCTGGCTGACCCGCAGCGATGAAACCGTCCCCCTTGGCAATACCGCCGAGCACTTGAGCGGGCTCTTCTACATTCAGGAAGCGAGCTCCATGCTGCCGGTGACGGCACTCTTTGCCAGCGACAAGATCAAAGCGGATGGCATGTTGCTGGATGCTGCAGCGGCCCCCGGCTCCAAGACCACCCAGATAGCCGCCCTGATGAACAACCAGGGAATGCTGGTTGCCAACGAGTTTTCCAGCAGCCGGTTGAAAGTGCTTAGCGCCAATATCCAGCGCTGTGGCGTGACCAATGTGGGGATGACCCATTTTGATGCCAAGGTATTTGGCCAGTGGTTGCCGGAGACCTTCGATGCCATCCTGCTCGATGCCCCCTGCTCCGGTGAAGGTACGGTGCGTAAGGATGAAGATGCGCTGCGCAACTGGAGCATCGAGAGCATCGACGAGATTGCGACGGTGCAACAAGGGTTGCTGGAGAGCGCCTTCCATGCCTTGAAACCGGGGGGGGTGCTGGTCTACTCCACTTGCACCTTGAGTGAGCAGGAGAACCAAGCGGTTTGCCAATCCTTGCTGGACAAGTTTGGCGATGCCTTGAGTTTTGACTCGCTGGCAGACCTGTTCCCTCATGCAGAGCAGGCCTGCACATCCGAGGGATACCTGCACGTTTGGCCCCAGATCTTCGACAGTGAAGGCTTTTTCGTCGCCAGATTGCGCAAGCATCACTCGGTTCCCAACACCATGTTCAAGCCGGGCAAGCTGGGTAAATTCCCCTTTGCGCCGCTTCCTACCAAAGAGGCGGAACCCATGTTGCGCGAGATTGAAGCCAACTTCGGGGTGGCACCACAGGGTCTGCTGTTTGGCCGCAATGACGAGATCTGGCTCTTCCCCCAGCGGTTTGATCAGGTGCAGGGCAAGTTGCGCTTCGATCGCATCGGCATCAAGTTGGCCGAGACCTTCAAGAAAGGTTATCGCCTCACTCATGAGTGGGCATTGGCCTATGGCGATAAAGCGAGCAAGGGCGTGGTCGAGCTGGATAGCGCCAATGCGCGGGAATTCATGATGGGGCGGGATGTCTGGCCAGAACAGGATGCGGGCACTGGCGAGGTGATCGTCCGCTATCAGGGGCATACCCTGGGCATGGGGAAATGGGTGGGGAGTCGGGTCAAGAATGCCCTCCCCCGCGAGCTGGTGCGTGACAACAATCTGTTCAATGCGTAGTGGGTTGTTCGGTGCATCAGCACTTGAACGAGTCTGAAATACCCACACTCTGGTTGAACTTTTCTTCGGATCTTGAAAAGCCTTGAGCCTTGTCTAAGCTTAAGGCAATCCGAACACCAGTTAGCGCACGGCTCTGCAAGGAGCCAATTCCCCTATGCCAGGTACAAGGAATTCGTACCTGGCTTTTTTTATCTCTTCACGTATCGCTGTTACTTCACTCTTGGCTCTATTCGACGGTCTCTTCGACCTGTGTGGCGACTCTGTTTTCAAACGGAGGTTCTCTACCCAGCTCATGTTGGTAGAGCAGATCGATCGCCTGCTCGATGAGTGATGCCTGACTGTCTTCGAGATGAAGACCCAGTGCGGCCAATCGTTCGGCGTGGCGATTGCTGATCCAGCATTGCAGCCGGGTATGGGTCTCCTGCTTGCGTTTTACATGTTGGCGCTGCCGCTCGGCATTGTTTTGGGGCCCCGCCTCTTGCACTTCACGCACTGTCATTTCTTGGCTCATATGTCCTTGCGATATTACATTTCTGAGTTTGTTATCTCTCATCACATGCCATTATCCATTGGAAGATGCCCTTCCCCTTTGGGCTGTTGGCTGCGCGACAAATATATCATCAGATCAACAAGATATCATTTAACATAAAAAACTAAGTGACGCAGTTGTGTCAAAGCAAGCCATCAAGGGCATGATCGGAGAATTTATGGGCGTCATCGAAGTACTCCTGCAGGGTTCGCATATCCTTGTGGCGCGTTACCTCGATGATCTTGTTCATTGGCTTGCCGGCAGTCACCGCCGAGGTGATAAATCCGCGCCGCAGGCTATGGCCACTGACGTAAAGATCGTCGATGGTTTGGCCGGTTCGGCGTTTGATCATCAAATTGATGCCCTGGGGGCCGAGTGGCTCGGCCATCAGTTGACCCCAGCGGTTCATGCGCCGAAACAGCGGCCCCTCGCTGATCCGACTTTTGTGTAGCCAGTTTTGCAGTGCCGATACGGGGCAATAGTGCTTGCCCGGGATCAGGGCTATCTCGGTTTCATGCAGTTGATGTTTGCTCGGTTTGAGGCGAAGGCGGATCCCCTGCCCCACAAAATCGAGATCGCTCACCTCAATCCGGGCTGCTTCCGAGCGGCGCAAAGCACCACTGAACATCAGGAGCAGCAGGGTGTGATCACGCAAACCCGCGAGCTCCCTGGTGTCGATGCCATCCAGCACCTGGGTCAAAGGCTGCAGCGTCAGGGCACCGGTTTTGTGCTTGCGGTTATCCCCCAACCTGACAATACCGCGCATCATCTCCTTTATTTCGGGATGTTCGGTCGGCATCGGGTGAATGCCTTTCTGCTTGAAGGCATAACGGATCCCCGCCAGCCGTCTCACCAGGGTTGCTGGTTTTCGAGGCTCGCCATTACGCAGTTCTCCCTTCCCCTCCTCTTTATCCAGCCATACCCAGTCGGCCAATACGCCGTCGGCTTGATCAGCGAGAAAATTCATGATGTCGTGATGGGTCGTTTGCAGCGGATCCAGCCCGTGTAATTGACACCAGAAGACAAAAATACGGGTATCCGCCTGATAGGCATTGAGGGTGGAATCCGCTTTTGCACTGCGCAAAAAGCGGCGTGCCCGACTATTTAGCTGTGCATCGAAAATAGTCTGCAGTGACTGATGAGCCGGATTGGATAAGGATGGATATGCCACGGAACACTATGATTCATATGAAGTTTGATAGGATCTTACAGGATCCTCCACACACATCAAGTATCGATAATGAATATTATCGATACTTAGAGCATCCTATTTTAATACCCATTGACCACGCTGAATAAAGGAAACATAGGAATATCATTCGACCCGGTTTAGCAAAAACGAAAAAGTAACATTTGAAGGAAGAAGTGAGAGATAACGCAGCTCGGTGTTGATATTCAGGTGGGTAATCAGCTTGGTATTTGAAAATTAAAAAGCCCCGAATAACGGGGCTTGGGGATTATTTTTTCGCCAGCTTGAACAGTTCAAAGAAATTCCGGCTGGTGGCTTCTGCCAATTCATTGAGCGGAATATGACGCAGGTCAGCAATAAACTGCGCAACGTCTCGCACAAAGGCGGGTTCGTTCTCCCTCCCCCGATGCGGTACGGGGGCAAGATAGGGCGAGTCGGTCTCGACCAGCAATCTGTCGAGGGGCAGAGCCTTGACCACCTCTTGCAGGGCGGACGCATTTTTGAAGGTGGCGATCCCGGAGATTGAGATATAGAACCCCATCGCCATCGCCGCTTGCGCCATCTCGAGGGATTCGGTGAAGCAGTGCAGCACACCGCCGACCTGATCCGCGCCCTCTTCACGCATGATCTGCAAGGTATCTTGCTGGGCATCACGAGTGTGGATGATCAGCGGCTTGTTCAGCGCGCGAGCAACCCGGATATGTTCGCGGAAAGAGGCTTGCTGAACTTCCTTGTTCTCGGGCGAGTAAAAGTAATCGAGACCGGTCTCACCGATGGCCACCACACGTGGATCGGCAGCTTGCTTGAGCAGCAACTCGGCATCGACACCGCGTTCCTGATTGAGCGGGTGTACCCCGCAAGAGGCAAACACCTGGGGATAGGGCGCGATCGCCTCGAGCATGGTCGGGAACTGTGCCTGAGTCACACTGACACAGAGAAAATATCCCACGTCCAGTTTCGCGGCCTTGGCCAGTACATCAGCTATGCTGGTCTGCTTGCTGCCATAGCTGAGGCGATCGAGATGACAGTGGGAATCAACGAGTAACATATAAAACCTTTCTGCTTGTCAGTACTTATAACCAGCGACTGAGCCAGTTCATCAGATGGATGGTGGGATTGGAGAGCTGACCCGGCTGACATGCCGCTTTCAGGGCAACCAGATCTTGTTCTGCCTCCAGCAGTTTTTCGCTGGAGTGCTGCTCCGCCAACCGTTGACTCAAAATAGCCAGATCCGGCATTGCCAGTTGATGGTGACCACATCCGGCCTGGGTTTTCAGAGCATCGCACAAGAAGAGCTGCAACCACTGCAACCTGACCTGCATCTCCTGACCCAGCTGGCTGCACAGTGCCGTCGCCTTGACCGGACTTTGACTCAGGGCGACAAACTGCTCCAGCAATTCGCGGCGAGTACCGTCCTGTTGCTGCTCGATATAGTCGAGTACCCGCAGCGGGGCACCCTGACAGATCCGCACCTGAGCCAGAGTGGCCTGATGACCCTGCTCGGCCAACCAGCGTACTGTCTCCCCTTCTGCAGGCAACTGACAGACATGTTTGTGACAGCGACTGAGAATGGTGGGAAGCAGCCGGGAAACCTGGGAAGCGATCAGCAACAGCAAGCTGTCGCCGGCCGGCTCTTCCAGGGTTTTCAGCAGGGCATTTGCCGCCGATTCGGTCATCCGCTCCGCATCAGGAATGATCACCACCTTGCCACGGCCAAGCTGGGCAGAGCCCTGCAGCCGGGTGCAGATCTCGCGAATGGCCTCGACCCCGATGGTCTTGCTGTCGCGGGTGATGGTGCCGAGATCCGGGTGGTTGCCCTTGTCTAACAGCTGGCAGGAGTGGCACTGACCGCACGGCTCTCCGCGATCCGGTTGCTGGCAAAGGTGTAAACGCGCCAGCCGCTCGGCCAGTTGCTCCTTGCCAAGACCGGGATCTCCTAGCAACAACCAGGCGTGGCCGAGACGACCGGACTGGGCCGTCTGGCTCAGGGCATGCCAGTCGGGGATCAGCCAGGGATACATAGCGGCTCGTTCGACAGATAGTGATCCAATGCACACTCAATGGACGTTTTGACCTGTTCCGGCGTTCGCGCCGCATCGATCACCACAATGGAATCATCCTTGGCGGCCAGTTCGAGATAACGAGTTCGGGTACGCTCGAAGAAGCTCAGTTGCTCCAGTTCGATGCGATCCAGCTCGCCGCGATGGCGAGCGCGCTGCAAGCCAAGGGCAGGATCGATATCTAGATAGAGGGTGAGATCCGGCTTGAAGTTGCCAAGCACCGCCTGCTTGATAGCACCGATAAGCTGGGCATCGATACCACGGCCACCGCCTTGATAGGCCTGGGAGGAGAGATCGTGGCGATCCCCCACCACCCAGACACCGTCGGCCAGTGCGGGTTTGATGCGGGTCTCCACCAGTTGTACCCGGGAGGCATACATCAGCAGCAATTCCGCCTCGATGGTGAGGCGCTCGTCGTGCACCTCTTTGACGATGGCCCGCATCCGCTCGGCCAGTGGCGTACCACCCGGCTCGCGGGTGCACTCGATCCGGTTGATGCCGTGGCGCTGCAGATATTCGGTCACATAACGCACGGCCGAGCTCTTCCCTGCCCCTTCCAATCCTTCGATCACAATAAATTTAGACATTAGGGTTTCTTCAATATGTATTCGCGAACCGCCCGATTATGTTCGTCGAGGGTCTTGGAGAAATAGTGGGCACCGCCCCCCTTGGCGACAAAATAGAGATAGTCGGTCGATTTGGGGTTAAGCGCAGCTTCGATGGAGGCCTTGCCCGGCATGGCAATAGGCGTGGGCGGCAGGCCGTCGATCACATAGGTGTTGTAGGGATTCTTGTCGGTCAGATCGCTGCGGCGAATGTTGCCATCGAAGCGATCCTTCACCCCGTAAATGACGGTGGGATCGGTTTGCAACTTCATGCCCAGACGCAGACGGTTGACGAATACGGAGGCGATCTGCGCCCGCTCGTCCGGCTGGCCGGTCTCTTTCTCGATGATGGAAGCCATGATCAACGCCTCATAGGGCGTTTTGTAAGGCAGGTTAGCCTGACGTTTTTCCCAGCTCTGCTGCAGGAAGGTCTCCATATCCTGATGGGCGCGGCGCAAGATCGAGAGATCGCTGGCATGGGTGGTATAAGCGTACGTTTCCGGCAGGAACCACCCCTCCAGCTTGCCATTCTCGATGCCGAGCTCCTGCGCCAAGTCGGCTTCGGATTGCTCAACAGTCAATCGCTCAAGGTATGGGGCGCTGGAGAGCTGCTTCTGCCAATCCTCGAAACGGGAACCTTCGACGAAGGTGAGGCTGAAGTGAAACTCCTTGCCCGATGCGAACAGAGAAAGGGTCTCCTTGAGAGGGGCCCCTTCCTTGATTTCATAGGTGCCCGATTTGATGGCCACCAGTTCGGGATGGCTGCGCAGCCAGAGCCGCACCGCCCAGGGGCTGGTTTCCCCCTCACCCAGTTCAGCGATCAGGCGCGCCGCATGGGCGCCCTTCTCCACCGTAAAGAGCCGGGTCGGCCCCTTGTTGGTGAGCGTCTCTACCTGTTGCCATTTGTAATGTACATAGCCCCCGGCAGCGGCTACCGTCAGTGCCGCCCCCGCGAGCAGGGTGTAAAGCCGATTAAACTTCAATGACCAGACGCTCCTGTAAACGGCGACTCAATACCGCTGGGGGATAATGGATATCCTCGATGCCATTGACCGGCACGACCCCCATCAGGGTATTGGTGAGCCACACCTCTTCCGCCTGCCATAGTGACTCCAGCGGAGCCTCTACCACACGCAACTCAATACTCATCTGTTTCAACATCGCCATCACCTGGCGGCGCATGATGCCATCGACACCACCGCGGGCGAGATCGGGCGTAAACACCGTCTTGCCCCGACGCCAAAACAGATTGGCACTGACCCCTTCAATGAGAAAACCGCGACTGTTAAGCACTATCCCTTCGACTGCATTTCGGCTGACAAGTTCGCTTTTTAGCAATACCTGCTCCAGACGATTCAAGGTTTTAAGCCCGGCCAGCATGGGGGCATCGCCGATCCGCTGGCGGCACACCACCATCTCGATCCCCTCCTGTTGCCACTGGCCATAGTGAGTGGGAAACGGCGCCAGAGTGACAATCCGGGTTGTGTGCTGACATCCGCTGCCGTCATAGCCCCGCCCCCCCTCGCCGCGGGTCAGGATCACCTTGGCCACGCATTGTGGTTGCTCGGCCACCATCTCTTCAACCTCCTGGGTCAAGAGCTCCCAGTCCGGTTCAACCAACCCCAGCCGGTTGTTGGCCAGCTGCAACCGTGCCAGATGGGCAGGCCACTGCAACACGCGACCCTCCCTGACCGCCATGGTGGTAAAGTGACCATCAGCATAGGCCAGCCCCCGATCATGGGCCGAGATGGTATCAAGCTTCATTCCATTGATAAGCAAAGGGATCCCTCCGATAAAAAAGGCCCGATACCGGCAGTATCGGGCCTGTGTCTTTGCCCTGCGGCAAATTATACGCGTTTGAAGATCAGTGAGCCATTGGTGCCGCCAAAACCAAACGAGTTGGAAAGGGCGAACTCGAAGCTGCCTGGCTTGGCCACATGGGGTACCAGATCCAGATCGCACTCATCATCCGGGTTGTCGAGGTTGATGGTGGGCGGAGCCACCTGATCACGCAGGGCCAACACAGTGATGATCGCCTCGATGGCACCGGCGGCGCCAAGCAGGTGACCGGTCATTGACTTGGTAGAACTGATCATCAAAGATTTGGCGTGCTCACCAAACACCGACTTCATGCCACGCAGTTCAGCCACATCACCCAGCGGGGTGGAGGTACCGTGCGCGTTGATGTAACCAATCTGCTCGGGGGCAATGCCGGCATCCTTGATGGCATTTTTCATGGCGCGAGCACCACCGTTGCCATCTGCAGGAGGCGCAGTCATGTGGTACGCGTCACCGCTCATGCCAAAACCGACCAGCTCGGCGTAGATCTTGGCGCCACGGGCCTTGGCGTGTTCGTACTCTTCCAGCACCAGTACACCGGCACCGTCACCCAGCACGAAACCGTCGCGATCCTTATCCCACGGACGGCTCGCTTTTTGCGGCTCGTCGTTGCGGTTGGAGAGTGCCTTGGCGGCAGCAAACCCCCCCATCCCCATCGCGGTGGAGGCTTTCTCGGCGCCGCCAGCGACCATCACATCGGCATCACCGTAAGCGATCATCCGGCCAGCCATACCGATGGCATGGGTACCAGTGGTACAGGCGGTGGTCACAGCGATGTTCGGCCCTTGCAGACCTTTCATGATGGAAAGATGACCGGACACCATATTGATGATGGTGGACGGAACGAAGAAGGGACTGATCTTGCGTGGGCCGCCGTTGACCAAGCTTTCGTGGTTCTGTTCAATCAGACCCAGACCGCCGATACCGGAGCCAATGGCCACGCCGACACGTTCGGCATTCTCTTCATTGATGGTCAGGCCGGAATCATCCAGCGCCTGCATACCGGCCGCGATGCCGTATTGAATGAAGAGATCCATCTTGCGAGCGTCTTTACGGTTGATACCGTACTGCTCGGGATCGAAATCTTTGACCAGACCCGCGAAGCGGGTTGCAAACTCGCTGGCATCAAAGTGTTCGATAAGGGAAATACCGCTCTGCCCGTTGAGCAGTGCTTGCCAGCTGGATTCGGCAGTGTTACCCACCGGGGAAAGCATCCCCAAGCCGGTCACCACGACTCTGCGTTTTGACACTGAGGTAGTCTCCGAGAGGTGTTTTGAAAAGGAACAAATACAAAAGAAGCGGCCCTTGGGCCGCTTCTTTCAGAACAGGAACTTATTCCTGATTAGCGGTGATGTAGTCGATAGCCGCTTGAACAGTGGTGATCTTCTCGGCTTCTTCATCAGGAATTTCGGTATCGAATTCTTCTTCCAGCGCCATTACCAGTTCAACGGTATCCAAAGAGTCAGCGCCCAGGTCGTCGACGAAGGAGGCAGCGTTCTTAACGTCTTCCTCTTTAACACCCAGTTGTTCGATGATGATTTTCTTTACGCGTTCTTCGATGTTGCTCATGACCTGAATTTTCCTTTAAAAATACGCTATTTGCGTCTGGTTGGGGTAGTTTATTCAATTGACGTGAGTTTGCAAGTAGCTTGCCGCTGGTCAAACCACGAAATGTGCCAAACTTCGGCGTACTATCGCAAATTTGAACAGATCTTACGACAAATTGATTACACCATGTACATCCCGCCATTAACATGCAGGGTTTCGCCGGTGATATAGGCTGCTTCATCAGAAGCCAAGAATACCACAGCTGCGGCAATTTCTTTTGGATCACCCAAACGGGCGGCAGGCACCTGACTCATGATGCCGGCACGTTGATCGTCATTCAGGGCACGGGTCATGTCGGTTTCGATGAAACCGGGAGCAACCGCGTTCACTGTGATACCACGGGATGCCACTTCCCGCGCCAACGATTTGGTAAAACCAACCAGACCGGCCTTGGCGGCAGCATAGTTGACCTGACCGGCATTGCCCATGGTTCCCACCACGGAGCCAATGCTGATGATGCGACCGTGACGTTTCTTCATCATGGCACGCAACACCGGTTTGCTCAGACGGTAAAGCGAGGTCAGATTGGTATCGATGATCTCGTTCCACTCGTCATCTTTCATCCGCATCAACAGGTTGTCACGGGTGATCCCTGCGTTGTTGATCAGGATGTCGATGTCGCCAAAGCGCGCCTTGATGGCGGCGAAGACGGCTTCGATGGATTCTTGGCTGGTCACGTTGAGTGCCATGCCACAACCATTCTCGCCCAGATAGGCGCTGATCGCCTCGGCACCGCTCTCGCTGGTCGCCGTACCGACCACTTTCGCGCCACGGGCCACGAATGTTTCGGCAATCGCACGGCCGATGCCACGACTGGCACCGGTCACCAACACAACCTTATCGGTAAAGCTCATCACTTGCTCCTGTTTACTTGATCTGGGCCAGCGCCTGCTCGAAAGAGGCGGCATCGTTGGCGTGAATACCTTCCACGCGCTTGTCGATACGCTTGGCGAGCCCGGTCAACACTTTGCCCGGTCCCATCTCGATCTCGAGGGTAACCCCCTCATTGGCCATCCGCTCGACAGTCTCGGTCCAACGAACCGGGCTGAACAGCTGACGAACCAGTGCTTGCTTGATGGCGGCCGGATCCTGTTCACAGGATACGTCGACATTATTGATGACCGCGATGGTTGGAACCTTGATCTCGATCCCGTCCAGCGCAGCTGCCAGTTTTTCTGCGGCAGGTTTCATCAGCGCGCAGTGAGACGGCACGGAGACCGGCAGCGGCAGCGCACGCTTGGCGCCCGACTCTTTCATCAGCACGTTGGCGCGCTCAACGGCCTCTTTGTGACCGGCGATAACCACCTGGCCCGGGGAGTTGAAGTTGACCGGAGAGACCACCTGCCCTTCTGCCGCTTTTTCGCAGTTGGCGGCGATGGATTCGTTATCCAGACCGATGATAGCCGCCATGGCCCCGGTGCCTTCCGGTACCGCTTCCTGCATGGCCAGACCACGCAGCTCGACCAGTTTGACCGCATCGGCAAAATCGAGTGCGCCGCTGCAAACCAGCGCCGAGTACTCACCCAGGCTGTGACCCGCCATCATGGCAGGCGTTGCCCCACCCAGCTGTTGCCAGAGGCGCCACAGGGCGACAGAGGCAGTCAGCAGCGCAGGCTGGGTGCGCCAGGTTTTGTTCAGATCTTCAACCGGACCATCCATCACCAGGGCAAACAGGTCATAACCCAGCACCTGGCTCGCCTCGGCGAAGGTCTCCTTGATCACGGCATGTTGTTCGGCCAGCTCGGCCAGCATGCCTACGGACTGGGAACCTTGTCCCGGGAAGGCAATGGCAAATTGGGTCATCATTGATTCCTTTTAGATAAGACAAAAATGAAATCGATGACGGGATGATGGGCGCACCATCCCGCCGAAGATCAGAGGCGAACCAGCGCAGAGCCCCAGGCAAAACCGCCGCCAAAGGCTTCCAGCAGAACCAGCTGACCCGGTTTGATCCGGCCATCCCGCACCCCTTCATCGAAGGCGACCGGAACGGAAGCGGCAGAGGTATTGCCGTGCTTGTCGAGGGTCAGCACCACTTTATCGAGGCTCATACCCAACTTCTTGGCGGTGGCGCTGATGATGCGGAAGTTGGCCTGATGCGGCACCAGCCAATCCAGCTCGCTCGGCTCGATGCCAGCAGCGGCCAGCGTTTCGGTTACGATCTCGCTCAGACGGGTGACCGCGACCTTGAAGACATCGTTGCCCTTCATATACATGTAGGCTTCGAGCTCGGCACCCGGCATGCCGCGACGAGGGTGCGGCAGCTTGAGCAGCTCGCCATAACGGCCATCGGCATGAAGATGGGTAGAGAGGATACCCGGCGTCTCGCTGGCACCGACAATCACAGCCCCTGCCCCATCACCAAACAGGATGATGGTGCCGCGATCTTGTGGATCGCACATGCGGGAGAGTACATCGGCCCCGACGACCAGCACATGGCGGGCGGCGCCGGATTTGACGAACTGATCGGCAATGGAGAGTGCGTAGGTGAAGCCTGCGCAAGCAGCAGCCACGTCAAAGGCAGGAATGCTCGGAACGCCGAGCAGCCCCTGCAGCTCGCACGCGGCAGCCGGGAAGGCATTTTCAGCACTGGTAGTGGCCAGCACTATCATATCGAGATCGGCAGCGGTCAGACCGGCTGCATCCAGGGCGCGCAGGGCGGCCTGGTAAGAGAGGGTGGCAACGGTTTCGTCAGCCCCGGCAATACGGCGCTCACGGATACCGGTGCGTTCCACGATCCACTCATCACTGGTCTCAACCATCTGCTCGAGATCGGCGTTGGTACGCACTGAACTCGGCAGGTAGCTGCCAGTACCCAGAATTTTGCTATGCATAGAGTTCTTATAGATCCCTGTCAGAGAAGACAGCTTCAAGGCGATCTGCTATTTGCAGTGGAAGTTGATGTTTGGCCTCTTGTGCGGCCAGCAGGATCGCATTACACAGAGCGCGCCGTTCGGCCCGCCCATGACTTTTTACCACAATGCCGCGCAATCCTAACAGACTTGCTCCGTTATACTGGTCGGGGTTCAGGTAAGAAAAACGCCGTTTGAACATAAATCCGGCGATCCGGCCAAGAAAAGTGCGTTTCTTGCGGGGATATCCGGCCAGCTGAGCCATCATCCGCACCACCCCTTCTGCCGTCTTGAGGGCGACATTGCCGACAAAACCGTCGCAGACGATCACGTCGCTGTCGCCGCTGAAGATGCGATCCCCTTCGACGAACCCGACATAATTGAGCGCGTGGCACTGACGCAGCAATTCGGCACTGTGACGCACCAGATCGTTGCCCTTGATCTCCTCCTCGCCGATGTTGAGCAAGGCAACACGGGGTGATGCAATGCCTTCTACCTTTTCGGCCACGACGGAGCCCATCACCGCAAACTGCAATAGGGTATCGGCATCGCAACTGACGTTGGCGCCAAGATCCAGCATCACGGTGCGTTTGCCGCTCAATGTCGGCAGCGCCTTGATAAGGGCAGGTCTGTCTACCCCGGGCAGGGATTTGAGCACGCACTTGGCCATCGCCATCAACGCACCGGTATTGCCAGCACTGACGCAAGCATCGGCCTCACCGGCTTTCACCAGATTGAGTACCACCCGCATGGAGGAGTCTTTCAGAGTACGCAGCGCCACGATCGGTTTATCGCCCATGCCAACCACCTGGGATGCATGTACGAAACGAACGCGGGGATTATTCAGCAAGCCATGTTGCTGCAGCAGAGAAGAGGTCTGGTGCTGGTCGCCGACCAGGATCAGTTTTAGCTGGGGTAAAAGAGACAGTGCCTGCACGGCGGCAGGCACTGTTTCCGAGGGGCCAATATCTCCCCCCATGATGTCTAGCGCGACAGTTTGCGTAGACAAAGGCAATCCTTAAGCGATTACCTTTTTACCGCGGTAGAAACCATCGGCAGTCACGTGGTGACGACGATGAATTTCGCCACTGGTCTGATCAACAGTCAGGGCAGCGGTGGTCAGCGCATCGTGGGAACGACGCATGCCACGCTTGGCACGGGTTTTACGGTTCTGTTGTACGGCCATTGTAGGCTAACTCCTAAATTCACTTACGTTTAAGCTCTTCAAGAACTGCAAAGGGATTCGGCCGCTCATCAGCAGGTTCGATTTCACCCCAGGTCATCTCCATGTTACCGCGGGGACACGCATCCAAAGAATGCATGGCTACCTGAGGCAACGAGAGGATGAGTTCATCCTCCAGGATTTGATGAAGGTCTATCTCGCCGTTTTCGTCCAACTCAATGGGCTCATAAGCTTCCGGCAGTTCTTCCTCGTTTGTTCTTTCGAACAGCGGAGTGTAGATAAATTCAGCTTCACAGAGATGCTCGAAAGTCTCTCCGCAACGTTGGCAAACCAGGTCGACCTTGGCATGGGCAGTGCCTTTCATAACGGTCAACTTCTGGACATCTTTGCCAAAGTGCAGCGATACCTCGATATCACTCAGCAAGCCAGCGGTTGATTCCTCCAGCCTGGGCATCTGCGACTTTTCCACTATCCCGACATAGTCGAGCAGCTTCAAGGCACTACGGACTGGATCAACCTTAACGGGCAACTTCACCTTTTGCATAGGGCGCAAATAATATAGGTCCAACAACTGATAGTCAAAGGAAAAAGTCCTTACCGCCGATGATTTTAACGTCACAAGTCCCTAGAATGCCGGTACCTGCTTTCATCGGTAACTCGATTATGCCACAGAATCTGATCCTCGCCTCAACTTCTCGCTATCGCAAAGCCCTGCTGGAGAAGCTTGGTCTCCCCTTTGAATGTGCCGCCCCCGATGTGGATGAGCGACCGCTGGCTGGCGAATACGCCGAGGCGCTGGTGGCCAGACTGGCTCGTGCCAAGGCTGATGCCATCGCCCAATATCGTGATCACGGCTTGATCATCGGCTCTGATCAGGTGTGTGTCTGCAATGGCCACATCCTCGGCAAACCGGGCACCATAGACAATGCCATCGCCCAGCTGATGGCGGCTCAGGGGCGCAGCGTCACCTTTTACACCGGCCTGTGCGTACTTAACGCTGCAACCAATGAGATTCATCAATTGATTGAACCGTTTACGGTTCACTTTCGCGATCTCGACGAAGCCGCCATTCGCCGCTATGTAGAGGCTGAACTGCCCCTCGATTGTGCTGGCAGCTTCAAATGCGAAGGTATGGGCATCGTACTGTTCAAGGGGCTGGAAGGGCGCGATCCTAACGCCTTGATCGGTCTGCCACTGATCGGCCTGATCGAACTGCTGGAGCGCCACGGTATTGCCCTGCCCTGATTGCGGACGAGACGAATAGATAAGCTAGATCGAGCATATAAAAAGCCCGATCAATAGACCGGGCTTCTGTTATCAATCAGATTGATGTCTCTTAAAGAGAGGCATCTATAACAGCCCGCGAAGAGCCGCCATAGAATCCACCACCGCCACTGGCCCGTGACGACTGAGGGCATCGCGGCTATCCACCCCCCAGGTGGCACCAATACGCGGCATGGCGATCGCCTCGGCCATCGCCATATCGTGAACAGAGTCGCCGATCATTACCGCCTGCCGGGTTGACAGCCCCAGCTCATCCAGGATCTGCTCAAGCATCAGCGGATCAGGCTTGGAGCGAGCCTCATCGGCCCCGCGACTGGTTACAAACAACGGGCGCAGTCCGGTCTCATCCAATACCCGATCCAGCCCACGGCGTGATTTGCCGGTCGCGACGGCCAGTTGCACCCCTCGTGACCGCCAATCATGCAGCAACGCTCCTGCCCCGGCAAACAGCGGGCTGGGGGTGGCATCGTGCAGATAGTGATGACGATAGCGATCGATGAGTGCGGCAATCTGGCGCTCATCAAAGGCACTACCACTGCCACTGCCACTGCCACTACTTAAAGGGAACAGACGGGACATGGCGACATCAAGGCTCAATCCGATGATCTGCCGGATCTGGGCTGGAGCAGGTACCGCCAGCTCACAATCTCTGGCGGCCCCTTGCACACAGGCAACAATCCGGCCTACCGAATCCATCAGGGTGCCGTCCCAATCGAAAATGGCGAGCCGGATATCCTGCATCAGCGTGGCAAGCCGTTGAGGAAGTTGTCGAGCTCAGGTGCCAGCGGCGCTTCTACCTGCATTTCGCGACCATCGGCCGGATGGGTGAAGCTGAGCTTCCAGGCATGCAAAAAGAGCCGTTTCAGACCTTGGCTGCGCATTTTCTCGTCAAACGCCGCTTCACCGTACTTATCGTCACAGGCGATCGGGTGACCGGCATGCAGGGTGTGCACGCGGATCTGGTGAGTTCGGCCTGTGATGGGGCTGCACTCGACCAGAGTCGCTTCGGCAAATTGACGCACGATGCGAAAGCGGGTTTCGGAGGGCTTGCCATCGGCACTGACCCGCACTACCCGTTCACCGGATTGCAGATCGTTTTTGCGCAGCGGCGCATTAACCACCTTGACGTGAGCCTGCCATTTGCCACGCACCAGCGCCAGATACTGCTTGCGCATGGTCTTGGCGCGCAACTGCTCATGCAGGCTGCGCAGGGCGCTGCGTTTTTTGGCAACCAGCAATACCCCAGAGGTGTCGCGATCCAGTCGATGAACCAGTTCGAGGAAGCGGGCTTCCGGACGCAGGGCGCGCAGCCCCTCAATAACGCCAAAACTCAAGCCGCTGCCACCGTGTACTGCCATGCCGGAGGGCTTGTTCAGCACGATCATGGCATCGTCTTCAAACAGGATCTGGCTCTCCAGACGCTGGATAACACCGAGGTTGGCTGAAGGCAGCTCATTCTTCTCGGCAACGCGCACGGGGGGCACCCGCACCTCGTCACCTGCGCAGAGTTTGTACTCCGGTTTGATGCGCTTTTTGTTTACTCGCACTTCACCTTTGCGAAGGATGCGATAGATCAGGCTCTTGGGGACGCCCTTTAGCTGAGTCTTGAGAAAATTGTCGATGCGCTGCCCGTCATGCTCAGCTTCGATGGTGAGCAGCTGCACTTGTTGTTGTATCTGTGTCATGGCGCGGATTTTAACACTGCCAGCGCCCCTTGGCTGCATGGTTTGTTGAAAAATGGCGCCTTGCTATAAAAGAGGTTTAAATGGGATAATAAACAAGGTTTTGTCATTGTGTTCAAGCCTTGTACTAAGTGGCCAAAAAGTATGCCACCCAATCCCGAAACACCGTGTATACAAGAACATGACGGTTCCCGGGTGCGAGGTACAACGCATGGAGAACACAAACATCACCGTTTATTTGTCTCCATTTCGGCATCCTTATTCATTCCTTCTCGAGAAGTGATGACCAGAACGCCCTTAGTTTGCGCCTCATGCATACCCCAACCGGGAGGTTGCCCCAGTATGCTGAAGACCCGAGGCCGGCGCTGGCAGGACCCAGATGGAGGAAATCAAAATGACACAATAATGAGAACTCAATGAAAAGAATGCTTATCAACGCAACTCAAGAAGAGGAGTTGCGCGTAGCGCTGGTTGACGGACAACAGCTCTACGATTTGGATATTGAAAGTCCGGGACACGAGCAGAAGAAAGCGAACATTTACAAGGGTAAGATCACCCGCGTAGAACCCAGCCTTGAAGCTGCTTTTGTCGACTACGGCGCCGAGCGCCACGGTTTCCTGCCGTTGAAGGAGATCGCCCGCAATTACTTCCCCTCCGGTTACTCCTATCAGGGTCGTCCCAACATCAAAGAAGTGGTTCGCGAAGGTCAGGAAGTTATCGTCCAGATCGACAAGGAAGAGCGTGGCACCAAGGGTGCAGCCCTCACCACCTTTATCAGCCTGGCAGGTAGCTACCTGGTACTGATGCCCAACAACCCCCGTGCCGGTGGTATCTCCCGCCGTATCGAGGGTGATGAGCGGACTGAACTGAAAGAGGCCCTGAGCGGATTGACCGTGCCGGAAGGCATGGGCCTGATAGTACGTACCGCAGGTGTGGGCAAGTCGCCAGAAGAGCTGGAGTGGGATCTGAACGTTCTGCTCAACCACTGGGACTCCATCCACAAGGCCTCTCAGGAGCGCGCCGCGCCGGTGCTGATCCACCAGGAAAGCAACGTCATCGTGCGTGCCATCCGTGACTATCTGCGTCGCGATGTGGGCGAGATCCTGATCGACAATCCGGTGATTTTCGAACGCGCCAAGGCTCATATCGAGCTGGTACGTCCCGATTTCCTCAACCGTGTAAAGCTGTACAAGGGTGAAGTTGCCCTGTTCAACCACTTCCAGATTGAGAGCCAGATTGAATCAGCTTTCCAGCGTGAAGTGCGCCTCCCCTCCGGCGGCAGCATCGTTATCGATCCGACCGAAGCACTGACCTCCATCGATATCAACTCCTCCCGCGCCACCAAGGGCGGCGATATCGAAGAGACTGCGCTGCAAACCAACCTGGAAGCGGCCGACGAAATTGCCCGTCAATTGCGTCTGCGCGACTTAGGGGGACTGATCGTTATCGACTTCATCGACATGACGCCGGTTCGCCATCAGCGCGAAGTAGAAAACCGTCTGCGTGAAGCGGTTCATCAGGATCGCGCCCGCATCCAGCTGGGCCGTATCTCCCGTTTCGGTCTGCTGGAGATGTCTCGCCAGCGTCTGCGTCCTTCCCTCAACGAGTCCAGCAGCCACATCTGCCCCCGTTGCCAGGGTCAAGGCGTGATCCGTGACAACGAATCCCTCGCCCTTTCCATCCTGCGTCTCATCGAAGAAGAGGCCATGAAGGACAACACCGAGCAGGTTCACGGCCAAGTGCCGGTGGATGTTGCAGCCTATCTGCTTAACGAGAAGCGTGCCGCCATCGCCAGTCTGGAGCAGCGCAATGATGTGCGTGTTTACATCATTCCGAACCAGCATCTGGAAACCCCGCACTACGAAGTGACCCGCATTCGTCAGAACGAGATCCCGGAAGCGGCCAGCTATGAGCTGAAAACCGAGATTGCCAAGCCGGTCTACCAGCCGAAGCAAGCTCAGGTGATCGAGCGTGAGCAACCGCTGCTGCAAGGCTTTGCCCAGCCGACTCAACCCGCGCCAGTTGCAGCACAGCAGCAGACAGCCCCGGCCGTTGCCGCTGCACCTGCCGAAGCAGGTTTCTTCAGCAAGCTGATCAAAGGCATTACCGGCCTGTTCAGCAGCGATGCAGCACCTGCCGACGTGAAAGCGCCCGCCGAGAAACCTGCTGCTCGTGAAGCACGCAAGGATGAAGGTCAACGTCACCAGCGCGAAGAAGGTCGTGGCCGTGGTCAGCGTCCTCGTCGTGACGACAATCGTGGCAACCGCAACAATGCGGAAGCTGGCGAGAAGCGTGAAGGTGGCAACCGCGAAGCCGGTGAAAACCGCAATCGCCGTCCCCGCAAAGAGCGCGAGCCTCGTCAGGAGCGTGAAGCCCGTGGTGAGGTGCGTAGCGAACAGCGCATTGAACGTGAACCCCGTCAGGAGCGCGAACCTCGCGAACCGCGTCAGGAACGTGCGCCACGTCCTGCCCGTGAACCTCGTGCTCCCCGTGAGCCGCGCACCGAAGTCGTTGTTGAAGCGGTAGACGCCGTTGATGCAACTGCCGTCCAGCCACGTCAGGAGAAAGAGCAGAAAGTGGCCGAGCGCCGCGAACGTCGCCAACTGCGCAAGCAGATCCGCGTCGATGTCGCCGCTGCTGACACCCCTGCCCTGCCGGTTGACGAAGTACCAGCGCAAGCTGAAGTGATCGATGCCACCGTGGGTAACGAGCAGGAAGAGCAGAGTGAAGGCCAGCGCCGTTCACGCCGCACTCCGCGCAGCCAGCGTATCGAAGGTCAGCGCCGCAAGCGCATCAACGAAGATGCCCGCAGCCAGCGTGACGAAGAACAGCAAGATACCACCACTCTGACCACCGCAGCCCAGGCAGATATTGCCAAAGCGCAGGTTGAAGAGCCGGTAGTGCCTGTTGTTACCATCCCGAGCGCTGAAGCCGTCGCTGCTGCCCTGCAAGCCTCTGCGGCACTGACCGAGCATGTGGTTGTCGAAGCCATTGCTGAAGAAGCTGCCGAGCAGGCTGCTGTTCAGGTTGAAGCAACTCAAGCCGATGTGGCTGCAAGCCCGGTTGTTGCAGCTGTCGAAGAGGTCGTGGTTGCAGCAGAGCAGGAAGTTGCCGTTGTCGCCGCTCCGGCTGTCGACGTGGCTGCCGCTACCATGGTTGAAACCGCTCCGGTTGTTGAAGAAACACCTGCCGTAACAGCCCCTGTTGTGGAAGCCGCACCTGTCGCAGCTGTTGTTGAACCACAAACTCCTGCTGCTGTCATCGAAACCCCGGCTACCGTGGCTGCGGTTGTAGTGGAAGAGACTCCGGTCGTTACCAAACAGGTAGCTCACGGTGCTGGCCTGCTGGCTCGTGCTCGCAAGGCATCCGCACCGATGGCAACCCCTGCCGTAGCCCCTGCCCTGCCTGCTCGTGAGCCGGTTAACTACCCGCCGCTGGTACGCAACGAAGTGAACACATCAGGTCGCCATGGTGGCAGCACTGCCGCCGTCAACGTGGCCACCTGCCCGGCCGGCCGCCCCTGATATCCACCGGTAACGACTAAATCGAGAGCCACACCATTGTGTGGCTCTTTTTTTATCTTCATGACATAGATTGCTCGAGCTTCATCGATAAGGAGTTTGGATGAGGAACCTAATGCAAATATCCTCTTGAACACCCGACTCCGGTCAGTAATACCTCGGATATGGACAAACAAATCCGCTACCGATACGCCGCATGGCATTGACCAAGCCACAGACTGGCTCATGACTCTCTCCTCTGTTTGAACCGGGAGCTTGGCGACAGCAAACTGTGTCTGTGTCGTAAAGGTTTGCTAAACCGGCTCAAGATTTTCATTCTATCTTCCGACTCGTTAAAAATGATATTCGATTTCTAGTCTGTTGGCATATAACAGCAAAGCATCGCTCAGTGCATACACAATACAAACAGGGATTAATCGGCATTACTGCGCGACGAGGAAACCCTAGACTGGGCTGCACCTAGCGGTACTCGGCCAATATCCGAAACAGCCTGTCCCGCCCGACCTTGAACTAGGCATCATCCTGACCCTGAAGCAGATAATGCAGCTTGCTAGTGCCGACCTGCAGTTGTCGCAGCTGAACCTGACGCACAAATCGCACCACCTGCAGCCCCTGAGCTTAGATGTCCGTCCGCAACCCGATTGCGCTTGTAGAAAGCCTGCCGGCTTATTCCCAGAAACAGGCAAGCCCTGACAATGGTCAGCCTCTCGGCCTGCCGCTGCGAGAGGACTTGTCGGGTCGCTTTTTTACGATGGAAACGCCTAGTCGTTCTTCAGCACATCGACGACTTGGGCCTTCAGGCTTATCAGCGCCAGCTGCTCGAGCTCTTTGATACATTGTTGGTGCGTCTGTTTGTCGGGGTCAGGCATGGTGATGCTATTGCCGGCGGGTACAGATACCTCAGGCTCCAATCTTGCCAACCATGTTTACGCAAACCACACCAGAATGGTCGAATTGCCCTGAATGCCATATCGGGCTTGTGCTTGCAGGCAGCTGAGCTCGCCTTTTTCAATCTGTTCGACCAACGCCAGTTTAAACGTCAGCGAGTCATCGCGCGGTGTCCGTTTCACACCTTATCCCATAGGACTGTTCATTTATTGGGGGGAAAGGTGTAAACCGTATTCAGGAGAGGACAGGAAACACAAAAAAGGGCCCGCAGGCCCTTTATCGAATATGGTATTGGCATTTAGCCAAACAGATGATGGCTGACGATGAACAGGCCGCCGGAGAGCAGCATGGTCAGCGGCAGGGTCAGCACCCAGGCCATCAGGATGGTCTTGATGGTCTGGCTCTGCAGGCCGGATTTGTTGGCTACCATGGTACCCGCCACCGCAGAAGAGAGGATGTGGGTGGTGGACACCGGCATACCGGTCAGACTGGCGACCCCGATGGAGGTAGCAGCCGTGATCTGGGCCGCAATGCCCTGGCTATAGGTCATGCCGGTAGTGCCGATCTTCTCGCCCACGGTATGAACGATACGACGCCAGCCCACCATGGTGCCGCAACCGAGCGCCAGCGCGATGGAGACGATCACCCAGGTCGGTGCGTATTCAGCGGTCGCGGTCAGATCCTTGCGCCATTTGGCCAGATCGGTCAGCTCCTTGGCTGGCAGCGGCAGCTTGGCAGCCTTGCGGGCGGTGTCATCGATACAGAGCAGCAGACGACGCACTTCGCGGCGGTCGGTCAGGCTCATCTGATCATAAGTACGCACGGCCCCCAGACGGGCATCCAGAGTGGCCATCGCCTGCAGCACGCCATCGGCGGAGCAGTGAGTCATCAGCTCTTCCTGAGCCGTTGCCGGTGCAGAGAAGTTGATGACACCAGAGAGGGCAGACTGGTTGCGCTGGTAGATCTCCATGATGCGCTGGTTGGCATCCTGGGTCCGGTCCAGATCATAGGCGCGGCTGTTCATGTCCAGTGCGAAATAGGCTGGCGCCATACAGATCAGCACAAGCATCACCAGACCGATGCCCTTCTGGCCATCGTTGGAGCCGTGTACGAAGCTGACGCCCATGGCCGAGGCCACCAGGGTCAGACGTGCCCAGAATGGCGGGTGCTTCTTGCCATCCACCAGCTGACGCTCTTCCGGCGTTTTGTGGATCTTGTTGCTGGTCCAGATGCGTTTCATCGCCAGCAGCAGCAGCGCCGCGATGATGAAGCCGATGGTGGGAGAGATGATGAGGGAAAGCATGATGTCGATCGCTTTGCCCACGTTGATCCCTTCTGTCACCGGTTTATGGGTGATCCAGGCATAGGCGCCGCCTACCCCCAGAATGGAACCGATCAAGGTATGTGAACTGGAGGCCGGGATCCCGAAGAACCAGGTGCCCAGGTTCCACACGATGGCGGAAAACAGCAAGGAGAAGACCATGATCAACCCTTGGGTGGAGTCCATCCCAAGCAGCAGGTCGATGGGCAACAGATGGACAATGGCATAGGCCACACCCAGTCCACCAAACATCACGCCAAAAAAGTTGAAGATCCCCGATGCGACGACCGCCAGGTGAGCTGGCATCGCCTTGGTATAGATAACCGTTGCTACCGCGTTGGCGGTATCGTGAAAGCCGTTGATAAATTCATAGGCAAGCACAAAAAAAACGGCCAATACCAAACCGATTGACCACCACAAACCCAAACCACTAAACATTTCAAACATAAAAAAAAGCCTGTTTATGAGTTGCGGCGGATTATGCCAGATGGCGGCCAACACCATAGCCACCATTGAAATATTTCAGCCATAAAAAAAAAGAGCTTTTTGGAAAAAAATATCCTAGAGCCAGTCTTCATGCGGCTTGCCATCGATTAATTAAAGCCATCAATGATTGCAGAAAATGGCAAAATTAGCTGACAATTAAGCCAATGATTTCATTTTTATGACGTTTTTATGACATAAAAACAGGCAAAATTGGTGATAAAACGCCCCTACCCCACCAATCTCATCCGACCAGCACCATCAATCCCATATCCGTTTGATTCCAGATGCAAAAAGGGAGCACCTTGTGCTCCCTTGAATAGTTGCCGTGTTGCCAGTTATCAGTCCTGATTGATGCGGCTGGCAACGGCGCCCTGTTGGCTCTTGTACTTGGCATTTTCCCGCTTGTTGTAGGGACGGGCCGCGACGCCGGAGAGCATCTCGAAGTTCAAGGCGCCAATTTTCATCTTCGGGCGCAGTGCCAGCGGCAGTTTGCCGCCGTTGTAGAACTCCAGCACGATGCGACCGGACCAACCCGGATCGATGCGGTGCGCGGTCACGTGCACCATCAAACCCAGGCGCGCCAGTGAAGAGCGGCCATCCAGCCAGCCGACGATATCGGCAGGCAGGGTGACGGATTCGTAGGTCACCGCCAGCGCCAGCTGACCCGGGTGAAGGTAGAAGGCTTCGCCATCGGGGATGTGGATCTCGTCACTCATCACCCGATCGATGGCATCGGCCATCTCGCTGCTCGGGCCGCTCAGGTCGATATAGGGCGCGGTATGATCGCGAAACACCCGAAACTCGTTACCCAGCAGCACATCGACACTGACACCACTGATCCGCTCTACCCCGGGCCGTGGCTCAATGACGATCTTGCCTTCATCCAGATGGCGTTCAATATCGGTATCACACAGACGCATTGGGCGACTCTCCTGACAAATTGTGCTTTTAAAAAAGCCGGGCATCACCCGGCTTGTTTCATCTTAACCAATCAACATGTGGCGAATACGCGCCTTGAGCATGTCGATGGCGATGCGGTTCTTGCCACCACGGGGCACGATCACATCGGCATACTGTTTGGACGGCTCGATAAACTGCAGGAACATCGGACGCACTGTCTTCTGGTACTGCTTGAGCACGGAGTCCATGGTTCGGCCACGCTCCTGCACATCACGCACCAGACGGCGAAGCAGGCAGATGTCGAGCGGGGTATCCATAAAGATGGAGGCATCCATCAGATCCCGCAGACGGCTGTCGGTCAGCAGCAGGATCCCTTCCAGAATGATCACCCGGCGCGGCGCAAACGGGGTCACTTCGCTCATCCGGGTGTGTTCGGTGTAGGAGTACTGGGGAATGGCAACCGCGTCACCTTTAACCAGCTGGCTCAGGTGCTGTACCAGCAAGTCGTGATCCAGCGCGTTGGGGTGGTCATAGTTGGTCTTGACCCGCTCTTCCATGGTCAGGTGGGTCTGATCACGGTAGTAGCAATCTTCGGTGATCACACCAATCTGACCTGCGCCCAGTTCGGCCACCAGCTCTTCATAAATGGTCTGGGCTATAAGACTTTTGCCAGACGCAGATGCGCCCGCAATACCGATGATCACACACGAATGTTGAGTATCAGACATGACAAATACCTAAAAGAGAAGAGCAGTGGGGATGGTTTAAACCGATCCATTATATAAAAAAGGGTGGGTCATGCCCACCCTCAATTCCCTTTCAAGTGACCGACCGCCGATTATTCATCCAGCGCCATGGCATAGAGGGGGGTCGCAATCGGTTTTGCGCTGAAAAAGAGTTCAGCCCCTACCCTACGCGCCAGCTTCAAATAGGCCTGAGCGAGGCTCCCTTCCGGTGCGCCGAACACCGTCGGGCAGCCATCATCCATGTGTTGGCGGATGTCGATGTGCAGCGGCAACTGGCCAAGCAGCGCCACTTGATACTGCTCTGCCATCTTCTGACCGCCACCGGTACCGAACAGCGGCTCATGATGACCGCAGGCGCTGCAGACGTGATAACTCATGTTCTCGATGATGCCGAGCACCGGCACATTGACCTTGTTGAACATGGCGATCCCCTTGCGGGCATCGGCCAGCGCCACATCCTGCGGGGTGGTGACGATCACTGCCGCCGAAGTCGGCACCTGCTGGGCCATGGTGAGCTGGATATCGCCAGTGCCTGGCGGCATGTCTACCACCAGATAATCCACCTCGCCCCAGCGGGTCTCATGAAGGATCTGCGCCAGCGCCTTGCTCGCCATCGGGCCGCGCCAGATGGTGGCATCCTGCTCAGAGACCAGATAGCCGATGCTGTTGCTCTTTAGGCCGCAGGCCATCACCGGCTCCATCAGCTTGCCGTCATGGCTGACCGGGCGCTCTGTGAGGGTGCCCATCATGGTGGGAATGGAAGGACCATAGATATCGGCATCGAGAATAGCGACCCGCGCGCCCTCTTTTTGCAGGGCCAGCGCCAGGTTGACTGCAGTGGTGGATTTGCCCACCCCCCCCTTGCCGGAGGCGACCACGATGATGTTGCGAATGCCCTGCACGGCATTGAGGCCCTGCGCCCGCGGCATGCTGGCGACGTCAATCTCCAGTGCCCAGTCGATACGGGAGGCGCCGGTGGCGCTGCGCAGCCTGGCATCGTAGTTCTCTTTGAGCTGATCGAGTAGCGAGAGACCGGCAAACGGCAATACCAGCCGGATAGTGAGCCCCTGACCCTGATTGATGATCTCGCGAACGAAGCCGGCATCCACCAGATCCTTGTGCCAGCCAGCTGGCTTAAATTCGGCGAGGATCTGTTTTACTGAATCAATCACCATTAACTCCTCATTATCTTGTCATTATCTTGAGGTGAACGGTTACCGCACACAAATCAGTGGCTTGCCTGCCATCGTAACAGCAGGTGCTGCCAAGGTTGGCATAGCCACAACCCTAGGCAGGCTACCCCCAATTCGGGTAACATGCACGGCACTCTATCATCCCAACAAGCACATCAAGAACGTAATATGGCAACTGATCCTCGTAAAATGCTGGTAACCTGCGCCCTCCCCTATGCCAATGGCTCCATCCATCTTGGCCACATGCTGGAACATATCCAGGCCGATATCTGGGTTCGTTATCAGCGAATGCGCGGTCATCAGGTGCACTTCATCTGTGCCGATGATGCCCACGGCACCCCGATCATGCTCAAGGCTCAGCAGATGGGGATCACCCCGGAAGAGATGATTGCCGCGGTCTCTAAGGAGCACCAGGCCGACTTCGCCGGGTTCAACATCAGCTTTGACAACTATCACTCCACCCACAGCGACGAAAACCGCGAGCTGGCGGAGCTGATCTATGGCCGCCTGAAAAATGGTGGCTTTATCAAGAGCCGCACCATCTCCCAGCTGTTCGATCCGGAAAAATCCATGTTCCTGCCGGACCGTTTCGTCAAGGGGACCTGCCCCAAGTGCAAATCTCCGGAGCAGTATGGCGACAACTGCGACAGCTGCGGCGCTACCTACAGCCCGACTGAGCTTATCGATCCGAAATCTGCCGTCTCCGGCGCCACTCCGGTAATGAAGGACTCCGAGCACTTCTTCTTCGACCTGCCGCAGTTTGAAAAATGGCTCTCTGAGTGGGTGCGTGGCTCCGGCGCCATTCAGGAAGAGATGGCCAACAAGATGCAGGAGTGGTTCGAAAGCGGCTTGCAACAGTGGGACATCACCCGTGATGCCCCCTACTTCGGGTTCGAAATTCCCGGCGCGCCGGGCAAGTACTTCTACGTCTGGCTGGATGCCCCCATCGGTTACATAGCTTCCTTCAAGAACCTGTGCAACAAGCGTGGCGACATCGACTTTGACAGCTACTGGAAAGCGGACTCCGACGCCGAGCTCTACCACTTCATCGGCAAGGACATCGCCTACTTCCACTGCCTGTTCTGGCCGTCCATGCTAGAAGGTGCCAACTTCCGCAAGCCGACCAAGGTCAACGTGCACGGTTATGTGACCGTCAACGGCGCCAAGATGTCCAAGTCCAAGGGCACCTTTATCAAGGCATCTACCTACCTGAACCACCTGGATCCGGAGTGCCTGCGTTACTACTACGCCGCCAAGCTCAACAGCCGCATCGATGATCTGGACCTGAACCTCGAAGATTTCGTGCAGCGCGTCAATACCGACGTGGTCAACAAGCTGGTCAACCTTGCCTCCCGCAACGCCGGTTTTATCGCCAAGCGTTTTGGCGGCAAGCTGGCGGCAACCTGCGCCGAACCCGAGCTCTACGCCGAATTCGCCAATGCTCGTACCGCCATTGCCGAGGCTTATGAGAGCCGCGAATTCAGCCGCGCCATCCGCGAAATCATGGCGCTGGCCGACAAGGCCAACCGCTACGTGGACGACAAGGCTCCCTGGGTTATCGCCAAGCAGGAAGGCGCTGATGCCGAGCTGCAAGCTGTCTGCTCCGTCGGCATCAACCTGTTCCGCGTGCTGATGGCCTACCTCAAGCCCGTCATGCCGCTCTTGGCCGAGCGCGCCGAAGCCTTCCTGGCCGAAACCCTCAGCTGGGATGGCATCGAGATGCCGCTGGTCGATCACACCGTGGCACCGTTCAAAGCCCTCTTCTCCCGCATCGAGCCGGCGAAGATTGAAGCCATGATCGAGGCATCCAAGGAAGACTTGGCCAAAGAGCAGGCACCGAAAGTGAGCGGCCCGCTGGCTGATGACCCCATCAGCGAAACCATCACCTATGACGATTTTGCCAAGATTGACCTGCGCGTCGCGCTGATTAAGAAGGCCGAAGCGGTACCGGAAGCCGAGAAGCTGCTCAAGCTGCAACTGGATATCGGCGGTGAAACCCGTCAGGTGTTTGCCGGTATCAAGTCCGCCTACAACCCGGAAGATCTGGAAGGCAAGCTGACCGTGATGGTGGCCAACCTGGCTCCGCGCAAGATGCGTTTCGGCATGTCCGAAGGCATGGTGCTGGCCGCAGGCCCGGGCGGCAAGGATCTCTGGATCCTGGAGCCGCAGGAAGGCGCCCAGCCAGGGATGCGCGTCAAGTAAGCACATCGCTGACTGCGATCACAGCCAGATAGAGAAGAGAGGCCAAACGGTCTCTCTTTTTTTGTCTCACCTGTTTGGCTTGGTTAGTTTTTGTAGATGCTGGTCGCGGATTACTTTCGTAGATTGCGGCCTCGAGGCTATCCACCGCTTGACTTGGTGGACGATACATTTTGTTCTGAATACCTTACCAGCCGACTTGCCATGTCTTCCATGTTGTGACCTGCCTGCATCGCCAGTTTGAGCGCTACCAGCTCCGCCTGCTGGCAGTCCAGTTGACGCAAACGGACAGTGATCTTTTGCTTCAACTGCTGCCGCAGTTTCGTCTGCTTGCGGGTGTTCCCCTGCTCTGCTCGCAACCTCCGCCGCCATTGACGCCAATCCTGCAACTGGCCGAGTCGCTCCTGCCAGTGAGTCAGGGTGCTCAACCAGCCCGGATCTCCACTCCCCAGATCCAGCAACAATTCCACGCCATAACGGGCCTGCTTGATCTCGAGGCGCAGCCGATGCCAGCGGCGCAACTGTTGCTGACGGGAGCAGGCCGATTTCCCAACGCAGGGTATAGGTTCATCGAGAGCGCTCTGCGCCTCATCAAGGCACAGGGCCAGATGCTGCTGATAGAGGAACGCCAATGCCCGCGCATCCTGCACCTGCACCTGTGCCACCGCCGCAAGCCAGCGGGCCAGTCGCCTCGACAACAGGGGCACTCGACAGGCCGATTTGTGGGTATTGCCCGTGCTGGCAGGCGGCTTGCCAAAACGCTCGGCGTAGACCTGAGCATCCCGCAGCGCCGAGAGCTGCCCGACCGAGCGCAGCAGACGCTGCTCCAGCTCGGGATGATAGGCGAGTGGTCGCCACAGGGCGAGCAGTGCCAGCAAGCGGCGCGCCGCGATACGGTAGCCATGCACGGCCGGTTCGCTGGCCTCTTCGCGCACCGCTCGCGCCGCCTCCTGATAACGGGCGACCCAGCTTGTTGCCTGAGTCAGCAACAGACTTTCCTTGTCAGCGTCCATCTCGTCCCCGCCCCTTCAGTTGGTGTGAAAGCCCTGGCCGGTGGGCGGCAGCGCCTCTTCATACTCCATCCGGGTCACCCTGGCGGTGCGCGGGCCATGCTCCAGCCAACCCAGCATCATCTGCACCCCCTGCGCGGGGCCGCTGATGAGGATCTCCACCGAGCCATCCTCCAGGTTGTAGGCATGGCCCCGCAAACCCAGTTGCAGCGCCCGCTCACGGGTGAAATAGCGAAATCCCACCCCCTGCACCTGCCCCCACACCCGAATGACAAACGATTGCTCTCCCATTTCTCACACCTTCCGCTTAAGAAAAAAATTACCGAGACGATAATGTGCCCGACACTCTATCTCTGCAGGATGCAGCTCCATTATGAAAGAAGTTAAATTCCGGTGGGTTGACCGCTATCTCATTCACCTCACCATCAGTGAAAAATTCCATATCGCGTTCTGGTTACCTCTCTTCATCATCGCCTTTCTCAGCTGGTATATGCTGGCGGCCAGCCATCAGCAGGAGATCTCCCAGCGGGTAGCGCAGTTGCAGCAACGGGTCGAGACCACAGCGCAGCTGGTCAGCCAGCAGCCCACTCTGGTGTTGCCTGCTGATCTGCGTCTGACCCGGCAAGGCAGCAGCGGGTTGCAACAGCAAGGGGAGCACTACCTCTTTACCGCGCCAGCAGGTCAGGCGGGCTACGTCACCGGTGATCTCGATACCGGCAACCTCTCCATGTGGGAGGGTCAGGGCTCGACCCTGCTTCTGATCGGCGCGCTGGCCGCCCTGATGGCGCTGGTGATCCACTACATGATGACCTTTGTCTCCGGAGCGCTTTACTCCACCAACAAGGCGCTGCAAACCGTGGCGGACGGCGATCTCACCTTCCGTCTCAACTTCTTCCCGGTACGCGACGAGTTCTCCACCCTGGCGGGCAGCATCGACCGCTTTACCGACCGCCAGCACCAGATCGTCAAACTGGTGGAAGAGTCTGCCGAAGCGTTGACCATGGCCGCCGATGAGTTTCGTGACCATGCCCGCGAAGGCGAGACCATGGCCCGTTCCCAGCGCCAACACATGGATTCACTGGCCACCGCCATGGAGCAGATGTCGGCAGCGATCCGCGAAGTAGCGCGCAATGCCAACGACACCCTGCAGCAGACCCGTCAATCGAGCGAAGAGGCGGCCAATGGCGCCAACCGGGTGGCACGTACCATAGAGGCAATCCGCACCCTGGCCGACGAGATTGGCAACGCCTCCGGTGCAGTCGAGCGGCTCACCCACAACGCCAACCGGATCAACGAGGTGGTCAACGTCATCAACGCCATCTCCCAGCAGACCAACCTGCTGGCCCTCAACGCCGCCATCGAAGCGGCCCGTGCCGGTGAGCAGGGTCGCGGCTTTGCGGTGGTGGCGGATGAAGTGCGTACCCTCGCCAGCCGTACCCAGCAGGCTACGGTGGAGATCCAGCAGATGATCGAAGAGCTGCAGACCGGTACCGGCGCGCTGAACGAGATCATGGAAAAGACTGTAGGGCGCGCCGCCAGCAGCCAGCAGCTCATCAGCGAAGTGGGGCTCGATATCGAGAAGCTGAGCAACCACAGCGATGCGGTGCTGGAGATGAGCACCCAGATCGCTACCTCGAGCGAAGAGCAAAGCTCGGTCGCCGCCGAGATCACCCACAATCTGGATCAGGTACGCCATGAAGCGGCGCAGGTGGAAGAGTCCGCCAGCGCCTCGGTAGCCGGTACGCAGGGGCTCAAAGCCACCGCCAGCGAGCTGACCCAGGCACTCAAGGGGATTAAGCTCTGACCGTATGAGGTGTCAGATCAGGGCAACCCCATCCATTACACAGGGTTGTTTGAGTTTTACCTGCGGGCCACATAGAATGTGGCCCCTTTTCTTTCTACCATCGGCAAACATCCATGAGCGCTTCCATCTATCTCGTCAAAGGCCGCGAAAAATCCCTGCTGCGTCGCCACCCCTGGATCTTCTCCAAGGGGATTGAGCGGGTTCAGGGCAACCCCATTGACGGCGATACCGTCGAGATCTATGCCAACGATGGCAAGTGGCTCGCCCGTGGCGCCTGGTCAGGCAGTTCCCAGATCCGTGCCCGAGTCTGGACCTTCGACAAGGATGAGACCGTCGATCTCGACTTCTTTATCCGTCGTCTCAAATATGCGCAGGAGTCTCGCGATCCGCTGATCAAGCGTCAGGGTCTCACCGGCTATCGCCTCTGCGCCGCCGAATCCGACGGCCTACCGGGTCTGACCATCGACCGTTATGCCGATTTTCTGGTGTGCCAGATCCTCTCTGCCGGTGCCGAGTTCCAGCGTGAGCTGATAACGCAAGCACTGCGTACCCTCTATCCAGAGTGCAGCATCTATGAGCGCTCCGATGTGGCAGTGCGCAAGAAGGAAGGGCTGAAAGAGCGCACCGGCGTCATCTATGGCGAGACCCCGAACGAGCCGGTGGTCATCGAGGAGAACGGTGGCGTCAAGATCCTGGTGGATATTCGCAACGGCCATAAAACCGGCTTCTATCTGGATCAGCGGGACAACCGTCAGGCTGCCGCCAAATACACCGAAGGCAAGCGCGTCCTCAACTGCTTCTGCTACACCGGCGGGTTTGGCGTTTATGCCCTCAAGGGCGGCGCCAAGGAAGTGGTCAACGTCGATCTCTCCCAGAATGCGCTGGATATCGCCCGCCAGAATGCCGAGCTGAACGGGCTGGATATCAGCAACACCCAGTTTGTCCGTCACGACGTGTTCAAGCTGCTGCGTGAATATCGCGAAAAGGGCGAGAAGTTCGACGTCATCGTGCTGGATCCACCCAAGTTCGCCGAGAGCAAAGCCCAGCTGCTGGGTGCCTGCCGCGGCTACAAGGACATCAACATGCTGGCATTCCAGCTGCTGGCGCCGGGTGGCGTGCTCTTGACCTACTCCTGCTCCGGCCTGATGGAGCAGAGTCTGTTCCAGAAGATCGTTGCCGATGCAGCGCTCGATGCCGGTCGCGATGCCCAGATCCTGGAGCTGCTCTCCCAGGCCTCCGATCACCCCATCGGTACCGCCTATCCGGAAGGCTTCTACCTCAAGGGTCTGGTGGTACGCGCCCGCTGATCGGCAACCACCCTCCCCTTGTGATCAATCAGGCCCCTTGCGGGCCTGATTGTTTTGCTTAACGCCTATAGACCTGCCCCTCGCCCCGTTGACCACCCTCTCTGCTTTATTGGTGTTCTCTCTCCTCCTCTTTCCCTGCCTGCGTCCCACGTCTTTATCTGTTTAAATTTTTTTGCACAATAACTGCACATTTATGATTTAAATCACACCCGTATGACTCTCTTTTCCGTAGTGTGATCCCGCCTGCGGCAGCCAAGCCGGAGCAACCGTCCTATCAGGAGTGATGGACGGTACAACAACAAAAATCGATGTCAGGCCAAGCTGAACATCACAAGGGATCCCGTTATGAATCAATCATTGCCGCTGTTAACGCCGCTGCGGGGCATCGCTGCCCTGATGGTGGTGCTGTTCCATGCCCGCTTGCTGCTCTTTCCCCAGTGGATGGAGTCGATCGCAGGCCACACCCAACTCATCGAGAATGGCTACCTCTGGGTCGACCTGTTCTTTATTTTGAGCGGCGTGGTGCTGGCCCATGTCTATGGCGAGGCCTTCACCCGCACGCCCCGCACCGTGAGCTATGGCCGTTTTCTCTGGCTGCGGCTGACCCGTGTCTACCCCCTCTACCTCGTCACCCTGCTGCTGCTGGTCGGCTGGGAGCTTTACAAGGCGCAGCACGGGGTGGGCTTCTACGCCGGCCCCTTGTTCAAGATGTGGGAGTGGGAAGGGATGCCCCCCTTCGGCTCCCCCTTCACCCCGGCCGAGGCGTTGCCGAGCGCCTTCCTACTGCTACAGGTGGTAACCGATCACGGATTGACCTGGAACTTCGCAGCCTGGTCGCTCAGCGTGGAGTGGATCAGCTACCTGCTGTTCCCGCTGCTGATCCCGCTGGCGGTCACCCGCAGTCGCTGGAGCCATCTCGCCCCCCTGCTGGCGCTGACGGTGCTGGCCTTTATCGTGCACAGTCGCGGCACTCTGGATGTCACCAGCGGCGCGCTGGCGGTGGGGCGCGGGGTGAGTGAATTTGTGCTCGGCCTCTGGCTACTGCCGAGGGTCAAGGCCGCGAAAAACTTCCCCATGATGAAGCATGATCTGCCGCTGCTGGTCGCCTTTATGCTGCCCTTCGCGCTGATGCAGTTCACCATGACGCCACCACTGACACTGCTGCTGATCAGCTCCTACGTGCTGCTGATCTGGATTGCCGCCTGTCAAGGCGATCGCCAAAGCCCGCTGCTGCACCTCCTGGATAACCGCTTCACCAACTGGCTGGGGGATCTCTCCTACTCCATCTACCTGCTCCATGCGCTGGTACTGCTCACTGGCTGCGAGCTCATCCACTATCTGGCGCCGGGGATCACCGAGTGGTGGTATGGCCAGACCAACCCGCTGCTGGGGGTAGTGGCAACCTTGCTGATGCTGGCGGTGCTGATCGGGCTCTCGGCGTTGAGCTACAACCTGCTGGAGCGGCCACTGCAACGGTGCCTGCGCCGCTGGGGCAAGGCTCGCCAACCGGTGCTGGAGCAAGCCGGCTAATCTGCATTCGCCAGCTGATTGCCCCGCAGAGGTTAAGCCAACCTCTGCGGGGCAAGTCCACGATTTCTCTTCACCCCTGCCGATAACTGAGCGGCTCATGCCAGCGCCCTCCTCCCTTACCTTTCACCCGCCAATCCCCTTCGCTTTGTGTGAATTCCTGTTCGAACCGGAGGGGGCATTTATGGCATAATGCCCTGTCCTGTGGCCCTTGGCGGGGCTGTGTTGGCGCATCTTTCGCCTCTTCTTCCCCGCCCTACCCGGCAGCCCTGCGTGACTGCCTGACATCACTGCTTCCAGAAGCAGCCAAGGCCACCTATTTTTGCGGCTCTTTACATGACGGTAGATGGCCGCGCATTGACCAAGATGGCTCCCGCAGAGCCTCTGCACACGGTGCACAAACAAGGGGTAAGTATGTCTTCCATTCGTCTGACCCAATACAGCCACGGCGCTGGCTGTGGCTGCAAAATCTCTCCCAAGGTGCTCGACACCATTCTCAAGAGCCAGATCCCGGGCTTCAACGACCCGACCCTGATCGTTGGCAACAGCAGCAAGGATGACGCGGCCGTGGTCGATATCGGCAACGGTCAGGGCATTGTCTCCACCACCGACTTCTTCATGCCCATCGTCGATGATCCCTTCACCTTTGGCCGCATCGCCGCCACCAACGCCATCAGCGATATCTACGCCATGGGCGGCAAGCCTATCGTTGCCATCGCCATCCTCGGCTGGCCCATCAATACCCTGCCCGCAGAAGTGGCCCAGCAGGTGATCGACGGTGGCCGTCAGGTGTGCCACGAAGCGGGGATTTCACTGGCCGGTGGTCACAGTATCGATGCCCCCGAGCCCATCTTCGGTCTTGCGGTGACCGGTATCGTGCCTCTGGATGCCATCAAGCAGAACGACACCGCCAAGGTGGGTGACACCCTCTATCTGACCAAGCCCCTTGGTATCGGCATCCTCACCACAGCCCAGAAGAAGGGCAAGCTGAAGCCTGAACACGAGCAGCTGGCCCCCAACGCCATGTGCACCCTCAACAAGATTGGCCAGCGTTTTGCCGAGCTGCCGGGTGTGCACGCCATGACCGACGTCACCGGTTTTGGTCTGGCTGGCCATCTGCTGGAGATGTGTGAAGGATCCAATGTCAGCGCCCGCCTCGACTTCAAGGCGCTGCCGCTACTGGACGAGGTAGATTACTACCTCGCCGAGGGCTGCGTACCGGGCGGGACTCTGCGCAACCACGACTCCTACGGCCACAAGCTGGATGCCATGGACGATCGCACCCGCAACATCATGTGCGACCCGCAAACCAGCGGCGGCCTGCTGGTCGCCGTGGGTAAAGAGAGCGAAGCCGAGCTGCTCGCCATCGCGCAAGACGCTGGGCTAAAACTCTCGCCCATCGGTCAGATCAAGCCCCTTGAGGGCTCCCGCTTTATCGAGATTGTCCAATGAGTGAATTGCCACTGGCCACGGACTACGCCCAGATTTTTTTAGGCGATGTGCCGTTGATTGATGTGCGCGCCCCCATCGAGTTCAAGGAGGGGGCCTTCCCCTGCTCGACCAGCCTGCCCTTGATGACAGACGATGAGCGCGCCCAGGTGGGGACCTGCTTCAAGAAGCAGGGGCAGGCCGCCGCCATTGAGCTTGGACACAAGCTGGTGGGGGGAGCAGTACGGGCCGAGCGACTCGAAGGCTGGCTGGCGCAGTTGCGCAAGCAGCCCGATGCCATGCTCTACTGCTTTCGCGGCGGCCTGCGCTCGCAAACCGTACAACAGTGGCTGGCTGAAGCGGGGGTGACTCGCCCCCGCGTCGCCGGTGGCTACAAGGAGCTGCGCCGCTTCCTGATCGACACCCAGGACAAGGCCTCTGCCGAGTGCCACTGGACTGTGCTGACCGGCATGACCGGTTCCGGCAAGACCCATATGCTGGACCACGTGGCCCAGGCGCTCGATCTGGAAGGACACGCCCATCACAGGGGCTCGTCGTTTGGTCAACTGCCCGGCGGCCAGCCCAGCAACATCAATTTTGAAAACAACATGGCCATCGAGCTGCTCAAGCGCCGCCATCAGGGCGAGCATGCCTTCGTGGTGGAAGATGAGAGTCGCCTGATCGGCCGCTGCTGCCTGCCCCTCTCCCTCCATGAGGCCATGAGTCAGGCACCGCTGGTGGTGGTTGATGTACCGCAAATCGATCGGGCCGAGCAGATCCGCGAAGATTACGTGCACGATCTCTGGCTGCGCTATCAAGCCATGTATGGCCAAGAAGAGGGATGGCCGCTGTTTGCCGCCTATCTCACCGATGCGCTGGCCCGCCTCAAGCGCCGTCTTGGCGATCAGGCCCACCGCGAGCTGGATGCCCTGATGCAGACCGCCCTCACCGAGCAGGAAAAGAGCGGTGATACCGCGCTGCATCTGGCCTGGATCACGTTGCTGCTGACCCGCTACTACGACCCCATGTATCTCTATCAGCTTGGCAACAAGCAGGAGCGCATCGTGTTTCGCGGTGACAAGCAGGCCTGTCTCGACTATTTCGCCGAGCAGCATGCCAGCGCGCTGCGCGGCTGACCCATCCCAAGAGAGGAACTCTATGTTGAAATTCGAGGTGATCCCGGTCACCCAGTTCGCCCAGAACTGCTCCCTCATCTGGTGTGACGAGACCCATCAGGCGGCCCTGATCGATCCGGGCGGCGAAGCGGACAAACTGCTGGCGGCCATCGCCAAGCGCGGCCTGACCCTAACCCACATCCTGCTGACCCACGGTCATCTGGATCATGTGGGTGCCGCCGCCGAGCTGCGGGAAAACACCGGCGTCGCCATTACCGGCCCCCACAAGGAGGACGCCTTCTGGCTCGACATGCTGCCCCAGCAGAGCCAGATGTTCGGCTTCGCCCATACCCCCGCCTTCACGCCGGATCGCTGGCTTGAGCAGGGTGACAAGGTGCAGCTTGGCCAGTGCGAGCTGGATGTCTACTTCTGCCCCGGCCACACCCCGGGCCATATTGTGCTGCTGAACCAGGCCGAAAAACTCGCTTGGGTTGGCGATGTGCTGTTTGCCGGCAGCATCGGCCGCACCGACTTCCCCCGTGGGGATCACGGTACGCTGATTAAGTCGATCACCGAGACCCTGCTGCCCCTTGGCGATGAGATCGTCTTTATCCCGGGCCATGGCCCCAGCTCAACCTTCGGCCGCGAGAAGGCGAGCAACCCCTACCTGACCCAGCCTATCTGGTGATCAAAAATGGCAGCGGTGTTAGCCGCTGCCTTTTCTTCTCTGCTCTCTTTTTCACTCTCGACTCCTGCCATCCGGCCAGCCACGTCCCACCAGCGTTTCCCATTTCGGCATGCCCATTTGTCTCTTTCGCCCAATAAAAATCCCCACCCGAGGGTGAGGATTGATTTATAGGTGCAACCGTCTGGTGGCTTATTGTGCCAGCAGGTGACCTACCAGCTCATGACGCCACCCTTGCAGCAGCATCGGCTTGTCGCTGCGAGCCCGCTCTTCGTCGTTCATCCGCCAGCTCCAGGTGAAGTACTGGTGAATGATCTTCTTGCTGGCAATCAGCTCGGGCGGAATATTGCTCGCCTTGGCCTTCTCTTCCACCATGGCCTTGATGCGCTTGAGCTCGGCCTTGTACTGGGGAAAGTCCACGAGCCGGCGAATGGGCTCGGGCCAGCTGTCAGGATCGCTCTGCTGCGCCTTGGCGACAATATCGAGCATCCGCTTGCCGTGGATCTTGATCTCGATGGGCGAGAGGCCGAGCTCGTTGAGATCCCGCAGGGAGGCAGGACGACGCTCCGCCACCTTGAACAGGTGCAGCTCTTTCACCACAAAATTGAGGGCCAGATCCCGGCGCACCGCCTCTTGCTGGCGCCAGGCGGCCAGCTCGCGCAGAATGGCGAGCTCGCGGCGACCCAGTTGCCAGGCGTTGACGATGTCAAGATATGCCTGACGGGGATCGCTACCCTGGGTCTTGCGGGCGGAGTGGTTCTGGCACTCCTGCTCGAACCAGGCAAACTTGCCGCTTTCCCGCAGTTTGGCCATCACCTTCTCGTAGAGCGGCATCAGGTAGAAGACATCCGCCGCCGCGTATTCGAGCTGACGCGGTGTAAGCGGGCGTGCCAGCCAGTCGGTGCGCGCCTGATCTTTTTCCAGCTCGACCCCGAGGAATTCATTCACCAGCGCACCAAAGCCGACCGAAACGCCGTAACCGAGAAAGGCGGTAGCAAGCTGGGTGTCGTGCATCTGGTTGGGCAGGTGGCCAGCCTGATGCTGGATAAGCTCCAGATCTTCGCCAGAGGCGTGCAGGATGGCGATCTGCCCTTCCCTGCCCAGTCGTTGCCAGAGGGCGGAGAGATCCAGGGTAAGCGGATCCAGCAGCGCCAGATGCTCGCCGTCATAGATCTGGAACAGGCCAAGCTGGGGATAGTAGGTACGGGTGCGAACGAATTCAGTATCGATAGCCAGGGGAACGTCGGCCAGAGAAGCGAGATACTGCTCAAGTTCGTCTTGCTGAGTGATAAGTTGATAGTGCATCTGTGCCTGCGCGGTTGATCAGGGCCAAAAAGAAAAAACCGTGGGATGACCCACGGTTTTGCATAACGACGGTGCTGGTTTGCAGAGGGTTCTGCAGCTGCAGTCCGGTTATTGCTTGGCAATCTCCTCGTCGCGCAGTACGCGGCGCAGGATCTTGCCCACATTGGTCTTGGGAAGTTCGTCACGAAATTCTACCAGTTTCGGCACCTTATAGGCAGTCAGATGTTTGCGGCAGTGGGCAATAATCTCGTCCTCCTGCAATTTTGCATCTTTCTTGACCACAAAGATCTTCACCAGCTCGCCGGAAACCTTGTGTGGCACACCGACCGCGGCCACTTCCAACACTTTCGGGTGCAGGGCAACGACATCTTCGATCTCGTTCGGATAGACGTTGAAACCGGAGACCAGGATCATGTCCTTCTTGCGGTCAACGATCTTGAAGAAGCCCTGTTCGTCGCACACCGCGATATCACCGGTACAGAGCCAGCCATCCTGCATCACTTCGGCAGTGGCCTCCGGGCGCTGCCAGTAGCCCACCATCACCTGCGGGCCGCGCACCTGCATCTCGCCCGGGGTGCCGAGGGCGTGAATCACCTGACCGTTGTCATCTACCAGACGGATCTCGGTAGAGCAGACCGGCAGACCGATGGAGCCGTTGTAATCGGTCAGATCGTAGGGGCAGACGCTCACCAGTGGCGAACACTCGGTCAGGCCATAGCCTTCCAGCAGCGGAGTGTCGGTCAGTGTCTTCCACTTCTCCGCAACCGCGCGCTGCACTGCCATGCCGCCGCCGATGGTGAGCTTGAGCTTGTCAAAGGCGATCCCCTGAAACTCTTCATTGTTGACCAGCGCATTGAACAGGGTGTTGACCCCGGTAATGCAGGTGAAGGGATACTTCTTGATCTCTTTGACAAACCCCGGGATGTCGCGCGGGTTGCTGATCAGCAGATTGTAACCGCCGATACGCATAAAGAGCAGGCAGTTCACGGTCAGGGCGAAGACGTGATAGAGGGGCAATGCGGTGACCACGAACTCCTTGCCACGCTCCAGCATGGGGCCGTAGACGCCGAGGCACTGCTCGACGTTGGCAATCATGTTGCGATGGGTCAGCATGGCCCCTTTGGAGAGGCCGGTGGTGCCACCGGTGTACTGCAGGAAGGCGAGATCGTCGTTGGTGATCTCCGGCTTGATGTACTGCAGGAAACGCCCCTTGGAGAGGGCCTGACGCATGGTGGTAGCGTGGGGCAGATTGTATTTCGGCACCAGCTTCTTGACGTACTTGACCACGAAGTTGACCAGGGTGCCCTTGGCCAGCCCCAGATTGTCCCCCATCCGGGTCAGGATAACGTGCTTGATCGGGGTGTCGTAGACCACTTTTTCCAGGGTATGGGCGAAGTTGGAGACGATGACGATGGCCTTGGCACCGGAATCTTTGAGCTGATGCTCCAGCTCGCGCGGGGTATAGAGCGGGTTGACGTTGACCACGATCATGCCGGCGCGCAGGATGCCGAACACGGCGATGGGGTATTGCAGCAGGTTCGGCATCATCACCGCAACCCGATCCCCTTTCTCCAGCTTCAGCTCGTTTTGCAGGTAGGCAGCAAAGGCGCGGGACTGCTCTTCCAGTCGGCGGTAGGTGATGGTTTGGCCCATGTTGACGAAGGCGGGCTGATCGGCAAACTGGGTCACCGATGATTCGAACATCTCGACCAGGGAGCTGTATTGGTCTGGATTGATCTCGGCGGGGACCCCTTCCGGATAACGTTTCAGCCAGACTTTTTCCACAAACTTCTCCTGCATAACTAGCACCTGTGCGCTCACTTTGTTGCCTCCGTCCCGGTTCACATCCATTTTAATCGGTTGTTTTAAGCTGATGCTCTAATGCCGCACATATTTACACAGCGCAACATCAATTAACAGCAAATTAACAACAGAAAAATGTGAGGGAGAAAACAAACCTGGAATTATTGAAAGCTGGCGATTCTACCGAACTTGACAAAACTTTACGATACAAACGGCCGTATCAACCGAATTTTCCATATGAAAATGGTGGTTTCCACCCAATATGACCCGCTCGATCTGCTGGAAGGCATCCTGACGGGCCTGCCATTGGGCTTCAAGCGCAACAAATCCCTGCTCCCCCTGAATCAACAGCACAGGACAACGGATAGCCGCCATCAATGCCCGGGCCTGCCCTTCGCTCATTCTCAGGGGCGACAGATCCCGCAAACGGGGGTCGCTGCGCCAGTGCCAGCGCCCTGCCTTCATCTCAAGCTGCCGTTCACAGATAAGGTGCGCCGCCTGCGGCGTGATATCCGCCACTTTGCAACGGGCGGCGACAGCCTCATCGATGGAGGCAAAGCCGTTGGCACTGCGCTCCCGGGTGCGACTGCGGTTTAAAATCGCACGTCGCAGCTGGGCAGGTACCTCCTCATCGGGCTGGCTCAGCGGGCCCAACCCCTCCAGCATGATCAACCGCTCCACCTGTTCGGGGAACACCCCGGCATAGGCGGAGGCGATCAACGCCCCGAGGGAGTGACCGAGCAGAGTGAAGCGCGACCACCCTGCCGCCAGCACGACCTGGTAGAGATCGTCCAGCCAGTCGACAAAGACATAAGGGGTGGTTTTGTGATCGGAGTGACCATGTCCCGGCAGATCGACACAGATGAGGTGAAAATCACCCAGATGCGGCGCCAGCGGCAAGAAGCTGGCACTGTTGTCGAGCCAGCCGTGCAGGGCAATCAGCAGGGGTTTGCCCTGCTGAGCCTGATCCGCGAGTTGATTCTCAAGCAGGGCCACCTGCCGACCATCTGCCAAGGTGAGCAGACGTTCGTGCAGAGTGCTTTTGATGCTCTTGATCATGGCAAGCCTTAGCGACGTAGCGGCCGTCTCGGCCAGAAGGGATCATAGAAGGGGTCGTAGAAGTAGGGGTCCATATAGCGCACCTCCACCTCCTTGACTGGCGGCCACAGCTTGCTGCCCGTCACATTGAGCACAGAGAAGCGGTACTTGTGCTCGCCAATCTGGCTATCCACCGGTTGGCCTATGGTGCCAAGCACCGTCAGGCTGCGCCCCTTGGCGTAGAGGGTCGGCTCGACAAAACCCTTCATGATGGCCAGAAAACGGCCCGGGCTCTGCTCGGTCTGCTCCGGCACACCGTTGGATTTAAGCGGCAGATAGACCACTTCAATAACACTCTGATCCGCCTTGTTGTGCACCGCCGAGATAACGCCGCTCCAGCGCGCCGGTTTGCCCTCCATTCCGCCAAGGGCGGGTTGATAGGCCACCAGCTGGTTTTCTGGCTCATAGGCCAGCTCCTTGGGAACCGAGCTGCAGGCCCCGAGCAGCAGGGCCAGCGCCCCGACCACCATCCCGCGCTTCATCATGTCGCTTCTGGTATTACGCATCATGTCACTCTCCTGTTGCAAGCGTGGCCCGTCGGGCCATCCGCTTGTGTTGCAGCTGATGAGCGGCAAGAGCGACATGACGTCAGTGCTCCTGCCCTTATTCGCGACCCGGCAGTTTTTTCCAGGTCACCTTGTCACGCAAATAGACCGGCGTCGCCTGCTCCACCGGCACCGCCTCTCCCGCCAGCCAGGCGGCGCGGGCCAGCGGCAGCATGTCCTCTGCCGCCGGGAAACGCACCTGACTCACCGCCAGCTCATCGGCCAAACCACTCAGGGTCTCGCCATAGGTTTCAAAACCGGTGCCGACGCAGGTCACCCGACCCGCCAGCTTGCCACGGACGTCAACCAGTGCCGCGGGCTCGCTCACCACCTCGTCCCCCACCAACTGCATGCGGCCATCAATCAGCTCATAGCGGCCGAAATAGACCTCGTTCATCCGCGCATCGATGGCGGTCAGCACCTGCTCGGCGCCATCCAGTCGATAGGCGCCTTGCGCCATGGCGGCCAGGGTCGAGATGCCAATCAGAGGCACACCCGCACCAAACGCCAGACCTTGCGCCACACTGATACCGATCCGCACGCCGGTAAAGGAGCCAGGGCCGCGGCCAAACGCGATGGCATCGAGGTCACTCAAACTTATCCCGGCATCCTCTAACACAGCCTGAACCATGGGCAGGATTTTTCGGGTGTGATCCCGTGGCGCCTCCTCCCAGCGGGAGAACAGCTTGTCACCCACCAGCAAGGCGGCGGAGCAGGCTTCGGTGGCGGTATCAACGGCCAGGATCTTCAACTCGTTCATGCTTTCCAATCTCTATAAAATCAGTCAATTACATAACCGGCAAGCGAGATATGCTCACCCGTTGTTCAAATCTGTTAGCTCGCGGCACACTTATTCACCGCGTTCAGTGCGATCGAAAAAACTCCCCAGCGTTCCTAACTCCCGGGTGCGAGGGATGGCGGGCAGACTCTTGATAAAAGTGGCGCCATAAGGTTTGTTGACCATTCGGGGATCACATATCACCAGCACCCCGTGATCACTGCGATCACGAATAAGCCGCCCCACCCCCTGTTTGAGGGCAATCACCGCCTTGGGCAACTGCAGCTCGGCGAAGGGATCCCCCCCCTTGAGCTTGCAATCATCCACCCGCGCCTTGAGCAGCGGATCATCGGGGCTGGCAAACGGCAGTTTGTCGATGATAACACACGACAACGCCGCCCCTCTCACGTCGATCCCCTCCCAGAAGCTGCTGGTCGCCACCAGCACGGCACGGCCATTCTCGACAAACTCCTTGAGCAACCGTTGCTTGTTGTCCTCCCCCTGCAACAAGACGGTGCGGCCAATCTCCCGGCGCAGCACCTCGGCCACCTGGCGCATCACCTGATGGCTGGTGCAGAGGAAGAAACAGCCCCCCGGCGTCTTGTTGATAAGCGGGATCATCAGATTGGCCAGCAGCTCGCCACGGCCAAAGGCGTTGGGTTCCGGCAGATAGCGGGGCACACAGAGCCGCGCCTGCTCGCCATAGTCGAACGGGCTGTCGAGAATAAGCTCGGCGCTGCCTGCCAGCCCCAGCTCGGCCTTGAAGTGATCAAAGCGCATATCCACCGTCAGGGTGGCGGAGGTGAAGACCCAGGCCACTTCCGGTCTTTGCACCTCGGCACTGAATCGCTCGGCCACCGACAGCGGTGTCAGATTGAGGGTGAAATGAAGCCGTGAGCAGTCGTACCAGTAGGAGAAACCGGTCTGGTTAACCGCCAGCACTTCACCCAGGCGGGTGCGCAGTTCACTGATGCGCTCGAAGGCGTGATCCAGCTGCTCGCCACGGCCGAGAGCCAGTTTCAGCACCTCGTAGCAGAGCTCGATGGCATCGTTAAGACGAGCCAAAGCCTGCCCCCAGAGCGGCTGGCGCAGCATGTCGCGGGTATTGCCGCGACCGCCATCCACTCCGAAGGCGAGCCGCAGATCCTGACTGGCGATAGCGAGCCGGTCTGCCGCCTTCCCGAGCTGGGCCATGTCGTGAGCCTCTGCCCGATAGGCCAGCTGGATATCCTGCGCCAGATCCTGAATCGTTCGGCTACCCACCGACTTGCCGAAGTAGTTGGTGGCGATCTCCGGCAGCTGGTGCGCCTCGTCAAACACATAGACTTGCGCTTCGGGCACCAACTCACCAAATCCGGTGTCTTTCACCGCCATATCGGCGAAGAAGAGGTGGTGGTTGATCACCACCACCTGGGCATCCATGGCGCGGCGTCGGGCCACCACCAGATGGCAGTCGTCGTAATAGGGGCAGTCGCGACCGAGACAGTTGTCGTTGGTGCTGGTGACGTGGGCAAGGATCTCGGCGTTCTCCTGCAATCCCGGAATATCCCCCACATCGCCGTTATCGGTGGCGGTGGACCAGGATTTGACCTTCACCAGATCGTTCAGGATTTCAGGCTTTTGCAGATGGGATTCGCTCAGGAGCCGGTTCATCCGCTCGATGCAGAGATAGTTGCTGCGCCCCTTGAGCAGGGCCACCGGCGGGGTGTAGGAGAGCGCCCCTGTGATGGTCGGGAGATCCCGATAGAAGAGCTGCTCCTGCAGGTTCTTGGAGCCAGTACTGATCACCACCCGCTTGCCGGACTCCAGCGCAGGCACCAGATAGGCATAGGTCTTGCCGGTACCGGTCCCCGCCTCCACCAGCAGACGGCCACCACTTTTGATGGCGCGCGCGACCGCTTCGGCCATCTCCAGTTGGGGAGCGCGGGCTTTGAAACCGTCGATATGGCTGGCCAGAGGGCCATCTGGCTTGAACAGGGTCTGGATGGTCAAAAGGGCGTCCCGCAGCAAAAGCGGCCATTATGCCAAAAGCGCGGCAAAAGCGGGACAGATAATCTGCCTAGACGAACAGATCGATCTGATGCTCGGGATCCGGCTTGTGATCACCTTCCTCCGCCTTGGGCTGATCACGCTTGGCGGGCGTGTTATACGCCTGCTGGCGCTTCTGGGAGTCACTGTTGTCAGTGCTGGTCTTGCGCAGCTGGTGCTTTTTGCTGATCTGGTTCACTTCCCGCTTGATCTCTTCGCTGCCGGGCGCGGCAGGCGCCCGGGGCAAAATGGGGAACAACAGGTCCTGGCTGGGCATGATGGCGACTCCTGCAGGGGTTATTGTCTAGTTATCGACCAGAAAACCGTTTTCGCCACTTTAATCGATCAAATCACAATTTCGGGTTGCATTTTCTGTCAAGGCAGGTAGTTTAAATCAGGCGTCAATTACGACATCTTATTTTGTAAAGGATTGATTACATGAAGTTCACCACCCTGAAGACTCATCACCACCATCATCATCCCGACTAGTCTTTCAGGAGGTTGACTGCTGGAAGACACTTAACTGGTGACTTCCAAAAGGACCGCAAGATTCATAAACCCTCGGAAGCACCCACTTCCGAGGGTTTTTTCGTTTTTGACTAGAAGGAAATCGAGCAATGGAAACACAACGTCTGCGTATCGCCATGCAAAAGTCCGGTCGTCTGAGCCAGGACTCCCAAGCCCTGTTCAAGAGCTGTGGCCTCAAGATCAACCTGCGCGAGCAGCGCCTTATCGCCCATGTCGAGAACATGCCCATCGATATCCTGCGGGTCCGTGATGACGATATCCCGGGGCTGGTGATGGAAGGGGTGGTTGACCTTGGCATCATCGGCGAGAACGTGCTGGAAGAGGTGCAGCTTATTCGCGCTTCACAGGGACTACCCTTCGAGGTCAAGACCCTCAAACAGCTGGACTTTGGTGGCTGCCGCCTCTCGCTGGCGGTGCCGGAAGATGTGACCTACACAGGGCCACAAAGTCTGGCGGGCAAGCGCATCGCCACCTCCTACCCGGGGCTGCTCAAACGCTTCTTTGACGAAAAGGGTCTTGGCTTCAAGAGCGTGATGCTGGGCGGCTCGGTGGAAGTAGCCCCCCGCGCGGGTCTGGCCGATGCCATCTGCGATCTGGTCTCCACCGGCGCGACCCTGGAAGCCAATGGCCTCAAAGAGGTGGAGGTGATCTACCGCTCCAAGGCGGTACTGGTACAGGCCCCCAACCCCTTGTCCGATGCCAAGCAGAAGCTCATCGACAAACTGCTGCCCCGCATTCAGGGGATGCAGCAGGCCCGCGAGAGCAAATACATCATGCTGCACGCCCCCAAAGACAAGCTCGATGCCATCACCGATCTGCTGCCGGGTGCCGAGCGCCCCACCATCATGCAACTGGCCGGTGACACCAATCAGGTGGCGCTGCACGTCGTCTCCAGCGAGACCCTGTTCTGGGAGACCATGGAGCAGCTCAAGGCCCTCGGTGCCAGCTCCATTCTGGTGCTGCCCATCGAAAAAATGATGGAATAAGGAAGGGACATCATGCAGACCCTGATCTGGAAGACCCTCTCCCCCGCCCAGCAGGCCGACGTGCTGACCCGGCCCGCCCTCAATGACGAGGCCGATATTGGCGCCGTAGTGCGGGATATCATCGCCGCGGTGCGTAGCCGTGGCGATGAGGCCCTGCGCGAGCTGAGCCAGCGCTTCGAGCGCGCCCCCCGTGAACAGCTGCGCGTTAGCGAAGATGAGATTGAAGCCGCCTGCGCGCGGCTGGATGACGACATCAAAAGCGCCATCGAAGCGGCCATTGCCAACATTCGAACCTTCCATGCCGCACAAGTACAGCCGGTGGTAAGAGTGGAAACCCAACCAGGTGTGGTGTGCGAGCTGCGCACCCAGCCCATCAGTCGGGTCGGCCTCTATGTGCCGGGGGGCAGCGCGCCGCTCCCCTCCACCGTGATGATGCTGGCCATTCCGGCACGCTTAGCCGGTTGCCGTGAAGTGGTGCTCTGCACCCCGTCCCCCGCCAGCGACGAGATCCTGTTTGCCGCCCGCGCCTGCGGGGTCGAGAAGGTGTTCGCCATCGGCGGCGCCCAGGCCATCGCCGCCATGGCTTACGGCACCGAAAGCATTACCAAGGTGGACAAGATCTTCGGCCCGGGCAACGCCTATGTGACCGAAGCTAAGGGGCAGGTTTCCCGCGACTGGCGCGGCGCCGCCATCGACATGCCAGCCGGCCCCTCCGAGGTGCTAGTGATTGCCGACGAGAGCGCCAACCCGGCCTTCGTGGCGGCGGATCTGCTCTCCCAGGCCGAACACGGCCCAGACAGTCAGGTAGTACTGGTGACCACCTCGCCCCTGTTGGCCGATGCCATCGCAGGGGAAATCAAGAGCCAGCTGGCCAAGTTGAGCCGCCGCGATATCGCCGCACAGGCGCTCGGCAGCAGTCTGGTGATCCTCTGTGACGATCTGGCCGAGGCGTGCGCCATCTCCAACGCCTATGCGCCGGAGCACCTGATCGTGCAGACCCGCGCCCCCCGCGATCTGCTGGAGAAACTCGAGAACGCAGGTTCCATCTTTCTGGGAGCATGGACGCCGGAATCGGTCGGCGATTACGCCAGCGGCACCAACCACACTCTGCCTACCTATGGCTATGCCCGCACCTGCTCGAGCCTGGGCCTCGCCGATTATCAGCGCCGCTACACGGTGCAGGAGCTGAGCGCCGAAGGTATTCGCGGCCTTGGTCCCATCGTCGAGCGCATCGCCCAGGCCGAGGGGCTCGATGGCCACAAAAATGCCGTCACCCTCAGGTTGAACGCCCTGGCCGCCGCGCCCCAACCAACAGCACAGCAGAAGGATTTGTCATGAGCATTGCCAATCTGGCGCGCCGCGTGGTGCGGGCCCTCACCCCTTATCAATCCGCCCGCCGCATCGGCGGCAAGGGCCACGTCTGGCTCAACGCCAACGAGGCGCCGCAGGCCTATCCCTTTACCATCGAGGGGAGCCGCCTCAACCGCTACCCCGAGTGCCAACCGGCAGAGGTGGTGAACGGCTATGCCGCCTACGCCGGGGTCAATCCCGATCAGGTGCTGGTGAGCCGCGGCGCCGACGAGGCCATCGAGCTGCTTATTCGCACCTTCTGCGAAGCGGGTGAAGATCAGATCCTCATCTGCCCTCCCACCTACGGCATGTACGCCATCAGCGCCGAGACCTGTGGCGTCGGCATCGTCGAGCAGCCGCTAACCGCCAACCGCCAGCCGGACTGGCCCGCCATTGCCGATCGCCTGTCCGACGTGAAACTGGTGTTTCTCTGCTCCCCCAACAACCCCACCGGGGATTTGGTGGGTCGCGACGGCCTTATCGCTTTGCTGGAGAAAGCTAGGGATCGCGCCATCGTGGTGGTGGACGAGGCCTATATCGAGTTCTGCCCGGAAGCGTCCGTGGTGGACCTGCTGGCCCGCTTCCCCAATCTGGTGGTGACCCGCACCCTCTCCAAGGCCTTTGCCCTGGCGGGGATCCGCTGCGGCTTTACGCTGGCAAGCCCCGAGGTGATCGCCATGCTGGCCAAGGTGATCGCCCCCTATCCCATCCCCGAGCCTATCGCCCAGATCGCGGCGCAAGCACTCTCCCCCATGGGGCTGGAGCTGATGCGCGAGCGAGTGGCAGAGCTCAACAAGCAAAAAGCCGCCTTCAAGGCTGAGCTGGCAAAGCTTGCCTGCGTGAAGGAAGTATTCGAGGACAAGGGCAACTTCGTGCTGGTGCGCTTTGTGGATGGCGCCGCCGTCTTTGCCGCCATGAAAGCTGCCGGCATCATCTTGCGGGATTTCTCCAGCAAGCCGGGCCTTGATAACAGCATTCGCGTCACCATCGGCTATCAGGGCGAGATGGATGCCGTGCTGGCGGTACTGCGTGATCTGCCCTCTCCCACTTTGTAAGACAAGGATGTAGCGATGAAGACCCCGTATTTGTTTATCGACCGCGACGGCACCCTGATTGAAGAGCCGGTGACCGACAAGCAGGTGGATAGCCTCGCCAAGCTGCGCTTCGAGCCCATGGTCATTCCTGTGCTGCGCGAGTTGCAGGCCGCCGGTTACGTGCTGGTGATGGTGACCAATCAGGATGGGCTGGGCACCGCCAGCCTGCCGCTGGAGAACTTCCAGCCGCCCCACGACCTGATGATGCATTTATTTGAGTCGCAAGGAGTGAACTGGGAACAGGTGCTGATCTGCCCCCACTTCCCCACCGACGGCTGCAACTGCCGCAAGCCCCACCTCGGGCTGGTAAAGGAGTACCTCGCCTCCGGTCGCATCGACTTTGCCAACTCCTTCGTGATTGGCGATCGCCAGACCGACCAGCAGCTTGCCGAGAATATGGGCATTGGCGGTATTCGCTACCACCCGCAGGATCACGACTGGCTCGCCATCCGTGATCAGCTGTTGTCCAAGGGGCGCGTAGCCTCGGTTGAGCGTAACACCAAAGAGACCCGCATCCAGGTGGCAGTGGATTTAGACAAGTGCGGCGGCAACCAGATCGCCACCGGCATTGGCTTCTTTGATCACATGCTGGATCAGATTGCGACTCACGCCGGTTTCCAGCTCAAGCTGAACGTCAGCAGCGATCTGCACATCGATGATCACCACACGGTGGAAGACGTCGGGCTGGCCCTGGGTCAGGCGCTGCGTCAGGCACTTGGCAACAAGCGCGGGATCGGCCGTTTCGGCTTTGTGCTGGCGATGGACGAGGTGCAAGCTGTGATCGATGGCCGCCCGCGTGCGGATGAAGAGACCCCGCTGACCGAGCAGGAGGTGAGTACCGCGCTGGATCTCAGCGGTCGCCCCTACTTCGTGTTTGACTGCCCGAGCGGCTTTGGCCGTGACAAGGTGGGCGAGATGGCCACCGAGATGGTGCCCCACTTCTTCCGCTCCCTCTCCGATGCCATGGCCATCACATTGCAGATGAAGGTGGGCAGCGGCAACACCCACCATCAGGTGGAAGCGCTGTTCAAAGGCTTTGGCCGCGCCCTGCGTCAGGCCATTCGGGTGGAAGGGAGCGAGCTTCCCTCCAGCAAGGGAGTGCTGTGATGGATGTGAGCAAGCAGAAGCTGGTCATTATCGACACCGGCTGTGCCAATCTGGCCTCGGTGCGCATGGCATTCGAACGCCTCGGCGTGCAGCCGCTGGTCTCCAGCCAGGCCGCCGATATCGAGCAGGCGGACAAGCTGATCCTGCCCGGTGTCGGCACCGCGGTGGCCGCCATGAAAAACCTCAACGAGCGCGGACTAGTGCCCCTTATTCGCGCCGCCAAGCAGCCGCTGCTGGGCTTTTGCCTCGGTATGCAGATGCTGGCTGAGGCCTCCGAAGAGAGCATGGGTACGGATGACTCGTCAGAGCAGCTTATCGACTGCCTTGGCATAGTGCCGGGCAAGATCCGGCTGATGGAGGTCGGTAATCTGCGGCTGCCCCATATGGGCTGGAACCAGATTGAGCATGACGAGACCCATCCTCTGCTCAAGGGGATCCCGAGCGGCAGCTACTTCTACTTCGTGCACTCCTATGCGCTGGAGGTAACCGAAGCGACGCTGGCAACCTGCGACTACGGCCAGCCGTTTACCGCCATCGTCGGTGGGGTTGCAGAGCACAGCAACTTCTTCGGCGCCCAATTCCACCCGGAGCGCTCAGGCGCGGCCGGTGCCCGTTTGCTGCAAAATTTTCTGGAGCTTTGAATGATCATTCCCGCAATTGACCTTATCAACGGTCAGGTAGTTCGCCTCTATCAGGGGGACTACGGCCAGAAGACCGAATACAGCAGCAGCCCGCAGGCCCGCTTCGACGAATATGTCTCCCAGGGGGCGGTGCAGCTCCATCTGGTGGATCTGGACGGTGCCAAGGATGCCAAGGCGCGCCAGTTGCCCCTGCTGACCCAACTGCTGTCGGCTACCGAAGCGCCAGTGCAGGTCGGCGGCGGCGTGCGCACCGAACAGGATGTGGCAGATCTGCTGGCCGCCGGCGCCAGCCGGGTGGTGATTGGCTCCACCGCCGTCAAATCCCCGGATCTGGTGGCCAGCTGGATGGAAAAATATGGCCCCGAGCAGATCGTGCTGGCGCTGGACGTCAACATTGATGCCCAGGGCAATCGCCATATCGCGGTGGCCGGCTGGCAGGAGAACAGCGGGGTGACCATCGAGGCGCTGATCGAGCGCTTCCTCCCCGCCGGGCTCAAGCATGTGCTCTGCACCGACATCAGCCGTGACGGCACCCTGGCTGGCACCAACGTCGAGCTCTATCGGGATCTCTGCGCCCGCTACCCGAGCGTCGCCTTTCAGGCCTCCGGCGGCATTGGCGGCATCGCGGATATCGAGGCGCTCAAGGGCTCCGGCGTCAAAGGGATCATCCTTGGCCGCGCCCTGCTGGAGGGCAAGTTCTCGGTGGGTGACGCCATCGCCTGCTGGCAAGCCCCCGCATCTGATACCACAGGAGGCAACTGATGCTGGCAAGACGCATTATCCCCTGCCTCGACGTGAAAGATGGCATGGTGGTCAAAGGGGTGCAATTTCGCAACCACGAGGTGATGGGCGGCATTGTCGAGCTGGCGCGCCGCTACGCCGAAGAGGGTGCTGACGAGCTGGTGTTCTATGACATCACCGCCTCCAGCGATGCGCGGGTAGTGGACAAGAGCTGGGTGAGCCGGGTAGCGGAGGTGATCGATATCCCCTTCTGTGTCGCCGGTGGCATCAAAAGCGTCGAAGATGCCCGCCAGATCCTAGAATTTGGCGCCGACAAGGTCTCCATCAACTCCCCGGCCCTTGCCGACCCGACCCTCATCAGCCGACTGGCCGAGCGCTTTGGCGTACAGTGCGTGGTGGTGGGCATTGACTCCTACTTCGACGCCGACACGGGCCACTATCAGGTCAAACAGTTTACCGGCGACGAGAGTCGCACCCGCACTACCGCCTGGCACACCCTCGATTGGGTGCAGGAGGTGCAAAAGCGCGGCGCGGGCGAAATCGTGCTGAACGTGATGAATCAGGACGGCATGCGCCAAGGTTATGATCTCGAGCAGCTCAAGCTGGTACGCAGCGTCTGCAAGGTGCCGCTGATCGCCTCCGGCGGCGCCGGTGCCATGGCACACTTTCGCGATGCCTTTACCCTCGCCGATGTGGACGGGGCGCTGGCCGCCTCTGTGTTCCACAAGGGCCTTATCCCCATTCCCGAATTGAAACGCTGGCTGAAAACCGAAGGAGTCGCCATCCGTGAATAACTTCTCTGAAAATGCACAAACAACCGCCAGCGCGCGCCCCCTTGCCGAGCAGCTCGATTGGGCAAAATGTAAATGCGCCATGATCCCCCGCCCTGAGTGCCGGTCTGATAATAGAGGAGCCGATACCCGTGCATAATTCCAACTTATTAATTGAACAGCTCGACTGGGAAAAATGCGACGGCATGATCCCCGCCATCGTCCAGCATGCCGCCAGCGGCGAAGTGCTGATGCAGGGCTTTATGACCCGCGAGGCGTTGGAGAAGACCCAGACCACCGGTCAGGTCACCTTCTTTAGCCGCAGCAAACAGCGGCTCTGGACCAAGGGGGAAAGCTCGGGCAATGTGCTTCAACTTGTGGCCATCAGCACCGACTGCGATCAGGACTCTCTGCTGATCGCCGCCAACCCCGTCGGCCCCACCTGCCACAAGGGCACTACCTCCTGCTTTAATGGCCACCCGCTGCCACCCCTCGGTTTTCTGGCAGAGCTGGAGCAGGTGCTGGCCGCCCGCAAAGGGGCCGATCCGGCCACCAGCTACACCGCCAGCCTCTACGGCAAAGGGACCAAGCGCATCGCCCAGAAGGTAGGTGAAGAGGGCGTGGAAGTGGCGCTGGCCGCCATGGCCAAGGATCGGGAGGAGCTCATTAACGAATCCGCCGATCTGCTCTACCACCTGACCGTACTGCTACAAAATGAAGGGCTGGGATTACAGGATGTCGTTCAGCGGCTTTATAAGCGGCATAATAAATAAACTGATAATAAAGCCGGGTTATCCCGGCTTTACTCATTTAAGATAAAAAGAACGCTCAACTAAAATTCTATATATAGACATATCATCCTCTAATTCCGACAAGATCATTCTTACCCAATCATTTTCTTGAAAACCATATTCACCTTCCTCCGTCAAAATATCAACCATGATTTTCCTAATATCAATCTCCCCATGATTAATAGAGCGCATCCAATGATATGAATTAATCAAAAAGTGATCAGCATAGATATATCTTTTATCTGTAGCCCCTTTAGAGATATAATCGGGCTCAACATCAACACACTCAGCGTCAGTTATTATATAAGTATGTAATTTGGTTCCATACATGTTGATCTTCAGTTTAAATTCATCAACATCAAGTCTGAAATTTACAACATCACTGTAAAAGTTAGTATCGACCTCATTCAAAGAGATCAAGAAAAGTAACAGCGGAAGATTTAACTCTCTTTCATCTGAATAACTTAATAAGACTATTTTTAATCTATCCAACACAAGAGTAGTCAATCTCAGGTTTAGCGAGAAATGCTCAAACATCATCGTAACGAAATCAGTTAGTGAAGCGTTTTTCTTAAAACATGGCCATATGCCATCCACATTAACACTGAGTAATACAAGTTCATTTTCTATAAAATTCTTCAATGAATCTGAGTTTAAAATGAACCTTCTATGAAAAAATCTACTTAGGTAATGTTGAGCGTTAAACCCTTCTCCATATATGGCTTTAACTGAATGCTGCAACTGCTCGGTATCTGTTGCCAGCACAAATACCACCCTGGGAATATCAAAAATATGCTTGATAGTCTCCAGCATTTCCACAGCATAGGAAGGACGACAACGATCAAGCTCATCTATCAAAATAAATGCGGGATAGTCCAGTTCTCCTTCACTTAAACCAACAGCTCCCTCAACCCATTGCCGGATCTCATTTTTAAGATATTGGATAGATTCATAACGCTCTTTCTGATTACTGCATAAGGCATCTACCAGCTGATTGGCTTCCTCCCTTTCCAGAGAAAAATCCTCATCCTCCAACCCGGCTTTTTTGATTGCCGCTTTCAGCGCCAGTTTGCCGCCGACCTTAAATAATCCAAGCAGCCGCTGACGCATTCCTTCTGGAATCGGGTTTTCTTTTCCCGCAATCATTTTTAACTGGTCGATAATCGATGAAATCACAGTCAATAAAGGATCATCGGAAAAGTCCTGCTGCCAGGCATCGATATAGACGGTGGGATAGTGCGCTTTCAGCTCCATATACCAGCGCTTGATAAACCAGGTTTTTCCCGCCCCCCACTCGGCATTAAGGTTGAGCACATAGTTGCGCTGCTTGCCTTCGGCGGCGAGGTAGTTGGTCAGAAACTCGGCATAGCGGGCACGTTCCAGCCGATCGGCACTCAAGATCTCTTCGCAACCCGCAATGGCCCCCGGCCCGTCCCACTGAACTGCGTCATTCCAATTAAACGGTGCCACTACCATCTCGTATCTCTCCATATTGCGTTGCTGGAGATGATATCAGGGACACCGAGGAAATAGTTTGACTAAAGACCTGTTCGTTACCCTTTTTGCCACTCGGGGAGGTTTATTTAGCTGTTGTTCAACTTCTCTGTCGAGAGCCGATGATACGGGGTCGATACATGGTGGCAAGCTATCTCAACAACCATGAACTCAACTGATTTCCTTTGATTTGCTAAGAGGTTACAACCATGTGACATAACGCAGAACCTGCGGAAATAAATGAGAAATATGCCGTGAAGAGTGCTTAATTTAAAGCAGTTGATGCACGTTGGCCTCGTGTTCAGCCAACCCATCACAGCGACCCAAGGATGGCCAACTTCATGAAGGATGAACCCTTCTCCACCCGATTGCAGCACGAGCTGGATCACCTCAGATCCATCTTTAACGAGATGGGGGCTTACCTCTTTACCAAGGATCTGGATGGCCGTTATATCTATGCCAATCAGGCTGTGCTGGATCTCTTTGGTTGTACCCTGGCCGAACTGCAAGGCAAGGATGATCGCGCCTTTTTTGACCTCGACTTCTCGGAAGATCTGAGACGAAATGATCGTCAGGTGCTGGAGCAGCAGGTCGCCATCGCCCGGGAGGAGATCAACTACCTCAAACCCACGGGAGAGAAACGGGTCTACTGGAGCGTGAAAAAGCCGATGTACGACCGGGATGGCACGCTGATCGGTCTGTGCGGCATCTCCACCGATATCACGGAACACAAGCTGATTGAGGCCCGTATGGCCGAGCAGCATCAGTTGCTGGAGATCATCCTGGCCAACGTGGATGCCCCTATCTATATGAAGGACAGCCAGCACCGCTTTCTCTACGTCAATCAGAAGGTGTGTGCCCTGCTCGGTTTACCCGCCGAACAGATCATCAACCGCAGCGATAATGAGCTGTTCTCCCCACACGGAGCCAACCAGCTGTGGCAGCTGGACAACCGGGTGTTCGAAACGGGTGAGCTGCAAGCCGGTGAAGAGTCACTGACCGATACCGAAGGCAAGCAACATTACTACTGGTCTGTCAAAGTCCCCTTCAAGCTGGCTGATGGTACCCCCACCCTGATCGGTATCTCCTCCGATATCACCGAGCTGCACCAGCTCAAGGAACAACTGCAATATCAATCGGTTCGTGACAGCCTCTCCGGACTTTATAACCGCCGTTTCTTCTTCGAGGTGTGCGAAAAGAACCTGAGTATGAACATGCGCCACCAGCTCACCTCGGTGCTGATAGTGCTGGATGTGGATCAGTTCAAATGCATCAACGATCGCTACGGTCACCCGCTGGGCGATCAGGCGCTGATCCATCTGGGCAGGGTGATGCAATCGGTGCTGCGCAGCGAAGATGTGCTGGCCCGCATCGGCGGTGACGAGTTTGCCATCTTGCTGCCCAACACCACCCTCTCGGCCGCCGCATCACTGGCCGAACGGCTGCGCAAGCAGGTGATGCAAAGCCCGTTACCCCTTGCCGATGGGGATGAGCTGGTTATCACCATCAGCGCCGGGCTGGTGGAAAATAGCAAGGGGGAGCAGATGGAGAGCCTCTACGCGCGCGCCGATCAGATGCTCTATCAGGCCAAACAGAGCGGCCGCAACTGCGTCGCGTGCAAGGCACGATAGCTGGCTGGCCAGTCAGGCACTCCCACTTCCCTTGCTGCATTTATCCCGACAGCTTAGTCATCCTATTGCACGCTGCTTTCACTCACGCTCGATTAGCACCTAACCCAGTTGTTTGCGCAGCACAAATTTTTGCACCTTGCCGGTGGAGGTCTTCGGCAGCGGGGTGAAGATGATGCGTTTGGGGGCCTTGAAGTGGGCCATCTGCTCCCGGCAAAAGGCGATCAGCTCCGCCTGGGTAGTCTCTCGCCCCTCTTTCAATTTCACGAAGGCGCAGGGCACCTCCCCCCACTTTTCATCGGGCATGGCGATCACCGCCGCTTCGTCCACATCGGGATGGCGATAGAGCACATCTTCCACCTCCAGACTGGAGATATTCTCCCCGCCGGAGATGATGATGTCCTTGGATCTGTCCTTGATCTCCACATAACCATCCGGGTGCCATACCGCCAGATCGCCACTGCGAAACCACCCCTCCGCCATCGCCTCGGCGCTGGCCGCCGGATTTTTGAGATAGCCCTTCATCACCACATTACCGCGCAGCACTATCTCCCCCATGGTTTTGCCATCTTTGGCCACCGGCTCGCCAGTGACCGGATTGATAACCCGCATCTCCCCCTGCAGAGGCGACGCAACACCCTGCCGTGCCTTGAGGCGGGAGAGCGCCGTGGCATCCTGCCCCTGCCAGCGTCTTTGCGGCTCGCACAACACGCAGGGGCCATAGGTTTCGGTGAGGCCATAGACGTGGGTCACGGCGATCCCCATCGCCTCCATCCCGGCGATCACGGTGGCGGGGGGCGCAGCGCCGGCGGTCATCACCTTGATGGGGAGATCCAGCCCCTGCTTGAGCGCCGGGCCGGCATTGTTGAGCATATTGAGCACGATGGGCGCTGCGCAAAAGTGACTCACCTTGTGCTCGTGCAGCGCCTCATAAATGGCGGCCGCCTGCACATGACGCAGACAGACGCTCACCCCGGCGGTAGCCGCCAGGGTCCAGGGGAAACACCAGCCATTGCAGTGAAACATCGGCAATGTCCAGAGATAGACGGGATGTTTGGGCAGCTCCCAGGAGAGCACATTGTTGATGGCGTTGAGGTGGGCGCCGCGATGGTGATAGACCACCCCCTTGGGATTGCCGGTAGTGCCGGAGGTGTAGTTAAGGGAGATGGCCTGCCACTCATCCTCTGGCAACCAGCCGGGCTCATCGCCGTTACCAGTGGCAATAAAAGCCTCATAGGTCAGTTCACTGACAAGCGCCCCTTCCCGGTAGAGGGGATCGTCGATGGCGATGACCAGCGGTTGGCACTCCAGCAGATCCAGTGCCTTGCGCACCACAGGGCCGAACTCCCTGTCCACCAGCACCACCTTGCTCTGGGCATGCTGGAAGATAAAGGCCATCGACTCGGCATCGAGCCGGGTATTGATGGTGTTGAGCACGGCGCCGCTCATGGGCACCCCGAAGTGAGCTTCAAACATCGCAGGGATATTGGGCGCAACGATGGAGACGGTATCCCCCTCCCCGATACCGTGAAGCCGCAGGGCCGAGGCAAGCTGGCGGCAACGGCGGGCGGTCTCGCCCCAGCTCTGGCGCAGCGGGCCGTGGATCAGCGCCAGATAGTCGGGATAGACCCGCTCCGCCCGCCCCAGAAAGCTGATGGGGGTCAGGGCCTCGAAATTGGCGGCGGTTTTGGCAAGGTCACGCTCATAGATGTTCTGCACTGGCATCGGGTTCCTTCCTCACAGGTGGCACAAAACGGGCAGTTTCGGGATGATTCAGAGATCAGCAAGCGACATGGGCATCCTGCCCGTCACTGGTCTCTTATGGGGATGACAGCCTAACAGCGAGCCTGCGGCGGCAGGTATTAGCAAAACGTCTTAGACAGGGGCAGCCTGCTGCCAACAGGGGTTCCCTGTTTTCGTTGCAAAAAATATTTCATTACGGGAAAGCGTGCTATTTTTTCACAGGCTGATTTGGCGAATAACGAAAAATGACGATAGTGGAATATTATTCCGCCAAAGCTGCTTTATATGTCATTCCATTCATCTCGGTGCACACTATTTTCATGGCATTTATTTAAGACAAGCCACGTTAAACGAAAGCTGAAATAGTTATTGCATAATGACTTTTATTTCATATCAGCTATTAGATCCATGACAAATAAATTCTGTGAGCCATCCCATAAAGCGAGCATGGCGCGATGTTCATCCAGCCGCGCACGGGTTACGGTTACAACGTGAAACAATCTACCGGATGTTCAATATCAGGCCAGATTTCTCGCCAATCACTACGCAATCCACAGTGAGTTTGCGTACCTTGGATGTATGACGCAGAAACCCTATCGACCCGATATTCCGCCGAGCCCAAACCTGCTTTATCAAGGAGCATTTTATGTGTGCCGTGCCGAATACCACACCACGCAGACAATTTCCTACTGCATTTACCATTCTTTTTCTTATTATGTTGCTGGCCATTGCGCTGACCTGGATAATTCCGGCGGGTGCCTATGCCAAGCTCTCTTATAATCCGGCCAGTGAAAGCCTGATGGTCAATAGCCCACAGGGGGAAATAAGCCGACTTCCCGCAACCCAGGATGCCCTGGCAAAACTCAATATCAACATTGCGGTGGAGCAATTTACCAACGGCACCATCCGCAAGCCCATCGCCATTCCCGGCACCTATGCCCGATTGGAGCAAGCGCCCAAGGGGCTCGGTGACGTAGCAGTCAGCATGGTCAAGGGCACCATAGAGGGGGCGGATATCATCGTCTTTATTCTGGTGCTCGGGGGGCTGATCGGCGTCATCAACAAGACAGGTGCCTTCAGTGCGGGGCTGGTGGCGCTGTCGCGCAAGACCCGGGGCAACGAGTTCCTGTTTGTGGCGCTGGTCTGCTTCGTGATGGCGCTGGGAGGCACTACCTGCGGACTGGAGGAAGAAGCGGTCGCCTTCTACCCCATACTGGTACCCATCTTTCTGGCGCTCGGCTATGACTCCATCGTCTGCGTAGGGGCCATCTTCCTCGCCGCCTCCATGGGAACCACCTTCTCCACCATCAATCCCTTCTCGGTGGTGATCGCCTCCAATGCCGCCGGCATTCCCTTTACCGAGGGGCTGATCTTTCGCGCCATTGGCTGTCTGGTGGGCACCTTGGTGGTGATCGGTTATCTCTACTGGTACTGCAAGAAGATCAAGGCCAATCCAGCCTTCTCCTACACCTATGAGGACAGAGAGAGTTTTCGCGCCCGTTTTCTCAAAGAGGGCGCTATGGACGAAGGGGTGCCCTTCACCCTGCGCCGCAAGATTATTCTGACCCTGTTTATCCTCGCCTTCCCGCTGATGGTGTGGGGCGTCTCCATGGCCGGTTGGTGGTTCCCGCAGATGGCGGCCTCCTTCCTGACCATCGCCATCATCATCATTTTTATCTCGGGTCTCAAAGAGAAAGAGGCGGTCGAGGCCTTTACTCAGGGGGCGTCGGAGCTGGTGGCCGTTTCGCTCATCATCGGGCTGGCACGGGGGGTCAATCTGGTGCTGGATCAGGGGATGATCTCGGACACTATTCTGGCCTACGCCTCCGATCTGGTCTCCGGCATGCACGGCGCCGTGTTCGCGGTGGCGCAGATGCTGGTGTTCACCCTGCTGGGGCTGGTGGTGCCCTCCTCCTCGGGGCTCGCGGTGCTCTCCATGCCCATCATGGCGCCGCTGGCGGATACTGTGATGATCCCCCGCTATATCGTGGTGTCGGCCTACAACTGGGGCCAATACGCCATGCTGTTCCTGGCCCCCACCGGACTGGTGCTGGTCACTCTGCAGATGCTCGGCATCCAGTTCAACAAGTGGGTCAAGTTCGTGCTGCCCATGGTGGGCTTTGTGCTGGGATTTGGCGCCCTGATGCTGGTGACGCAAGTGATGTTGGCCTGATGGGCCTGTGATACATGAGTGACAACACCCCGTGCCTGGCGCGGGGTGTTCTTTTGTCAGCCTTAGTGGCGCACCCGCCCCTGCTGGCGGAAGCAGTAGAGCTTTAGGCTGATGTCGGCGATATCGGCGGGAAGCTCCTCTCCCTGCTCGGCCAAGGGCCGGTAGAGGGATGAGAGCAGACGTTCGGCCTGCTGCACCGTAATGATGTTGGCCTGGATGGCCGGGGTGATCCAGCTGGGTAACATTGACATATCTCCACCTCGTTGATCCGGTGATCTCGGGTGAACATCTTCATATCAGGTCTTACGCAGTTGTCTGCCGACCCGTTCACCCTCTGCTTCACCCAATCAAAGCAAAATGCTTGCCGTGATCTCTTATCGGCCAACATCCGATGGGGCTGGAGCCATTTATCAACCACTTGCGTGGCCATCTCAACGAACAGAGCCCTTGTTCAAGACCTCCCTTGACCTGCACCCGTCAGCACTCTGGCATTCTGCTCACCGCCCGCCTTGCAAATTGCGACTCGAATTGCTCCTTATCACACTGGCAAAGCCCGCCATGCGCCGGAAACTGGTCACTTTTAGTCCGTTGTCGCCAAAGCCAGACACTTTTTCATGGTGGCTGTTTTTTGACCTTGCCAGCGCCTGTCGCAGGCCCATCCCCCGCGCCTTGTCCGGCCAACCGGTTATGACAAGATGGCGCCAGATTGGAACAGCCCGGATGGGTATGCAGGAGAACCATAAGATGAACAGATCCATGATGGCAGGTATCGGTATTGGCATCGCCTCGGCCCTGGCACTCTCGGCGGCGGCCAGCGGCTCCCTCTTTACACCCCAGCCCACCTTTGCCGAGGTGATCGCCAGCAAGCCGATCACCGAGACCATCAAGACCCCCCGCCAGGAGTGTCGCAACGTCACCGTGACCCACCGCAAGCCGGTACAGGATGAGCACAAGATCCTCGGCACAGTGGTGGGTGCGGCGCTGGGTGGCGTGGTTGGCCACCAGTTTGGCGGCGGCAGCGGCAAGAAGGTGGCCACCGCAGCCGGGGCCGTCGCGGGGGGTTATGCCGGTAATCAGGTGCAGGGCAATATGCAGGCGGGCGATACCTACACCACCACCGAGCAGCGCTGCAAAACCGTACAGGATACGAGCGTCAACACCATTGGTTATGACGTGACCTATCGCCTCGCCGGTCAGGAGGGGGTGATCCGCATGAAGCAAGCCCCGGGCGCCACCATTCCGGTCAAAGATGGCAAATTGGTGATCGACCAGCCAAAAGTGTGATTTCTCCTGACCCCAGTCAGCAGCAGGCCCGCCTCTTTCGAGGCGGGCCTGTGTTTTTGGGCGGCTTGATTTCCTTTCTCACACAACAGCATGCACCACTCACGGCACCCGAACTATCACCCTTTGCAGCACTTCTTCACCGCCCGTACCACGTTCTGATAACCGGTACAGCGGCAGAGGTTGCCCGATAGCCCGCGGCGGATCTCCGCATCGGTCAGCGGACGGCGCTCGGTCTTGTCGAGCAGGGCGGCGCTCGCCATTACCAGGCCTGGGGTGCAAAAACCGCACTGCACCGCCCCCTCGTCGATAAAGGCCTGCTGCACATCAGAGAGCTCGTTACCTTTGCGTTCCCCCTCCACGGTACGAATGGATTTGCCATCGGCCCAGACCGCCAGATAGAGGCAGCTGTCGATAGCCGTGCCATCCACCCGCACGGTACAGGCGCCGCACTCACCGACACTGCACCCCTCTTTCACGCTGATAAGCCCCTGCCCACGCAGAAAGTGGAGCAGCGACATGGTGGGCGGCACTGCATAGGAGTAAGGCTTGCCGTTGATCTCGCACTGGATCTCCACTGCGGGACAGCTTTGCGGTTGCATCATAGGATCTTGCCTCCGGCACGTTCGACTGCGCAGGCGACCACCCGCTGCGCCAGGGTTTTGATAAGGTGCAGGCGAAACTCCTTCTCTGCCCGCCAGGAGGATCGCGGCGCCACATCGGCTACCACCGCCTCGGCAATCGCTGCCAGTGTAGCGCGAGTCAGCGGTTGCCCCTCGGCCGCAGCTTCCGCGTGAGGCGTGCGCACCGGGGTCGGCGCCGCCACCCCATAGGCCAGCCGCAAATTCTTGAAGTGGCCATCCTCAATCTGGCAGTAGGCGGCGCAGCCGATGGTGGCGATATCCATGGCATCGCGCATGGCGTACTTGAAGTAGTGGGAGCCCACCTGGGGGTGCGCGTCCGGGGCAAAGTGAAACGCCACCAGGATCTCCGCCGGTTGCAGCGCCACCTTGCCGGGGCCGGTATGAAATCCGGCTATGGGGATGCGGCGCGTACCATTGGGCCCGGCGATCTCCAGCTCAGCTTCCAGCGCGACTGTCGGCGCCGCCGAGTCGGCACTGGTGGCGCCGTTGCAGATGTTGCCGCCATAGGTGGCGACGTTGCGGATCTGCGGCCCAGCGATGGTGGCAGCGGCCTCCACCAGCATCGGCAGGCGGCGCTGCACCAGCTCGTTTTCGATGAGCTCGGTAAAGGTGGTACCGGAGCCGATACGGATCGACCCATCAGGCAGCTCGCTCACCCCTTTGAGCTCGGGCAAGTCGTGAATATCGACGATATGGCGATAGGCGGCGTTGAGGTGATGGAGCTGGATCATCACATCGGTGCCACCGGCCAGGAGACGCGCCTCGGGGTCAGCCTGACTCAGGGCGACCGCCTCGGCGACACTGTGCGCCTTGTAGTAACGGGCAATATCAAACATGGTGTTGCTCCTCCCCTGCTCCCTCGCCAATCAAACCCGCCGCGACAAACTCCCGGAACAGGGTCTTGGGGGTGATGGGCAGCTCGTTGATGGCGACGCCAGTCGCCATGCGGATGGCGTTACGGATCGCTGGGCCCGGCGAGATGATGGGCGGTTCCCCCAGTGATTTGTGGCCATAGACCGACTGGGGCTCGTAGGTCTGCACGAAATCGCACTCAAGCTCTGGCAAATCCAGCATAGTGGGGAACTTGTAGTCGAGCAGGTTGGGGTTGCGCACCACGCCGCTCTTGGCGTCGATGATCATCTCCTCGAACAGCGACCAGCCGATCCCCATTCCCATGCCGCCGTGCACCTGCCCCTCAGCCAACTGCGGGTTGAGGATCTTGCCCGCATCGTGCAGGTTGAGAATGCGATTGATGGTCACCTTGCAGAGATCGATATCGACGCTGAGATCGACAAAGGTGCAGCCAAAGCTCGGCGGATTGGTGGTGGTCTTGTGGGAGACTTCCGAGGTGATCTGGCCGCCGATGGTGAGATGGTAATAGGCGTTGACCGACACCTCGGCGACGCTGATCAGCACCTTCTCCGGCGCACCAGCCAGCACCACGTAGCCGTCGATCAGGGTGAGCGATCCCACATCCTGATGGCAGAGCTGGGCTGCCAGCGACAAAATGCGCGCCCGCAGCTGCAGCGCCGCCTGATGAATGGCAGGGGCTGCCACATAGCTCTGGCGCGAGGCGAACGAGCCCGGATCGTAGGCGGTAATGTCGGTATCCTGAGTCGAAATGACCCGGATCTGATCAAACGGAATGCCCAAAGTCTGGGCCGCCATCTGGGCAAAGACGGTATCCGACCCCTGTCCTATCTCGGTAGCGCCGATCTGCAGATTGACGGTGCCATCCTGATTGAGCAGCATGCGGGCGCCGGCAATTTCGACCCCCACTGGGTAGGTGTTGGAGCCGTAGCTAAAACACGCCACCCCGATGCCACGGCGTACCCGACTTGCCGGATCCTGCGCCAGACATTCGGCCTTGAGCCGTTCCCACTGGAACTGCTCGCCGCCCCGGCGCAGACACTCAGGGAGCCCTGCGCTGTAGATGGTCTTCTGGTTGACCTGATTGACATCCCCCTCGCGCGCCACGTTGGCGATGCGTACTTCGAGCGGATCCAGACCCAACTCCGCGCAGGCATCATCCAGCATGCATTCGAGGGCAAAAATCACCTGCGGCGCGCCGTAACCGCGCATGGCACCGGCGGTGGGCAGGTTGCTGTAGAAGGTTTTGGCGTCATAACCGAAGGCGCTGCGCGGATAGAGGTAGCTGATCTTGTTGCCCCCTGCGCTGGCGATGGAGTGGCCGTGAGAGGCATAGCCGCCGGTGTTGGAGAGCACGTCGAGCTGATAGCCCTTGAGGGTGCCGTCGCGGTTGAGGCCCATCTTGCCGTCGATGGCAAAGCCGTGGCGGGTACGGGAGGCAAAGAAGCACTCCTCCCGGCTCAGAGTCACCTTGACCGGCACGCCGCCGAGCTTGTAGCTCAAAAACGCCGCCATCGGCTCTTCCAGCACATCCTGCTTGTTGCCAAAACCGCCGCCCATATAGGGTTTGATCACCCGCACGCTCGACCAGGGCAGGCCGAGGGACTTGGCCACCCGGCTGCGCACTATCTGGGGGATCTGGGTACTGCTGACGACGATGATGTGGTCCGGCTGATCCATGTAGGCGTAGCAGGTCACCGTCTCCAGATGGCAGTGCTGCACAACCGGCGTCCGGTAGTGCCCCTGAAACTGCAGATCGGCCGCCACGATGGCCTGCTCCGGGTCATTGGCGCGAAGCTGGCTTTGGCGCAGCAGATTGCCGCTCGGGTGAATGGGATAGGCATCGTCGGCCAGCGCGCTTTCGGCATCCGTCATCACCGGCAGCGGTTCGTAGGTCACCTTGACCAGGGCGGCAGCCTTCTCGGCGACCAGCGGATCGCGCGCCACCACGATGGCGACCCCATCACCAAAGTGACGCACATGGTCGGTGAGCAAACGGCGGTCTTTCACATCCCGTTTCGCCTCATCAAGGGACCAAGCGTGACCGGCGGTGCGAAAACAGGTGGTAGGGACATCTTCATGGGTAAACACGGCTTCAACCCCGTGCAGGGCCAGCGCCTCGGTCGCGTCGATGGCGAGCACCTTGCCGTGGGCAATATTGCTGCGCACATACTTGGCGTGGCGCATCCCGAGCATGATGTTGTCATCGGTATAGCGGGCGCTGCCGGTCACCTTGGCCTCGGCATCCACCCGCTTGAGCGGTAATCCTATGGACATATGCAAGTCCTTATTCGAATGGAAAAATCTGGAACCGGCATAAAAAACAGCAAGATATGCGCCTGTTTCCCGCCATCGTCAGGAGAATGGGGAGAAGTGTGAAGGGGATCCCATCTAGCCCGCTTTTGTTGGCCCGAAGCGACAAGCCAAGGGCAGCCCCTGAGCAAGTGGGGCACATCAGCGGTGAAAAAAGCGGCAGAGCGAGGAGAGCAAGGGTGGGAGCCTATCAATCTGGTAGGAGGATTTATCAAAATGGTATCGCGATGCCCCCCAACTGCGGAGACGGCCGAGGCGTGATAGCCAGCGTGGGCGGGCTGAGCGCCGCAAACATAAGCAGATATAAAAATGGGGCCGCCAGTGCGGCCCCAAACGGGCGGGTTATCCCTAAATAGCCCACCCCCCAGCATAAAAGAGTACCAGTGCCAGGGCGATGATCACGGTGCCGACGTTGAGCTTGTGCCACTCCTTCGAACAGATGCGGCCGATCACCAGCGAGCTGAAGCCAAGCATGATGCCGGTCACGATATTGCAGGTGAGCACGATAAAGACCGCGCACACCAACCCGGACATGGCACCGACCGAATCGTTGAAATCGAGCTTGGTGACATTGCTCAGCATCAAGAGCCCTACATACATCAGGGCTGGTGCGGTGGCATAGGCGGGCACCAGATAGGAAAGCGGCGAGAGGAACAGCATCAGAAGGAAAAGACCACCGACCACGGTCGCGGTGAGACCGGTTTTTCCCCCCGCCGCCGTGCCCGCTGCCGATTCGATATAAACGGCAGCCGGTGCCGCCCCCACAAGGCCGGAGAAGATGCTGCTGACCGAGTCGGCACTGAGCGCCTTGCCGCTGTTGATAATGTGACCCTCCTTATCGAGCAGGTTGGCCTGCCCCGCCACGGCGCGAATGGTGCCGGTGGCATCAAATACCGCGGTCATCACCAGCGCCAGCACGCTGGGCAACACCAGCGGCGAGAGGGCCCCCATGATATCCAGACTGAAGATCAGGGACTGACCCTGCTCGTCCGACAGGCTCGGCAGGGCGAACAGCCCCTGATACTTAACCGCCGGATCGAAAATCAGGCCGAAGATGGAGATGGCGATGATCACCAGCAGGATCCCCCCCGGTACTCTCAGCTTCTCCAGCCCGAAGATCACCGCAAGGCCGATCAGGGACATGATGACCGGCATGGAGGTGAAGGCCCCCAGCGCCACCGGCAGCCCCTCCAGCGGGTTCTTGATCACCAGCCCCACCCCGTTGGCGGCGATAAGCAGCAAGAAGAGACCAATCCCGATGCCGGTACCGTGGGCAATTCCCATCGGCAGGTTGTCGAGGATCCAGCTACGCACCCCGGTCACCGAGATGGCGGTAAACAGCACCCCCATCAGGAAGACGGCCCCCAACGCCACCGGAATGGGGATCTGCTGCCCCAGCACCAGACTGAATGCAGTAAACGCCGTGAGGGAAATAGCGCAACCGATGGCCATCGGCAGCTTGGCCCAGAGCCCCATCAAGAGCGAACCGAACCCCGCCACCAGACAGGTGGCGACAAACACGGCGCCGGGAGGAAAGCCCGCCTTGCCGAGCATGCTCGGCACCACGATCACCGAGTAGACCATGGCAAGGAAGGTGGTGAGGCCCGCCAGCACCTCCTGTCTGACGTTGCTGCCCCGCTCGCTGATCATAAAGTAGCGATCAAGAGCCGTGAGCGGCTGTTGCTTTGCTGCGCTCTGGCTGGCGTCATCATTGGCCAGCTGTTCCACGCTGTTTGTCCTGCTGTTTGCTTGGGTCATACCCAACTCCTTCACACGCGCCTGAATGTTCCATGACGAAATGGCGACAGGATCTGCGGATCTGCCTCGCGCCAGTCTGATGAGAAACAGGCGATGGCGGCAGAGGATGCGACAGACAGACCAGGGCTGGCGGCCTTGACTCAAACGTTTGCCTTGCTGGTCAAAAAAACCGGGCCATTTCACGTTCTATGCGGGGAGATCCCCTGTGGTGCGGCAAGACTGGCGCCCCTGTGGAGCACGCCAGCCGCCGTATTCGTTGGGGCTGCGCCGCGGCAGCCCACTACAAGCCCTACCCCCGTTCATGCACCAGTTGGCCATCCACATAGGTGCGGTAGATGGATCTGTCATCCCCCAGGGTCAACAGTACAAAGAGCTTGTCCCGCAGGGTGGTGGAGTTGTCATAACGCAGTTGCTGCAGCGGGGTGGCGACCGGGTCGAGCACCACGAAGTCCGCCTCCTTGCCCACCGCAAAGCTGCCGATCTTCTCGTCCAGCCCCAGCGAATGGGCGCCGCCCAGGGTCGCCAGATAGAAGGCCTGATAGGCCGAGAGCCGCTCGCCCTGCAGTTGCATCACCTTGTAGGCCTCGTTGAGGGTCTGCAGCATGTTGAAGGTGGTGCCGGCGCCGATGTCGGTGCCCATCCCCACCTTCACCTGCTTGCGCCACGCCTTGTGCAACTTGAACAGACCACTGCCGAGATAAAGATTCGAGGTGGGACAAAACGCGATGGTGGAGCCGGTCTCCTTCAGGCAATCCCACTCCTGCTCTTCCAGATGGACGCAGTGGGCAAAGACGCAGTTGTGGCCGGTCAGCCCATGCTGGTGATAGACATCGAGATACCCCTTGTGCGCCGGGAAGAGGGATTTTACCCAGGCGATCTCGTCCTTGTTTTCGCACAGATGGGTGTGCAGATAGGTGGTGGGAAACTCTTCGCGCAGTCGCCGCGCCATCGCCAGCTGCTCGGGTGTCGAAGTGGGTACAAATCGTGGTGTGATGGCATAGAGCAGTCGACCGTTGCCGTGCCAGCGCTCGATAAGCTGCTTGCTCTGCACATAGCTGCTCTCGGCGGTATCGAGCAAATAATCGGGTGCATTGCGATCCATCATCACCTTGCCGGCGATCATCCGCATATTGATGCGGCTCGCCGCCTCGAACAGGGCGTCTACCGACTCGGGGTGCACTGTGCCGAACACCAGCGCCGTGGTGGTGCCGTTGCGCAGCAGCTGTTTGATAAAGAAGGTGGACATCTCGCGGGCATACTCGAGATCGTTGTAGCGCCGCTCGGCCGGGAAGGTGTGGCGGTTGAGCCACTCCAGCAGCTGCTCGCCATAGGCCCCTACCATCTCGCTCTGGGGATAGTGAATGTGGGTATCGACAAAGCCCGGCACTATCATCTTGCCGCGATAATCGCGCACCCGCACTTCGGCCGGAATGCGATCTTTCCCCTCCTCCCACTCACCAAACCAGTCGATGCAGCCGTTGCGAATGATCAGCAGGCCATCCTCGATAAGGCGCGCGTTGGACTCAATCTCCTCGGGCTGATCCACCACCCGGGTGATGTCGAAGAAGCTGCCGCGTACCGCTTTGACAGAGTTGTCGTTTTTCATAACCATTTCCCTGTTTTTCTTGTTCTGTTGACGTTTTTTGCCGGTTTAACCGTCAGATCCGTTCCACTTGTGGCGCCACCGTCTGGCCGGGCACTGGCTCTGGTGACCCCTCAACCTTGCTGGCCAATGGCTGGCCCGCACTGCGGGCGGTAAAGATCACATCCGGTTTGTCGCTCAGCTGGATCACTTCAACCGCCTCGGCATCCCTGACGGCCGACTTGCGCTTGCGGCTTTGCGGCAGCACCAGATTCATGATGATGGCGGTGATGCCGCCGGCGCAGATGGGGTTCTCCACCAGCATGTAGATACCCGCCGGCAGCACCTTGAAGACGTTCGGGTCGTAGGAAACGCCGAGCCCAAGGCCCAGCGAGGTGGCGACAATCAGGGTCTCCCGCCGATCGAAACCGTGGCTGATGATGATGCGACCACCGGCGATGGCGATCATGGAGAACATGATGACCATGGCGCCCCCCATCACAGGTGACGGTATGGTGGTAAAGAAGCGCCCCACAACCGGGAAGAGCCCCAGCAGCACCAGAATGACGGCAATAAACTTGCCCACATGGCGTGACGCCACCCCGGTCATCTGGATCACCCCGTTGTTCTGGGCAAAGGTGGTGAGTGGCAAAGAGCCGAGGGCCGAGGCGATCACCGAGACCAACCCGTCCGCCAGCACACCGCCGGAGAGCCGTTTTTGAAACTCGGGGCCCTGAATATCCCGGTGGGAGACCATGGCGGTGGCGGTGATGTCCCCCACCGCCTCCAGCACGCTCAACAGATAGATGGTGCCCGCTAACATAAAGGCGTGAAAATCGAAGGAGAAACCGTACTTGAACGGGATCGGCACAGTGATAAGCGGCAGGTTCTCAAGGGCGGAGAAATCCACCATGCCGAGCATCAAAGCCACTGCGTAACCCACCAGCAGGCCGATGGCGATCCCGCTCATCCGCAGCAGCGGGCTTCGACTGCAGTTGAAGGCGACGATGACGCAGAGCACCAAGAGCCCCAGCCCGATGTGCTCGTATTTGCCAAAGGTGCCGCTGCTCATGGCGGAGAAGCCGCCGCCAAAGTCGATGATCCCTACCTTGATAAGGCTCAGACCAATCATCAGCACCACTACCCCGCTCACGGTCGGGGTGATCACCCGCTTGAGGTAGGGCAGCACGAAGGAGGAGCCCATCACCAGAAAGGCGCCGACAAAAGAGACCCCGAGCAGGGTCGAGACGATCAGCTCCTCATGGATGCCATCTTTTTTCATGGCGCCGCCCAGGGCGATCATCACGGTCACGAAGGAGAAGTTGACCGACTGGATGGAGAGCAGCCCCGAACCGATGGGGCCATAACGGTTTACCTGCAGCCAGGTGCCGATACCGGAGGCGATCATCGCCATGGAGACCAGATAGGCGGTGGTCTCGGTGGAGAGACCCAGGGCGCCGCCGACGATCAGCGCCGGGGTCACCATGGGAACAAAAATGGCCAGCAGATGGGTCACTGCACCCATCAGGGTTTGATAAAACGGGGGTTTGTCTTCCAGCTCGTAAATGAGATCCGAGTGCTTGCGTGTTGTTTTAGACATCGTGTTTGTCCCATCACACAGAATGTAGGCGGAGTACTCATTCCGCCGTCAGGCGCTGGGGGCGAGCTGGCGCCCGCCCCTCACCTTTTCTTTTGTTATGCCGACACTTTTTGCTCCAGCTTGCCCAGTTCGCGCAGGATCTGCTCCGGCGTGAAGTGCCACTTGCGCAGCCAGACACCGCAGGCGTCGTGGATGGCGGTAGCGATGGCGGGCGCCGCGCCGTTCACCCCGATCTCCGAGATGGACTTGGCGCCGTAAGGGCCAACCTTGTCATCACTCGGTACCAGGAAGGCCCGGAAGTCGCGCGGAATGTCGCCAATCTTGGGCGCGCCATAGCTCTTCAGATCCCGGGTCAGCGGGATGCCCTTGCTGTCGTAGCAGATCTCCTCGCTCATGGTGTGGCCGATGGCCCGCATGGTCGCCCCGTAGATCTGGCCGAGGGCCAGCTCCGGGTTGATGGGGGTACCACAGTCGAGCAGAGCGTAGAACTTGTCGAGCCGGATCTCGCCGGTTCTGACGTTGACCGCCACCTCGGCGAAGTTGGCCCCATACGGGAAGGCAAGCTCGGAGGTGATGTAGCTGGCGGTGCCCACCAGAATGCCGAAGCCGGTACCGGTCTCGGCCTTGTGGGCCAGCTTGGCGAGGCTCACCTCCCCCTGCTTGCCGCGCACTATGCCCGGATGAACCAGCTCCACATCCTCCACCGGCTCGCCCAGCATGGCGGCGCCGTGGAACAGGATCTTCTCCTTGAGGTTCTCGGCCGCCTTCTTGGCCGCGTTGCCGGAGAAGCAGGTGCCTGACGAGGCGTAAGCCCCCTTGTCGAACAGGGCGTGGTCGGTGTCGCCAGAGATCACATGCACATCGCTGAGCGGGCAACCGAGCACCTCGGCAGTCAGCTTGGCCACCACGGTATCGAGGCCGGTGCCGATATCGGCGCCACCGGAGTGGACGATAAAGGTGCCGTCCGATTCCAGCTTGACCATGCAGTTGGCCTGATCGATATCCGGGATCCCCGATTTTTGCATGATGATGGCGACGCCACGACCGATGCGCCAATCCCCGTCAGCGGGTTTGGGACTATCCCAAGCAATCAACTCGCGGCCCTGTTTGAGGATGGGTTCGAGGGCGCAGCTGGCCGCATGGGGCACCGAGGTAGGCATCTTGCCCTCGCCGATGGCACCCAGCACCTTGAGGATGTCCCCCTCGTGCACCCGGTTGTGCTCCACCATGTCGAGCTGATCGATGCCCAGTTTCTCGGCCAGCTCGGCAATCGCCATGGTCAGGGCGAAGTTGCCCTTGGGCGCGCCATAACCCTGATACGCGCCGGTCGGGCAGATGTTGCTGTAGTAGGTGTTGACGGTAAAGAGCACGTTGTCGCACGGATAGAGCGGCAGGGAGAGCGCCGGGCCGTTGCTTGGCACCGTCAATGAGTGGTTGCCGTAAGGGCCGGTGTTGGCACGAAAATCCATCTCGATGGCGGTGATGGTGCCATCTTTCTTGGCCCCCACTTTCACCTTCACCTTGGCCACATGGCGGGAGGTGTTGCTGATGAACTCCTCTTCACGGGTGTAGCGGAAGGTAACCGGACGGCCGGTGACCTTGGTCGCCCAAGCGCACACCTCTTCCAGCAGGATATCCTGCTTGGAGCCAAAGCCGCCCCCTACCCGCTCCTTGATCACATGTACCTGGTGCTGCTTCATGCCGACGATGCGCGCAACCTGACGGCGCACGTGCCACGGCACCTGAGTGGATGCGTGAATGACCAGACGCTCCCCATCCATGTAGGTGAAGCAGATGTGCGGCTCGGTCGGGCACTGCTGGGCCTGGGTCGATTCGTAGGTGCGCTCGACAATCTCGTCCGCCTCTGCAAAGCCTTTGGCCACGTCACCGATCTGGCCATGGACGCTGGCGGCCAGGTTCTCATGCGGACGGGAACCGATGGGGAAGTTGATGATCATGTGCTCGTCGCCGCGGCGCACCGAGCAGGCGTTCTGCTGCTCCAGATCCGCCGGTGCCCCGGCCATGTAGACGATGGGCTCATCGTGGACCAGCGGTGCATTGGGGGCCATCGCCTCGTCAATGCTCATGACCGCCGGCAGCACCTGATACTCGACATCGATGAGTTTGAGGGCCGCCAGAGCGACAGCTTCACTCTCGGCCACCACGGCGGCGACCCTGTCACCTACGTGGCGCACCTTGCGGCTGAACATACGGCGATCGAGGGGTGACGGCTCGGGGGCACTCTGGCCACCCGGGGTGTAAAACACATCCGGGCAGTTGAGGTGGGTGATGACATGCACGACGCCCGGCAGCGCCTCGGCGCGGCTCACATCGAGTTTGGTGATCACCGCATGAGGATGGGGACTGCGCAGCATCTTGATGATCAGCGCATCTTCAGTAACCCGATCCTCCACGTAGCAGGGCTTGGCCTGCACCATCTTGGCGGCGTCCACTTTTGGGCAGCTCTTGCCGATATGGCGCAGATCGCCGCGAAACTCGGGGGCGATCTGGCACAGGTAATCAGGATCCTTCATCCGTGAACAGGCAAGCTCGATGGCCTGATAAAACTGCTGATAACCGCCATCGCGGTGAAACAGGCCCGAGAGGGCATCGTCGATTTGATCACGGGTGGGCTCGGGGTGGCGATCAAGCAGGTCGGTGACGATGAGCGCCGCGGCCGGATCGTTGTAGCCGGACTGCACCACACCCACATCCACCATTGCCTGCTGTACCAGACTGAGCTGGTTCCAGCTGCCGAGGGACTCGGCGGTGCGCACCTCTGATCCATCCAGCTGGGCGGCGATCAGCAGGGAGGCGTTGATCACCTTGCCGTTGAAGAGAATGGCGTCGGAGCCGGCGAAGCCGAAGCCGTCGTCGCTGTTGCGCACCGAATGCATCCGGCACTGATTGAACAGCACCCGCTGGGCATTGTCACCGGTCTTGCAGATGACGGTGCGCAAGGCACCGTTCAGGGTAAAGTTGAGTTCCATCATGCTTGCACCTCCTGCTGCTGGCAATCCACCAGCAGATCCGCCACTACCACGCCGGTGATATACCGCTTGTAACTCACGCTGCCCGCCAGATCCTCACGGGGCGCAATCAGCTCGCTCACGGCGGCTTCCAGCGCGGCATCGTGCAGTTCGCGGCGCTCCAGATCCCGCAGGCGCATCGGCTGCGGGGTGACGCCAGCGACGGCCACCCGCATCTCGCCAATGCTGTCGAGGGCTACCGCGGCGGTCATCACCGCCAAGCCATCGGCATTGCGGCTGATGCGGCGAGTGGCGCAGCGCAGTTCAGGCTCCGGCAGCACAACTCCCAGCACCAGGGCATTGCGCTGACCCGCCAGATAGGCGTCGATGGGTTGCAGCAGGTTGTTCTCCAGCACGACCACCGCTTCGAGTACCAGCAGTACCGGCAGCAGCGGGGAGTCCTGCTGCTGGCAGGCAAGTTCGCCGCCAATGGTGGCCTGATTGCGCAGATGGCGGGAGTAGACAAACCCCAGCGCGTCGCACAGGGCGGCCGGGGTACGGGGATCATCTTTCAGGGTCTGCAGGGTGACGGTGGCGCCGATATGGAGCTGGCCGTGCTGCTGCTCAATCTGGTTCAGTCCCAGCTTGTCCAGCGAGATAGCGACCTTCTTGTCGGTGCGGGTCGGAGCGGCGTTAAGCTTGCTGCCGCCTCCCATGTAGACGGCGTCGTTGCCGAAACTGGCCTTGAGTTCCAAAGCCTGACCCAGTTGCTCGGGTCGGAAGAATTGCTCAATCATGTGTCGTCCTTACTCTTGCTGCCCGCCGCCGGGGAAATCCACACGGCGGGCAATCCGGTCCAAAACTGTGGAAGGTGGCCTTAGGCCAGCTGATCCATCCGTTGCCACAGGCGGCTCGCCACCTTGCTGGCCTGCTCGTAAATGGGCGCGACATCGAACGGGAACTCGCGATCCTGATAGACCATGCGTCCCTCGACCATCACGCTGTTGACCGAGGATGAGCCCATACCGAAGGCGAGATGGCCACCGAGGTTGCGCGGCGCCAGCGGGGTCGGTGCGTCGTAGTCGCAAATGGTGAGGTCGGCCTTGTATCCCGGCTCCAGGCGGCCAAATTTGGCGCCGAAGTTGCGCTCCAGCAGGGTGTTGCCGTTCCACAGGAAGCGGGCAAAGCTGTCAGGCCACAGGGCGCCACCGGCATCCTTGTGCTTGAAGTAGGCGAACTTGAGCTCTTCGAGCATGTCGGAGCCGATACCATCGGTGCCAAGCGCCAGATTGCGATACTCCGGCAGGTGCATGTTGTAGCCCACGTGGTTGTTCATGTTGGAGCGGGCGTTGTGCACCAGGAAGGCATCGCGGCTGTTGAGCAGTTCGATGTCAGCCGGGCTCAGGTAGATGCCGTGGGCAATCAGGGTCTTGCTGTCGACAATGCCAAACTCGTCCAGCCGGGCGATGGGCTCCTTGCCATAGTGGTGGTGACCGTGAGCCATGTCGTAGCGGTCTTCCGCCACATGGATATGCAGCCCGCGACCGGTGACCTGCACCGCTTCGCGCAGCATGGCGAGCCCCTCGTCGGGCACGGTGAAGGGGGCGTGTGCGCCGATATGGGCCTCCACCAGATAGGGTTCGCTCCCCTTGGCTTTGGCGGCATCAATGGCCTGCGCGAACAGGATGTTCTCCTCCACCCCGGCCTGCAGTTCGGCGAGGCCGCCGTTGCGATCCGTAGTCTCGAAGCATGTCATGCCACGCAGACCCGCCTCCATAAAACCTTTGCGCAACACATTCAGGGAGCCCTTGATGAAGTTGGGCGAAGCGTGATGGTCGATCACCGCACTGCAGCCGCTCTTGATCGCCTCAAGCGAGCAGATGAGACCGCTGTAGTAGAGGGACTCTTCATCGAGCGCCCGATCGAGCCGCCACCAGAGGTTTTTCAGGGTGGAGATAAAATCCGGGCAGGGGGCAATATTGGCCATGATCCCCCGCGACAGGCCGGAGTAGAAGTGGTTATGGGCACAGACGATGCCCGGCATCACCAGCTTGCCCCCCATCTCCCGATAGTTGGCCTCCGGGTAGAGGGCCCGCAGATTGGGCCCCACCGCTTTGATAAGGGTGCCTTCGATGGCGATATCCACCCCTTCCAGTACACGGGTCGGCTCCAGCTGGACGGCGGTGACGTTCTTCAGAATAAACATGGTTTGCTCCTTCGCTTATTCGTTATTCGCTCAGGCCTCGACGGCCCCCAGCAGGTAGTGGTGATGGGCATGGACATGGCTGATGATCCGGCACATGTCGCCAAGGGCCGCTGGCGCATCCTTGATCCGGCTCTGGGCGTCTATGGTCAGGCGATAGGTCTCGCCATCCTGACGCACCCGCAGTTCGCCACCATCCGCCAGATAGAAACCGGGGTTGCGGCTGTTGTCGAAGTCCTCGGGCAGGCTGAAGATGGTGACCTTGTCCTGATAGGGCTTGCCCTGCCACGGGCAGAACTGGGCGCAGTTGCCACATTCGTTGCAGTAGGCATCCAGGTGCAGGGTCTGGAACTGATCCTTGAAGCCCGGCACCGCGATGGCGACGTTGGCCCGGTTGGGGCAGACATCCACGCACTTGCTGCAGAGGTAGTTGCACTCGAGGCAACGGTGCGCCTCCTGCGCCACGAAGGCATCGCGCTCGTTTTTGTCGACCAGGGTGACGGCGATGCTCCCCTTGCGGCGATAGATCTCGTCCTTGCCCGATGGCTGGATGGTCACTTCACTCTGCTGGCTGGCGATATGCTCGCGAGAGAGCACCAGATCCGCGGCGCGGCGTGCACCACCGATGGCACCGACGATGGAGGACGGACCGCTCTGCACGTCACCGATCAGGAAGACGTTGCGACGGCTGGTTTCGCCGGTCTGGCTGTCCACCTCGGGCCAGCCATCGCTGCCCAAGGGAATGCCCATCGCTTTGAGCACCTCGCAGTCAGGCTGCTCGCCGATGGCGGTGATCAGCGCATCCATCTGCATCACTTCGGTCTGCTCGGTGGGCACAGGACGGCGGCGGCCCTGCTCGTCAGGATCCCCCAGCGCCATCATCCGAACTGTGAGCTTGCCATCTTTCTCAAAGCGCTCCGGATTGGTGAGGAAGCAGAAACGCACCCCATCCTCCACCGCTTCCAGATACTCCTCGCGATAGGCGGGCATCTCTTTTTCGCTGCGGCGGTAGGTAACGGTCACATCGCTGACACCCGGCACCTTGAGGGCGGCGCGGGCGCAGTCCATGGCGGTGTTACCGGCGCCGATCACCGCCACATGGCGGCCCAGCGGCAGCGGTTTGCCCTGATTGAAGCTGCGCAGGAAGTTGAAGGATTTGTAGACCCGATCATGACCCCCTTCGAGACGCATGCCGCCGTTCTTGTCGGCACCGATGCCGACGAAGACATAGGTAAAGCCCTGGGCGTGCAGCTTGTCGACGGTGAGCGCCGGATCGCAACCAAACTCGAATTTGACCCCGTGGGCGGCGACAAAGTCGATGTCGTGCTGGATAAGCTCGGCCGGGATGCGGAACTCGGGGATGATGTGCTTGACCACGCCACCGGCATCCGCTTCGCGCTCGAACACGGTGACCGGGTGGCCGGCGCGGGCCAGAAAGTAACCGGCGGAGAGACCGGCCGGGCCTGCACCTATTACCGCAACCGGGTGCTTGTCACCACTGCCTGCCGGTTTGTGCCAGCGGGCCTTGTACCCTTCCCAGCCGCGCTCCAGCGCCACTTTTTTCAGCTCACGGATATTGAGCGCGCTGTCGTAATCGAGACGGGTACAGTTGTACTGGCACTGGTGATCGCAGATATGGCCGGTGATGGCGGGCAAGGCGTTGCGCTGATAAATCAGCTCAAGGGCTGCCACATACTCCCCCTCGCCCATCAGGCGAATGTACTCGGGGATATCCTGATGCACGGCGCAGGCGGTGACGCAGGGCGCCACGTAGCAGTCGGTCAGCGGCAGGCCACCACCCACTTCGATGCGATCCTCGGACTTCCACTCCTTCTGGGTGTAATCCATTGTGAGGGCCTTGGCGGCAAGCGCCTCCAGCTTGGCCACATCCACCTGACTCATGCCCCAGCTGTCAGAAGCGTCGATCTCTTTGAGGCACTCGATCTGGCGCAGGTAGCCGCCCGGTTTGAGCAGGTCGGTAGCCATGGTGATGGGACGAATACCGGTCTCGAAGATCTCCGCGATATTGAACTTGCTGGCGCCACCCGAGTAGGAGATGGGCAGCTTGCCATCGAAAGCGCGAGACAGCACAGCCGCCACGTTGATGGAGAGCGGGAACAGCGCGCGGCCGGACATATACATCTCATCGCCGGGCAGCGCCCCCTTGCGGTTGATGGTGCCAAGGGTGTTGGTCAGCTTGACCCCGAAGGTGAGCCCCTTCTCGGCCCCCAGCGCCATCAAGCGGGTCAGCATCGCCTTGGCCTGCTCCAGCTTGAGGTCGTGATCGAACGACTCTTCGCTCAGACCAATGTAATCAAAGCCACATGTATCGAGGATCTCGCGCACCCGCGGGTAGCCCAGCAGGGTCGGGTTCAGTTTGACGAAGGTGTTGAGCCCCTTCTCTTCCAGCATGTAGCGGCAGATGGCTTCAATTTCGTTCGGCGGGCAGCCGTGCATGGTGGAGAGGGTGACGCCGTGCACCAGCTCGGCCGGGATGCGCTCCACCAGCTGTTGCAGGCGATCGCGCCGCGCCCCCAGTCCCAGCTCGGCGATAAACTGCTCGTCGGCTACCAGCTCGCGCAGCACTTGCTGGTACTCGGCAAACTTCGGACTTTGGCTTGCATCCATCAGGCTGTGGATAAACTGCTGCATCGGTGGCTGTTTGATGCCATCGAGGTTGTAACCCACGCTCATGTTGAAGATAAAGGACTTGGCCTCCCCCTCAAGACGCGGATCGAACACCTCCTCCAGCAGATAGAGAGCAAACCAGGCTTTAAGATACTCGTCGAACGCCTTGGGCAGGGTGAACTCGGTAGACCACTCGGTGTTGAAGCACTCATCCTCGGCGTCGATACAGGGCTTTTCCAGTTCGAGACGGTCCAGGATCTGCACCGTCTTGAGCTCGATAAAGCGCCCGCCGGTCAGCCAGGAAGTGACGATGTTCTGGGCCAACTGGGTATGGGGGCCGGCTGCCGGGCCAATGGGGGTCTCGCAGGTTTCACCGAACACCTTGATCTTGCGCTCGTCCTGCTTGCGATAGAATTGCGCGGCGGGAATACCGAAAATGCTCTGACTCTCTTTATATTCCGCGAAAATACGGGTCAGCAGGTTCTTGAACGGAACGGGTCGCATAATATCGCCCATGGCTATCTCCTTGCAGCTATTCTGCCCATTGGCAGCATGAATAAATGGGGTATCCCGCACGGGTGTTCCCCCTTGGCAAGGAGAAGAGCAACAATCAGGCCACTACAGTTACAAAACTATTTTTTACGGTAAAAGCGTGAGACAGCTCCAATTAATGGAGAGAATTTACGATGCCACCATTATGAGTATTGCGAGTAGTTATCAATCACTCTGGAATTTACTTAATGAACAGTTCAAAAAGAACTCGCCCTATCAGATCAAGTGCGAGAAATATCACTTTGATACGCCATTTATCTCACCGTTATCTTTTTAAACTGGGTTATTTCGTGGGCTCGCTCTCATTTTCAAGAATGCCACCCAGCAGCGCCTGATAGCGCTCCGGGGTATCCACATCAAACAGGATGGCGGGGCTGTCGACGGGCACCATACGGTGGGGATGCCCTTGCAACCAGCGCCGTACCGACGACTGCACCGGGGCCGCTGCCAACTCGCGAGCAAGGGATTTTGGCAGCAACACCGGATGACCCGCCTCCCCCAGCCAGGTGGGAAAGAGTGTCTCACAGCCCCGTGTCTGCCAGAGCTGTTGATAGACCTCGCGCGGGATACAGGGGAGATCCCCGTGGCTGATAAAGAGGTAGTCAGCGTCACTGGCCGCCAGGGCGCAGCGGATGGAGCTGCCCAGCCCCTGCCGATAGTCGGGATTGTGGACGACAACAATATCCGGCCGTGATCCGTAGCGGGCTTGAAGCTCCTCGCCACGATGGCCCACCACCAGAATAACCCGCTGACAAAAAGCCAGGGCATTTTTGAGACTTGCATCAAGCATTGTCCCCTGGCAATAAGGTAGCATCATTTTCCAAGTACCCATTCGGGAAGATAAACCCGCCGCCGTTATTATACAGTCACACTGCTCTTGTTCCTGGCAACGTTGTTTTCCACTCCCTTCGATATTTATTTTGGTCGTCATTATGTCGCTACCACACGTTGTTGCTGTCGCATTTCCAGATATAGATCCGCTATTAAACCCGCTCACCAAAAATATTGATAGCCATACCACCTTAATTAGCCTCTGCGGGGCCGGTGGAAAAACCAGCACCCTGTTCTGGCTGGCGGAATATTTTTATCAACAGGGTAAAAGGGTGCTAATTACCACCACCACCCGGATGTTTCTGCCTGCCCCGTCACACTATCGGGAATTGATTATCGAGACGGATCCCGTTCGTCAACTTACCCGCTGTCAGGCGCTACCGGATGGCCCGGCGCTGGTTGCCCTGTTCAGCCATCTCGACGAGCGCACCGGAAAGGTGGCGGGCCCCACGCCCCAGCAGATTGATCTCATCAAGGGGCAGCGGCGCTTCGATCTTATCCTGGTCGAGGCTGATGGCGCCCATCACAAGTTATTGAAAGTGCCCGCTTTGCACGAACCTTGCATTCCCCAGAGCAGTGATTGGGTGATCGCCCTGACGGGCGGCGCCATGGTGGGGGCCAAGGCCGACCCGCAGCAGATCCACCGCTGGGCAGAGCTTCAGGCCCTGTGCGGGATAGAGGCCGGTGACCCCCTCGACTTGGCCCTGTTTCACCAGCTGCTCTCCCACCCCGAGGGGCTGTTCAAGGGCACCCCGGCCAGGGCGCGCCGGATCTGGTTTATCAATGGGGATTATCAAAATGAGGCGTCGTGGCTCGATGAATTGATAAAGCTGCATAACCGCCACCCCGAGATCCATGCCATCTGGCAGGGGGCGGTTCGCGAGCCACAGCCCATTCGCCACGCACTCGGTTACTTCGCTCAGGATGAGGCACTGCCGCCTCGCCCATGATGGTTTAAGGATAAGAAGAGGTACCTTATGAATCTGTTTGCACACGCAGCCCGACTGGAACAGGAGAACACGCCGTTTGCCATGGCCCAGATCATCGAGAGCCGGGGCTCCACCCCGCGCCATCAGGCCCAGATGCTGGTGATGGCCGATGGCCAGATCCTCGGTACCATCGGCGGCGGCATGATCGAGCGGCTGGTGATCGAGGAAGCGATGGCCGCCATTGCCGAGCGCAAGCCACGCATCTTCCACGGCCGGATGGCGCGCAACGGCGAACATGCGGTCGGGTCGGATTGTGGCGGCGCCATGTCGGTCTATATCGATGTCTATGGCCTGCGCCCCCGTCTGGTACTGATCGGCGCCGGTCACGTCAACCGGGCGCTGGCCCATGCCGCCGCACCGCTGGGTTTTGATATCCATGTGGGCGACTGTTTTGAAGGGAGCCTCAATCCCGATAACTTCCCCGTCGGCACTCACCTCAAACAGGCTGATACCATCAGCGCGGTGATCGAGGCGCTGGCCATCGAGCCCGTCAACTTCGTCATCATCGCCACCAACCATCAGGACAAGGAGGCGCTGGAGCGGCTCATCAATCGCCCCCTCGCCTATCTGGGGCTGCTCGCCAGCAAGCGCAAGGTGCAGACCTTCACACAGGCGCTGCGCCAACAAGGGGTGAGTCTGGAGCAGTTGCAGCGGCTGCACGCCCCCATCGGCTACAACATAGGTGCCGAAACCCCCGAGGAGATCGCCATCAGCATCCTCGCCGAGCTGCTTCAAGTGAAAAACGGCAAATCGGGTGGGCTGATGCAGGATGACGTGCGCCTTAAGCGGGATCAACTGGTGGTGATGCGCGGCTCCGGCGATATCGCCACCGGCGTCGCGTTGCGGCTGCACAATGCGGGCTTCAAAGTGGTGATGCTGGATCTCGACAAACCCACGGTGATCCGCCGCACCGTCGCCTTCGCCCAGGGGATGTTCGACGGCGAAACCAGTGTCGAGGGAGTGCGCGCCAAGCGGGTCGAGAGCGTCGAGCAGGCGTTCGAGCAGCTGGATCGGGGCGTCATTCCGCTACTGGTTGACCCCGACTGTGCCACCCTCGCCGAGCTCAAGCCCCGCTATCTGGTGGATGCCATCCTCGCCAAGCAGAATCTCGGCACCCACAAGGAGATAGCCCCCATTACGGTGGCCCTTGGCCCGGGGTTTGAGGCGGGGCGCGACTGCGATGCGGTCATTGAGACCAACCGCGGCCACCATCTGGGCCGGGTTATCTATCAGGGCCCTGCCCAGCCCAATACCGGCATTCCCGGGGTGATCGAGGGGCACTCCGCCCGCCGGGTGGTGCGCGCCCCTGTCGCCGGGGTGATGAAGAGCATTATCAAGCTCGGTGATCTGGTGCAGGAGGGGGATGTGATCGCCCATGTGGGTGACGCCCCTATTATCGCGCCGCTCTCCGGCATGGTACGAGGTCTGCTCAGCGATGGCATCGAGGTCACCGTCGGCTTCAAGATCGGTGACATCGACCCCAGAGGCGAGCGGGCCGATGCCACTACGGTATCAGACAAGGCTCGCGCCATCGGCGGCGCCGTGCTGGAAGCCATGATGCATCTGGCCCAGCGCAGATAACGGCTCTTCGCGTCCCTCTTCAGCACCAAGCAAAAGCCCCACCATGATGGTGGGGCTTTTTTCCGCCTGTCGGTTGATGCAGAGCCTTTACATCAGGAGAACCTGCATCACGACCGGGTTCGTTGCAATCGCCAGGCTCGCACCGCCAGCACAACCAGAGTGATGGCGGTGAGCGGCAACACAAAACCGGTTAGCGCTGCACTGAACTGACCTTGCAGCGGACTGGATGTGGCGTGGAGGATCAGCCAGCAGGTGTAGCCGATGTAGTAGGCCAGAAACAGCGCCCCTTCCCAGCGGGCGATGGTGTAACCGGTAAAGAAGATGGGCAGGCAGGCAAGCGCCACCGCAATCATTACCGGAATATCGAACTGAAGGGCGGTGGCCGACACTTCAAGCCCACCGGGAGTGACGATGGAGGTGAGCCCCAGCACGCAGAGGATATTGAAGATATTGCTGCCCACCACGTTCCCCACAGCGATATCCCGCTCCCCGCGCAGGGCTGCGACGATGGAGGTCACCACTTCGGGCAAGGAGGTACCGGCCGCCACTATGGTCAAGCCGATGATCAGATCGCTCACCCCGAAGTAGTGGGCAATCTCAACCGCACTGCCAACCAGCAGACGGGAGCCGAGGATCAGCAGACCCAGACCTGCGGCAATAAAGAGCAGATTGCGCAACCAGTTGCCCGCCGTACTCGCTTCACGGGTACCAAACTCCTGCTCGTACTCCGCCTGCACCGCTTTGTTTTCCCGTCGACTCTGGACAAAGAGAAACACGGTGTAGGCGATGATGCCGGCAAACAGCAGCGCCCCTTCCAGTGGCGCAATACGGCCATCGTAGCCCAGCAACAACACCAGAAAAGAGACCACTATCATCAAGGGAACGTCGAGACGTACCAGTTGCTGTGAGACGGTCAACGGTACGATCAGTGCCGAAACACCTAAAATAAACAGCACGTTGAAGATATTGCTGCCGACCACGTTCCCCACCGCTATCCCTGCCTGCCCCTCGAGGCCAGACTGGATGCTCACCGCCAGCTCGGGAGCACTGGTCCCAAAGGCCACTATGGTCAATCCCACCACCAGTGGCGATATCCCCATCATGGTGGCGAGGCGAGATGCGCCCCGCACCAGAGATTCGGCCCCCACCACCAGACACACCAGGCCTACAGCCAACCACACCAGCGTCATCATACGGTCTCATCCTTGCCGTTAGGTTCGTTGAAATAATCACAATAAATCAGATACCTGTGCTCCAGCACAGTCAGACCACGCCATTGTAACGAGGGGCTGGTCCCCTGTCGCTGGCTCTTTTGAGTGCCGTTTATCGTGCCACTGGCAGCTCAGTCACCACTCAACCGTGCTTGACCCGGGTCTCCCCCTCCACCGACACCGCCGACCGCTTGCCCTTGCGGCTAATCACCAACAACGCCAGCACGATAAGGGCGATGCCGCTCCCCTCCACCAGTCCCGGATTTTCACCAAGCAGCCACCAGGAGAGCAGCACGCCGCTCACCGGCACCGCCAGGGTGCTGAGGCTGGCGATCCCGGCCGGCAGTTTTTTCAGCACAAACAGCCAGAGACTCCAGGCAATGGCGGTGGCAAAAATAGCGCTATAGGCCAGCGCCCCCATCACGTAGGGCTGCCAGTCGATGGGACGCTCCGGCACCAGCGCGGCCACCACGGCCATCACCAGGGTGGCGTAGATCATCTGCCAGGTGGTGAGGGACATCAGATCCACCGCGGGGTGGCGGGCATACATCCGCTTGGCGATGATGGCGCTGATCCCCCAGCAGATGCCGGAGGCAATGCCCAGCAGCGCGCTCTTCATGGAATCGAGGTGCAGTTGCCAGGGCTCGATCACCAGCAGCAGGCCGCAGGCGGACACCCCGACCGCCAGATAGTGCAGCTTGCGCATCCGCTCGCCGAGAAAGAGCGCAGCGAAGATCACCACCCAGAACGGCATGGTATAGCTCAGAATGGCCACCTTGCCCGCCCCGCCGCTGATCAGAGCCCACTGGGCCAACCCCACCATGCCGCAGGTCTGGAACAGAGCGATGGCGAGGGTATAGCGAAACGGGGTGGGTTTGAGATAACGGCGCCCGCGCAGGGCCAATACCAGCAGCAGAACCAGAGATCCGCACAGGCAGCGCAGGGCGGTGAACTCGAAGGCCCCCGCGTAGAGCATCACCTGCTTCATCACGATCCAGCTGTAACTCCAGATGGCGGTGAGCAGGACCAACCCCCCCAACGCCGCCATGTTCAACTTGCTATTCATTATGCTGCCTTGTTGCTGCGGTCGATACGTCCGCCATTCGGGGCGCCATCTTACACCTCTGCCGCCCCCCTGCCCACCGTGGATAAGAGCTGGCCGGCCCATGCTTCCCCTCTGCCAATCCCTGACACCGGCCAACAGAAAGGGGGCCTTGGGCCCCCTGTTTGCAACCATCAAAGACGAGGCTACAAGCTGATCAGGGTGCCGGTCTTGCCGGCAATGCCGTCGGCCGCCTTCTCCAGCAGGGTGATGAGGGATTTGCGCCCCGGCAGGGATGTCGCAAACGAGAGCGCCGCCTCCACCTTGGGCAACATGGATCCCTTGGCAAACTGCCCCTGTGCGATAAAGCTGTTGGCATCGGCCACGCTCAGGGTATCGAGCCACTGCACCTCGGGCTTGCCGAAGTTGATGGCTACTTTTTCTACCGCCGTGAGGATGATCAGCATGTCGGCGTCGATAAGCTCCGCCAGCTTGGCACTGGCCCAATCCTTGTCGATCACTGCGCTGGCGCCGCGCAGGTGATTGCCCTCCCGCAGCACCGGAATGCCGCCGCCCCCGACGGTGATCACCACCTGACCGGCAGCCAGCATGGCAGAGACGGTCTCTTTCTCGATGATGTCGACGGGTTTGGGGGATGCCACTACCCGGCGATAGCCGCGACCGGCATCCTCTTTGAGCCGCTCCCCCTTGGCCATCAATGCTTCGGCCTCCTCCTTGCTGAAGAAACCGCCGATGGGTTTGCTCGGGTCGAGGAAGGCGGGATCGTTTTTATCCACCTCCACCTGGGTCACCAAAGTGGCAACCGGCTTGTGAATACCACGCGCCAGCAAGGCCTCGCGCAGGGCGTTTTGCAGGTCATAACCGATATAACCCTGACTCAGGGCCACGCAGACCGACATGGGCAGATGGGGCGCCTTGGAGTCATGACGGGCCGCCACCTCGAACGCCTGCTGGATCATTCCCACCTGCGGGCCGTTGCCGTGGGTCACCACCACCTCGTGCCCCTGGGCGATCAGGTCGGCAATGGTGCCCGCCGTGCTCTGCACCGCTTTCATCTGCTCGGGCAGGTTGTTGCCCAGCGCATTGCCGCCAAGGGCCAGTACGATTCTCTGTTTCATCTTGTTATCTCCAGTGATGGGACAAGCCGGCGCGATACCGGCCCACCTTTCGTTGTTCACATAACCTTGCTGCTCTGCGTGTTTCGAACGGATTGTCAGCCTGCCACCGCGGGGCAAGGCCAGTGCAGATCCGGCGCCAAGGCCGGGTCAAAGGGCGCTCTGGCCAGAAAGCGGCCGTGACCACGGCGCCCCAGAAACTCGCCATCGCGGGCCACTATCTCGCCGCGACTCAGGGTCAGCCTGATCCGGCCGGGGCAATGCATCCCCTCGTAGGGGCTGTAGTCGCCGTTGTCGTGCAACTGTTGATGGGAAATCAGGGTGTCACCACGGGGATCCATGATCACCAGATCGGCGTCAGCCCCCGGTTGCAGGTTGCCCTTGCGCGGCCAGAGGCCAAACAGGCGCGCCGGGTTGGCGCTGGTGAGAGCTACAAAGCGTGATGGCGAGATGCGCCCCCCCAGCACCCCGTGGGCAAACAGCAGCAGCATCCGGTTTTCGACCCCAGGCAAGCCGTTGGGGCAGCGGCTGAAATCGCCACCTGACAAGGTCATGCGCTGGGCGTGGGAGAAGTTGCAGTGATCGGTCGCCACCGTGTCGATGTCACCAGCTGCGATGCCGACCCACAGCTTGTCCTGCTCACAGCGCGAGCGCAGCGGCGGGCTCAGCAGGAAGTCGACCCCGTTCTCCTTGTAATAACACTGCTCATCGAGCAGCAGATATTGCGGGCAGGTCTCCACCCAGACCGGTTGGCCCTGACGGCGCGCCAGTTTCAGATACTCCAGCCCCAGGCCGTTTGAAAGGTGGACGATATAAAGCGGCGCATTGCCAGCGAGCCCCGCCAGATTGATCATCCGGGCGATGGCCTCCGCCTCGCACTCCAGCGGGCGGCTCTGCGGGTGATACCAGGGCTCATGATGGCCAGCGGCCAGCAGTGCCGCGCGACGCGCCGCGATAGCGGCATCATTCTCGGGATGGACGGTGGCGATCGCACCCACCTCCTTGAGGCGGGCCAGGGCGCGCAGCACGTCATGGTCCCCCAGCTTGTACTGGTAGGTGAGGTAGAGCTTGAAGCTGCAGATCCCCTCCTCCTGCACCATGGCGGCCATCTCATTAAGGATGGCGTCATCCACATGCTGGATCACGCCGTGAAAGCTGTAGTCGATCACCGCCTGATCGGCGGCGTAGTCATGATAACGGGCCAGCTGGTGATGCAGGTTGCACCCCGCCGGGCCAAATCCCATGTGGTCGACGATGGTGGTGGTGCCACCACAGGCGGCGGCACGGGTACCGCTGAAGAAGTCATCGCAACTGCGGGCAATGCCCACATCGATGTTGAAGTGGGTGTGGACGTCGATGCCACCCGGCATCACATAACAGCCGCTGGCATCGATCACCTCGGTTTCGCTATCGGGCTGGATATCGGCGGCACGGGCGAGGATCACCCCGTGCTCGATCAGCAGATCCTGACGATATTCACCCTGCGCATCGACCAGCACGCCGTTCTTGATCAGCCGTTTCATCCCCACCACCTCGAATGCTTTTTGCCTTCAAACAGCAAGGCCCCGCCTCAATGGAGACGGGGCACTTTCAACAGCTGGGTGGCGATGGCAGTCACCACCCGGCAGACCCCTTACTTGTTCAGCTCGGCCAGATAGAGCATGGGGATCACGGCGTACATGGCGGCGCACTTGACCAGATGCTCTTTCCAGGTTTTCTCGTTCGGGGCGTGGGCCTCCGGCTCTTTACCCGGGCCAAAACCGATCACCGGAATACCGTGTCGACCCATGATGGAGACCCCGTTGGTAGAGAAGGTCCACTTGTCTACCACCGGCTCCTTGTTGAACAGCTCGCGATAAGCCTTGGAGAGGGTTTTGACGGTGATGTGATCCTCCTCCACCTTCCAGGTCGGGAAGTAGCACTCGGTCGGGTAAACCAGACCGGTGTAGGCCGGACGGTCGTACTGGTACATGGAGACCTCGGCACCGGCGGCTTGCACCGCAGGCAGGGCGCGGATCTCATCCAATGCACCTTGCCAGGTTTCACCCCAGGTGAGGCGGCGGTCGATGGAGACGGCGCAGCTATCCGCCACGGCGCAGCGGCTTGGCGAAGTGAAGAAGATCTCGGAGACGGTCAGGGTACCCTTGCCGAGGAAGTCGTCATGACCGAGGTTGTGGCTCAGCTCCTGCAATTCGCCGAGGATCGGGCCCATCTTGAAGATGGCGTTGTCACCGCGCTCAGGCGCAGAGCCGTGGCAGCTCACCCCCTGCACTTCCACACGGATCTCCATGCGGCCGCGTTGACCACGGTAGATCTGGCAGTCGGTCGGCTCGGTACTGACCACGAACTCGGGGCGGATCTTGCTCTGCTCGATGATGTACTGCCAGCAGAGGCCATCGCAATCCTCCTCCTGCACGGTACCGGTCACCAACAGGGTGTACTGATCTTCCAGCCCCAGATCCTTGATGATCTTGCCCGCATAGACCATGGAGGCCATGCCGCCTTCTTGGTCTGATGCACCGCGGCCGCCGATGATCTCGTGATCTTCCATCCCCTCATAGGGGTCAAAGGTCCAGTTGGCGCGGTTGCCGACCCCCACGGTATCGATATGGGCATCCATGGCGATCAGGTGCGAGCCGTGGCCGATATAGCCCAGCACGTTACCCATGGGGTCGATCTCGACCTTGTCAAAACCAACCTTCTCCATCTCCTGCTTGATGCGCAGCACGACGCGCTCTTCATCGCAGCTCTCGCTCGGGATGGCGATCATGTCGCGCAGGAACTGACTCATCTCGGCCTTGTACTGGTAGGCCTTCTCCAACACCATTTCAAACGGAATTTGCTTGCTCATTGTGATTCTCCATAACAACTGAGAGTGCGCGGCCTGTTCGTCGGCAGCGCCCTGTGCCCGTTACCGCGCCCCGTTGGCGAGGCGCGATCAATGCTTCAATTCGTGTCTCTACTCTGGCGGGAGAGTTAGTCGCAGGCAGGATGCTTGCCTTCCCACACCACTTCCCGGTAATGCTTCACATCGGTGTCCCCTTCGGTGTTGATGATGAGTACGACCGAGTTGCTATCCAGCCCCAGACGTTCCATCAGCGCCGCGCGATCCGGGTGGTGACGCACTGCCGCCAACACGCCGGTACCGACCGAGCCGGATTCGCCGGAGATGATGCGCGGATCATTGCCAAGAGGGTTGCCGAGCACTCTCATCCCCAGCGCCGACACCTTGTCGTGGCAGGAGATAAACTGGGTGGTGCAGCTTCTGAGCAGCGGCCAGCCGAGGGGGTTGGGTTCGCCACAGGCGAGACCGGCCATGATGGTGCGCATGTCGCCCCCCACGTTGACCATCTCCCCCGCCACGCCGGATCGATAGATGCAGTCGGCCTGATCCGGCTCGACCACGATACTGTGCAGGTTTTTCGCCCCGAAGCAGTCCACCAGATAACCGAGCACCCCGCCCGCCAGCGCCCCGACCCCTGCCTGCAGCAGCACGTGGGTCGGCTGCTTGATGCCCATATCCTGCATCTGCTCGACCGCTTCGTCGGCCAGGGTGGAGTAACCCTGCATGATCCAGGTCGGGATCTTGGTGTAACCCTCCCAGGCGGTGTCCTGCACTATGTGCCAACCGCGCTCTTCGGCCATCTTCATGGTCAGGCGCACGGTGTCGTCATAGTTCATGTCGGTGACGATGCATTCGGCACCGAGATTGAGGATGTGGTCCACCCGCTCCTGGGTCGAGCCCTTGGGCATGTAGACCACCGCATGCTGACCCACCTGTTTGGCGGCCCAGGCAACGCCACGACCGTGGTTGCCATCTGTGGTGGTGGCGAAAGTCATCGGCTCCTTGATGGTGCGTTTGATGAGATCGAAGGAGAAATCCTCGATGACCACCCCGTACTTTTCACAGAGCAGGTTGGCGATGGCGTAGACGCCACCCAGCATCTTGAAGGCGTTGAGGCCAAAGCGCTTTGACTCGTCCTTGACCAATATATTTTTCACCCCGATATAGGCGGCCAGAGCTTTCAGGTCGCACAATGGGGTCGGTTCATAACCGGCCAGTTTTTTATGAAAAGCGCGAGCCTTTTGTGCTTCGGCGCGAGAAAACAGCGGAGATGGCTCGGCGGTAAAAAAGCGGTTATCGGCAATATCCATCTTCAAAGAAAATTGGGACATGCTTACCTCACTAGGCGTTACCTGACAAAGAGCTGCCTCGCCGGGAGATCCGTTATTCAGATACCACGGAGAGAAAACTCAAAATAATGGGTTCGACAGTGTGGGCAGGATGAATATTCACCCTGCCCTGCCGTTATTTATTTCACCCGCTTTTGCGCCTCTTTAATCAGATTTTCCAGGGTTTCTGCCGGGGCGGAGAATTTACGGGCCATGATCATGGCAGCGATAATATAGGGCTTCCAGCTCGCCTCTTTGTAAGTGGCGATACGGTATTTCTCGAATACCCCTTCGGTTACTTCGCCCTCTTTGCAGGAAACGCCGGAAATATCGGCCGGCAGGCAGTGCATATAGAGCGCTTCGCCCCCCTTGGTGAGCTTCATCATCTCCTCGGTGCAGTGCCAATCCTTGTGCTTGGCGTTCTGCTCAAGGCAGTGTTTCTCCAGCTCTTTGAGGCCGGCGTGGTCATTGGCACGCAGCAACTCGGTGCGCTGCTCCATCACCTTGTAGGGAGCCCAGGACTTGGGATAGACGATATCCGCATCCTTGAACGCCTCTTCCATGGAGGTGACCTGACGGAAGCTGCCGCCGGAGGCCTTGGCATTCTCTTTGGCTACTTCGATCACATCCGGGATCAGGTCATACCCTTCCGGATGGGCCAGGGTCACGTCCATACCGAAACGGGTCATCAGACCGATGATGCCCTGCGGCACGGAGAGCGGCTTGCCGTAGCTCGGGGAGTAAGCCCAGGTCATCGCAATCTTCTTGCCCTTGAGGCTCTCCAGGCTGCCGAAGTGCTCCTGCAACCAGGCGAGATCAGCCATTGACTGTGTCGGGTGATCAATGTCGCACTGCAGGTTGACCAGCGCCGGACGCTGGGGGAGCACCCCCTTCTCGAACCCTTCATCCAGTGCCGCACCCACTTCGCGCATATAGGCGTTACCGGCACCGAGGAACATGTCGTCACGGATGCCGATGGCATCGGCGCAGAAGGAGATCATGTTGGCGGTTTCACGGACGGTTTCGCCATGGGCGATCTGGGATTTGCCCTCATCCAGATCCTGCTGGGCCAGACCGAGCAGGTTCAGGGCAGAGGCGTAAGAGAAGCGGGTTCGGGTGGAGTTATCGCGGAAAACCGAGATACCGAGCCCGCTGTTAAACAGTTTGGTGCAGATATTTTCGGCGCGCAGTGTCTTGAGGGATTCGGCCAGTTTCAATACCAGCTCCAGTTCCTGAGGCGTTTGCTCCCAGGTCAGCAGAAAATCTTTTTCATGCAGGTTGGATTTGAGTGCTCTGATCTCTTTGATTAATTCGTTAACTGCTTTCATCGTTCGCCCCAATCATTGGATGAGATATGGATAGCTCCCCTTTCACTCACGATGTCACCAGCATCCCGGTTGTGGGTGAGCGCGTCGGTTAGCGTCGATATGAGGCAATCAATAACCATGCCAAACCAATAAAATGCAGGCAGATATTAATAAATGGCGAAAGTGTGTGATGTCACCCACAAAATCAGCGGCTATTTAAGCGGTTTATTCAATAAAAAGGTGAGCGGATCAGCCAAGCCATAAAATAGCCGAGTGATAATAATCAGAGGCGATATCTCGGCATCGGTGAGAATTATCATCAAAGGTCAGTTTCAAGGGCTGAAATGATATCAGCTGGGCTGTCGTTATCATTATGATAATTCCCGCAACACCTTTTCTCTTGGAATGATCTCTCCAGCGTTGACACGGCTGCTATCTCGCCTCCCCTGCACTCCCGTATCACCTCTCGCCTTATCTTCCGGCCACATTGCTGGGCACTGTTGGCCCAAGGTGCTAACGTGAATACGCCAGCTGCGCATCTGTCTCGGATGCTCAGGATAGGCCGACGTTCACTGCCGCAACTGCGCGGATGAACCTGCATGACTTACATCTTTGAGGGATTATCTATGTCCAGGAATGCCGCTCTGCTCATCACCCTGACCCTGCTCGGGATCGTCCCTGCCCACGCCATCAGCGCCAAATATGCCGAGCAACTGGAGCGATCCGGTTGTACCCAGGTCACCGAGGCGCAGGGCTGTGACATTCACAAAACCAAAGCGGAAAATGCCAAGGCGGGATTTGGCACGGCCGCCCCGGCCGCGGAGGGCGGTCTGAATCTGAGCTATGAGCAGAAGCTGGAGCGCTCGGGCTGCACTCAGGTGAGCGAGCTTAATGGCTGCGATATCAACAAAACCAAGGCTGAGAACGCGGCTGCCGGTGTTGGCAATGCTCCGGCCGCGGCAACCAGCGCCAGCCCCTATGCGGGCAACTGGATCGCCACCTTCCCCCAAACCGGCGCCACCGTGGCCAATATCCGCATCGATGGCAAGGATCAGGTATGGGTCAACGACAAAAAGGTCAATGCCAAGAAATCCGATGGCGCGCTGGTGTTCAAGGATGGCATGGTCATCTACACCATTCAGGGGGATCGCCGCATCAAGGGTGAAGATGGCTGGGTCGATAATGATGCCGGCACCAAGGGGCCCATCAAGGCCAAGTAAACAGCTGACCACGAAATGACGGGGAGCGCGGGCTCCCCGTTTCAAACCTGATTACTCATCGCTTCCAATGACCAGATCCGCCAGTGAGGGGCCAGAATCAATACCTCCTGCTCCAGCCAAGTCCCCTCTGTGATCAGTTTATCAAGCCAGGGAACGCCTGCCGGCGAGCCATGATCATCGACCTGATCAGCCTGCGTCGTCACACGCCAGGGCACCTTGCCACTGTCCGTCGCAAAGGTGCGTACCGGACGGGCGTAGTGCTCCAGATAAGGTTGCAGCTCACAGGGAAGCCAGAGCATGGCCGCTCGATTTAGCTCACGCGCCAGCTCGATGGCAATATCGATACCCCGTTGATCGAGATCGCCGAAATGGACCCACTGCACGCCCGCAGGCAGCAGCGGGATCAACTGTTTGGCCAGGGTGGTATTGCGACCGGGGGCAAAGAGCAGCAGTTGCCCGGGTTGCAGCGGGTAGTCGACAAAGGCCCCCTTGTTCTCCACCGTAATGACCCGCTCCCCCTGCCAGCCGATGGCCGCCAGCGTGCCCAGAGTCCGCTCCGGCAACGCCAATTCCCCCAGCAGCGCCATCATTGCCGTCATATCGTGCAGCTGACCTTGCCGATCGACCAGCGAGAGCGGCTCGAGGGTGCGGATGCGGATCACCTCATCTTGCGTGAGCGACAAGTTCGCAAGCATTGGCGCTGCAAGGGATGCTGATCGCGGATGCTTGCTATCCCCATACCAGAGAGCATAAAAGCAGGCCTGATTGAGCCGTGCAGGCAAACTCACTCCCAGACGTTGCAGCTGCTTACGCTTGTCCGGTTCGGGGGGCGCTGCCCGTGCCAGTTGTCCGGTCAGAAAAGTCCGCCCCGCGTCGGTCAACATATAATGAGCACCTCGGCCAACCGGCTTGATCCCGGCCACTGCCTGCAACAGATCCTTCAACTCGCGGCCATGCCGACTCTCAAGGGAGCAGCCCTTTCCGTTCTGGCTATCGAACAACCGTGCACACAAATTCTGTACCCGCACCTCATCAAACAGCGACATCATCACCTCTCCATGTGGCTTCATATGACGAAGTAGAGGTGATTTTCCCCTGTCATTACCGTGACCGGCTTCGCAAGCGGTTCTTATCAGCCCCGCCATGCATGGCCCGTTACTGGTAAACCCGCCACAAAGGGCGCAAGCTGGTTTGATATAGAGATACGCAGCGCTCTTCGCAGCACGACAACGCGATACCCGCTTTCACAAGGGCTTGCCATGACCGACGCCACAGACCCATCGCCATCCTCTTCCTGGCATCTTTCGGATATCCGCGAGCTGGCGCACCTGCTGACTCTGGCGCTGCCCGCCGCGGTAGAGATCACCGAAGCGGTACATCAGGCGGTACTGAGCGGTATGGGGCTCAAGGGACGAGATGAGGGAAAAACAGCCGGGATCACCGGGCTGGTCTACAAGGGGGTACATGGCGCCGCCAACGACCTAAGCAGCGGCATCAACCATCTGCTCAGCCGCCTGCCAGCCACACCGCCGCCCCAGCAGATCCCCGAAACCCCGAAACGTGCGGCCCTGATCGCCACCCTCAACGGCGTGTTGGGGGACAAGCTGGTCGAGCACCACAATGCCCTCGCCACCCCCATGACCCTGCGCTATCAGGGCAAGCCCCTCGATTGGCAGGCGATGCCAAAGGATCTACCCCGCGAGGGACGGGTGCTGCTGATGATCCATGGCCTCTGCATGAACGATCTGCAGTGGCAGACCGAGCATCAAGGCAAGCAGGTCAATCACGGAGAGCAACTTGCCGCCGCGCTTGGCTATCAGCCTCTTTACCTGCGCTACAACTCGGGCCTGCCCATCGCACAGAACGGGCAGGCGCTGGCCCTGTTGCTGGAACAGCTGTTCGCCCACTGGTCGGGAGAGCTCAAAGAGATAACGATAATGGGCTACAGCATGGGGGGACTGGTTGCACGCAGTGCCTGCCACCATGCTAGCCAAGCCGAGCTCACCTGGCCTGCACACCTTGCCAACCTGATCTTTCTCGGCACGCCACACCACGGCGCGCCGCTCGAACATGCCGGTCACTGGCTGGAGCAGTTGCTGCCCGCCACCGCCTACAGCGAGCCCTTCGTCAGGCTGGCGCGGCTGCGCAGTATTGGCATCAAGGATCTGCGCCACGGCAAGGTGATCGACGAAGTGGCCCAACCCGACCCCGCCGTGCCCTTGCGCGATCCCCGCGTCCCACTCCCCTTGCCCGGCGGCGTCAACTGCTATGCCATTGCCGCGACCACTGCCGCCAAGCGCAGCCTGCTGGCCGACCGGCTGATTGGCGATGGACTGGTGCCGCTACGCAGCGCCCTCGGCCTGCACAACGAAGCGCGCCATCTGCTGGCTTTTCTTCCTGCCCATACCCTGATTGTCTATCGCACCAGCCATATGGCCCTGCTCGCCAGCCCGCAAGTGGGCCAGCAACTGCTGCGCTGGCTCAGCCCCTTGCAGTTATAGTGAGCTGGCTATTAAAGCAACAGAGTGCTGGTTCACAAAGGAGCCCTGTGGCACTCTGGGACGTCAAAGGGAAGACCCACACTGACACCTCATGTGTCCCCACTGCAAAGGAGCGCCACCGATGGCCAAAGCAAGCAAGAAAGAGATCAAAAAGAAGATCGCCGCTCGTCTTAAGAAAATTGCCAAGCATGAAGGCAAGATCAAGAAGCTGAAGAAGGCCCTGAAGTAGGGCCCATCGCATAAGAGAAACCGCCAACTGGCGGTTTTTTCATCCTCCTTTTCGCCCCTTTCCCATCGCTTTTGATACCAATTGCCTTGATGTAAAGGCCTCAAGCGCACCTCAGCAGAACAACCCGACTGAAACCACGCACGTTCTCATCACCGCTATTTGGTCTAACAGCGCCAATCGGGCGCCGCGCGCGCCCATACCAGCAACTACCTTCAACGGTGTGTTTGATATGAGCCAGCAGTGGAGCGCCATATGTACTCTTACACCCTCACCTTCAAGGAAGATGTCGATCGCCTGACCGCCCCCGAGCAGGAGATCACCTTGCAAAGCCCCGCTCAGGCGGGGGATTTTATTATCCTCTCCGACGGCAGCCGCCATCAGGTGATGTTTGTCACCCACAGGGCCAACTACAGCAGCCTCTATCTCGATAAAGGGGTCAGGGTGCCACAGAGTTAGTGGCTATCGCCTTCAATTGATGGGGCTGAGTGAAATATTCACGCCGTTGACATAATAATCATCGCATCATGTCAATGTTCCTTTATCTCTATCACGATATATCTGAGGAAGCGCGATGAAAAAATACAACATTGTCTTATATCAAATTCAATTTATTTAGCCACGAAAAAGCAAATCATACATCACAAAAACGAACCACTATCACTCAATATCATTGACCACACCATTGGTGCGTTATAACAATTACTTTGCTGAACATATTTATTCGCAAGTCATTATTAGTGATGGAGTTATCACAATGAATAAAGTTATCTTACCCATAGCATTAATTACCTGTGCCACGCTCGCTCACGCAGAGTCCAGCACTATTATCAACGGTCTGGATTTTGGTCCATTAGCTCAGTTGGCTGGCACATGGAAAAGCACCGATGCTGGTGGTGTAGATGTAGCACCCGGCCAGGAGGGTAGCAAAGTTGGCAAAGGGGGGCCGGCAGTGGAACCCTTTTACGAAGTCATTACTTTTGAACCGGCAGCCGATGCTAAAAATGCCAGCGAACAATATCTGGTAGCCATGTATTACAAACAGGAAGTATTCAGAAAAAGCGATAATGGGAAATTTCATGACCAACGCGGCTATCTGATTTATGACAAGACTAATCAGCTTGTTTACAACTCATACTGTATACCCCGTGCAGTCTGTGTGGTCACTGAAGGCAAAGCGGGTAACAAAATCGAGTTCAAGACGGGCAAGCGCGGTATTGCGGAAAGCAATTATATGACCATTAATGATTCCACCACGGATTTCTCGATGACTCTGGACTTCTCAGAGAAAGATCTCCTCAAATACAGTCAAACCACCAACCTGATGGTGTATGGCAAGCCATTCGCACACTCCGATAGTGCATCCCTGACCAGAACCAATTGATGTTTCATGGCCAAGGTATTCATTACCTTGGCTTTTTTATATTCGTCGATAGTCTATCCTGATGGCATCCCTATCCCACTCGGGATTGAGCACACCGGCATACCAGAGTGTCAGAATGACATCCATCTGATTGTTATGCTTAACAACCTTGCCGCTCTTACAGGCAGAGACCACTTCCAGCCATAACTGCTCGGGATTGATCGGTTTGGTAATATCCTTGTGTGACAATAAATCAATGGCAGCCAACACATATGCTCTGGTTTTGGTCGCAGCTACATAATGAACTGGCATGATGCAACTGATACAACCAAGACTGCAAAGAGTCAAAAAAGTTACCTTTGGATTATTCTTGAATTTCCCTGTACTAATATCATCACCAAATGCTTCAGCAATAGCCATATCCCAAGCGGTGGCATGCCCATAATTATTCTGCACCATCAGATGAACAGCTCTCAGCGCTGCACCACCATATTTACCATAGATAATCATCACTAATCCCTCCTTTTGCCCCATAGTAAGGCCGAACAGGCGAGATAAGCTAAAATAAATATCAATCACGATCATCGATTTTTTCCATTGATAACAAATCCATTTTTAGCTGAATTAAATATTGATACATATCAATGTTATATCTTTATCTACCGAAAGGCTGACTGGTCGATGTCAGCATCCCAATATCATTCATCAACATCCATTTTCGTGTATAAACAGGCTCATCCAGCCTAGAGCACCTCTATTTTTACTTTGATAATCCCGTCGCGAATATTGCCGATGGCTCTAAACGCAGATTTGGAGAGATCGATAATACGTCCCCTTTTAAAGGCGCCGCGGTCATTGACCTTGACCACTACACTCTTGCCGTTGGCGAGGTTGGTGACCCGTACCATGGCGCCAAAGGGCAATTCCATATGGGCGGCGCTATTGAGGTTGTTACGATATAACTCGCCGCTGGCGGTCTTTTTGCCGTGATAGCGGTCGGCATAATAGCTGGCATAGCCGGTTTCGCTATAGCCGCGCCAGCTGCCGCCGTGGCTCTCGTCATAACGGCTGCTACAGGCAGCCAGCAGCAGACAAAGAGATAACAGCAGCCCTTTCTGGATATGTTGCACCCTTCCCCTCTCCTCTCTTCTTTTTTCCACTCTGCGCTATTTTTGCATCTTCGATGCGGCCGGTGACGCTTACGACACGCTTGCAGGCGGGAGCCCCTCACCTTGCCATAGCTCCAAGGCACTCACCATGTTACTCGCCTTGTTGTCAGGCAGCAGCGACCGTGCGGCTACTTTGCCATATCTTCCATGTAAAAAGGGAGGCAAATGCCTCCCTTTCAACTAGTTACCGGTCATCCCGTTCGGGATGGGCCAGAGACTTCTCAGGCAATCAGCTTGTCGTCGGCAAAGCCGAAGCCGCGCAGACCCACCACATGCACGTGCTCGTGCTTGCCCTGCACCTTGCGGATGAGCTTGTAGGTGGTGCCCTTCTCGGGACTGATATTCTCGGGCGCCGCGATAAGCAGCTGCATATCCTGCCGCTCGCACAGCTCGAACAGGGTGGCGATGGATTTGCCATCCAGACGGGCCGCTTCGTCGAGGAACAACAGACGGCAGGGGGCGATATCCTTGCCGCGCAGACGGCGGGACTCCTCCTCCCAGCTGATCAGCACCATCAGCAGGATGGCCTGACCGGTACCGATCGCCTCACCGGTGGAGAGCGCACCGCTCTCGGCCCGCAGCCAGCCATCGGCCCCGCGCTGCACCTCGATCTCCAGCTCCAGATAGTTGCGATAGTCGAGCAGCACGTCACCCATCACCTGATAACTGCGATCTCCCTGCTCTACTTGCGGGTTCAGGCGCTGGAACAGCTTGGCCATCGCCTCGGAGAAGCTGAGCTCCTTGTCGGCGAACAGATCGTTGTGCATGGCAGTTTGATCGGCCAGCGCCGTCAGCAGACGGGTGTGGGCCTCGCGGATATTGACGTTGAGGCGCACCCCGCGCACCAGACCGAAGGCGATGTTCTGCAAGCCCTGGTTGAGCACCCGGATACGGTTCTGCTCGCGGCGGATGATGTTGGTGATCTTGGCCGCCACCTCGTGAGAGGAGAGCGACAGATGGGTTTCCCGCTGCTTGAGCTCGTCAGCCAGACGAGCCAGCTCGATCTCCATCTCCTCAATCGCTTCGACCGGATCATCGGAGCGGATGATGTCGTTGCGGATGCGATCCTTGAGGTAACGGTAGACCTGCACGTAGAAGGCGACCTTCTGCTCGGTACTGCGGTTGCCCTCGGAGAGACGCAGCGCATCGCGCAGAGCCTCGTCGTGGGCCACCGCTACCCGCAGGGCGCCGAGGGCCTTGTCTGACATGGAGCGCAGCTCGTCGCTGTCCAGATACGCCAGCTCGCGCTTATTTAAACGCTTCTCGACGTCGGTCTCCCGCGCCAGACGCACCACCCGAGACCAGTTCGCCTTGTGACCCACCAGAGATTTACGGGCGCTGTAGTAATCCTTGCCTTCCAGCTTGAGACGGCCGCCAAGGGATTCGATCTCACGCTTGGTGACCTGCAACTGGGCCTCGGCGCTGGTGCGACGGGAACGGGTACGGATCAGCAGCTCTTCAATCTCTTTCTTGTGGGCGCGCGCCTTCTCTTCCATATCGTCAGAGAGGGTCAGCCCCATGGCCGCCAGCTCCTGCTCGAACTCGGTCAGGGTCTGGCGCTTGGCCTCGACGCTGGAGTTCAGCGCAGTGCGCAACTGCAACGCCTCGGTGTGGCGCTGGGCAATCTGCTTGTGCTGCTCGCCAGCGGTGCGGGCCGCCAGCTCGGCCGCTTTCAGCTTCTCTTTGAGTCGCTCACTCATTTCAGACGCCTTGCCCAGCAGGTCTTGTGCATCCTGATAGGCAAAGTGCGGCAGACGGGCCACCAGCTGATCGAGGGCGTAGCAACGGCGTTTCTGCTCGGCCAGCAGGTCGCTCACCTCATCATAGGCAGCCTGCAGCGCAGCCAGATCCTGCGGATCCTGACGCAGCACCTGCACCATGGTTTCCAGTTTTTCCAGCGATTTGCCGTGTTTGGCGATAAAAGCTTCGGCCTGTTTCAGGGCCTCAACGTCGGCGTGAGCCGCCTCGAGGCGGGCCGCGAGCTCTGTCTCGGCAAACAGGTGGGCAAAGGGCAGCATCCCCTGTACCAGCTGGATATGGCGAGTCAGCTGGGCGGCAGCCGCTTTGGCATCACTCAGCTGCTTGTCGCACTCGCCGATGGCTCCTTGCAGCGTGCGCAGTTCGGCCTGTTTGGCTTGCACTTCGGCTTCGGGGTCGGGGCGGAAGGCGATATCCAGATGCTGACCGATAAAGTCGCGGAAGTGACCGTAGAGACGGTGGTACTTCTGCTGCTCGAAGGCGGCCTTGGCGTAGCCCTCGATCAGCCCTTCTCGCTCAAGGTCGAGCTGCTCAATCCGTTTCTCCCGGGCGGCGCGGCCAAACAGCGGCAGCTCGGGGTAGCGGGAGAAGCGCACCTGACGCTTGCTGGTGCGCACCAGCACGGCGTCTCCCAGCTCGTCAGCTTCCACCAGATCCTCGTCAAAGGAGTCTGGGTTACCCTGAATCAGGTAGATATCTTCCGGGCAATCTTCCAGCTTTTTCAGCCGCTCGATGGCACCTTCGAGGTCGAGCACCACCAAAGCGCTGCGAGCAGGGCCGTAGAGCGCGGAGTAGTAAGGGGCATCGTCGATGGAGATATCGTCATAGACATCGGAGAGCAGCACGCCCCCCACCTGCTCGGCGATGCGAGCCAGCCGCGGATCCGCCTCGCCTGCCCCCAGCTGCAGATTGCGAATTTGCAGCTCCAGCGCCTGTTTCTGCGCCGCGATGCGGTTGCTCTCCTGTTCGAACTCGCGCTCCTTGTCGAGCACTGTCTGCATACCGGCCGAAAGCTCTTCAGCGGTGGCGAGCGGTAAACCGCTCTGCTCACGCAGTTGCTCGAGTTTTTCAAAGGATTTCAGCCAGCGCGGCGCCAGTTTGGTGAGCTCCGCAATATCACGGCCGAGCTGGGTGCCCTGATGCTCGAGGCTGGCGCGGCGCTGGTTCACCTCCGCCTGCTGCTCGGAGAGCTCCTCCTGACGGGTGCGTTGGGCTTCGAGGAAGATCTCCAGCTCATCGCTGCTGGCAATCAGCTGGCCAGAGGCCTGCTGCAGCTCGTCGCGCAGCTTGAAGAGACTCTTCTGGCTTTCGCTCTCTTTCTCGAGGCGAGCCAGCGCGGCGCGCAGCCCCTGCCCCTGGGCAATGCGAGCCTTGTCTTCGATGTGACGCTTGAGCAACGCCTGCGCGGTGGGCCAGGCGGCCTCGCGCACTGTTTCCGGAGCGATGCTCAAAAGCAGCGCCAACGCCGCTTCATGCTCGGCCACCGCCGCCTTGGCCAGCGCCAATTGCTGTTCGGCCCCCAACACCCGGCTGGTGAGACTCTGCTCGGCTGCGCGGAACTGGTGCAGGGTGTCGCTCGCCTGTTCGGCGGTCAGCCCCGGCAGCTCGCACTGCTCGCGGGCAGCTTCCAGCGCCTGCACCGCTTGACGGTACTGGATGGCGCGGGTCTGCTGAATATCGAGCGCCTGCTGGTAGTCGGCCAGCTGGGTCTTGAGGCTGTCGACTTCTGCCTGTGCCAGCTCCTTGCGCTCTTCCACTTCCAGCAGCTGGCCGTGGATCTCCTCCACCACCGCTTGCTGCTGCTCGAGTTTGTCAGAGAGATCCGCCAGATCGGCGCGATACATCTCGATCTTCTTCTGCAGAGAAACCGCCGCCATCACCTTGGCCAGATGCTCGGAGGCAGACTCCAGCTCGTCGGTCAGCAGTTTTTCGCGGTTGGTGAGCTGCTCCACCTCATCGGCCAGATAGATGGCGCGCTGCTTCTCTTCGGCCAGAATACGGCGCTTGTCGGCCAGCTCCTGGCGCGCCTTGAGGGCCAGCTCGGAGAGACGACTCTTCTCGGCGGCGTTGCGCACATAGTCCGCGGCCACATAGTGTGTGGTCTCGGTGATCAGGTTCTTGAACAGATCCCGCTGACCCTGGGTTTCCTTGATCGCTTCCAGCGTGCGGCGGTTTTCATAGATGGCCGCCTCCATGTCTGCAAACGCCTTGCGCACGCCGGAGTTCTCCGGCAGCAGGTATTCGCGCAGGGAACGGCTGATGGACGAGGAGATGCCGCCGTAGAGGGAAGCCTCGATCAGGCGATAGAACTTGCCGCGATCCTTCTGGTCACGCAGCTTCTTCGGGGTGATGCCGAACTCGAACATGAAGTTGTGATAGTCGGTCACCGTATTGAATTTGGCGACTTTCAGCGCCCCCAGCTCGGCTGCCGCCCCTTTCAGATCGGCGAAGGCGCGTACCCGCCCCTTGCCGCCATCGAGCTTCTCCAGCAGCAGATCGGTCGGCGCCAGATTCTCCGGCACATCCACCAGCGCAAACGGGGTGATGTTGACCTTGTTGTCGCGGTTGGCCACCTGTTCGAGGTGAACGCCGACCCAGATCCGCTGTTCGCGGCTGTTCATCACTTCCAGCAGGGAATAGCAGTGGCCGCGCTGCAGCTTGCCGTAGAGCCCCTTGTCACGGGAGGCGCTGCTCGATCCCGCTTCCGTGGTATTGCGGAAGTGAAGCAGTGACTGATCGGGGATGAGCGCCGCGATAAAGGCCGCCATGGTGGTGGACTTGCCCGCGCCATTGCCGCCGGAAAGAGTGGTGACCAGCTGGTCGAGATCGAAGGTCCGGGCAAAGAAGCCGTTCCAGTTGACCATGGTCAGGGATTTGAACTTGCCTCGCACCGGTTATACCTCCAGATCCAGTTGTTCTTCATCGAGATCCGCCTCGATGTCATCAAAGAGCGAGTCGCTGCTCGGCATTTCGTCGTCGTGGAAGATGGCTTCACCCTCCTGGATCATCCGCAGCTGAACGGCGCGCGGATCTTCATCGGAGCGCACGTCGGCGGCGAAACGGAACACCGATTCGTTGACCCGGAATTTATCCCCGTTACCAAGAGCGGTGATCATGCCAAGGCGGCGCAGACGGCGCATGGAGGTACGGATCTTTTCGAGCAACTTCTTCTTGTCGAGATCGGTACCGCCGGAGCGGCTGTTGACCATCCGCAGCAGCTGCTTCTCGTCGGCGAGGCTCAGCACCTCCTCTTGCAGCTCGGCCATGGCAAATACCCCTTCCGAGGCGAGACGATCCGGACTCAGGTAGAGGTAGCAGAGCACCTTGCCCACCAGCATATCGAGCTCGGAGAGCACAGTCGTGCCGATGTCGGAGCTCGGGCGCGGGCGCAGGTAGAAGAAGCCTTCCGGCGCCTTGATCAGCTCCACCTGATAGCGGCCGTAGAAGATCTCCAGCTCGCTGTGATATTCGAGCAGCGCCGAATGCTGCTCGAACTCGTCGGCACTGATGTGGCGACCGGAGCGCAAGGCTGTGTCGATGCGCGGAAACAAGGGGTTGGCAATCGCCTCTGCGAGGCGCAGCGGCAAGGGAAACTCAGAATTGATCAATGACATAGGCCTGAACCTTGGATCCAGCTTGGTTAATGGGTTTCCATGCGGGTTGGCGATGCAGTTCGCGCTCGCCGCTGGCATGGCCCAGGCGCACGGCCTGGTCGATCAGAAGACGCGCCACATCGAAGTGGGCATGAGCCGGGTAGTCCAGCAGGTATTCGCGCAGCACATCGGCCAAGTCCAGCTGCTGGCCCTGCTCGGGGTAGCGGGCCAGATAGCGCTCGATGCGCTCGGCCAGCTCCTGGTTGATATCCACCATCTCGACATACTCCATCTCGAGGGGCACCTCACCGGTCACCTCCTCGTCGTGGATGGCGATGGTTTCGTCGCGCAGCTCCAGCAGGCGGGGCTCTTCGGCCACCCGCAGCTGCCAGTTGTGCTGCTCGAAGTTGCGGATGGACTCGCGCAGCCGCTGGCTGAAGGCGCGGTTCTTGTCCATGTCGATGGCGTTGCGGATAAATTTGTGGACATGTCTGTCGTAGCGGGACCAGAGCTCGATGCACTGCTGACCCCAGCTGGTGATGACGTCAAGGCGCCCTTGCAAGGCGTGAGTCAGCTCCTCGACGTGGAACAGATCGTCGCGCCCCTGCGCCGCTTCCTGAATGTTGAGCAGCCCCGCCTGCAGGCGGTGGCCGGCAGCGTCCAGGGTATCCTGCAGCTCGCGCAGAGTCTGGCCGGTCTCGTGCAGCAGCTTTTCGCAGCTGTGAATGGCATCGACCCAGTTCTGGGTCAGCAGGGCCGCGATTTCGCTTTTGACCTGATTCTGCTGCTCATCCATGGCGCGCTGGGTGAGATCGATGCGGCCCAGGGTCTCTTCCAGCGAGAAGGTGAGGCGCGGCAGCACCTCGGCATCCCACTGCTCACGGGTGTTGGTTTCCAGCGCCGCCTTGCGGGCGGTGTCGAGCTCGGCAGCCAGGTGTTCGAGCAGAATGGAGAGCTTGATGGAGTCAACCTGACGCTGATCCATAAAGAAGTCGACGATGCTCACACCCAGGCGTGACAGGCGGTAGAGGCTCTCCCCCGCCACCATGTCGGTGTTGAAGCGCGACAGCAGCTGCTGGCGAATGAGATCGTTGATGGCGTTGTTGGCGCGACCGGTAAGGGTCTCGTCCATCTGGCCGAAAGCGCTGCTGACATAGCCAAAGGCGTCGTGCAGCGCCGCTTCCGACAAGTCCGACTCATCTTCGGACAGGGTCTTGATTGCAATCAGAAAGGCCAGCCGGTCGGTTGGCAGGCTCAACGCCAACCCCTCCTGCCTGACCCACCCTACTAGCTCCGGTAAAGAACGCTCTGGCAGGGTACGGGATGTACTCATCATGATGTTGTCATCTCGTTGTTGTATTGGGCGCAAAATCGTGCGCGCGGCTACATCCGGTAGCATCGAAAACATGGTTCACATCGACGTGAACCGCGAGCAATCAACTGGCCGGCTTCTGGGCCATCACATGGATATAGCGACCGAGGGCGACAAAAGGCTCCTGACGGCAATATTGCTGCTCCATGGCCAGCAGATCGTCGAACTTCTCCACCTGATCCTGCTTGTGACGCATATAGTCGTGGATCACCCGCACCCCGGTCTTGCCGATGATGCGCAGCCCCCCGCGACCAATCCAGTCATAGACCTGCTCCGGCAACTGGGGGTTGGTGGGCGTAAGCGCAGTCTGCCGCTTCTTGCGAAGACCAAGGCGCACATAGTCAAAATTGCCCACCACCAAGCTCTGGAACAGCAAACCATGACGGTTGTAGAAAAGCAGCGACAGTATGCCCCCGGCATTGACGAAAGGGAACAGACCCAGCAAGGTCTGGCGCGGCTCGGCGAGCCACTCCAGCACCGCATGGCAGAGCACCAGATCAAAGGTACCGGTCACGTGTTGCTTCAGATCCTGAATGGGGCATTGGATGAGACGAATTTTGTCTTCCAGCCCCTTCTCGGCGATCTGGCTGCGGGCCAGTTCCAGCATTTCGGCTGACAGATCGCACAGCTCCACCTGATGGCCCATGGCCGCCAGCTTCTGGGCGAAATAGCCAAAACCGCCTCCCGCATCGAGGATGCGCAGCGGTCGGTTGCCAAGGCGGGCCAGGCAGGCTTCGATGTCGCTCCAGACAATGGTGGTGCGGATGCGCCCCTTGGTGGAGTCGTAAATGTTGCGGGCGAACTTGTCGGCGCGCCCGTCAAAACTCTGATCGTGCTTCAAGGAGAAACTCAACATTAGCGCCACAGGGTTGTGGCCATCCCAAAAAAGAGAGGTATTCTGTCACATCCCGAATTTGCTGAAAACTCAAGGAAGTGTCTGCCGTGTTTGTGATTAAAAAGTGGCTGGGTCAGCTGTTGATGCCGCTCCCCTTCTCCCTCTCCCTGCTGTTGGTCGCCCTGCTGCTGCTCTGGTTCACCCGTTTTCAGAAAACCGGCAAACTACTGGCCACTCTCTCGCTGCTCATTGTGGCGCTGATGGGGATGCGGCCGATGAGCTATGAACTGGCCCGCGGGCTGGAGCAGACCTACCCGCCGTTCGAGGTGAGCCAGCATCCCAACATCGATGCCATCGTGGTGCTCGGCAATGGCCATGTCAGCGACCCGGCGGTGCCGATGCGCAGTTGGCAAAACAATATTGCCTTGGCCCGCACTCTCGAAGGGGTTCGCCTTGCCCAGGCCTATCCCGACGCCGAGCTGGTGTTCTCCGGCTATGTGTCGGGGGATCCTCTCTCCAATGCCGAGGTCAATGCCCGGATGGCCGAGAGCCTCGGCATACCCCGCTCGCGGATGACGTTGTTTGAAAACAACAAAGACACTCATGATGAGGCGGTCAGTATCAGCCGCCATCTGAAAGGAAAAGAGGTGGCGCTGGTCAGTTCGGCCACTCATTTGCCACGTGCCATGGCCCTCTATCAGGTTCAGGGACTCAAGGCCGTGCCGGCCCCCACCGATTACACCGCCAAGCAGAGCCAGGTACCCCAGCCGCTCTACAGTTTTTTACCCAAAGGACGTTATCTGATGTATTCCGAAGCTGCCATCCACGAATGGATTGGGGTATGGTGGGCTCGCTTGCGGGGGCAGGTTAACGAATGAGCGATCAAGCGTTTCATTCCTGATTTGGATCAGGAAAGCGAAAAAAAATTACGTCATTTGCCGCCGGGTCAGCTATCTTGGGCTCGGTTCAATTCATATAATGTCGCGCAATCAAATGCCTAGGAGATATACAAGATGAGACAGCACCTGGTAATGGGTAACTGGAAACTGAACGGCACCAAGGCTTCTGTAGAAGCTCTGATCAAAGGACTGACCCCGGCTGCTGCCGCTCATCCTTCTGTACAAGTCGCCGTCTGCCCGCCGGTTATCTTTTTGGGTCTGGTTGAGCAACTGACCGCTGGCAGCAAGATTGCCTACGGTGCCCAGAACGCTGACGTTCACGAGTCTGGTGCCTTCACCGGCGAAAACGCCCCCTCCATGCTGAAAGCTTTTGGTTGCACCTACTCTCTGGTCGGCCACAGCGAGCGTCGTACCCTGCACGCAGAGAGTGACGACGTGGTTGCTGCCAAGTACGAAGCGATACAGAAAGGCGGCCTGATCCCGGTTCTGTGCATCGGTGAAACTCTGGAGCAGTTCGAAGCCGGCGTGACCAAGAACGTGGTTGAGACCCAGCTGAAAGCCGTTATCGACCGTTGCGGCATCGCCTCCTTCAACAACGCCGTTATCGCTTACGAGCCGGTATGGGCCATCGGTACTGGCAAGACTGCCACTCCGGAGATCGCTCAGTCCGTTCACGCTCACATCCGTCAGTACCTGGCCGGTTTTGATGCCGCCGTTGCTGCCAAAGTACAGATCCTGTACGGCGGTTCCGTCACTGGCGCCACTGCAGCCGACCTGTTCGGTCAGCCGGACATCGACGGTGGCCTGGTCGGTGGTGCGTCCCTGAAAGTGGACGACTTCTCCCAGATCATCGCTGGCGCTGCCAAGTAATCGCTGATTACGGCAAAGAGAGGGGCTGGTCCCCTCTCTTGTATCGCTTTTCCTATGGTGGCCCCCGCATCCCATATGAAAGCCGATATAGTAAAAGTGGCTTGTCTATTTAAACATTCGTATTTGACAACTCAGATCCAGAGGCACTCATGACCAAACAAATCAAACGTATTGGTGTTTTGACCAGTGGTGGCGACGCACCGGGTATGAACGCAGCCATTCGCGCCGTGGTTCGCGCCGGTTTGCATCATGGCCTGGAAGTTTACGGTATTTATGATGGCTACCTCGGTCTGCACCAGGATCGTATCGTCAAGCTGGAGCGTCACAGCGTCTCCGACGTGGTGAACCGTGGTGGTACTTTCCTCGGCTCCGCCCGTTTCCCTGCCTTCAAAGACCCCGCAGTGCGCGCCGAAGCAATCGAAAACCTGAAAAAGCACGGTATCGATGCGCTGGTCGTCATCGGTGGTGACGGCTCCTACATGGGTGCCAAGAAGCTGACCGAAGAGGGTTTCCCCTGCATCGGCCTGCCGGGCACCATCGACAACGACATCGCCGGTACCGACTTCACCATCGGCTTTGATACCGCTCTGAACGTAGTTGTTGACGCCATCGACCGCCTGCGCGACACCTGCAGCTCCCACCACCGTATCTCCGTGGTCGAGATCATGGGCCGCCACTGTGGCGATCTGGCCATGTCCGCCGCCGTTGCCGGTGGTGCCGAATATGTGATCGTGCCGGAAGTAGCCTTCGACAAAGAGAAGCTGCTCAAGCAGATCAAGGAAGGCGAAGCCAAGGGCAAGAAGCACGCCATCATCACCATCTGTGAGCACGTTACCGACGTGAATGCGCTGGCCAAGGACATCGAAGCCCTGACCGGTCGTGAAACCCGCGCAACCATCCTGGGTCATATCCAGCGTGGCGGTGCCCCGACTGCTCGTGACCGCATCATGTCCAGCCGTATGGGTGCTTACGCCGTTGAGCAGCTGCTGGCTGGTCACGGTGGTCGCTGCGTCGGTATCCAGCGCAACGAGCTGGTACACCACGACATCATCGACTGCATCGAGAACATGAAGCGTCCGTTCGATCAGGAGTTGTACAACCTCTCCACCACCCTGTTCTAAGCCACGCGGCTTTTAACCGGCTGTTGATGACAAAAACCCTCCATCGGAGGGTTTTTTATATCTTACAAAAACGTGGGCATCGGCACGCTGTGTGGCCCTCACCATACGGGTTGCCTGATTCCCAACCCTTGCGCCATCTGACTGATCACTAGCCTTCCTCTGCTCACAGCAACCGGCTTCAGCCTACGAACAGAGTTCCGGTATCGTCGTGGATGTGTTTTATTACTGCGAACCGGATTGCGTTGACCTGTGCTCTGTCGACCCTGAAACGAGCTTGTTCAGCCTCCTCGTCATACGCCGCTTTTTATATCTCAATCTTGTAGAAGGGATTCAGATATCTTCCCCAACCATGCTCCGGCGCAGTTCTCGTATTGCACTCACATGACTCACTCAGGTGCATCGCCCACGCAGATCGCTGCTCGCGCCCAGCCCAGCCCAGCCCAGCCCAGCCCAGCCCAGCCAGAGAATACGCCTCTGGCCTATTGCCCACCTCACTCTTGCTGCGGCCATGTCTATTCCGAGGCCAACGGGGAAATTGGCGGTGATAAAACAGCCAGCTGCTACTCTGTATCCCCCCGATGCACGGCTCTCATCCCTATGAACCCAGTGTATTGTGTATAAATGCGGAGACTCCGGACTGATAAAGTGATGGTGCGACAAGGGCTGGCGACCAGATTGTCTCCATAGACTTATTTTGGATGGGCTATCTACGTCAAGTATCGTCAAATCATTACCTCGTACACTTTTCATGGCCTTAATGACGCCATTACGAGGGTGAAAACTTATAAAACCCCATTGAAGCCCCATGCAAAACCCATTACCAAGCCAACTAGCAGCTCACCAACCAATTGAATTTAAATGAAATAATCATAAGGACAGCGTCTTGAATGCCTCCCCTGCCAGATAAGGTGATAAAATAAGCTCAATATGACAAAAATAGACACCTCAACCAACCACGCACACAAAGAAGCTATTTTATCAATTTACACCTTGTTTTACCCCCTTGTTATGGTATCTTGACTACATCAACCAACAACTTAGGGAGAGAAAAATGAAAGAGTTTGTCGTTACTGCCGTTTTCACGGTGTTTTTCACCCTGGTTGCTGTCTCTCTGCCCTCACTGTCACAGTTCTGAGCCGGATAGAGAGGCATCAATCCGGACCGACCCTCTTTGCCATGTCTGTTTAATCGCCACCAACTGGCGCTTTTCAGTGACAATGCCGAGATGGTCAACATAGATATGATTTCATCACGTTGACGCTGTTTCTTTCGCCACAAGGGTGTAACCAGGATGGTTTAACCATATGGCCTGATGGAGTAGAACCAGCAGCAAATCATATCCGAGGGGAGCGAGGCTCCCCTTTTTGTTACCTGTCTTTGACAACCCCATTGCCCCGGCGGCCACACAGGCAGCCATCCGTCACAAGGCCCATGCCCACAACTGATGTTTTCCCTCCCGTGCTCTCCATTCAACACAGCTACATCCGTCAGCAATCTCTTGTGCACACCTTTGCTCTGATACTTGTCCGGCAGATATAAAAAAGCCCCCGCCATCATGGCAGGGGCTCGCGTTTCTCAGTGTCAGCTTAGGGCTGTTATATCTCAGTCCAGCTCAAAGCCGTTATGCCTTGTTCCAGCGCTGCGGGTCATATTCCGGGCTGAAGCGGTCAACAATGACAGCACAGGCCGCATCGCCGGTGATATTGAGGGAGGTGCGGATCATGTCGAACAGACGGTCCAGCGCGAACAGCAGCGGCAACCCTTCGATGGGGATCCCGGCCGCCAGCAGCACGGCAACCACCAGGAAGCTTGGGCCCGGCACACCGGCCTGACCGATCGCCCCCAGAGTGGAGGTCACAATGATGGCCGCCCAGGCACCGACGCTCAGATCGATGTTGTAAACCTGCGCGAAGAAGATGGCGACCAGACCGTAATAGATGGCGTTGCCGCTCATATTGATAGTGGCACCCAACGGCAACACGAAGGAGGCGGTCGCGTTGGTCACTTTCAGATCATGCTCGCAGGTCTCCATATTGACCGGCAGGGTCGCCATGGAAGAGGCGGTGGAGAAGGCCACGATCTGCGGCTTCTTCATGGCAGAGAGGTACTTCATCACCGGCGTGTTGGAGAACATCATCACCAGCAGCGGATAGACCACGAAGCCGAAGATGAGGATGGCAGCCACATAGACCACGAATAGCTTGAGTACCAGGGTCAGCACATCGAAGCCATAGGTACCGATGGCTTCCGCCATCAGACCGAACACCCCGAGCGGCGCGATGATCATCACCTTGTTGATCATCCAGACGAAGGCATCCACCAGGGTATTGAGCCCATCGACCAGTGGCTTGGCCCGCTCGCGCGGCTGTTTGGCCAGCGCAATGCCGAGGAACATGCAGAACACCAGGATCTGCAGGATGTTCGCTTCGTTGAGGGAGTTGAAGACGTTGGTGGGGATCATGCCAAGCAAGGTGGCGACTGCATCCGGCAACGCCCCTTTATCGGCATAGTCACCGCCAAACATGGAAGCGACGGAAGCGAAATCGACCCCGACACCCGGTTTGAAGATCTGCCCCATCACCAGTGCCAGCAACACGGCCAACGCTGAGGTCACGAGGAAGAAGGCCAGCGTAGCCGCACCGATCTTGCCCGCAGCGGGGCTGGCGCCCAGATTGGCGGCGCCGGAGAGGATGGCTACCGCCACCAGCGGGATCACCAGCATCTTGATCAGCTGGATAAACAGGGTACCGAGCGGTGCAAACACGATGGCTTGTTCACCCATGAACGCGCCGACCACTGCGCCCAGTACCATGGCGACCACAACCTGGAAGCCGATGTTTTTAATGAGTCCTTTAGTTAACACAATATGTTCCTTTATGTAGCAAAATTCACACTTTTCCCAGTGCAATTAACCAAACAGGGGAATGAGCGGCTGCCCATTCCCCTGTTTGCGCGTGTTATCTCACATTTAATTGCTGTTTTAAATCAGCAAATCATTAACCTTGGCTATTAATAAGTTTGCGAAAAAGTGAAGATTCAAAGCGGCCTCGGCGATTTTTACCTCATCCCCCATGACAACTGGCAAAAGATTGTGCTAGTTTGGCTACACAAACGTACACACAGGGATGTAAAGATGCTGAAAGTTAACGAGTATTTCGACGGAAATGTAAAATCCATCGGTTTCGAACAAAAAGGCGAGAAATCAACCGTCGGGGTGATGAACGCCGGTGACTACCTGTTCAACACTGCCGCCCCCGAACGGATGACAGTGATCAAGGGCGCCCTCACCATCCAGCTGGCTGATGAAGATGAGTGGCACACCTACAGCCAGGGTGAATCCTTCCTGGTGGCCGGTCACTCCTCCTTCAAACTGGAAGTGACAACTCCCACTGCCTATCTGTGCGAATTTCTCGACTGATCAGGCCGGTTGAAGGGGAGCACCCCCTTCAACCTTATTGGCCCCCCCAGCCCCATTATCTGTGTCCATGTCACAGCACCGCACATCCCCGCTTTTCATCCATGGCAAAAATCCTAGAATAAACAGACATAAACCATCACCGGAGTGGTGTCATGATCAGTGTGTTTGACCTTTTCTCTATCGGTATCGGCCCCTCCTCTTCCCATACAGTCGGTCCTATGCGCGCCTCTTATGCTTTTGTGCAGCAGCTCAAGCTCCATGGCCATCTGCCTCATACTGCGCGAGTCGAAGTGGAGTGTTACGGCTCGCTGGGACAGACCGGCAAGGGACACGGTACCGGCAAGGCGATCATTCTGGGGCTGTCGGGCTTTGAACCGGAATCTGTCGATATCGATGCCATCCCCGCCATTCTGGCACACGTGGAAAAGGAGCAGAGCCTACAGTTGGCTGGCGAACAGCCAAGCTATTTTCCCCGCATCGGTGCCATCATCTTCAACCGCCGCAAAACCCTGCCGGCCCACACCAACGGCATGACTCTGCGGGCCTTTGATAAAGAGGAAAACCTGCGCTTCAGCCAGACCTACTACTCCATCGGGGGCGGCTTCATCATTGAAGAGAGCCACTTTGCTACCGCCAAGGAGGAGGCCGCCAAGTCCGATGCCGAACACCCTGTCCCCTATCCGTTCGACAGCGGCGCCCAACTGCTGGCCCACTGTCAGGAGAGCGGCCTCTCCATCTCGGGGCTGATCCTGGCCAATGAGCGGGTCTTTCGCAGCGATGAGCAGATAAAAGCGGGGCTGCGCAAGATCTGGCAGGCGATGCAAGGCTGCGTCGATCGTGGCTGCAAGAGCGAAGGGGTGCTGCCGGGCGGCCTCAAGGTTCGGCGCCGCGCCCCGGGGCTGTTCCGCCAGTTAAGCTGCGAGACCAACTTCAACAAGGATCCGCTGATGGTGATGGAGTGGGTCGATCTCTTTGCGCTGGCGGTCAATGAAGAGAACGCCGCCGGTGGCCGGGTGGTCACCGCCCCCACCAATGGCGCTGCGGGCATCATCCCCGCCGTGCTGCACTACTACGATCGCTTCGTCCACAAGGTGGATGACGAGACGCTGATCCGCTACTTCCTCACCGCGGCTGCCATCGGCATCTTATATAAGAAGAATGCCTCCCTGTCGGGAGCGGAAGTGGGCTGTCAGGGTGAGGTTGGCGTGGCCTGCTCCATGGCGGCCGGCGCGCTGACCGAACTCTTGGGTGGCAGCCCGGCCATGGTGGAAAACGCCGCCGAGATCGGCATGGAGCACAACCTCGGGCTCACCTGCGATCCTATTGGCGGGCTGGTACAGGTGCCCTGCATCGAGCGCAACGCCATGGGCGCAGTGAAAGCGATCAATGCAGCTCGTCTCGCCCTGCGCGGCACCGGCGAGCACAAGGTGTCGCTGGACAAGGTGATCAAGACCATGTGGGAGACCGGCAACGACATGAAGACCAAATACAAGGAGACGGCCCGTGGTGGCCTCGCCGTTAACATTACCGAATGTTAAAAAACGGAAAGTGAATCCATTTGGTTCCGAAATGCCCGGCATCGCCGGGTATTTTTATGGGCAAACGCTTAACAAAATGGATAAGCACAAAAATAAATTTTATACTCGCGCCTCAGATTCAACAAAAATAGATCTATTTCAACTTTTTTTAGGTCTGGAGCCGTTACACTACGGTTATCTGGTTCTGTGACCTGCGCTGACAAGCGCGTTCCATGGATCTCCCAAATTTCTGTGAGTGGGCATGCCGCCCCCTTCTACCCTGAGGTAATAGTGACATGATCAGCGTTTTTGATATCTTCAAAATCGGTGTAGGCCCCTCTTCTTCCCACACTGTTGGCCCGATGAAAGCGGCCAAGCAGTTTGTTGACGAGCTGCGCGCGGGCGGCAAGATCCGCGATGTAACCCGGATCAATGTCGATGTCTACGGCTCCCTCTCCTGGACTGGCAAAGGCCACCATACCGACACTGCCATCATCATGGGCCTGGCTGGCAACCTGCCGGAAAATGTCGATATCGATGCCATCCCCGAGTTTATCTCCCGTGTTGAGCAGACCGAGCGCCTGCCGATCGGCCTGCACTGCCACACCGTCAGCTTCCCGCGCGACGCCATGGTATTCCACGACGAAGCCCTGCCGCTGCACGAAAACGGCATGAAGCTGACTGCCCTGATCGAAGATGAAGTGGTCTACAGCAAGACCTATTACTCCATCGGTGGTGGCTTTATCGTTGACGAAGAGAACTTCGGCAAGGCTGACAGCGGCGACATGTCCGTACGCTATCCGTTCAAGAGCGCCGCTGAGCTGGTTGCCCATTGCAGCCAGACCGGTCTCTCCATCTCTGCCCTGATGATGGAAAACGAGAAGTGCTTCAACACTCCGGAAGAGATCTACAAGAAGTTCGGCAAGATCTGGAACACCATGCGCGAAGGTATCGAGCGCGGCTGCCGTACCGAAGGCGTGCTCTCCGGCCCGCTGCGCGTACCCCGTCGTGCCGCGCCGCTCTATCGTCAGCTCAACACCAACGAGAACCTCTCGAGCGATCCGATGAACATCGTTGACTGGGTCAACATGTTCGCTCTGGCCGTGAGTGAAGAGAACGCTGCCGGTGGCCGAGTGGTCACTGCCCCGACCAACGGCGCTGCCGGTATCATCCCGGCCGTACTGGCTTACTACGACAAGTTCATCCAGCCGGTTGGCCGCGACGAGTACACCCGCTTCTATCTGGCTGCCGGTGCCGTCGGCATCCTCTACAAAATGAACGCCTCCATCTCCGGCGCCGAAGTGGGCTGTCAGGGTGAAGTGGGTGTCTCCTGCTCCATGGCCGCTGCCGGTCTAACCGAGCTGATGGGCGGTAGCCCGGAGCACGTTTGCGAAGCCGCCGAGATCGGTATGGAACACAACCTGGGTCTGACCTGTGATCCGGTTGCCGGTCAGGTACAGGTGCCTTGCATCGAGCGTAACGCCATCGCCGCCATGAAGGCAGTCAACGCCTCCCGTATGGCCCTGCGTCGTACCTCCAAGCCGCGCGTCTCCCTGGACAAGGTGATCGAGACCATGTACATCACCGGCAAGGACATGGACTCCAAGTACCGTGAAACCTCCCGTGGCGGTCTGGCCATCAAGGTGATGCAGGTTGCCTGCGAATAAATAAGGGTTGCGACCCTCATCTGAACTAAGGCGGGATATCCCGCCTTTTTTATTGCCCGAATGGGATGCCGGGCACTTATACCGGCATACCGACCATTTCACTGTAGGGCGTCGCTGATATACCCTGCTACGCCACCGCAATGCGGATTGCCTTGTCTGCATACCTCTCTAATTACATACCTTGATTAACTCTTCTCAATGCATTGAGAGGGACATTACGCCCCTACATGAAACCTGTACCTGCTATCTTGCCCCGGTCACAATTTCACAACTAATCGATATCGAGATGGCCCCTCAGCTCAATATCCCCCCTTTGGTCATACCCTTGTTTGGCAAGACGCGGTTACCGCTCACCCTGCGGATTATCACGCCGCCACATTGATTGCCTCCTATGTGGTACTTTCGTGATCAGGGCAAACAATCAAGCACACAAACAGAGGGTTAGCTCATCATTTTAGCCACAGCGCATCGCACAAACTGGTTTTAGCACCGTTATCACCGCCCTCTTTACGCCCTATTTGATGTAAAACGCATCGGGCAGTGGAGGCCAAAAAGCGCCCAAGGAAGAGGCTGAAAATAATCGATGAATGAGCCAATAGTCGTTGAAATGGAGGATATGAGTACGCGCTACTCGCTATTTTTGTGAGCGCCAGCAAAGGTTGACGATATGGTGTTGGGAGCAGATTGACTTTCTATTTAAACAGCGAAAAGTGAATATCACCAAAGGGAGGGTTTAATTTGGCCAGATCCTGTCACGGGATTATCGCAAGCTACCTCTTCGGGGCCGAAATGCGTCATGCAGAGTCACAAAGAATTAGCCCCGCTTGGCAGAACGCACAACGGGGCTGGATATTCAGGCTGGTTTTTTCAGGCTGGCCTTGTGTTGCTCCAGCAAATTCTCGGGGGGCGGCGGCACCTGCAGGTAGAAGCCCTGAGTCGTCAGCGCCTCCATTACCTTGCCAACATCGGCCATTCCCAAGGGCTTAGCGGGGTCCAGTTTGGTCATCAATACCAGTTCTGGGCGGCCAAACACCCCCATCAAGGGCGCGGGGACGCGGGAAAAATCCTCTCTTCTCTCAACAAAAAGGTAGGTCTCGGCTTTTTTGCGACTTTTATAGACTGCACACAACATGGAAATTGATATAATCCGACGAGTTTATTGCCTCTGATGGGGGCAAACTATAACATCAGGAATTGAATAACAATAACGGATTAGCATCTCTGCCTCGGGGAAGATTCATGGTTGAGCGCGATAACGAATTGAAAGGGACCACCTTCACTATTTCTGTGTTGCATATCAGCGATGGCGAGCCTGAGCGGATACGTCAGTTGTTGGCCGAAAAAGTGGCCCAGGCACCCTACTTTTTTAATTGTGCGCCGCTGGTGATCAATGTTTCCCGACTGGAACATATTCCCGATTTCGAACAGCTCAAGGAGCTGGTGGAGTCCGAAGAGTTTGTGCTGGTTGGCATCACGGGGGCGCGCAGTGAAGAGATGAAGACGGCCGCCAAGGCGGTGGGACTGGCAGTGATGGCCTCGGGCAAGAGTCGCAAGAGCGAACCGGAACCCGAGCCTGCCCCCGCGCCAGCCGCCCCTGAGGTGGTTCCCGAGCCCGAACCCGCCCCCTTGATCCCGAGCAAGGTACATGTGGGACCGGTTCGTTCCGGCCAGCAGATTTATGCCGCCGGTACCTCGTTGGTGGTGCTGGGGTCCGTCAGTCCAGGAGCCGAAGTGCTCGCCGACGACAGCATTCATATTTATGGCACCCTGCGTGGCAGAGCCATTGCCGGTGCCCGGGGAAACACCCAGGCCCGGATCTATTGCCAGCAATTACAGGCCGAGCTGCTCTCCATCGCGGGCACATTCCAGCTGAGCGATGCATTGCCGGCAGGCCTGATCCAGCAACCGGTACACGTCCGGCTGGACAATGAACAACTCCGAATAGACCGTATCAAATAGAGTTACAAGGAAGCGAGAATGGCGCGAATCATAGTCGTTACATCGGGTAAAGGTGGCGTTGGCAAGACCACAACCAGTGCGGCCCTGAGCACCGGCTTAGCCCAGCGTGGTCACAAGACAGTGGTCATTGACTTTGACATCGGTCTGAGAAACCTGGATCTCATCATGGGCTGCGAGCGGCGCGTGGTGTATGACTTCGTCAACGTCATCAATGGGGAAGCAAACCTCAATCAGGCGCTGATCAAGGATAAACGCTCGGAAAATCTGTTTATCCTGCCCGCCTCCCAGACCCGGGACAAAGATGCCCTCACCCGTGAGGGGGTCGAGAAGATCCTGGATCAACTGGCGGAGATGAAGTTCGATTACATCGTCTGCGACTCCCCGGCGGGGATCGAGGCGGGCGCACTGATGGCGCTCTATTTTGCCGATGAAGCGATCGTCACCACCAACCCGGAAGTCTCTTCCGTGCGTGACTCCGACCGCATCCTTGGCATCCTGGCCTCCAAGTCTCGCCGCGCCGAGCGTGGCGAAGACCCCATCAAGGAGCACCTGCTGCTGACCCGCTACTGCCCGACCCGCGTCAACCGCGGCGACATGCTGAGCGTGCAGGATGTGCAGGAGATCCTGGCCATCCCGCTGCTCGGGGTGATCCCGGAGTCCCAGGCGGTGCTGCGCGCCTCCAACTCCGGCGAACCGGTCATCCTGGACAAGGAGTCCGATGCCGGTCAGGCCTACGAAGATGCGGTGTCCCGCCTGCTGGGCGATGCCAAGGAATTTCGTTTTCTGGAAGAAGAGAAGAAGGGCTTCTTTAGCCGACTGTTCGGGAGTTAAACATGTCATTATTGGATTATTTTCGTTCCAACAAGAAACAGAACACCGCACAACTGGCCAAAGAGCGGTTGCAGATCATCGTTGCTCACGAGCGTTCATCCAGAGGGGGGCCGGATTACCTGCCCCAGCTCAAGCAGGATATCCTCGATGTGATCCGTAAATACGTCAACATTGATCCGGAGAAGATAACCGTTCAACTGGATCAGAAGAGTGATGAGCTGTCAGTGCTGGAGCTCAACATCACCTTCGCCGATGACAACAAGAAGGGATGAGCTGACGCCCTATGCGTGACCCCTTCCCCCAATGAAACCGGATCCCCTGGCAGGATCCGGTTTTTTATTGGCACAAAAACAGGTCACAGCGGCTCGCCTCATCTCGCCAAGGGGTCTGCCGACCGCTAGAATAGCGCCGCCCCGCAGGCAGTGATCTGCGCTGGCACCTTTTTCTCTTTTCTGGAACAGACCTCTTATGTCTATGAATGACGAAATGCACAGCGTCGAGGAACTGCTCGATACCGCCCTCGAACTCTTTATGGAGCTGGCCTCTGACAACCTGCCGGAGCAGGAGATCGCCCGTTTCAATCAGGAGTTCAACGACCGCGGCCTGCTGGCCGAAACCGACCCGGCCGATGACTGGGAAGCGGACGTGGGTTTTGCCGTGAGCGATACCGACTATGCCGAGATCTGGATAGGTCTTGGCAATGAAGAACAAGAGTATGAGCACCTGTTTGCCCGCATGCTGCTCTCCCGCCGTGTTGACGAGAAGTTCTGCCACATCGAATGGCTGCCCCAATAATTCCGGATCCCGATGATCCCAGCCACTATCAGTGGGAGTCTGGCCCTGACGCCGTTGCCCCCGTACGCCCATCTGCATCGTTTGGGCGCCGGGTGTTGAGGTGGGCGGGCAAGATCGCGCTGGCCGGGCTGCTCTGCTCGGTCGGCTCGGTCGCCTTGCTGCGTTTTATCGATCCGCCGATATGGAGCTGGCGTATCGAGCGGGCCCTCTTTCCGCCCGCCAAGATCACCCAGGTGCGCCATCAATGGGTAGATCTGGAGTCCATCTCCAAAGAGCTGCAACTGGCGGTGATCGCCGCCGAGGATCAGCGCTTTGCCGAGCACAACGGCTTTGACATGGATGCCATCAACGCCGCACTCAAGCACAACCAGCACAGCGAACGGGTACGCGGCGCCAGCACCCTCAGCCAGCAGACCGCCAAGAACCTCTTTATGTGGAGTGATCGCAGCTTCTTGCGCAAGGGGCTGGAGGCCTGGTTTACCCTGCTGATGGAGCTGGGTTGGGACAAGGCCCGCATTCTCGAGGTCTATCTCAATATCGTGGAGTTCGGCCCCGGCATCTATGGCGCCGAAGCCGCCGCCCGCACCTACTTTGGCAAACCGGCCAGCCGCTTGACCCGCTACGAGTCATCCCTGCTGGCCGCCGCCCTGCCCAATCCGTGGCGCTATCGGGTCAAGCCCCCTTCACCCTATGTGCAGAAGCGCTCGGTCTGGATCCGCCGCCAAATGGGTCAACTGGGCCAGATCACCCTCAATCGGGTGCATCAGGCCGACTGATCCTCAGGGCTCATCGGGTTTCTCCGGTGGGCCCAGATGACCGCCCACCGTCTCGCGGTGAAGCGGCAGATAGTGCCACCACCAGGCCTCGCGCCGTCGCTTGATCTGTTGCCGCCGTCCCCGCTGCTTCATCCCCTTACTCCCTGCCAGCTGATCCGCGCCTTAACCATACTCCCCCAACGGCAACTTGGACAGGTCAGGCACGCCCGGCGCACTGGTCTGGCCGCCACAGCCAATAATTGTTACAGTAGCGAACCTCGATGTATCTGGAGTGATTTCATGGAACAGCGTACCCCGGATCAGCTGGTCGAATGGGCCTATGATCAGTTTCTTGAGCAGGCCGCCGATATGCTGGCCCCCGAACAAATAGTCGACATCACCCTGGAGTTTGAGCAGCGTGGCGCCGTGGAGGCGACCCTGCCCAATGCCGACTGGTCGACCGAGCTGGGTGAGCCGGTCGATATGGAGCGCTGGGTCGAAGTGTGGGTCGGTTTGCTGGATCATCAGGATGAGTTTGAGGTGATCTTCGCCACCTTCCTGCTGCCCCGTCTGCTGACCGAAGATCAAGTGCATGTGCGCTGGCATCGCCAGCAGCAGGCATAAAAAAGGCGCCATCGGCGCCTTTCTTGTTTCTGTGCACTCTTATTGCTGTTCTCTGCTAATCCTGCGCCGCGATGGCCTTGGCCAGACAGCGGCGGCACCAGCAAGCGCTAGCCTCCTGCATCGGCAATACCGGCAACTGGCTGCACCAGCACTGCGCAATGGTCTGACCGGCAGAGACGGCGCAATAGGCCGGTTCGCCACAACCCGGGCAGCGGTGGGTGCTTTTCGAGCCATCCAACTCGGCCATCACCGCCAGCTGGGCCTTGCTATCCATCGCCGACCAGTGGCCGATCTCGCTCAGGGTGCGGCCACAACCAAGGCAAAGCCCATCTTTCGCCTTGCAGAGGCCAACACAGGGGCTCGGCATCTTATTCGCTATCCACTGCCGAGTCGGTCTCTGTGGCCACCAGAGTGATGGCGTTATCTTCGATGACGATCTTGCCCTGCTTGTAGAGGCCGCCGATCGCCTTCTTGAAGGTGCCCTTACTCATGCTGAACAGCTTGTAGATGAGCTCGGGTTCGCTCTTGTCACCCACCGCCAGACTGCCGCCCTGCTTTTTCATCCGGCTCAGAATGCGCTCACCGGCATCATCAACACGCGCCAGACCCGGCTTTTGCAGGGTCAGATCCAGTTTGCCATCCTCGCGCACCTGCTTGACCCAGGCGGTTTGCGGCCGACCGGTCATCACCCGGCCAAACACCTCGTTCTTGAACAGCATGCCGGGATACTGACCGTTGACGATCACCTTGATGCCAAGGGGCGAGTGCTCCCCCGGCAGCGCGGTCACTTCGTCACCGACCTTGAAGTTACTGCCGGCCGGGGTCAGGAAACGCTCGATGCGGCTGGTGGCGACCATGCGCCCTTCGTTATCCAGTTGCAGACGCACCAGATAAACGTGGCCCACCTGCATCGGCTTGTTCTGCTCGCGGCTCGGCACAAACAGATCCTTTTTCATGCCCCAGTCGAGGAAAGCACCAATCTTGTTGGCATTGACCACTTTCAGACCGGCAAATTCGTCCACCATGGCAAATGGCTTGTCGGTGGTGATCACCGGTTCGCAATCGGCATCCAGATAGAGGAAGACCTGCACGCTATCCCCCTCTTTCACCCCTTCCGGCAGTTGACGCTTGGGCAGCAGCAGTTCACCGTACTCATCGGCCGCAAGCCAGGCGCCACGGTCTTCGAGTTCAACAACGGTGAGGGTGTTCATCTTGCCAATCTGTATCATGGTGCTCTCTTTTCTCATTACCCGGATGGGCCAACTGAACATGGCCCCTATGGGCGCGCATGTTACCTCAAGAGCGGTGATCCGGCCTAGTCCCCAAGCCACCACGAGCCGCTCTTTCGCCCTTATCTTATCCGCCAATGGTGATTAAATCGCCAAACAGGCGGCCATTTGCTGCAAATAACCCCACTTTTAGGTAGACTTCGCGGCTGTTCAAATCCAGAGGAACTGTCGATGAACCCATCCACTCGTACCCGCCATCTTAATCAATGGATCCAGAGCCACAGCGATCAGGACATGACTTACCCGGCCCTGCACGGTTTTCTCTGTGCCCGTCTGGTGGGGCCAGAGACCCCTGACTGGCAACGCCCGCTGGCTGGTCTGCTGGAACAGGATGCCGAGTTGGATGAAAAAAGCGCAGAAGCCCTCAACCACCTGATCGCCGAGCTGGAATCCCAAGCCGACGACGCCCAGCTGGCCCTGCCCAGCCAGTGCCGCCTGCCCAGCGATAACCCCGAGCAGGTGTTCGAACAGAGCCACCCCCTCGGTCAATGGTGTTATGGCTTCAGCATGGGTTTTGCCACCTGGCCCAAGCCGAAGGATTTGAACGACCCGACCACCCAGTACCGCTTCAGTCTGGCCGCCGAGCTGAGCCTGTTTCGCGACAAGCAGATGGCCCAGATGCTCTATAGCGCAGCCGCCAGCGAACTCCCCTTTGTCGAGTTCTGCAAACGCCAGCGCCAGAATATGAAAACCGCCCTCAACCAGTTGCTCAACCTCGACCAGTATCAGGCCGCCCCCAGCGCCGATGTGGCCCTCAATGGCGAGCAGGCCCAACAGTGGCAGACCTGGTTCGAGCTGGCCGACAGCTGCCGCGATCATCAGGCCCGCCTCGGCTGGTTCGAGAAGATCATCGCCGATGCCACTCCGCTCTTTGATGAAGCCTTCTGGCAGCAAATCGCCGGCCACGGCTGGAGTGCCCCCGAGCTGCGTCCTCTGCTGGCCGCCAGAGCCGGGCGCGCCGACTGCCTGCTGCGCCTTGGCAAGCTGGGCGAGGCCAAAGCGGAGTATCTGGCGCTGCTGACAATTTGTATGGCCGATGAGCTGGGTTGCCGCTACAACCTCTCCACCCTCTATGCACTGCAAGGGGAATGGCAGGCGTTGGCCGCCCTGCTGGTGCGCTTCGATGAAGCCTCCAGCTGGTTGCTCTATAACAAGGCGCTGATGGTCTTTGCTACCGAGGGTGCCGAGGCAGCCAAGCCCCATCTGCTGGTCGCCATCGAGGCCAACCCGCACATTCCGGCCTGCCTGCTGGGTCAGCGCAAGCTGCCCAAACAGGAGCCACAAAGCTGGCAAGCGGGCAGCCGCGACGAGGCAGCGCTCTACGCCATCCACACACGCGAGGCCTGGCTCAAGCAGAACGCCCTCATCTGGTTGCGTAAAGGCTGAACAGCGTTGGCTTAAAATCCCGTCGGTCAGACCCGGTTTTTCCTTGAGGGCGTGCGCCACCGCACATTTCATCGCAACCGGGTCAGACAAATCAGCTTGAGTTTCGTATCATCAATGTCAAAGTATCAAAAGAAACTGCATCTGATGCAGCCGTCACAGCAGGGTGTAATATGTCAAAAATCATAGCGTTACTCGCTCACTACCCGCCCTATCAGTTGGTACATGCCGCCGAGATGCTACGGGATACCTTCGAACAGTTTTATGAGCAGCGTTACCAGCTGACCGTGCCGCAGTGGCGCCTGATGATGGTGCTCGGCCCCAACTACCCCATCAGCCAGAAAGAGCTGGTCGAGGCGAGCGGCATGGACAAGGTGCGCATCTCCCGCGAGATCCGTCGTCTGGTCGAAAAAGGGATCATCTTTACCGAGAGCAGCGAGCAGGACAAACGCATCAGCCTGGTCTCCCTCACCAATGCCGGGCTCGCCCTCTTCCTGCAGCTCAAGAGTGAAGCGGGCAGCTGGCAACATACCCTGACCGACTATCTGCCTAGCGAATCCCGCGAGGCGATCCGCCAGCATCTGCACAGCGTCAGCGCCGCCATTGAGCAGTTGCAATCACTGGATCGGGAGAAATAATCATGGATTTGAAAAAGTTCGCCACCATGGACATCAACATGCTGCTGAGCGTCGTCAATATGCAGCTGCGAGATCGCTATGACGATCTGGATGATCTCTGCAAAGCGCAGGAGATCGATCAGGCGGCACTGGAAGCGCGGCTCGCCAGCGGCGATTTTCACTACCAGCCAGCGCAGAAACAGTTCAGATAAAGAGAGCTAGCGGGATCGGGATCACAGCGCCAGTGATGGCGCTGGCTCTGCGGTAAAAACCTGATATGGTCTGAAGAGGCCCAACAGGGTGATGCACGGATACATCACCCTGTCACAAGAGGGCATTAAAATCGTTTCAGGTGAGCAAACCAAGGATGACCCCATGATATTGATGACCCGACAGAGCCTGTTGATCACGCTCTGTACCCTGTTGATGATCAGCCTCTTCACACCCTACTTGCCGCAAAGTACCGAACAGTGGCTAACCACCCTCTTGCTTGGCCTGCTGGTCATGGTGGCATTGCTGCTGGTACGTGGTTGTCGCCGCTTTATGATGGAGTAGTGACTCCGCCAGAGCGTCTATACCGACCGCTTGCCGCGATACTATCTGTAGCCTGTAGCATTACGGTCTTGTCGCAATAACGTCTGTCGCAATCACATCTAGCCAAAAAACAAACGCAGCCTGATGGCTGCGTTCTTGTATCTGGCGGGGCAACCCCTTGAAGAGATAACCCCTGACGGGATAGATAGCCCTTATAGAGAGAGCCCTTAGATAGCCAGAGCCTCAAGCTGCGCTTTGGCCGCTTCCATCCCCTTGCTCTGGGCATCTGGGCCCATACCCATCCCCTCGGCGTAGATGAAATCCACCTCTTTGATACCGATGAAACCGAGCACGGTACGCATGTAGGGGGTCACCAGATCGGTGGCGCTGCCGACGTGCATGCCGCCGCGGGGGCTGATCACCAACGCACGGGTATTTTCAACCATACCGACCGGACCGGTCTCGGTGTAGCGGAAGGTGACACCAGCACGAGCTACCAGATCGATCCAGTTTTTCAGCTGGGTCGGGATGTTGAAGTTGTACATGGGGGCCGCAATCACCACCAAGTCGCTCGCCTTGAGCTCGGCGATCAGCTCGTCGGACTGGGCGATCACCGCCAGTTGACGTTCATTGAGGTTGTCACCACCGCGCAGGCCGGAGGCCAGCTCGCCATCCAGCACCGGCAGGTTGAGTGCTGCCAGATCACGCACGGTGACGGCATCATCCTGATGGTCAGCCAGGAAGCCGTCGATCAGGGCGTTGGATTGGGAATATTGACCCAGGATGCTGGATTTGAGTACGAGGATATTGGCCATGGTGAAACTCCATTTGGTTGTCGGTTGAACAGCGTTGCTGTCGATGGAGGTCACTCTAAACATTGTGCTTATTTGCTGATAGCGAAAATAGATGCTCAACTTGTTCAAATTTTTTGATGCAAGGCCACTTCCTCGCCAGCCAACCCTGCGGCCGCGCTTCAACCCTTGGCAGAACAAACGATTGCCGTTATGATCCGCCGCACTTTTTTCCAGCGACCCGGATCCTATGATACCCTCGCGCAGGCACTCTCCTTTGGCCGGTGCAGTCTGGATGATGGTGGCAGGACTCTGCTTCGCCGCCGTCAACAGCCTGAGCCAGTATGTTAGCTTCAAACTCGGCCTTGCCTCTACTCAGGTCGCTTTCCATCAATACCTGATCGCCCTGATCTGCCTGTTGCCCTGGCTGGTTCGTCATGGCTTGCGCCAATCCCTGATGACCAATCAGTTCCGGTTGCACCTGTTGCGGGTATTGCTGGCGGTGATCGGCATCCAGCTCTGGCTCTGGGCGCTGGCGTACCCCGTCCCCATCTGGCAGGGGATCGCCCTGCTGATGACCTCGCCGCTGTTTGCCACCCTGGGTTCCGCGCTGCTGCTCAAGGAGCAGGTGAGCCGTGCCCGCATTCTGGCCACCCTGGCGGGCTTTGCCGGCGCCATGCTGATCCTCGCCCCCTGGACTGACGAGTTCAACTGGGCCTCCCTGCTGCCGGTGGCGGCGGCGCTGTTCTGGGCAGGTTACTCCCTGATGGTGCGCTATCAGGCGGCCAACGAATCATCCCACACCATAGTGGTGTATCTGCTTATCTTCAGTACCCCGTTCAACGTCATGCTGGCCCTGCCAGAGTGGCAGTGGCCAAGCGAGAGCCAGTGGCTGCTGGTAGCCGCTTCCGGCGTGCTGACGGCGCTGGCCCAGATGTCCATCGCTCGCGCTTACAGCGTGGCGGAGGCCTCCTTCGTGCAGCCTTTCGATTTTGCCAAGCTGCCGATGAACGTGCTGGCGGGCTGGCTGGTGTTTGGCTGGGCGCCCCCCGGCCGTCTGTGGCTTGGCGCTGCCATCATCATTGGCGCCATTACCTTGCTGACCCATCTGGAGCAGCGCGCTCACAAACCCGTTTCCTGAGGTACGCCATGCGTGCCTCTTTTTTTGTCCGCTATTCGTGCGATAGCGATCATCAACAATGACCATCGACATCAGGAGAGATCGTATGTTTGGAACCGCAACCCGCCCCGGCGCCACCCGTGCCCTGCTGCTGGGCTCCGGCGAACTTGGCAAGGAGGTCGCCATCGAGTTGCAACGGTTCGGGATCGAAGTGATCGCCGCCGACCGCTACCCCAATGCCCCCGCCATGCAGGTGGCCCACGCTGCCCACGTGCTGGACATGCTCGATGGCAACGCCCTGCGTGCCCTGGTTGCCGAGGTTAAACCCGACCTCATCATCCCCGAGATTGAAGCGATTGCCACCGATACCCTTGCTGCCCTTGAGCAAGAAGGGGTCAAGGTAGTGCCCAACGCCCGCGCTACCCAGCTCACCATGAACCGGGAAGGGATCCGCCGCCTCGCCGCCGAGACGCTGGGTCTGCCCACCTCCCCCTACCGCTTTGCCCAGAGCAAGGAGGAGTTTGTCGCTGCAGTTGAAGCCATCGGCCTGCCCTGCGTGGTGAAACCTGTGATGAGTTCGTCCGGCAAGGGGCAGAGTGTACTACGCGATCTCACCAAGCTCGATGAGAGCTGGACCTACGCCCAGGAAGGTGGCCGCGCCGGTCGTGGCAAGGTGATCGTCGAGGGCTTCGTTCCCTTCGAGTACGAGATCACCCTGCTCACGGTACGCGCCGTCGATGGCATTCACTTCTGCGAGCCGATCGGCCACCGTCAGGAAGATGGCGACTACCGCGAATCCTGGCAGCCGCAGGTGATGAGCGAGCTGGCACTGGCCCGATCCAAAGAGGTAGCGGCCAAGGTGGTCGAGGCTCTCGGTGGTTACGGCCTGTTCGGAGTCGAGCTCTTTATAGAAGGCGATGAAGTGTGGTTCAGCGAAGTCTCGCCGCGCCCCCACGATACCGGCATGGTGACCCTGATCTCTCAGGATCTCTCCGAGTTCGCCCTGCACGTGCGCGCCATTCTGGGGCTGCCGGTCGGCACCATCACCCAGTACGGGCCGAGCGCCTCCGCCGTGGTACTGCGCGAAGGGCACAGCCAGAATATCCGCTATCAGGGGATTGGTGAGGCATTGGCGCTGGTGCCGGGTGCCCAGCTGCGGCTGTTTGGCAAGCCGGAGATCGCCGGTCGCCGCCGTCTTGGCGTGGCGCTGGCCCGCGCAGAGGATTGCCAGGATGCGGTAGAGAAAGCCAAAGCCGTGGCCGCCAAGGTCGAAGTACTGTTCTAAGGGCTTTTTTGCCACAGCAAAACAAACGTTTGCCGATGTGATCGGGCGCAAGGGGCATGGCAATGCCCCTTTTGCATTTCCCCGTCAGGCTTATAATCCCCTCTTCAAATTTGTCAGGAGTACAAGATGTTAGCTGCCGTGATCTTCGATATGGATGGTGTTCTGATTGACTCGGAACCCTTTTGGCAACGGGCCCAGATCGCCGTTTTCTCCGAACTGGGTCACCCCCACACCGTCGAGGATTGTGAATCGACCATCGGCGTGCGCATCGATCAGCTGGTTGCCCACTGGTATCGCCTGCGCCCATGGAGCGGCCCGACTCAGGAAGAGGTTGTGCAGCGCATTCTGGATCAGGTCAACACCCTGATCCTCTCCGAAGGTCAGGCCAAAGCCGGTGTGCTGGAGGCGCTCGACCTTATCGAGGCCCGCGGACTGAAAGTGGGTCTGGCTACCTCCTCCCCCTTTGCGATGGTAGAAGCGGTGCTCGGCAAACTTGGCATTCGCGATCGCTTTATGGCAGTTCACTCCGCTGAAATCGAGCGTTTCGGCAAACCGCACCCGGATGTCTATATCCACGCCGCCGAAAAGCTGGGGGTAGAGCCCGTCCATTGTCTAGCCATCGAAGACAGCTTTACCGGCCTGCTGGCGGCCAAGGCGGCCTCCATGACTGCGCTGATCGTACCGGATCCCGCTTTAGTGGGTGACCCACGTTTGGCCATCGCCAACTACCAGCTCGGCTCGCTAGCCGAGCTGAATGCCGACATGTTGGCCAGCTGGGTCGCGTAACGCCTCGTTACGCCCCCCGTCTCCTACTCGCAGGGGGCAGCTGGCCCCCTGTTATTGCCAAACAACCGTTGGCAATCCCCCTCTTGTCACCCGCGATCAGCAACCAGACGGCTCTTATCCTGAACGGCCCACGCAACCAGTTGGGCCTTGCCATTTCTAAGGCTTGATCTCTGTCATAAACGTGCGTTTGCTCGCGGTTAACCCCCTGCAGCCCGACTAGAATCAGGGTAGATAGGCGGCCCTAGGGCCCGAGGAGGTTATCATGATCGAGTACACCAGCAAGCGCATCGTCTGCCCTCACTGTGGCCACCATACCCGGGTCGAGCTGGATGCCAGTCAGGGTGATCAGGAGTTTTACGAAGATTGCATGGCCTGTTGCAATCCAATCCACCTGCGGCTGCATCGGGATGAGGAACGCGACCGTCTGCAGCTCTTTGTGGATGCCGACGACGAGCAACTGTTTTGATTGCGAGTCACAAAAAGCCGAGCAGCTGCTGTGCCTGCAAGTCGCAAAGAGCTGAGCAGATGTTGTGACTGCGAGTCATAAAAAGTTGAGTGGATATTTTCACCATATAAATAACAAGGGCCTGCACACTGCAGGCCCTTGCTTATGAGACGATTGAAACCGAGCCGTTTCCTTTCAGTGACCCCCGCGTGCCGCCAGCACCCGCTCCACGGTATCGACGATGGCCTGGGTCTGGGGATCGATCTCGATATTGGTCGGCCAGCCGGCCTTGACCCAACCCAGGTTGGTGCGAGCCAGGGTCTCGGGGATCAAGTGAACGCAAAACTCCCGCTCGCGCACCTCACCTATGGTCAGGCTGATGCCGTCGATGCCGATATATCCCTTGGTCAGCACATATTTCATCAGCTCGGGAGCGAGGCGATACCACACCTGACGGTTATTGGGTGTATCGATCACCGAGGTAACCTCTGCCATGCCGATGATATGGCCAGACATGGCATGACCGCCGATCTCGTCGCCAAAGCGGGCAGCCCGCTCCACATTGACCTTGTCCCCCACCTGCAGCTTGCCGAGGTTGGTGAGGCGCAGGGTCTCCTGCATCAGATCGAAGCTGATCAGCTCCCCCTCGACACGGGTGACGGTCAAACAGCAGCCGTTGTGAGCCACCGAAGCGCCGAGGGCCAGCCCTTCCCCCCACTCCCGGCTGGGCATGCGGATCACGTGGGTACGGAAGTTGGGTTGCTCTTCGATGGCCACCAGTTCGGCCGTCCCCTGTACTATGCCAGTGAACATCTCTCGTCTCCTGCTACGGCAAAAAGGGCAGGTTAACCTCGGGCAGAGGGTGAGACAAGGGTACAGGCTGACAAGCTTGCGCCCGATCGCTATAGTGACGCCGTTCACATCCGGGTAAACAAGGAAAAAAGAAATGCAGGTATATCAATGTTGTGAAGCGATCCGTATCGCCTATAACCAGATTGGCTCCGGCGAGCAGGGCTATGTGCCGAAGGCCATCGCCGCCACTATCCGCGCCCTCAACGCGGTCGCCGCCGATGAGCGGGTGCCCGCCGAACTGCGTGAACAGGCCGCCTATGCCGCTGCCAACCTGCTGATCAGCGATCACGAAGACGCCTGATCCTGTCCCTCGGGGCGGCAACTATTTCGTCCTGGCTGAATTTCAGGCTAGAATGCCTCCCCCACCCTTTGCACTTTCGTCCGAAAGTGCAAAGGCTCTTCCCGATTTCCGCTCTTTTTTACTCTTATCTGATCCACTCGGAGGTGTCAGTGCAACGTTATTGGTCCGAGGCGAAGCAGCTCGTCCGTCTAGCCAGCCCCATACTGGTCGCCCAGGTCGCCCAGGTCGCCATGAACTTCGTCGATACCGTGATGGCGGGACAGGTGAGTGCAGTCGATCTGGCCGCCGTGTCGGTGGCGTCCAGCTTCTGGCTACCGGTGATCCTGCTGGTGCAGGGGATCATCATGGCGCTCACCCCCATCGTCTCCCAGCTCAATGGCGCCCGTAAACGGGAGGCAATCCGTCCGGCCGTTCATCAGGGCTTCTGGCTGGCACTGATCGTCACCCCGCTGGCGATGATTGCGCTTTATTACAGTCCGCTGGCGTTGCAGTTCATGGATGTGGAGCCGGTGATGGCGGCCAAGACCACTGGTTATCTGCACGCAATTCTGTGGGGCCTGCCCGCTTTCGTGCTGTTTCAGGTGCTGCGCAACTTCAGCGAGGGTCTCTCCCACACCATGCCCACCATGGTGATCGGCTTTGTCGGGCTGGCGGTCAATATTCCCGCCAACTACATCTTCATTCACGGCCACTTCGGCATGCCGAAACTGGGCGGTGTGGGTTGTGGCGTGGCTACTGCCATCGTGCTGTGGGCCATGCTGCTGGCGATGATCCTCTATGTGAAGCTCTCCCGTCACTTCACCGAGATCCGCCTCTTCTCCCAGCTGGCTCGCCCCAACGGCAGCCGGATCTGGCGCTTGTTCCGCTTGGGCTTCCCCATCGCCATGGCGATCTTCTGCGAGGTGACCCTGTTTACCGTGGTGGCCCTGATGCTGGCCCCCTTCGGCGCCGAGACGGTGGCGAGCCACCAGATTGCCCTCAACTTCTCCAGCCTGGTCTTTATGCTACCCCTCTCCATCGGGGTGGGTGTCACCATCCGGGTTGGCCACAGCATAGGTGAAGGGCAACCCCATCACGCCCGGGTAGCTGCTCGCACCGGCTTGATGCTGGGTATGGCCATCGCCGCTGCCACTGCTGCCATGACGGTGCTGCTGCGCGAGCAGATCGCCTCCATCTATACCGATGATCAGCAGGTGATCGTCCTGGCGGCCATTTTGCTGTTCTTCGCCGCCATCTATCAAATCTCCGACTCGGTGCAGGTGGTCGCGGCCGCCGCACTGCGCGGTTACAAGGATACCCAGGCGATTTTCTACGTCACCATCGTCGCCTACTGGGGACTGGGGCTGCCCACCGGCATGATCCTGGGTCTCACCGACTGGCTGGTGCCACGGATGGGGCCGCAGGGTTTCTGGATCGGCTTTATCGTCGGTCTCACCAGCGCGGCCCTGATGCTGGGGGCGAGATTGCGCTACATCTATGGCCGTTTTGCCACTCCGGAGGCCTGCACTACCCTGTCGCGATCTCAGTAACAGGGCTTGGCGAGCGACAACTCGCCTGCAAAATCAACAGGCTGCGCAAGAACTGGGCAAACAGTCTCCTTTGTGCATATGGCCTGTTGACAGCCTTGGGGGGCATGGGTAGTATGCCGACCACGTCAGCAGCGCTGGCGTAGTGAAGTAAGAGAAAGTGGGTTTATAGCTCAGTTGGTTAGAGCACTACCTTGACATGGTAGGGGTCGTTGGTTCGAATCCAATTAAACCCACCACTTTTTCTGTGATGCGTCCTTAGCTCAGCTGGTTAGAGCACCACCTTGACATGGTGGGGGTCGGTGGTTCGAATCCACTAGGACGCACCATTACAGAACACTGATTATGCGTCCTTAGCTCAGCTGGTTAGAGCATCACCTTGACATGGTGGGGGTCGGTGGTTCGAATCCACTAGGACGCACCATTCAGTTTCAAAAATTTGCAGATATTCTAGATGTGGGTTTATAGCTCAGTTGGTTAGAGCACTACCTTGACATGGTAGGGGTCGTTGGTTCGAATCCAATTAAACCCACCACTTCTGCATAAAGAAATAAAAGTCGTATTGCGCACCCTGCGTCCTTAGCTCAGCTGGTTAGAGCATCACCTTGACATGGTGGGGGTCGGTGGTTCGAATCCACTAGGACGCACCAGATTATAAAAAGCCCGCTCATCGAGCGGGCTTTTTGCATTCTGCCATGCAGCCACTCCCCTGCCCCGCCAATCCGTTCAGCACTGTTCGGCAATGGCGCAGAGCCTTGTTCCCATAAAAAAACCCGTGTCATCCGATGAACGACACGGGCCGAATAGATGCCGCCAGCGCCTCAGCTCTGCACGGCAATCTCGTACTTCTTTATCTTGCGATAGAGGGTAGCAATCCCAATCCCCAGCGCCTGTGCGGCCAGTTTCTTGTTGCCTAGCCGCTGCAGGGTCTCTTCTATCATCTGTTTCTCCATGCTCTCAAGGCCGCTCTCACCAGGGACGGGTTCAGGCAGTTTCTCCGGCGTGGCGGCGAGCGGAGCTGTGGCAGGTACATTGAACGCCGCATCCAGATTGGTCACCGGGATCGACTGGGCCGCCACGCGATGGGGCTCCTGGTTGCGGATGATGTTGGGGGGCAGCAGGCTGGCGTCAATCACCTCGCCCGCCTGGCTGACGTTGACCAGATATTCGATGAGGTTGCTGAGCTCGCGCACGTTGCCCGGCCAGCGATACCCCTTGAGCAGCGCCATCACCTCAGGCGCCAGACCGGGATAGACAATGCCAATGCGGCTGGTGTGCAGGTTGAGGAAGTAGTGGGTCAGCAGCTCCACGTCCCCTTCCCGCTCCCGCAGCGGCGGCAGGTTGAGGGGGATGACGTTGATGCGGTAGTAGAGATCCTCGCGAAACTTCCCCTCGGCGATGTATTGATCGAGATGCTGGTGGGTGGCGGCGATGATACGAATATCCACCGGCACCGGCCGGCTGGCCCCGATGGGAGTCACCTCCCGCAGCTCCAGCACCCGCAGCAGCTTGGCCTGCATGGTCAGCGGCATGTCGCCAATCTCGTCGAGGAACAGGGTGCCCTGATGGGCCGCCTGGATCAGGCCCTGTTTGCCACCGCTGGAAGCGCCGGTAAAGGAGCCCTTCACATAGCCAAACAGCTCGCTCTCCAGCAGTTGTTCGGGAATGGCGGCGCAGTTGATGGCGATGAACGGCTTGTCCTGACGCGGACTCAGGCGATGGACAGCGCGGGCCACCACCTCTTTACCGGTGCCGCTCTCGCCACAAATCAGCACGCTGGAGGGGCTCTGGGCGATGCGGTGCAGCAGTCGCTTGAGGGTGCGCATCGGCTTGCTCTCGCCGATCAGCTGATCGATCCGCACATCCGGATCCGGCTCCTGAACCTGACCGGAGTGGGACTGGTGAAACGCCATCAGAAAGAGCTGCTGGCCCTGCACATGATGTAGCTGGCCGATGATCAGCTCCTGACGACCTTCAAAGGTGATGATGTGCTGAAGATGACCACTGAGCCCCTGTTGGGAGAAGGTGAGCGGGCGGATCCCCACTTCGCGCCCCTGCAGCTGTTCCTGCTGGCAACCCAGATGATGGAGTGCCACCTCGTTGGCGTAGAGCAGTTGACTCTTCTCATCGAGCAGCAGGCAACCCTGATCCATGTTGGTCATCAGATTGAGGAACACCTTGTTGACCCCGTCCGACAGCCCGCGTGAATCGAGCAACTTGGCTACAAAGATGGTGGAGATGTGGCGCACATAGTCACATACATCCTGCAGATTGTTGTTGAGGCGCGCCTGCTGCTCGTCGCTGAAGGCCACCAGACTGATCACGCCGATGCAGCGCTCGTCCACCATGATGGGCACCCCGAGGAAGGCGCGCTCACGGCAGCTCTCCTTGCAGGTACAGCCGTCACACACGGGATCATCGCTGGTGTGGGTAACGATCTTCTCCCGCTGGTTATCAATCACATAGCGCAGCAGGCGGGAATCCCCCTCCAGCTGACGTCCGAAGAACTTGCCATAAGGCCCGGTGCCAGCCACCCGAACCATATCGGCATCCACAATCTCGACCTCAAGCTGCAGCACACTCGCCAGCATCTTGGCAAAGCGCAAGATGGTCGGCTGGATCTGCATCAACAGACACTGGTTGCTCACGGATCTCATCCATCATTCCTTTTTGTTCTTGTTATCCTCCCCCTAAAGGGAGTCATGCTGGCCAGATACTAAGGGATATCAGGGGGAACTACTTCGGGGGGGATCACGAAAAGGGAAAATGATCCGTATCCTCCGTGACTTCAGAGGCACAGATAAAATTCAATAAAAACATAAAGATGAAAACACATGCAGCAAGATAAACCACTCGGTTCAGCCAAGCCTGCTGATCTGCGGAATCCATCGACAAATCATGCTGAAGGTGGGGAAAACAGCCACTGAAATGGCATCTGGCTCACGCGCCACGTACCTGTTTCAAGACTTGACACTCATGGTCGAAATCCGCTTTATCTTGCGGCTGAATGTAACTTTGCCAGCGGGCAAACAGCTCGGCCGTCGGATATCGATGCAGACGAATACCGGTGCGATAGAGTTTGGGAAAGAGCGGGTCTGGCTGGGATCTCACGACCAGACCGCGCAGCTTCTCGCCAGAGGGAATGGCAATCACCAACTCATCCCCCTCTTTCAGCCGTATGGCCCCCAGAATACCGATGCCGCCGATGGCTATGTCGCGCACTACCACATAGGGTACCGGATTGAGCAACTCCAGAAACCAGTTGCGACGGCTGCATTCTGCCTTGTAACCACCACCACTGAGGATAAAACGGCGGTGTCTGCGCCAGTCATAACCGGTAGGCAATGCCGGGTCATAGCGCGATTTTGCCTGCCCCACAGGATCAGATTGCTCACTTGTGCTCATCCGGTTTCCCTCACTGGCATTGGTTGAACAGTGTCAGTCAGCTCTTTTTCATACTATAGCTGTCGCCGTTATCCCTGGGGCTCAGGGCCGGATACGGGGACGACAGATGTATCACGGAGGCAATGATGGACAGAGATGGCATGGAAAAGCTTGCTGATCCTGATAGGCTAACTTTCCCCTGCAAGGATGAGATGCGAACTACTGTGACTCGGTTCGATCAAGCAATTGGCCAGTGAGTCGCACCGTCGCACCAATGCAATCTGGCTTAGCCGGGCAGATGAAGTGCCAGCCAGACCGCCAGCGGGATCACCAGCACAGAGAGGGCATTGCCGCCGAGCACGATACTGGCCACCTTGTCCGGCTGGCAGTGATACTGCTCGCAGAGCATGTAATTCAACACCGCAGGGGGCAAGGAAACCGACAACATCAACAGCGGGATCCACTCCGTCTTGAGCGGCAACAGCCAGATCGCCAGCAGCAGCGACAATCCCCCCGCCAACAGATAGAGCAGGTTGCACTTGAGCGCGAGGCCAAGGTGATCAAGCTCTCCCTCCATCAGGCGAATGCCCAGCGCAAAGAGCATCAGGGGCACCGAGATCTGGCCGAGCAGCGAGGCCGTGGTCACCACATATTCCGGCAGCGCAATGTGCAGGTTGGCCACCAGCAAACCGGCCAGCGCGGCCCACAACACAGGGCTGCGCAGCCACAGCCAGCGGGAGGTATTGGCCGATAGGATAAACATGCCGACCGAAAAGTGCAGCAGATTGGAGAGCACAAAGAGGATCACGATGGCCCCCAATTGCTGCTCGCCAAACGCCAGCACCATCAAGGGGATACCGAGATTGCCGGTATTTCGGAACATAGCGGGCAAGATCAGCGCTGCCCGCTCAATCCCTTTGAGTTTGAGCAGCGCGAGCAGCAGACCGGGTAACAGGATAACCAGCGCCCCCGCCGCAATCAGCGGCAGATGCTCCGCCAGCGCCAGCGGATACTTGACCAGCGCGGAGAAGACCAGCGCCGGGGTAAACAGCTCGATATTGGCCCGATTGACGTAACCGAGCGCAGCCCCCGGTCGCAATCGCCCGTAGAGTGCACCGAGCCCGACCACACCGAACACCGGAATGACGATATTGAGCAAGGCGCTGAACATGGGCTGCGTCCGTTACAGTTCGCGGGCCGGTTTGCCCATCAGCACCACCGGATCCAACGTCACTTCCAGTGCGCCGTTACTGACCCAGAGCTGACCATCGGAGATAGTGCAGGTGAGCTGCATGGTTCGCTCGACCATGGCGGTCAGCGGCAGAGTCTGGCTGTCGGAGAGTTCGATGATGCTGAGGTTGTCATGCTGGCTCAGCTTGCCCTGGTTCTGCTTCCACCAAACGCTGGTGCCACGACCGCCGTAGAGATAGAGCACCACCTGACGGGCGCGGTTGCAGGCTTTTTTGAGCCGTTTTTCATCGGGTTGGCCCAGCTCGATCCAGAGCTCAATTTCGTCCGAGTAGTTCTTGCACCAGAGCTCGGGTTCGTCATCGGCGCTCAATCCCTTGGTGAACTCCAGTCGCTCGGCAGCGTGCCAGGCAAAGGCCGCCAGCCGGATCATCATCCGCTCATCGGTTTCGGAGGGGTGGCGCGCCAGCGTGAGGGAGAAGTCCTGATACAGATTGCGATCCATATCAGACAAACTGATCTGGGCCTTGAATACGGTTGCCTTGAGAGCCATAGAAAACCTTGAACACCTGGATTAGAGAAGGGTGAGTGGGAAATACGGGCGCCAGTGTAATCAAAATCGGCGGCAGGTTCGACCATCCTGACCAAAGATTTCCCCTTCCCTGCCGGGATAAGTGCTTTAAAAAACACAAAAAACAAATGCCAGTCCGAAGACTGGCATTTGGCGGCATGAGAAGCGACTCACTTCTCGGCGGACTGTACCCCGAACGCATTCAGCAGCATGCAACAGGTCACTGCCACCGCCACGAATCCGCTCAGAAAGATAAAGGGCATGGCCCCATATCCCAGTACTGTCCAGATGGTGTGTTCAAGAAGACTCATTGTTGTGTCCTTCATCCGGTGAAAGGTGTGTTCCTTCTGGCGGATATTGGCTCCGCTCTTGATACGTCCATTTGACCTCAATCAGCGGTTGGGTCCTATGCCACCAAAGTGATAAATGCAGGGTTCATTTGCGCTGGATCAAGCTTTTTGGCCAAATATCCATGCAGTTCAAGCAATTACCACCAGCAATCAAGGATAGACACGAACACGGCAGAATAAAAAAACGCGCCGGATGGCGCGTTTCTTGGACAGCACAGGCAAGGGATCAGTTGTCGCACAGATCGCTTGGCATGTCCTGACGCAGACGTGTCCACAGCTTGCCGGACTCGATACCGTACTGACGCACCGTCATGAACACGGCTTCGTGGTTCTTGGTCTCCGCCAGATTGAGCAGGGTCTTGTAATAGGCATCTGCGGTCTCGCGGGCCTGCTTGTCGGAGAAGTAGTAGCTGCCAACCCGGCTGTACAACCCTTTGAAACCGTTCAGGATCAAAGCGTAGATCGGATTGCCGGAAGCAAACGCCAGCTGGTGGTGCAGGCGATAATCGAACTCGGCATAAGCCTGTGCGTTGTTCTCGACCCCATCGGCGCCACGCAGGATCTCGGCGGCCTGCTCCGGATTGTGACGGATCGCCCCGCGGATAAAGATGGTGCAGATGTGGGTACGGGCGGAGAGCAGCTGAGCTATCAGATCAGGTACCTTGTCCTGATCCAGACGAGCCAACGTCTCCAGAATATTGAGGCCGGAGGTTTCCCAGAAATTGTTCACCTTGGTCGGCTTGCCATGCTGTATGGTCAACCAGCCATCACGGGCCAGTCGCTGCAGCACTTCCCGCAAGGTCGTCCGCGTCACCCCGATCAACTCGGATAATTCACGCTCGGCGGGCAGAATAGATCCGGGAGGAAAGCGATTGTTCCAGATGGACTCGATGATGTATTCCTCGGCAAACCCAGCTGGGCTCTGCGCTTTTATAACCATGAATTGACTCTGTTGTAATGCGTAAAAAGGCTGACGAATGATATCAAAGCGATGATGGCTGGCAAGCATAAGGTCAGTCCTCTGCTCACATATGGCAAATATAGTGTTGGGAATATGTATCTAATCGCCACGAGGGAGCCAGCCAACCCCGACAAGGTGGTTATAAAACAGACACATGGGCAGAGATCCATCGGCTATCATTTATAATCGTCACGCTTTTTGATTAAAATCACGAGGAATCAGACAGATAAAGGCCAACATCCGGAGGCACAGGTCGAATCATCCTTGACTGCATAGAAGCAGATCCTAACAACAAAGTTGAGACCCATTATCATGCCAATAAGCCTAGGGCAGGCATTCGCCAAGAACTTCTTGGGCAATGCACCACAGTGGTATAAAAGCGCCATCTTGCTATTTCTGGTGATCAATCCGATTGCCTTCCACCTTGATCCTTTCATTGCGGGCTGGTTACTGGTCGTTGAGTTTATCTTCACCCTGGCCATGGCCCTCAAGTGCTACCCCCTGCAACCGGGTGGTCTGCTCGCGATCGAAGCCGTGTTGATCGGCATGACCTCCGCCGATCAGGTCAAGCACGAGCTGGTCGCCAATATCGAAGTGCTGCTGTTGCTGGTGTTCATGGTGGCAGGCATCTATTTCATGAAGCAGCTGCTGCTCTATGTCTTCACCAAGCTGCTGATCGGCGTACGCTCCAAGATCCTGCTCTCCCTCTCCTTCTGTCTGGTGTCCGCCTTCCTGTCAGCTTTTCTCGATGCCCTGACCGTGATTGCCGTGGTGATCAGTGTCGCCACCGGCTTTTATGCCATTTATCACAAGGTCTCTTCCGGCAAGGAGTTTGGTCACAGCCATGACCATACCGACGATAATGAAGTGGCTGAGCGCAATCGCCAGGATCTCGATGATTTTCGCGCCTTCCTCCGCAGCCTGATGATGCATGCCGCTATCGGGACCGCGTTGGGCGGTGTCTGCACCCTGGTGGGCGAGCCGCAAAACCTCATCATCGGCGAGCAAGCCAGCTGGAACTTCGCCGAATTTGCCATTCGCATGTCCCCCGTGACCGTCCCCGTCTTTATCTGCGGTCTGCTGACCTGCGTGTTGGTGGAGCAGTTTCGCTGGTTTGGCTATGGCGCCCGCTTGCCGGACACAGTGCGCGCCATCATGGAGGAGTACAACCGCTACGAAGAGGCAAAACGCAGCCCGCAAGACAAGGCCAAGCTGATCGTTCAGGCATTGATTGCGGTCTGGCTGATCGTCGGTCTGGCCATGCACCTGGCAGCCGTTGGTCTGATTGGCCTCTCGGTCATCGTGCTGGCCACCTCCCTGACCGGGATCACCGAGGAGCACTCGCTGGGTAAAGCCTTCCAGGAGGCACTCCCCTTCACCGCCCTGCTGGCGGTCTTCTTCAGCGTGGTCGCCGTCATCATCGATCAGCAGCTGTTCAAGCCGGTGATCCAGCTGGTACTGGCTGCCAAGCCGGAGAACCAGCTGGCTCTCTTCTATCTGGCCAATGGGGTGCTCTCCATGGTCAGTGACAACGTCTTTGTCGGAACCGTCTACATCAACGAAGTCAAGACTGCCCTGCTCAATGGCGCCATTGACCGCGCCCAGTTCGATCTGCTGGCGGTAGCCATCAACACAGGTACCAACCTGCCATCGGTCGCCACCCCCAATGGTCAGGCCGCCTTCCTGTTTATGCTCACCTCGGCATTGGCGCCGCTGCTGCGCCTCTCCTATGGCCGCATGGTCTGGATGGCGCTGCCCTACACATTGGTGCTGGGGCTGATCGGCTTTTTCTCTGTCGAATTGCTGCTTGGTCCTGCCACTGAGTGGTTCTATCAGCACGGATGGCTGGTGATGGAGAGTGCGTTGCCAGCGGTACAGCCGGCACTGCATTAATCCGTTGCGACGGTTTCCGAGGGCCCTTTCAGGGCCCTTTTCTTTTCGGTTCCGCTCTGCTCTAATTCAGCCACTGTTTTTTCTGAGAGATCAATGAGATGATCGAGTTTCTCCGCCGTATCGCCGCCCATCGGCTGGCCTGGGGTCTGTTGGCAGCATCAGCCCTGTTCCTCGAGTTGTGCGCCCTCTTCTTCCAGCATGTGCTGGGCCTCTCCCCGTGCGTGATGTGTGTTTACGAACGGTTGGCGACCCTGGGTGTGCTGGCCGCTGGACTGCTCGGCATGGTGGCGCCGGATAAGTGGTATGTTCGCTGGAGTGCCATGTTGCTGTGGGGCTACAGTGCCTTCCGCGGCTTCCAGCTGGCCCTCAAGCATGTGGACTATCAGGTCAACCCCTCCCCGTTCAACGTCTGCAGCCCGTTTGCCGACTTCCCGAGCTGGGCTCCGCTCGATCAGTGGCTCCCCTGGCTCTTTATGCCGGAAGGGGATTGTGCCCAGATCACCTGGCAGTTCTTCGGTTACTCCATGCCCCAGTGGCTGGTCGTCATCTTCGCCGCTTACCTGTTGGTCTTCACCGTAGTGGCCATCGGCAATCTGGTGAAAGGGCGTTGCTGCAACTGATCATCATGGCCGTGTGGAGATAAAAGGGGGGAGCCATTATGGCTCCCCCCTTTCTCGTTCTGGCTGACCGTATTTCTGGTTACGCCCTGGCAGTGCTCATCTTGGCCTTGACCGCGCCAATTACCATGGGCAACAGGGAAATACCGATGATGCCGAAGATCAGCAGGGTAAAGTTGTGACGCACCACCGGCAGATTGCCAAAGAAGTGGCCGGCATAGACGAAGGAGAGTACCCACAGCAGGCCGCCAACCAGGTTGAACGCTAGGAAGCGCGGATAGGTCATGGCCCCCATCCCTGCAACGAACGGCGCAAAGGTGCGCACGATAGGCAGGAAGCGGGTGATGATGATGGTCTTGCCGCCATGCTTGGCATAGAAAGCGTGGGTCTTCTCCAGATAGTCGCGGCGGAAGATTTTGGAGTCCGGGTTACGGAACAGCTGCTCGCCGAAGAAGTGACCAATGGTGTAGTTGACCACGTTGCCCAGCACAGCTGCGATGATCAGCACGGCCGCCAAGGTGTGGACGTCCAGCACACTGCCCACGGTAAGCGCACCGGCGGCAAACAGCAGGGAGTCACCCGGCAGGAACGGCGTCACTACCAACCCTGTTTCACAGAAGATGATCAGAAACAGGATGGCGTAAACCCAGACGCCATAGTTCTCGAACAGCTCTTTCAAATGCACGTCAACGTGCAGGATAAAGTCGATTGCAAAGAGGATCAGATCCATTTTTTCCATACCCATAAAGTGAACGGCGTGGAGTCTACGCCAATGCCATCCGGGCGACAATCACCGGGGCAGCCTCTTTTTTGTCCCGCAGTGCCCACCTTCAAATGAAACCGTTTTTCCGCTTCCTTCGAGGGTGGGAGCACAAAGAGAGAAGCCGAGTATGTTGTTGAAAAGGTGAACTAGGAGGCCTGTTCCAGATCGCTGCGCACTGCGGGGGGCAAACAACGCTCCCAGCCCCATAGCAACACCAGCAGCAGGGTCACATCATCGAACCAGCCCAGCAAGGGCACCACGTCAGGGATAAGATCCACCGGACTGATGCCATAGAGCAGGATAAGGATCACCAGCCCCCTCGCCCACCAGGGGGTACCGGGATGGCGAAAGCCCTGATAGAGACGACGAAGTCGTTGCCAAATCAGCCAGCGTTTGCGGCTCATGATTCGATCAACTCGCTGCGCAACCGCTGGATCTGATCCCGCAGTGCCGCCGCCTGTTCGAACTCCAGATCCCGGGCATGCTGGAACATCTGCTCCTCCATCCGCTTGATCTCTTTGGCAATCTCGCTGGCTGAGCGGACATGGTATTCCCCTTGCGGCTCGGCCGCCTTGCGCATCCCCTTGCCAGGTTTGCCTGCCGTGCGGCTGCCTCCCATGTCCATCACATCGCCAATGGACTTGTTGAGCCCTTTGGGGGTGATGCCATGCTTGAAGTTATGGGCATGCTGCAAGGCGCGGCGCCGCTCGGTCTCCTCAATGGCGACCTTCATCGAGTTGGTGATGGTATCGCCGTAGAGAATGACCTTGCCGTTGAGGTTACGCGCCGCCCGGCCGATGGTCTGGATCAGCGAGCGAGTGGAGCGCAGGAAGCCCTCTTTATCCGCATCCAGAATTGCCACCAGCGACACTTCCGGCATGTCGAGACCTTCCCGCAGCAGGTTGATGCCCACCAGCACATCGAACTTGCCGAGGCGCAGATCGCGAATGATCTCCACCCGCTCGACCGTGTCGATATCGGAGTGGAGGTAGCGCACCTTGACGTCGTGCTCCGCCAGATACTCGGTCAAGTCTTCCGCCATCCGCTTGGTCAGGGTAGTAACCAGCACCCGCTCCTCGACGGCGACCCGCTTGCGGATCTCGGAAAGGAGATCGTCCACCTGAGTGGTCACCGGACGCACCTCGATCTCCGGATCGAGCAGGCCGGTAGGGCGCACCACCTGCTGCACCACATCGCCGCCGGACTTCTCCAGCTCGTAGGGGCCGGGAGTCGCCGAAACAAACACAGTCTGCGGCATCAGCGCTTCAAATTCGTCGAACTTGAGCGGCCGGTTGTCCAGCGCCGAGGGGAGCCGGAAGCCGTACTCCACCAGGGTCTCCTTGCGGGAGCGGTCCCCTTTGAACATGGCGCCAATCTGCGGCACCGTGACGTGGGACTCATCGATGATGAGCAGGCCATCCCCTGGCAGGTAGTCAAACAGGGTGGGCGGCGGCTCCCCCGGCGCACGGCCGGAGAGATAGCGGCTGTAGTTCTCGATGCCGGAGCAGTAACCCAGCTCCTGCATCATCTCCATGTCGAACTGGGTGCGCTGGCTGATGCGCTGCTCTTCCACCAGCTTGTTTAGGGACAACAGCTGCTCGCGGCGACTGCGCAGCTCCTCCTTGATATGCTCGATGGCGCCGAGAATGGTCTCGCGCGGGGTGGCGTAGTGGGTCTTGGGGTAGATGGTGTAGCGCACAACCGTCTGCTCGATAGCGCCGGTCAGGGGATCGAACTGGGAGAGGCGCTCCACCTCTTCATCAAACAGCTCTACCCGCAGCGCCAGCTTGTCAGATTCGGCGGGGTAGATGTCGATCACCTCCCCCCGCACCCGGAAGGTGCCGCGCTGGAACGCCATTTCGTTGCGGGTGTACTGCAGCTCTGCGAGGCGACGCAGGATATCCCGCTGGTTGATCACATCCCCCACTTTGAGATGCAACATCATGCTCAGATAAGCTTGGGGATCCCCCAGACCATAGATGGCCGACACCGAAGCAACGATCACCACATCGCGCCGCTCCAGCAACGCCTTGGTGGCCGACAATCGCATCTGCTCGATGTGATCGTTGATGGAGGCATCCTTCTCTATAAAGGTGTCGGTGGTCGGCACATAGGCTTCGGGCTGGTAATAGTCGTAGTAGGAGACGAAATACTCCACCGCGTTGTCGGGGAAGAACTCCTTCATTTCACCATAGAGCTGGGCGGCCAGGGTCTTGTTGGGAGCCAGGATCATGGTCGGGCGGTTCAGGGTGGCGATGACGTTGGCCATGGTGAAGGTCTTGCCCGAACCGGTCACCCCGAGCAGGGTCTGATGGGCCAGCCCCGACTCGATGCCATCCAGCAGTTGGGCAATCGCCGTAGGCTGATCCCCGGCGGGTTGAAACTGGCTGGCTAACTTGAACAATTTGCTCATGAACACTCCCGACACAAAACAGCAGAGGAGCAGTGTAACCGAGGGTTTGGCAGCGGTACACCCGTGCCATCATCCCGCGAATGGCTTGACCACCCAGTACACCTTCTGTATAATGCTCCTCCTTGCCTGATGTTCCCCCGTAGTTCAGTCGGTAGAACGGCGGACTGTTAATCCGTATGTCACTGGTTCAAGTCCAGTCGGGGGAGCCAAATTCCTCACCATCTCGGTGCAAGTTATCCACTTTAGTGCCCTCTCCTGCCAATTTTAATGCACAAGATCCTTCTTGCTGCTGACGCTCCCTTTTGTTACCCGTCCCGGCTCGACAGAGTTTTCTCCTGTCGCATCTAACTATTTGATTTTTATACAAACATTTTTCTTCCGGTATTTTTTGAACAGCCCTTGCATCCCAGTACTGGCGCGGTTTTCAGGGCGATGAACAAGTTTCATAAACAGGGTTATCCACAGATTCTGTGGGTAAGTGCAGCAAGCCCTGTCAGGACGCGGGATTGCCTGTTATCCCCTGCAACAGGAGACCATTTTACAGGCTAACCTGATTTTATTCTGTTTTGTCCCACCCTCTGTAACTGTTGATTAACAGGCTCTATTGGCACTTTCCGGAGATATCTTTTTGCCAGCCCTTTCCCCATATGGGAATGACGCTAGTATCTCGTCATTTGACTCTTTTACGACCAAGAGATCCCCAGGTTGAATCTGCTGAAACCGCTCTGTGGCGAAGCGCTAGACAGCAGAATCTAAAATCTCACCCATGACAGTGCAAGCCCGGCTGCAACCAGCATGTTTCACTAATTGACAACGGGAAGGAGAGCTAAAATCACCTGCTTTTTTCCGATGCTCCCCTTATCCCGCCGCCTGCTCATTAAATAGCGTCCGATAACTTCCGATTAATCCCCCCTTATGCTTCTTTATTAGTGATAGATACGGCACAATATCGGCCCCACTTTTTTCCTCGGTTTTTCCGGGCATGACTATAGATTTTGTGACACTGCTGCATCAAAGCGACTCCCTGCTGCTCTTCGTGGTATTGGCCTTCGGCCTGCTGCTTGGCAAAGTGCGGATTGGCAACTTCCAGATTGGCAACACCATAGGTGTGCTGTTTACCGCCCTGCTGTTTGGCCAGATGGGCTTCGAGTTTACTGCCACCACAGAAAACGTCGGCTTTATGCTCTTCATCTTCTGTGTGGGGATTGAGGCGGGCCCCCACTTCTTCAGCGTCTTCCTGCGCGATGGCATCCACTACATCACCCTGACTCTGGTGATCTTGCTGACAGCTCTGCTGCTGACAGTGGGGCTGGCCAAGTTCTTCAATCTGGGGCCGGGCATGGCGGCGGGGATCCTGGCGGGTTCCCTCACATCGACCCCGGCGCTGGTGGGTGCACAGGATGCCCTGCGCAGTGGTCTGCTCAACCTGCCCCATCAAACCGATATGCAGGCGGTACTCGACAACATGGGCATCGGCTACGCCCTGACCTATCTGGTGGGTCTGGTTGGTCTGATGCTGGTGGTGCGCTATCTCCCGTCACTGGCACGACTCGATCTCAATACCGAAGCGCAAAAAATCGCCCGTGAGCGGGGCCTCTCCGACAGCGACAGTCGCAAGACCTATCTGCCCATCATTCGCGCCTATCGGGTTGGCCCCGAGCTGGCAGCCTGGATTGGCGGCCGTACCCTGCGTGAAACAGGCATCTATCCCCACACCGGCTGCTATGTGGAGCGGATCCGCCGCAACGGCATTCTCGCCAGTCCCGATGGGGATGCCGTCATTCAAGAAGGGGACGAGATCGCCCTGGTGGGCTATCCCGAGAGCCACGAGAAACTGGACGTCAACTACCGCAACGGTAAAGAGGTATTTGATCGCAACCTGCTCGACCTGCAGATCGTCACCGAAGAGATAGTGGTGAAAAACGACGCCGTGGTCGGCCGCCATCTGGTGGAGCTCAACCTCACCGAGAAAGGGTGCTTCCTCAACCGGGTGGTACGCTCCCAAATCGAGATGCCGTTCGATCGCAACATCATGTTGCAAAAAGGCGATGTGCTGCAGATCAGCGGCGAGAAACAGCGGGTCAAACTGCTGGCCAACAAGATCGGCTTTATCAGTATCCACAGCCAGACCACAGATCTAGTGGCTTTCACCACCTTCTTCGTGCTCGGCTTGCTGATCGGCTCCGTCTCGCTTGTGTTCGGCCAGATTGAATTTGGCCTCGGCAACGCCGTCGGTCTGCTGTTGGCTGGTATTCTGATGGGGTATCTGCGGGCCAACCACCCCACCGTGGGTTACGTACCACCCGGAGCCCTGCGACTGGCCAAGGATCTCGGTCTTGCGGTCTTTATGGTGAGCACCGGCCTCAAGGCGGGTGGCGGCATTCTGGATCACCTGAGCGAAGTGGGTGCCGTAGTGCTCTTCTCCGGCATGTTGGTCACTACCCTGCCGGTGCTTGTCGGTTATCTGTTCGGGGTCTGGGTATTGAAAATGAACCCGGCGCTGCTGCTCGGCGCCATCACTGGTGCCCGTACCTGCGCCCCCGCCATGGATGTGGTCAACGAGGCCGCCAACAGCTCCATTCCGGCGCTTGGCTACGCAGGTACCTATGCGGTGGCCAACGTGATGCTGACGCTGGCAGGCTCCTTTATTATCGGCTTCTGGTTCTAACCAGTAACCATCAAATTACCGCTAACAAAGAAGGGAGCCTCAGGCTCCCTTCTTGCTATCTGCCTTTCTCCCAAGATGCGAAGCAGGCTTATTGGTGTGATCTCACCTGACACCAACCATCAGCGCTGAACTCTGCCCCCTATCCTACAATGGTTGACGCTCTGCTCTGCTCTGCTCTGCTCTGCTCTGCTCTGCTCTGCTCTGCTCTGCTCTGCTCTGCTCTGCTCTGCTCTGC